>NZ_CP018811.1:3788923-4483385 GCF_001922345.1 Paraburkholderia sp. SOS3 | reverse complement strand
CCGATTCTCGCGGAGTTCGTGAAGAAGCGGCAGCAGCCGGTGTCGGTCTGGTGTTCGGCGGCTTCGACCGGCGAAGAGCCGTATTCGATTGCGATGACGCTCGTCGAAGCGCTCGGCGAATCGGCCGCGCGCCACGCGAGCGTGCTCGCCACCGACATCGACACGCAAGTGCTCGCCAAATGCGATGCGGGCGTCTATCAGTACGAGCAGGTGCGGCATCTGTCGCCGGAGCGCCTGAAGCGCTTTTTCTGCGCGGCACGGGCGCGCATGCGGGGCTCGTCAAGGTGCGGCCCGAACTGCGCGCGATGATCCGTTTCGAGCGGCTCAACCTGACCGATCGCGACTACGGCCTGCGCAACCCGTTCGATGCGATCTTCTGCCGCAACGTGATGATCTACTTCGACAAGCCGACGCAGTCGCAGGTGCTCGCGCGCTTCGAGCCGCTCGTGAAGCCGCGCGGCCTGCTGTTCGCCGGCCACTCGGAGAACTTCACCTATGTGACGCAGGCGTTCCGGCTCAAAGGCCAGACCGTCTACGAGCTGACGCGCGACAGCGGCCGCGCGCCCGCGCAGGGACGCACGCACGGTGCGATGAACGAGGTGAGCGCATGAGCACCGGATTGCCGATCGCGAACAACCTCTATTACGACAACCACTTCAAGCGTCCCGGCGTGAAGCTGTTGCCCAACGAGTTCTATACGACGAACGAAGACATGGTGCTCGTCACCGTGCTCGGTTCGTGCGTCGCCGCCTGCATTCAGGACCGCACCGCGGGCATCGGCGGCATGAATCACTTCATGCTGCCCGACGACGGCGCCGAAGTCGTGCAGGCCGCCTCCGACGCCATGCGCTACGGCGCGTACGCGATGGAAGTGCTGATCAACGAGCTGATCAAGGCGGGCGGGCGCCGCGAGCGGTTCGAAGCGAAAGTGTTCGGCGGCGCCGCCGTGCTCGCCGGCATGACGACGATGAATATCGGCGATCGCAATTCCGAATTCGTGCGCCGCTATCTCGCGCTCGAAAAAATCCGCATCATCGCCGAAGACCTGCAGGGCGCACATCCGCGCAAGGTCGCGTTCCTGCCGCGCACCGGCCAGGTGATGGTGAAGAAACTCGGATTGCAGCAAGACCCGGATGTGGCGGAGCGCGAACGCGTGCTGGCCCGGCAGAGCGCCGAGCAGCGCGCCGAACGCCTCGCTAGGGCGCGCGCGCGCGTCGAGCTGTTCAGTGCCGGCAAGGGCGGCGGCAGCGCGCGCGCGCCGGCGGCTCCGCAGCCGGCACCGCAGGCGGCGCGACGAAGCCACGTATCGAGCTGTTCAACGCGGGCGGCCGCGAGAACGATTCCAAAAATGCGCGGACCGCAGAGGAGGCGTAGCAACTGTGCAAAAGATCAAGGTACTGTGCGTCGATGATTCGGCGCTGATCCGCAGCCTGATGACCGAGATCATCAATGGCCAGCCGGACATGGAAGTGGTGGCGACGGCGCCCGATCCGCTCGTCGCGCGCGAGCTGATCAAGCAGCACAACCCGGACGTGCTGACGCTCGACGTCGAAATGCCGCGCATGGACGCCTCGATTTCCTCGAGAAGCTGATGCGACTGCGGCCGATGCCGGTCGTGATGGTGTCGTCGCTGACCGAGCGCGGCTCGGAAATCACGCTGCGCGCGCTCGAACTGGGCGCCGTCGATTTCGTGACGAAGCCGCGCGTCGGCATCCGCGACGGCATGCTCGATACTCGGAGAAGCTCGCCGACAAAGTGCGCGCGGCAGCCCGCGCGCGCGTGCGGCAGGCGGCGCCGGCCGCGCATCCGGCAGCAGGCGGCGCGCATCCGGCGGCCGCCGCGCATGCGCCGCTCTTCAATAACCCGCTCGTATCGACCGAGAAGCTGATTATCGTCGGCGCGTCGACGGGCGGCACCGAGGCGATTCGCGAAGTGCTCGTGCCGCTGCCGCCCGATGCGCCGGCGGTGCTGATCGCGCAGCATATGCCGCCGGGCTTCACCAAATCTTTCGCGCAACGTCTGAACGGCCTGTGCCGCATCACGGTGAAAGAGGCGGAGCACGGCGAGCGCGCGGCTTACATCGCGCCGGCCATGCGCACCTGCTGCTCGCACGCAGCGCGCGAACTATATCGCGCACCTGTCGGACGAGCCGCCGGTGAACCGGCACCGTCCGTCGGTCGACGTGCTGTTTCGCTCGGCCGCGCAGCATGCGGGCAAGAACGCGATCGGCGTGATCCTGACCGGCATGGGCCGCGACGGCGCCGCGGGCCTGCTCGACATGCGCCGCGCGGGCGCCTATACGCTCGCGCAGGACGAGGCGAGCTGCATCGTGTTCGGCATGCCGCGCGAAGCGATCGCGATGGGCGCCGCCGACGACATCTCTCCGCTTGCCGACATGAGCCGCCGCGTGATGGCGCGACTCAACTCGATGGGCGAACGGGTGCAGCGTGTGTAATCATGCCGGTCGCGGCGCGCGTGCGAAGGCGACGCCGCGACGGGGTCTTGAGCGGCCATTTGGGTTACAGAGTAACCGCGGTGCAGCCGATAACCGTTCTATACGGCACATCGATGCAGCTTTGTTGCATGGGGCCTGAGCGGACCGGGAACTGAATGACGAACGGGTGGCGGTGCGCCGCCCGGCTGGATTGGGAAATAGAGGGGAATCAGATGGACAAGGGAATGAAGATTCTGGTGGTGGACGACTTTCCGACGATGCGCCGGATCGTCCGCAACCTGCTCAAGGAGCTTGGCTACTCGAATGTCGACGAAGCGAAGACGGCGCGGCGGGTCTTGCGCGGCTGCGCGGCGGCAGCTACGAGTTCGTGATCTCGGACTGGAACATGCCGAACCTCGACGGCCTCGCGATGCTGAAGGAAATTCGCGCGGACGCAGCCTTGACGCACCTGCCGGTGCTGATGGTGACCGCCGAATCGAAAAAGGAAAACATCATCGCGCGGCGCAGGCCGGCGCGAGCGGCTATGTCGTGAAACCGTTCACCGCGGCGACCCTCGACGAGAAGCTGAACAAGATTCTTGAAAAGATGGGCAAAACCGGGGGCTAATGTGAACCAGCCGACCAACGCGCAGGACGCGGTCGCGCGCGACGACAGCGATCACACCACCGACCGGATTCTCGCCCGGATCGGCCAGTTGACGCGCACGCTGCGCGATTCGATGCGCGAACTCGGCATCGACAAGCATGTCGAGCGTGCCGCGGAAGCCGTGCCGGACGCACGCGACCGCCTGAAATACGTCGCGACGATGACCGAGCAGGCCGCCGAAAAAGTGCTGACCGCGATCGAAGTCGCGAAGCCGATCCAGGAGCAGCTGCAGCAGGACGCGGGCAAGCTCGATGCGCGCTGGGCGCAGTGGTACGCGGCGCCGCTCGAACGTGACGAAGTGCGCACGCTGATGGACGACACGCACGCGTTTCTCGGCAAGCTGCCCGACGCGACGGCGGCGACCAACCAGCAACTGCTCGAGATCATGCTCGCGCAGGATTTCCAGGATCTGACGGGCCAGGTGATCAAGAAGATCACCGAGATCGTCTATGTGATCGAGCAGCAACTGCTCGGCGTGCTCGTCGAGAACATCGCGCCCGAGCGGCGCGAGCAGTTCGCGGCGACGGCCGCGGCGCTCGTCGCGAAGTGTCGTCGACGGGCAGCCCCGAGGGTCTGCTCAACGGTCCGCAGATCAACCCCGAAGGCAAGGCCGACGTCATGCAGGATCAGTCGCAAGTCGACGATCTGCTCGCGAGCCTCGGCTTCTGACGCGGATCTCTCCGACTCCCGCTCTCTCTCGTCCCCGAAGGCTGCGCGGCTGCTGAAAGCGAATGCTCACGCAGCCGCGGAGTCTGTCCCTTCGATCTCTCCGCAGGCATACTAGCCATCGCGTAACGCAAAGGCCCTTTCCCGTTCCGGCAACGGGCATCGGGCTTGCGCAGCGCTGTCGGGCGGTTGCCAGCGCGCTTTCGAGAAGCAGCTGGCGTGGCCTGGAAGGCGGATCCGAATGGCGCGCGGTGCGGTGTGTCATCGCGCTTCAACATGCGTCGCGACCATGCAAACAGGTTCGGACTGCATGCGGCTCGCATCGCGAGCGCGGTTTTCAAGGAGAGAGTGCCGATGTTCGAATCAAACCCGTTGCGGCGTCGCGTGCTCGCGCTTGCCGCTGCCGCATTCTGCGCGGCCGGCATGCTGGCCGCCGCGCCGTCAGCGAACGCGGCGTTGGGCAGCAGTCCGATGACGACGCCGCAAGGCGCGAGCGTGACGACGTCGGGTCCGTCGGCCATGTCAGGCGCGCCGTCCGCGTCGGCCACGGCGACGATGCGCAATGCGATCACGCCGGGCGCATCGGCTGCGGCGTCAAGTGTGGCGTCGGCTGCGTCGGGTTCTGCAGCAGCGTCGGGTCCCGCCGCCTATACGGTGCGCTCGACCACGCTCGCAACCGGCACCGTCGTGCGCGAATACGTAGACGGCAACGGCCAGGTGTTCGCCGCATGCTGGAACGGACCCGCGTATCCGAATCTCACCGAAATCTTCGGCAACGACTACTACCAGCAGTATGTGGAGGGCGCGCGCGCCGCTCGGGCGGCACGCGGTGCCGCACGCGGCCCGGCGACGGTCGAACAGGGCGGCCTCGTGGTTCGCGCGGGCGGCCACATGGGGAGCTATGTCGGTTGTGGGTATCTGCCCGCGCTGATGCCGGCCGGCATAACCGGCGACCAACTCCGCTAATCGACCGACGACTGGAGAAATTCTCGTGCAACGAACAACCAGAATGACGCCTTGGCTGAAAGGCGCCGCCGCGCTTGCCGTGTCGCTGATCGTCGCCGGTTGCGGCGGAGGCGGCGGCAGCGACAACAGCGCCGGTTCGAATTCACCGAGCACTCCGACGCCCTCGGGAGCGAATCAGGTCGCCGCGGTGATCAGCCAGGGTGTGTCGGGCAACGTGAATATTCCGACCGTGACCGTGACTGTCTGCGCACCTGGTTCGGCGACCGCGTGTCAAACCATCAACAATGTGTTGCTCGATACCAGGTCTTTCGGCCTGCGTGTGCTCAACACATCGTTGGGTTCGGTGGGCGCCAGCCTGCCGGCGTTGCCATCGGGATCCGGCATCCTTGCGCAATGTGCGCTTTTCGCGCAAAGCTTCACGTGGGGGACGATTCGTACGGCCGACGTACATATCGGCGGGGAGACGGCGGCTAGTATTCCAATCCAAGTGGTGGGTGATTTACCGGAGGCAACGATTCCGAGCGAAAATTGCACGAACAGCGTGCCCGCGTCAAATGCCCAGGACACAGCCAATGCGCTCAATGCAAACGGCATTCTCGGCGTCGGTGTGGCGATTACGGACTGCGGAACCGCATGTGCCGCAGCGATGTCGGTCAACAATCCGAGCACGTACTTCTCCTGCCCACCCAATACGACGACGGCCAATTGTACGCGTGTGCCGGTCGCGGTCACGCAGCAGGTCACGAACCCTGTGGCGCGCTTCGCGAGCGACAACAACGGCGTAATCGTCCAGTTCCCGGCTGTGCCAGACGGAGGCTCGAAGACCGCGACGGGCCTTGTCACCTTTGGCATCAACACACAGTCGAACAACGCGATGCCGGGCACAGTGACAATGCTCGTTTCCGACTTGGCGGGCGACCTCCAAAACAGTACTTTCAATGGCGTGAGCGGCGTGAAAGCTTTCCTCGACACGGGTTCTAACGGCGTGTTCATGATCGCGTCTCTCCCATTGTGTGGCAGCAACGCGCAGGGTTTCTACTGCCCAGCCGCCAAGCAGATCCTCACCGCCACGCTGCAAGGGGTCGGCACGACCGTGACAACTGTAAATTTCGCAGCAGACAACGCAGATAATCTTCTCAAAACTGGGAATTTCGCGTTAGGCAATCTCACGGGTTCGGCCGGAGCGACAAGCGGCACGCTCGATCTCGGCTTGCCGTTCTACTTCGGCAAGACCGTGTATCACGGCCTCGACCTGCGCGCGTCCGGCGGCCGGGCGCCGTTTATCGCGTTCTAGCCGCGCGTTCGCGTACGGCGAAACAGCGGCCCCGTCCGGGGCCGCTGCGGGGTTGCCGGCCCGCTGCTTCCTCCATCCCGCGAAATACCCCGGTTTAACGCCCTTTATCCGCCGATCGTCCCTTTACGTCTACGGGAATAATCGCTCTCACCCGGAAAACCGGCAATGGATGCCGTGACCGCCTGGAGAGCCCCGTGGCAGAGGACAGCGACCTCGAAAAGACCGAATCAGCCACCCCCGTCGCCGTCAGAAGGCGCGGGAGGAAGGGCAGGTCGCGCGCTCGCGCGAGCTAGTCTCGTTCGCGCTGCTGTCGGCCGGCTTCTTCGGCGCGTGGGGCCTGTCCGGTCAGATCGGCGCTCATCTGGAAGGCATGCTGCGCGGCTCGTTCACGTTCGATCACGCGAGCGTCTTCGAAACGCGCCGCATGCTGATCGGGGCGGGCGCCGCGAGCATGCAGGGCCTGCAGGCGCTCGCGCCGCTGCTGTTTCTGACCGGGCTCGCCGCGCTCGTCGCGCCGATCGCGCTGGGCGGCTGGCTGCTGTCGGCAAAGTCGCTCGAGCCGAAGTGGAACAAGCTCAATCCGGTGTCGGGCCTCGGCCGCATTTTTTCGCCGAACGGCGTGATCCAGCTCGGCATGGCGCTCGCGAAGACGCTCGTGGTCGGCGGGATCGGCACGCTCGCGGTCTGGAATCACAAGGACGACGTGCTCGCGCTCGTCACGCAGCCGATGTCGGTGGCCTTCGCGAACACCGCCCATCTGATCGCCGTGTGCTGCGCGACGACCGTCGCGGGCATGTTCCTGATCGCCGCGCTCGATGTGCCGTACCAGATCTGGCAATACGAGAAAAAGCTGCGCATGACCAAGGAAGAGGTCAAGCGCGAGCACCGCGAAAACGAAGGCGATCCGCATGTGAAAGGCCGCATTCGCGCGCAACAGCGCGCGGCCGCGCGGCGCCGCATGATGCAGCACGTGCCGAAGGCCGACGTGGTGGTGACGAACCCGACGCACTTCGCGGTCGCGCTGCAATACACGGACGGCAAGATGCGCGCGCCGAAGGTCGTCGCGAAAGGCGTGAACCTCGTCGCGGCGCGCATTCGCGAACTCGCGACCGAGAACAACGTGCCGCTGCTCGAAGCGCCGCCGCTTGCGCGTGCGCTCTATTACAACGTGCGTCTCGACGCCGAAGTGCCGGGCGTGCTGTACGGCGCGGTCGCCGAAGTGCTCGCATGGGTCTATCAGCTGCGCCGCTTCAATACGCACGGCGGCGCGGAGCCGGTACGCCCGAGCGACCTCGACGTGCCGGCCGAACTCGACAAGCGCGGCCCGGCCGCTGACGAAGACGACGACATCGAAGATATCGAAGACGTGGAAGCAATCGATCCGCAAGCCCGTACCAGCGAGCGTGGCGACACGCGCGGCAACCGCAACCCGCGCAACGACGGAGGCCGCGCATGAGCACGCCGCCCCGCGCCGGTTTCCTCTCGCGCCGCCCTGACATGCTGCAGAGCGCGAACCTGCGCGCGCTCGCCGGGCCGATTCTGATCTGCATGATCCTCGGCATGATGATCCTGCCGTTGCCGCCGTTCCTGCTCGATCTGCTGTTCACGTTCAACATCGCGCTGTCGGTGATGGTGCTGCTCGTCAGCATGTACACGACCAAGCCGCTCGATTTCGCCGCGTTCCCGAGCGTGCTGCTGTTCTCGACGCTGTTGCGCCTGTCGCTGAACGTCGCGTCGACCCGCATCGTGCTGCTCGAAGGGCACACGGGCCCCGATGCGGCCGGCAAGGTGATCGAGGCGTTCGGCCACTTCCTCGTCGGCGGCAACTTCGCGGTCGGCATCGTGGTGTTCATCATCCTGATGGTGATCAACTTCATGGTGATCACGAAGGGTGCGGGCCGCATTGCCGAAGTGTCCGCGCGCTTCACGCTCGACGCGATGCCGGGCAAGCAGATGGCGATCGACGCCGATCTGAACGCCGGCATGATCAACGAAGAGCAGGCGCGCAAGCGGCGCAGCGAGATCGCCCAGGAAGCCGAGTTCTACGGCTCGATGGACGGCGCGAGCAAGTTCGTGCGCGGCGACGCGATCGCGGGCCTGCTGATCATGGTGATCAACATCCTCGGCGGGTTTATCGTCGGCGTCGCGCAGCACGGCATGAGCTTCGCGGACGCGGGCAAGAACTACACGCTGCTCACGATCGGCGACGGCCTTGTCGCGCAGATCCCGTCGCTCGTCATTTCGACGGCCGCCGGCGTGATCGTGTCGCGCGTGGCGACCAACGAGGACATCGGCACGCAGCTGACCTCGCAGCTGTTCTCGAACCCGCGCGTGCTCATGATCACGGGCTCGATCCTCGTGCTGATGGGCCTGATTCCCGACATGCCGCACCTCGCGTTCCTGGCGCTCGGCGGCGGCGCGATCCAGCTCGGCCGCGTGCTGAAGAAGCGCGCCGAGCGGCGCAAGTCGGCGTCGGCCCTCGTCGAGGCTTCGCCGGCCACGCTGACCGCGCCCGAGAACACCGAGGCGAGCTGGGACGACGTGACGATGATCGACACGCTCGGCCTCGAAGTCGGCTACCGGCTGATTCCGCTCGTCGACCGCAACTCGGACGGCGAGCTGCTCAAGCGGATCAAGAGCATCCGCAAGAAGTTCGCGCAGGAAATCGGCTTTCTGCCGCCCGTCATCCATATCCGCGACAACCTCGAACTGCGTCCGAACGGCTACCGCATCACCTTGAAGGGCGTCGAGATCGGCGTCGGCGAGGCGTATCCGGGCCAGTGGCTCGCGATCAATCCGGGGCAGGTCAGCGCCGCGCTGCCGGGCGCGCCGACCACCGACCCGGCGTTCGGCCTGCCGGCCGTCTGGATCGACACGAACCTGCGCGAGCAGGCGCAGGTGTACGGCTACACGGTGGTCGACTCGAGCACGGTGGTCGCCACGCACCTGAACCATCTGGTCGTCATGCACGCGTCCGAGCTGCTGGGCCGCCAGGAAGTGCAGGCGCTGCTCGAACGGACGACGAAGTCGTCGCCGTCGCTCGTCGAAGAACTGGTCCCGAAGCAGGTGTCGATCACGACGCTGCAAAAGGTGTTGCAGAACCTGCTCGAGGAAGGCGTGCCGATCCGCGACATGCGCACGATTCTCGAATCGATCGCCGAGCACACGCCGAAGGTCACCGACGCGCACGACCTCACGGCCATCGTGCGCCTCGCGCTGGGCCGCGCGATCACGCAGCAATGGTTCCCGGGCAGCGGCGACATGCAGGTGATGGGCCTCGATTCGAATCTCGAGCGCGTGCTCGCGCAGGCGCTGACGACCGGTCCGAACCCCGGTCTCGAACCAGGCCTCGCGCAGACGCTGCTTACCGAAACGCAACGGGCGATGACTCGCCAGCAAAGCTTCGGCTACGCGCCGGTGCTGCTCGTGCAGCACTCGCTGCGCGCCATGCTCGCGCGCTTCCTGCGCCGCAGCCTGCCGCAACTGAAGGTGCTTTCGTACGCGGAAGTGCCCGACACAAGAAACATCAAGGTCGTTAACCTCATCGGGGGTCAAGCTTGAACATCCGTAAATTCACCGGCGCCACGAGTCGCGATGCGTTGCGCCTCGTTCGCGAAGCGCTCGGCGCCGATGCGGTCGTGCTGTCGAACCGGTCGCTCGCCGACGGCAGCGTCGAGATCGTCGCGCTCGCCGACAGCGAACTCGCCTCCATCGCGCCGGCTGCGGGCAAGCGCGCCGCGGCGGCGCTGGGAGGCGCGGCCGGGGAAGGCGCAGCGCGTGCCGGCGCGGTCTCCGGGTTTGCCAATCCGTATGCGAGCGGTTTGCCTGACGTGTTTTCGTCGGTATTCGGCGCGAGCCCCGAAGCGGGCGCCGACGGCGAACCCGGCGCGAGCGCGCCCGAAGCGAAAACCGTGGCCGCGCTGATCGGGCCCGAGATCGAACCGGCGCGGCCGCGCGTCGAGAAGAGCGAAGCAACTGCGCCCGCGAAGCCCGCTGTGCCGGCCGCATCGATCATGAAGCCGGTGGAACGGCATCCGGCGCCGGCGCCGCGTCCCACGATGGCCGAAACGAATCCGTGGCTGATCGACCATGCGCAGCAGATCGCCGCGAAGCGCGATAGCCAGCCCGGCGACTACAGCAGCAAACAGCCGCCGCTCACGCCTGCGGCCGCCGCTGCGAAGGGTCTCGGCGCGCCGGGCGCCGCACCGGCACCCATGTCCGCGCCGGTGCCGGCGTCGGGCGCGCGCCGCGACGATCCGCACGGCGTTTCGCTTGCCGCGATTCCGACGCTCACGAACGAGGCGCCGGACTGGGCGCGCGAGGCCGCGCAGCTCGCCGCGCGCCGCGCCACGCAGCGCGCGACGACGGCGTCCGGCTATCCCGAGAACGTGACGGCCGCGGTCACCGACGCGATCAATGCGCGCATGTCGCAGATCGTCAACGAAACGGTCATGAACGAGCTGGCCTCGCTGCGCGGCATGATGGAAGAGCACTTCGCCGGTCTGCTGTGGGCCGATAGCCAGCGGCGCAGCCCGATCCAGTCGGCGCTCACGCGGCACCTGTTCGCAGCGGGCTTCTCCGCGCAGCTCGTGCGGATGGTGGTCGACAACCTGCCGGCCGTCGAGAGCTTCGACGCGGGCATGGAATGGGTGCACTCGGTGCTCGAGTCGAACCTGCCGGTGATGGAAAGCGAAGACGCGCTGATGGAGCGCGGCGGCGTGTTCGCGCTGATGGGTCCGACCGGCGTCGGCAAGACGACGACGACCGCCAAGCTCGCCGCGCGCTGCGTGATGCGCTACGGCGCGAGCAAGGTCGCGCTGTTGACCACCGACAGCTACCGGATCGGCGGCCACGAGCAACTGCGCATCTTCGGCAAGATTCTCGGCGTGTCGGTGCATGCGGTGAAGGACGGCGCCGACCTGCAGCTCGCGCTCTCGGAGCTGCGCAACAAGCACATCGTGCTGATCGACACGATCGGCATGAGCCAGCGCGACCGCCTCGTGTCGGACCAGATCGCGATGTTGAGCCGCGCGGGCCAACCGGTGCAGCGTCTGCTGCTGCTGAACGCGACCTGCCACGGCGACACGCTCAACGAAGTCGTACAGGCCTATCAGAGCGCGCCGGACAAGCAGCCGCTCGCCGGCTGCATCCTGACCAAGCTCGACGAAGCGACGAATCTCGGCAGCACGCTCGATGCGGTGCTGCGCTACCGCCTGCCCGTGCACTATGTCTCGACCGGCCAGAAGGTGCCGGAAAACCTTTACGTCGCGACGAAGAAATTTCTCGTTCGCAGCGCGTTCTGCATCCCGCGCGATCATTCGCCGTTCGTTCCGCAGGAAGACGACGTGCCGGGTCTGCTCTCCGCGCTGTCCGCACGCTCGACTGCCGAGCAGCACGAGGTCCGGTTTGGCTAAGTTCGTGTCCGATCAGGCAGAAGGACTGCGGCGCCTGCTCGCGCGGCACGGTTCGCGCGCGATCGCGGTGACCGGCGGCACGGCCGGCGTCGGCTGTTCGACGACCGTCGTCAATCTTGCGGCGGCGCTCGCGGCGCAGGGCAAGGACGTGCTCGTCGTCGACGAGCATGCGGGCGAACCCGACGCGATCGTCGCGACGCCCAACGGCGCCGCGGCCGAGCGCTTCGTCGCATTTACGCGCGGCGAGCTGGCGCTCGATGCAGCGACCGAACGCCATAGCGCAGGCTTCGCGGTGCTCGCTGCGCCGCGCAGCCATCGCGACATGTGCAAACCGTCGCAGCTGGCCGCGGTGTTCGACAGCACGGCCGATGTCGTGCTGATCGACGTGCAGTTCGAACGCGACGGCATGCTGTCGGACCTCGCGCTGCAGGCGCACGACCTCATGATGGTCACGCGCGTTGCCGCGCAGGCGATCACCGATACGTACGCCTGCATGAAGCGCCTGCACTACGCGTATGCGATCGCGCAATTCCGCATGCTCGTCAATCACGTGCACAGCGTCTCCGATGCGCAACTCGCGCTCGACAACCTCGCGGCCGTCGCGGGGCGTTATCTGACCGTGGCGCTCGAAGGCGCCGGCTGCGTCGCGGCGGACCCGCTCACGACGCGCTCCGCGGAACTGTCGCGCTGCATCGTCGAAGCATTTCCTTCGGCACCTGCCGCGCGCGACTTCCGGCACCTTGCCGCGGAATTGCAGTACTGGCCGATGCGGCCAGCGATGTCATCGCGCGCGCCGTGGGCGGCGAGCGCGGCAGTCACGCCGGCGTCACACGCCGAACAACCGTCCGCACAGCACGCCTGACAGGCAGCGGACAAGGGGAGCTCGATGTACAACGCTCAAGGAAAGATTTCTCAGGCCGACGTTCTGACGAAATACACGCCGCTGGTCCGGCGGCTCGGTCTGCAGCTGGTGGCAAAAATGCCGGCGAGCGTGGACCTCGACGATCTGATTCAGGCCGGCATGATCGGCCTGCTCGACGCCGCGAGCCGCTACAAGGAAGATCAGGGCGCGCAGTTCGAAACCTACGCGAGCCAGCGCATTCGCGGCGCGATGCTCGACGAGCTGCGCAGCAACGACTGGCTGCCGCGCAGCGTGCGGCGCACGTCGCGCGAGCTCGAGATGGCGGTGCACCAGGTCGAGCAGCAGCTCGGCCGCGCGGCCAGCGAAGCTGAAATCGCGCAGCACCTGAAGATGCCGCTCGACGAGTATCAGTCGATGCTGCAGGACCTGCACGGCAGCCAGCTCATCTATTACGAAGACTTCGACCGCTCCGCCGACGACGAGCCGTTCCTCGACCGCTATTGCGTCGATCACTCGGACCCGCTCTCGGCATTGCTCGACGAGAGCCTGCGCGGCGCGCTGATCGAGGCGATCGAGCGGCTGCCCGAGCGCGAGAAGCTGCTGATGTCGCTGTATTACGAGCGCGGGATGAACCTGCGCGAGATCGGCGCCGTGATCGAGGTGAGCGAATCGCGCGTGTGCCAGCTGCATAGCCAGGCAGTCGCGCGGCTGCGTGCGCGCTTGCGCGAAATGGCGTGGGCGGCCGAGGAGAGCTAAAAAGGGCATGCCCGCCTGATAAGGATCCGGCGCGAGTTTATACCCTACGATGCAACGATAGGGTATAAAACGGCGCCGGCTGGTCTTATACCCTACAATGCAATCGTAGGGTATAAATTTCCGCCGCCATGCCGACCTTCTACAACGATGCGCTGCAAACGCTGTACGCCTCCGTTGCGGAGCGTGCCGCCGCGCAAACGCAAATCCTGCTTCATTCTCCGGGCTCTGCGTCGATCAAGTCCGTCGACGGAAAAAGCTACGTTTACTGGCGCGTCTATCTTGCATCGGGCAAGCGGGTCGAGACCTCGCTCGGCCGTGCGGGCGAGCCGGCAACCAACGCCACGCTCGACGCGAAACTGCAGGAAAGCTTCGAGATGCGCGAGCTTGCCGCCGACGTTCAGATATTACGCAAAGCCGGTTTCGCCGCAGCCGACAATTCCGCCGCCCTTACCATTGCGACGCTCTACAACGCGGGCATTTTCAGTCACGGCGGCGTGCTCGTCGGTTCGCATGCATTCGGCGCGCTGCTGAACGGGCTCGGTGTGCGCATGTCGGCGAACTATCGGACCGAAGACATCGATATCGGCAGCACCGGCGCGATTTCGGTCGCCATTCCGCAGAATCGCAGCTTCCTCGACATTCTGCGCGACAGCAGCCTGCCCTTTCTCGAAGTGCCGGAACTCGACGCGCGCCGGCCCGCGACATCGTTCAAGGCGCGCGGCCAGCCATTGAAGGTCGATCTGCTCGTGCCGGGCACCGAAGCGTACGAAACGAAACCGCTGCCGCATCTGCGCGCGCATGCAACGGGACTGCCGTACTTCAGATATTTGCTGACCGAGCCCGCGAAGGGCTTCGTGCTCGGCAAGGAACACGCGGTTCCGGTCACCGTGCCGGATCCCGCCAGGTTTGCGCTTCACAAACTGGTCGTCAGCACGCTGCGCGGTCCAGGGTTCGCCGCGAAGGCCGGCAAGGATCGGCGCCAGGCGGTGGTGCTCATCGATGCGTTGATGGAGCGCTACCCGGACTCGCTGGAAGCGGCGGCGGAAAGGATCGAGAAGAAGGCGCGGCCGCGTGTGTCGACGGCCGCTGCGCTTGCGATGAACTTCGAACTGGACGTGTCGGAGCGTGCGCGCGATTTTCTCGCGGACCTGAGCCGCGCCGCGTGAAGCCTGAAGCGCGCGTTGCCTACAGCCCCGAATACATCGGCACCTTGCCGTCCGGACCGTAGAACGTCGATGCCTTTTCGGGCGTCCCGCGCAGCACCGCCAGAATGCGGCGGTTGTAGTCCATGCGCGTGCGGATCATCAGGCCGTTGTTGAAGTTGAGCTTGCGGGCGCGTTCCGCCGATTTCTGCAGCAGGCCCCACTGCTCGTTCAGGCGCGCGTCCTCGGCCGCGGCGAGATCCATGCCGCGCTTGCCTGCCGGCAGGCCGCGTTCGCGCAGATGGCTTTCGCGCGCGCGTTCGAGCATCGCGAGCTTGTCGGCCATCGAGGTTTTCTGCTCGACGATCGGCTTCAGGACTTCGCCCGGATACGCCGTGGTCAGCGCTTTCTGTTCGACGGCGAGCAAGGAGGCAAAGGCTTCGACGGTCGCGTATTCGTCGATGATGGTGTCAAGCAGGGCGTCTTTCATCTCTCACTCAAACGTTAAACCGCCCGCATGACGCAGGCGACGCAGGTTTCTACATGCGTCCGCCAGTGAGAGCGCCCCGAGAAAGAACGTTCGGACGCTCAGCTGCCGGACGGCTGGGTGCCTTGCAGCAGGCTGCGTGCGGTTTCGAGCACGCCATCGGCAATCTTCGACGCATCGATTTTCAACGAGCCGTCGCGAATTGCCTGCTTGATCGATTCGACGTGGGCCGTATCGATATCGGCCGGGCTCGATGCGCCGAGTGCTTGCAGATGGCCCGCGAGCGCCGACAGGCTGACGTCCGCGGCCGCGCCGCCGCCGCTCGAGCTCGGGGCTGGCGTACGTGCGGCAGTAGCGCCGGCCGCGGCGGCTTCGCCTTGCTGGCCGCGCTGCACGCCGTTGCTGAGCGGCGTCAGATTCGGGTTGGTGCTGGAATCGACTTTCACGATGGGCTTCCTGAACGATTTGACCGTGATATCGGCAAACGCCGGCTGAAACTTTAGCGCAACCGGAGCCCACTGTTTTTTCGTCTTCCGTCACCTTTTCCTTGTCCGAAACGCGTTCCCCGGGCCGAATCTGCCTTACATCTGGATCTCGACGGTCGAACCGTCCTTCACCACGCCGGTCACGATCTGGCCGTTCGTGGTCCTGACCCGCACCTGCTGGCCAGGCGTTGCGTTGTTCATCGCGCTACCTTCCGCCGAAATCGAGAAACCCTCGCCCGATGCGACCACGCGCACTGTTTGTCCCGCCGTCACCGATGCCGCGCTGCGGATCGTGTCCTGGCGCAGCGGCAGCCCGGCGCCGATACGCACGAGCGCGACCGCGCCGACGGCTTGCGACGGATCGGTGATCACCGTTTGCGGCAGGGTCGCGAGATCGCCTTCGTGGGCGACGAGATCGGCGGCGGTCAGCATTTCGCCCGGCGCGATCTGGCGCGCCGCCGTGTAGTAGGTCGCCTGCAGCGAGATGCGCGCCCGCAAGTAGAGCGTCCACGGGCGCGCGCCCGCGCAGCGCACGCCGACCGACGTGCGTCCCCACAGGCGCGCACCGACCGGCATGAACGGCTCGAGCGCCGTGCAGGCCGCAAGGCCGCGCGGAAAGGGGCGCGCGACGTCAATCGTGATCTTGCCGGGCAAGCCGGCCGTTTGCTGCTGCAGGAACGCGAGCGCCGTGGCGCGGATCGTCTCGCCGTCCTGCTGGCCGGCGGGCACCGGGGTGGCATCGGAGGTACTCGCGGCCAGCGTGTTGGCGCCGCCGGCGTTGACCGTGGCCACAGTCTGAGCCGCGGCATTGGCCAGGGCGGCGCGCGGCGGCGTGTAACGCACAGGCTGCAGTTGGGCCGTTTGCGCGGACCGCTGGGGCGCGGGCACCGCGGCGTGCGCGGCGGTTTGTACTGCTGCTCTTGCTGTCGATTGAGCGGCCCACTGCTGCGCCGCCCTGATCTGGGCCGCGTTCGCCTGCTCCGCAGTCATCGGCTGCACATTCGTCGGCTGTGCACCCGTCAGCTGCATCCTGACCGCAGCCGTGCTGCCGCTGGCGCCGCCGAGTTGCGGCGGCTCGCCGCGCGCGGCAAGCGGATCGATCTGGATCGGCGCCGACGCGGCCGCCGCATCGGTCGCGTGCAAGTCGGACGCGGGCACGCTGTAGCGCGCCTGCGCATTGCTGACGACGACCGGCGCGACACCCTGCGCCGGCGGCTGCACGCTGACGCGTTGCAGCGTCACCGGTACGGCCGGCACCGCGCGGGCAGTCATGACGCGGCCGCTCGTGACGGTTCCGCTCGTCGCGTTCGCGGCATAAGCACCTGGCGCCAGCTGCCCGCGAGGCTCGCCGTTTCCTGGAATGACGATCTGGCCGTTGTCCGCGTCGAGGGCACGCTGTGCCGCAGGCGTCGGACGCAGTGCGGCGAGCGCCGCCGCGCCCGGCTGGGTGGAATGAGCGGCGAGGCCCATGCGCGCGGCGAGCGCCTGCGCATCGGCGGGATTTTTTTCGCCGGGTCCGGGGATCACGATCGGCCCGCCATTGTCCTGCGCATACGCGAGCGCGGGCACTGCGCCGGCTGCAATCGATGCGAGAGGCAAGCCCGCGCCAGGCAACGCCATGCCGAGCAACGCCGCGACCGACGACACGCGCCATGCACGCCAGCCCCGCCGCATCGCGCCGTGCAGCCGCGCGGCGCGAACCACGCCGGGCAGGGCAGCGAAAGCGGGCAGGGTCATGGCAACTCTCCGGAATCAGGGACCAACGCGCGAGCCGCAACGGCCCACGGGTACTCACGGTACAGGACGCATTCTAGGGAGTGGCCTCCCATCGCAAACGTTGAATAGAGGGGCGCTTCCCCGGCTATTCGTTCAATTGGCCCTTGCGTCGCGCCCCTAAGATGCACTCCATGCGAAAAAGCCCTTGCTGATTGCTTGCGCCGCCGGCCCTGTGCCGCGGCGAGGATGCGCAAGGGCGGGCAGGCGAATATGACCGCGGACCGTTCATACGGAGAGGTGTCCGATGCTTGACAGGCTCGATCAGAATTTTGCGTTCAACAAGGAAGCGCTCGACGTGCGCGCATACCGGCAGGAAGTGCTGTCGTCGAACATTGCGAACGCCGATACGCCGAACTACAAGGCGCGCGACATCAATTTCTCTTCGTCGCTCGCGGGTGCGTTGCGCAAAGCCAATGGCGAATCGGGCTTCGGCGCTTCGCCGCTTCAGATGGCCCAGCCGGCCGGCGTGACGACCGGCATGACGCTCGCCACGACCGAGCCCGGCCATATGGCGGGCAAGGCGAAGCTGATCCCCACGGGCGGCCCCGCTGAAGATTACGGCCGGCTCAAGTACCGGATTCCGGTGCAGCCCGCGCTCGACGGCAACACGGTCGACCTCGACTCGGAACGCGTGCAATTCGCCGACAACACCCTGCATCTCGAATCGGGCATGACGCTCGTGTCGTCGCAGATCAAGGGATTGCTGTCGGCGATCACTTCAGGAAGCTGATTCGGAAGCTAAATCGGCAGCTAACAGAACATAACGGCATAACCAGCCGCGCAACAGCAAGCACTCAATTAACGCTACGGGATCAACGAAGGAGGCTCGACAGGCCATGTCATTGATGAACATCTTCAAGGTGGCGGGATCGGCGCTGACTGCGGAATCGCAGCGCCTGAACGTCACCGCGTCGAATCTGGCGAACGCGGACAGCACGACCGGTCCGGACGGCAAGCCCTATCGCGCGAAGCAGGTGGTGTTCGCGGTCGATCCGCTCGGCGGCGCGCGCTCCGCGTCGGGCCAGCAGGTCGGCGGCGTGCAGGTGACTGGCGTGGTCGACGACCCGACGCCGATGAAGACGACGTACGACCCGAGCAACCCCGCGGCGAACGCGGACGGCTATGTGGAATCGCCGAACGTCGACCCGGTGCAGGAGATGGTGAACATGATCTCGGCCTCGCGCTCGTATCAGGCGAACATCGAGACGCTGAACACCGCGAAGAATCTGATGCTGAAAACGCTGACGATCGGTACGTGACCCGGCAGCCAAGGAGAGTTTTTTGAGCACGCCAATTGGAAATAACGGCACCAGCCAGACGAACACGCCGACCGACACGATGGGCCCGAACGCGGGCACGTCGGCTGCCGACCTTCAGTCGACGTTCCTGAAGCTGCTCGTCACGCAGTTGCAGAACCAGGATCCGACCTCGCCGATGGACAGCTCGCAGATGACGTCGCAGCTCGCGCAGATCGACACGGTGAGCGGCATCGCGCAGCTCAACCAGTCGCTCGGCTCGTTGTCCGCGCAACTGTCGGCGAGCGAGGCGGGCCAGGCAGCGTCGCTGGTCGGCCGCACGGTGCTCGTGCCGGGCAATACGTTCACGGTCGCGAACCCGCTCAACGCCGACGGCACGACCGACACGAGCAAGGTGGCCGCATCGCCGTTCGGTATCAAGCTGCCGGCCGCGACGTCGGACCTGAAGCTGCAGGTGGTCGATTCGAACGGCAACGTCGTGAACACGATCGATCTCGGCCAGCAGCCGGCCGGCGTGATTCCGGTGCCGAGTTTCAAGGCGGTCGATGCAGGTGGCAAGCCGCTGCCCACGGGCAACTACACGTTCAACGTCGTGGACGCCGGCGGCGCCGCGACCGGCGACAACGCTCCCGTCGCGCTAACCGGCTTCCCGGTGATCGGCGTCGTCACGCAGGCCGACGGAACACCAGGACTCACCCTGCAGACTGGCCAGACCATCCCGCTCAACGGCGGCGCATCGGCCATCCTTTAACAAGCATTCGATACGGAGCGCAACATGGGTTATCAGACAGCTTTGAGCGGCCTCGCGGCCGCATCGAACGACCTCGACGTGGTCGGCAACAATATCGCGAACGCGCAGACGGTCGGCTTCAAGCAGAGCACGGCGGTGTTCGCCGATCTATATGCGAATTCGATCGCCACCGCAGTCAACAACCAGATCGGTATCGGTACGCGGCTCGCCGGCGTGCAGCAGGATTTCTCGCAGGGCGAAGTGACGACGACCGACGTGCCGACCAACATGGCGATCAACGGAAACGGCTTCTTTCAGATGCTGAATCCGAACGGCTCGGTCACCTACTCGCGTAACGGCCAGCTCGTCGAGAACAAGGCAGGCTTCATCGTCGACGCCGAGGGCAACAAGATCATGGGTTTCCAGGCGAACGCACAAGGCCAGTTGCAGACGGGCCAGGTCGTGCCGATCCAGATTCCGAATTCGAGCCTGCTGCCGCCGGTCGCGACGACGAAGGCGACGTTCAACGTCAATCTCGATGCCGCTGCGGCGCAGCCGAAAGACGCAACGTTCGACCCGAGCGACCCGAGCAGCTTTACGTTCTCGACCTCGATCCAGACCGTCGATTCGCTCGGCGCCAAGACCACGGTCAACATGTATTTCGTGAAGTCGGCCACGTCGGGCCAGTGGGAAGTATTCGGCGGCCCGTCGGGCGCAACGCCCACCGATCTCGGCAGCATGACGTTCGATTCGTCGGGTGCGCTGACCGCATCGGCGAGCCCGCCCCCGGCGAGCACCCCGATCACGCCGGCCGGCTCGTTCAGTCTTGCGATTCCCAATACCGACGGCGCAGCGGCGCAGACCATCACGGTCGACCTGTCGGGCACCACGCAGTTCGGCGGCGACGGCACCGACAGCGCGGCGACCTCGGCGCCCTCGCAGGACGGCTTCGGCACCTCGCAGCTGTCGAACTTCACGATCGGCTCCGACGGCACGATCACGGGCTCGTACACGGACGGCCGCACCGCGGTGCTCGGCCAGGTGCTGCTCGCCACCTTCACGAACCCGAACGGCCTGCAGAACCTCGGCAACAACCAGTTCGCGCAGACGAACGATTCGGGCGAGCCGCAAGTGGGCGTGGCCGGCACGTCGACGCTCGGTTCGATTCAGGGCAGCGCGGTCGAAGCGTCGAACGCGGACCTGACCAATTCGCTCGTCGATCTGATCACCGCGCAGCGCAACTATCAGGCGAACGCGCAGACGATCAAGACGCAGCAGACGATCGACCAGACGCTGATCAATCTGTAACGCAGGCAAGCCCGGGCGGCTGTGCGATCGATGCGCGAGCCACCCGGTAGCCGGATGCCAGAAAAGGACACGAGCTAGTCATGGACCGACTGATCTACACCGCGATGACGGGCGCCACGCAGGCGCTCGACCAGCAGGCCGTCGTCGCCAACAATCTCGCCAACGCGTCGACCACGGGTTTTCGCGCGCAGCTCGCGAACTTCCGTTCCGTGCCGATGAGTTTCGGCGACGGCTCGCAGGTCAACGACGTCACGACGCGTACATTCGTGCTGTCCGCGACGCCGGGCTCCGACTACACGCCGGGCCCGATCTCGCAGACCGGCAACCCGCTCGACATCGCGATTCAGGGGCAGGGCTGGATCGCCGTGCAGACGCCGGACGGCAATGAAGCGTACACGCGCGGCGGCAATCTGCACGTCGACGAGAACGGGCAGCTCGTCAACGCGAGCAACCTGCCGGTGATCGGCAACGGCGGCCCGATCGCGGTGCCGCCCGAGGCGCAGGTGTCGATCGGCAAGGACGGCAGCGTGTCGGTGATCGCGGCCGGCGACCCGCCGAACGCAATCGCGCTGGTCGATCAGATCAAGCTCGTGAACCCGGATCCGAACACGATGGCGCGCGGCGCCGACGGACTTTTCCGTACGGCCGACGGCAATCCGGCCGACCAGGATCCGAACGTGCAGATCGTCTCGGGCGCGCTCGAAGGCAGCAATGTGAATCCGATCAACGCGATGGTCTCGATGATCACGAATGCGCGTCAGTTCCAGATGCAGACGAAGATGCTGCAGACCGCCGACCAGAACGAGCAGTCGGCCAACCAGTTGCTGAATTTCAGCTGACGCGGGCCCGCCGCAAGCGGGCTAGCCATCTGAAACACGTGGTGTAACACCAGGAGAATAGAGACCGTGAACCGTTCCCTCTACATTGCCGCGACCGGCATGAATGCGCAGCAGGCGCAGATGGATGTGATTTCGAACAACCTCGCGAACGTGAGCACGAACGGCTTCAAGGGTTCGCGCGCGGTGTTCGAGGATCTGATTTACCAGACGCTGCGCCAGCCGGGCGCCAACTCGACGCAGAACACCGAGATCCCGTCGGGCAGCCAGGTCGGCACCGGCGTGCAGCAGGTCGCGACCGAGCGTCTCTACACGCAGGGCAACCTGACGCAGACCGGCAATTCGAAGGACATCGCGATCAACGGCGCCGGCTTCTTCCAGGTGCAGATGCCGGACGGCACGATCGCCTACACGCGCGACGGCTCGTTCCAGACCGACCAGCAGGGGCGGCTCGTCACATCGGACGGGTTTCCGCTGCAGCCGGCCATCACGCTTCCGCAGAACGCGACCAAGCTGACGATCGGCCAGGACGGCACGGTCTCGATCACGCAGGGCAACTCGACGAACACGGTGAACATCGGCTCGATCCAGCTCGCGACGTTCATCAACCCGGCCGGCCTCGACTCGATCGGTCAGAACCTGTTCCAGGAGACGCAATCGTCGGGCGCGCCGAACGTCGGTCAGCCGAGCCTGAACGGCATCGGTCCGCTGCAACAGGGGTTTGTCGAAACGTCGAACGTCAACGTCGTGCAGGAGCTGGTGAACATGATCCAGACGCAGCGCGCATACGAAATCAACAGCAAGGCCGTGACCACGTCCGATCAGATGCTGCAGACGCTCAGTCAGATGCAGGTTTGAACGCACGTCGTCGCATCGAACAGGTGGATATCCAGCAGGCGGTTACGAAGATGTCGCAGCTCATCAGTCTTATGGTTCGCACGAGCGCCGCGCAGGCGGCGCTGCGGTTCGCGGCGGCGGGGGCGCTCGCCGCCGCGCTCGCCGGCTGCGCGCTCGTGCCGAAAGAACCGATCGTGCAGCAGCCGATGAGCGCGGTGCCGCCCGTACCGCCGCAACTGCAGGCGCCCGGATCGATCTACAACCCGGGCACGGCCGGGCATCCGCTGTTCGAAGACCAGCGTCCGCGCAATGTCGGCGACATCCTGACCATCGTCATCGCCGAAAACATCAACGCGACCAAGCAGTCCGGCGCGAATGCGAACCGCAACGGCTCGACGAACGTCGCGGTTACGCAGGCCAACTTCCTGTCCGGCCTCTTCAACAAGGCCAATATCGCGGCGAACGGACAGAACCAGTTCACGGCGGCAGGCGGCGCAAATGCATCGAATACGTTCAACGGCGTGATCACCGTCACGGTGACGAACGTGCTGCCGAACGGCAATCTCGTCGTGAGCGGCCAGAAGCAGATGCTGATCAATCAGGGCAACGAGTGGGTGCGCTTTTCCGGCGTCGTGAATCCGAATACGGTGGCCGGCGACAACTCGGTATTCTCGACAGAAGTGGCCGACGCAAAGATCGAATACTCGGCGAAGGGCTATATCGACGAAGCCGAGCAGATGGGCTGGTTGCAGCGCTTCTTCCTCAATATCTCGCCGTGGTGATGACGATGAACGCCTCGACTCTTCGTCACGCTTTGACCGGCACGCTCCGGCACTTCGCGCACTTCGGGCGCCTTGCCGCGCGCCGCGCCGGCAAGTCCGCGCGCGCCGCGGCCAGCGCCGCGCTGTTCGCCGTCGCGGTGTTCGCACTCGTCGCCGCTTCGGCGCCCGATGCGCATGCCGAGCGGCTCAAGGATCTCGTCTCGATTCTGGGCGTGCGCGACAATCCGCTGATCGGCTACGGCCTCGTCGTCGGTCTCGACGGCACCGGCGACCAGACGACGCAAACGCCGTTCACGACGCAAACGCTCGCGAACATGCTCGCGAACCTCGGCATCGGCATCAACAACCAGCAGGCCGGCGCGACCAACGGCGGCGTGTCGCCGCTCTCGAACCTGCAGCTGAAGAACGTCGCCGCCGTGATGGTGACGGCGACGCTGCCGCCGTTTGCGCGGCCCGGCGAGGCGATCGACGTGACCGTGTCGTCGCTCGGCAATGCCAAGAGCCTGCGCGGCGGCACGCTGCTGCTCACGCCGATGAAAGGCGCGGACGGCACGGTCTACGCGCTCGCGCAGGGCAACCTCGCGGTCGGCGGCGCCGGTGCCAGCGCGAACGGCAGCCGCGTCCAGGTGAATCAGCTCGCGGCCGGGCGCGTCGCGGCCGGCGCGATCGTCGAGCGCTCGTTGCCCGTCAACGTCGCGCAGGCCGGCGGCATGATGGAAATGAACCTCAACGACATGGACTACGACAACGCGCAGAAGATTGTCGCAGTCGTCAACAATGCGTTCGGGCCCGGCACCGCGACCGCGCTCGACGGCCGCACGATCCAGCTGCACGCACCGAGCGATCCGGGCTCGCAGGTGTCGTTCCTCGCGCAGTTGCAGAACCTCGAGATCAAGCCCGCGAAGGCTGCCGCGAAGGTCATTCTGAACGCGCGCACCGGGTCGATCGTGATGAACCAGATGGTCACGCTCGATAGCTGCGCGGTCGCGCACGGCAATCTGTCGGTCGTCGTCAATACGCAGACCGTGGTGAGCCAGCCCAATGCATTCTCGAACGGGCAGACGGTCGCCGCGCGCCAGTCGCAGATCCAGCTCAAGCAGGACAACGGGTCGCTCAAATACGTGACGGCCGGCGCCAACCTCGCGGACGTCGTGAAGGCGTTGAACGCGCTCGGCGCGACGCCGGCCGACCTCATGTCGATCTTGCAGGCCATGAAGGCCGCAGGCGCGTTGCGCGCCGACCTCGAAATCATCTAGGCAGGAAGCACGACCGATGAACGCGGATTCCTCAAAACCGGTAGCCGATCTCGACCAGCGCTTCGCACTCGACGTGCAGGGCTTCGATGCGTTGCGCATGCAGGCGAAGAATTCCCCGCAAACCGCATTGAAGAGCGCTGCGCGCCAGTTCGACGCAGTGTTCCTGCAAATGATGCTGAAAAGCATGCGCGAGGCGACGCCGCACGATGGCCCGCTCGATTCGCGCGAAGGCGACCAGTTCATGTCGATGCTCGACGAGCAGATGGCGCAGCAGATGTCGTCGAAGGGCGTCGGCGTCGCCGACATGATGATCAAACAGCTCGCGCGTCAGGCTCATATTCCGCTCGACGGCAGCGATGCGGACACGGGCGGTGTCGCGGGCGGCGGCATGGGCTCGATTTCGACGCTGAACTCGCTCGCGCGCGCCTATGCCAATCCGGCCTCGAACGGCGCGCTGACGACGGGCCGCGGCTACTCGGCCAATAACGCGCTGACGCCGCCATTGCGCGGCAATGGCCAGTCGCCGAAAGTCGATGCGTTCGTCGACAAGCTCGCCGCGCCCGCGCAGGCGGCCAGCGCGGCGACCGGCATCCCGGCGCGTTTCATCATCGGACAGGCCGCGCTCGAGTCGGGCTGGGGCAGAAGCGAGATCAAAAAGGCGGACGGCTCGACGAGCCACAATGTGTTCGGCATCAAGGCGACCAAAGACTGGACCGGCGATACGGTGTCGACCGTCACGACCGAGTATGTGAACGGCCAGCCGCAGCGCAGGGTCGAGAAATTCCGCTCGTACGGCTCGTATCAGGAAGCGATGAACGATTACGCGAGCATGCTGACGAGCAATCCGCGTTATGCCGCGGTGCTCACCGCTTCGCGCGGAAAGAGCGCGGCGGGCTTTGCGGCCGGCATGCAGCGCGCGGGCTATGCGACCGATCCGCACTACGCTCGCAAGCTGATGTCGATCATGCAGCAGATGAGCCCGGCGGGGGCTCAGCCGGTTGCGTCGCTCAATCTCGAGTGACGCGGCGAGCCGCTTCAGCGGCTCTTTCACGCCGTATCCCTGCACGCATTGCGCATAATGACGAAGACACCGGTCGCGATTTGCGACCGGCGCGTGCGTGCGCGTGAAATTTATTTGCGGTCGAACTCTAAACTTCGCGGGATAATTGCCGCTATAGCGTAAAGATCGATTGCCGGAGGACACCGGCAAGACGGTCATAGAATACGCGTTTCGCCGGCACCGCCGGCGGCCCGCATCGCGAGACTACGACCATCATGGAACCCAATCTGTCGACCGCCCAGACGGATGAAGTCGAACCGACCGAGCATTTCGGCCGCCGCAATCCGCTGGAAATCGGCGTGCAGCTGCGCAACCTCTTCAACCGCGGCGACTTTCTGACCGTGCAGTACAAGGGTGGCCAGCTCGTGACGCGTATCCTCGACGTCGACGTGCGTACGCAGACCTTCGTGTTCGACTGGGGCGCGCTGCCCGAGCAGAACCGCGGCCTGCTCGCGGCGCCGCATTGCCACTTCCTTGCGGCGCCGGAAGGCGTGCGCGTCGAGTTCGGCACCGGCACGCCGCGCGAAACCTCGTTCGAAGGCCGCCCGGCATTCGAAGCGGCGTTTCCCGAGGTGCTGTACTACATCCAGCGGCGCGAGTACTTCCGCGTCGAGACGCCGATCCTGAACCCGTACTACTGCTCGGGCAAGCTGCCCGAGGGCGATTCGTTCCGCTTCGAGATTCATGATCTGTCGCTGGGCGGCATCGGGCTGCGCACGAACGACGACCGTGTCGCGACGCTGCCGTTGAGCACCGTGTTGCCGGACGTCGAAGTGAACCTCAATGGCAGCGGCATGCTCTCGCTCGATCTGCAAATCGTCTCGCTGCGCGCCACACCGTTGCCGCACGGCAACGGCACGCGCTATCTGCTCGGTTTGCGTTTCATGTCGCTGCCGGGCAGCGCGGAAAATACGCTGCAACGCCTGATCACTCAACTCGAAATGAAGCGCCGCTCGCTCGTGCGCGCGTAAGTTCTTTAGCGGTGCACAGCGGCGCGGCGGCATGCCGCGCAGTGAATGTCACGCGTTTGACTTGTGCCATCTGGCCCGTGCGGACAGTTTCCGTTACGAGCCTTTCGGCGAACCTTGCAGCAAGCCTGCCCGCATACCCTCCGCGCCTGATATAGCGCCCAATTCCCCGCTTCATCCTCGTTTTGACTTGCGCCGGTGTTGCCGATAATGCAGCCTCGGCCAGTTCCGCCGCGCGCAGCCGGCAGCAACGCCGAGGTCTTCCGCAGAATCTTCGCCGACGTACGCGCGATCCCTAAATTTCGCGCCGTCCGCGCCGATATACCGCTTGTTCACGCAATCGGCGGCCGTCGCCGGACCCGCCTCTCAGGAGCATGCATGTCAGGAGGAAACCTTTTTAGCCTCGGTTTGACCGGACTGAATTCAGCGCAGCTCGGGATGTCGACCACGGGCAATAACATCAGCAACGCGGCGACGCCTGGCTACAACCGCGAGCTTGCGCTTTTTGTCGAAGCGGGCGGGCTGCAAACAGGCTCGGGCTTCATCGGCGGCGGTGTGACGACGCAGACGATCCAGCGCCAGTTCAGCCAGACCCTGACGAGCCAGCTCTACAGCACGCAGTCCGAAAGCTCGTCGCTGAGCTCGTATTCCCAGCTGATCACGAATCTGAGCAACCAGATCGGCGACCCGACCGCGGGAATCGGCGCCGACTTCACGGGTTTCTTCAACAGCCTGCAGACGCTCGCGGGCTCCGCGAACGATGGTCCGACCCGTCAGACGGTGATCAACGCCGCATCGGTTCTCGCGGACGCGATCAACTCGATGGGAAGCCAGATCGATCAGACGCGTCAGGGCATCAATACGACGATCTCGAGCACGGTCACGCAAATCAACAACCTGACCAAACAGATCGCGCAGCTGAATGCACAGATCGCCGCGGTCGGCCCTAACGGACAGCCGCCGAACCAGCTGCTGGATACGCGCGACCAGGCGGTTTCGCAGCTGTCGCAGCTCGTCGGCGTCAATGTCCAGCAGGCGAGCGACGGCACCGATACGATTTCGCTGCCGAACGGCATGACGCTCGTGCAGGGCACTCAGAGCTACCAGTTGGGTACCACGCCGTCGCCGGGCAATCCGTCCGAACTGGCGGTTACGTATCAGCAGCCGGACTCGACCAAACCCGGTTCGTTCGTCACCACGGTTCTGCCCGACTCGGCGATCAGCGGCGGGTCGCTCGGCGGCGTGCTGCAGTTTCGCAGCCAGACGCTCGATCCTGCCGCCCGGCAACTCGGCGCGCTCGCCACGAGCTTCGCCGCGCAGGTCAATGCGCAGAACGAACTGGGCATCGATCAGAACGGCAACACGGGCGGCCCGCTCTTCAACGTCGGGGCGCCGAACGTCATCGCGAACACGAAGAACACGGGCGGCGCGACCGTGTCGGCCACGTTGACGAACCCGGCTTCGCCGCCCACCGACGACTACAAGCTGACCTTCGACGGCACGAACTACACGGTCACGGACGCGACCACGGGCAAGGTGCTCGGCACGTCGACGACGCCGCCGAGCGCAACGAACCCGATCGGCGGCGTGGCGATCACGATCAACGGCACGATGGCGGCCGGCGATTCGTTCACGATCCAGCCGACCTCGGGCGCACTCGACAGCTTCGCGGTCGCGACCACCGACGGCAGCGCGATCGCCGCGTCGTCGCCGGCGATCGCGAGCGCCAATCAGTCGAACACCGGCACGGGCAAGATCGCGATCGGCGCGGCGAGTTCGGGCTTCGTGATCGATTCGCCGGTAACGCTCACCTACGATGCCGCCACGGGCACGCTCACGGGTCTTCCGATCGGCTCGACGGTCACGTTCGGCAATCCGCAGCAAAGCTTCACGGTCACGGCGGCTAATCCCGGCGTGCCGTACGACCCGACCAACGGCGACACCTATACGGTCACCAACCCGGGTCCGCCGGCGACGTCGCCGAACGGGATTTCGTTCACCGTGTCGGGCACGCCGGCCGACGGCGACACCTTCACGATCGGTCCGAACACGGGCGGCACGCAGGACGGCAGCAATGCGACTGCGATTTTCAACGTCAGCACCAGTACCGCGTTCGGCGGCACCACGCTGACGAACGGCTACGCGGAGTTCGTGAACAACGTCGGCAATACCGCCAGCAATCTCGAGTCGATGGCCACCGCCAAGAGCAGCACGCTTGCGCAGATCCAGTCGCAGCAGCAGTCTGTATCGGGCGTGAACCTCGACGAAGAAGCAACGAACCTGCTCGAGTACCAGCAGATGTACCAGGCGAGCAGCAAAGTAATCCAGACCGCGCAATCGCTTTTTCAGACGATCCTGCAGGCACTCGGCTAGGGGCTTTCGACCATGCGTATCGCTACGACACAGATTTACGCGAACACGATCTCGAATATGGACAACCAGCAGTCGTTGCTGGCGCGACTCGAGCAACAGGCATCGACGGGCATTCGCGTTGCAACGGCTGCCGACGATCCGCTCGGCGCTGCGCAAGCCGTGCAGCTGTCGGCCACAGGGTCCGTTCTGTCGCAGTTCGCGTCGAACCAGAACACGGCGACAAGCCTGTTGCAAACCGAAGACACGACATTGAGCAACGTCTCGACAGCGCTGCAAAACGTGCTTACGCAATTGAATGCGCTGGGCTCGGGCACCATCAACGACAGTAACCGGCAGGCGGCCGGAAAGGCGCTGCAGGGGTTGCGCGACCAGCTGATGACGCTGGCCAATACGACCGACGGCACCGGCAACTTCATCTTTTCAGGGTTCCAGGGCGGCACGGCGCCGTTTTCGAACGCCTCGAACGGCGGCGTGACCTACAACGGCGATTCGGGCACGCGTACGCTGCAAATCTCGAACACGACATCGGTTGCGACCACCGACAACGGCGCAAGCGTATTCCTGAGCGTGCTGCCCGGTCTGTCCGACCCCGTTCCGGCCGGCGCATCGACGAACGCCGGTACCGGCGTGATCGGCCCGGTGTCGATTTCGACACAGGGCGCGGCGAGCAACAACAAGCCGTACTCGATCACGTTCCTGACCGATCCGACCACGGGCGACCTCGATTACCAGGTGAACGACACGTCGACCACGCCGCCCACGGCGATCGGCACGCCTCAAGCGTTTACGGCGGGTCAGCCGATCGATCTCGGCGGCGGCGAGAGTGTCTCGATCTCCGGCACGCCGGTCGCAGGCGATTCGTTCACGGTCACGCCGGCCGCGCAGGGCAACACCGACGTGTTCAAGACGATCGACGATGTCATCGCCGCGCTGCAGAATCCGGCGCAGGACGATACGGCCGCAATGGCGACCATCGAAAACGCGATCAACACCGCGCACACGCAGATCGACAACACGATGACCAACGTAGCCACGGTGCATGCATCCGTGGCGGGCCGCGAACAGCAGGTGACGGCGCTCGGCAAGATCAACTCGCAGCAGTCCTTGCAGACCACCACCGATCTGACCGACATCACCCAGGCCGATCCGTCTACCGTGTTCAGCCAGCTCACGCTGCAGGAGTCGATGTTGAGCGCGACCGAAACGACGTTTGCGTCCGTTTCGAAGCTGTCGCTGTTCTCGATGATCACGCCGTAAGCGCAAACTCCGCTACACGCTACGAAGCGGGCCGCAACGCAAGCGCGACGCGGCCCATTTCTTCGATCCCGTTATCGATCATCCGCGCGAAGAGCGGAATCATGTTCGGCAGCATCAGCTGGATCAGCAGCAGGCCGACGAGCATCGTGACCGCAAAGCCGATCTGGAAGATACCGATCTGCGGCGCCGCGCGGTTCAGAATGCCGAGGCACAGGTTCGCGATCAGCAGCGCCGCCACGACCGGCAGCGCGATCAGCATGCCGCCTGCGAACAGCGTCGCGCCCCATTCGGCGAGCATGCGCCAGCCGGGCGCACTGAGAAGGTTCGCGCTCACCGGCACCGACTGGAACGTCATGACGAGCGCGCTGATCACCTGCAGATGGCCGTCGAGCGCGACGAACACGAGCATGGCGATCATGTTCAGCAGCATCGACAGCACGTCGGTCGAGCCATGCGACTGCGGGTCGATCAGCGTCGCGAAACCGAGACCCATGCCGAGGCCCACGATCGCGCCGGCCGTCTCGATCGCACCGAACACGATCTGCATGGTGAAGCCGAGAGCGAGTCCGATCAGCAGCTGATTGACGAGAATCCACGTGCCCGCGGCCGAAAACACCGTGACCTGCGGCATCGCGCCGAGCGTCGGCGCAACGATCACGGCCATGAATGCGGCAAGACCAACCTTCACGCGGATCGGCACCGACGCGTGACCGAGCACCGGCGCGCTTGCCACGAGCGCGAGAATGCGCACGAACGGCCAGAGAAACGCGGTGAGCCACGCGTTCAGCTGCGCATAGGTGACGGTAAACATGACGGGCGAATCCGGATGCGACGACGGGCGAACATGCGCCGCGCCGCGTCGCGCTTTTTTCAGTTTGCGACGTTCGGTATGTTCACCAGCACCTGGCGCATATAGTCGATCATCGTCTCGAGCATCCACGGGCCGGCGATCACGAGCGTGACGCCGACCGCGGCGAGCTTCGGAATGAAGGTCAGCGTGCTTTCGTTGATCTGCGTCGCGGCCTGGAACAGGCTCACGATCAGACCGACGATCAGGGCGACGAGCAGCAGCGGTGCGGCAAGCAGCAGCGCGACGCGCATCGCGTCGTGCGAAAAGGTCATTACGGTTTCCGGCGTCATCGCGGGGTGCTCCTGCGTCGGTTGAGAATCAGGCGGGTATCGGTAAACAGCGGGAAAACAGCGGGTAAAAAAACGGGTAAAAAGCGCGTCGAAAGCGTCGCGAAAACGCGCGCGGCTAGGTGAAGCTTTGTGCGAGCGAGCCGATCAGCAGCTGCCATCCGTCGACGAGCACGAACAGCATCAGCTTGAACGGCAGCGAAATCGTGACCGGAGAGACCATCATCATGCCCATCGACATCAGCACGCTCGCGACCACGAGGTCGATGATGATGAACGGAATGTAGATCGTGAAGCCGATCTGGAACGCGGTCTTGAGCTCGCTCGTCACGAACGACGGCACGAGCAGCGACAGCGGTACGTCTTCGGGGCCCTGCATCGGCGGCGTGTGCGCGATCTTCGCGAACAGCGCGAGATCGGTTTCGCGCGTCTGGCGCAGCATGAAGGTCTTGAACGGCGCGACGCCGCGCTGGACTGCGTCGTCCATCGAGATCGTGCCTGCCGAAAACGGCTTGTAGCCGTCGTTGTATGCCTTGTCGAGCACCGGCGACATCACGAACAGCGTCAGAAACAGCGCGAGGCCGACCATCACCTGGTTGGGCGGCGTGGTCGTCGTGCCCAGCGCCTGGCGCAGCAGCGACAGCACGATGATGATGCGCGTGAAGCTCGTCATCATCAGCACCATCGCCGGCAGGAACGACAGCATCGTGAGCACGAGCATCGTCTGCACGCTCAGCGAATACGTCGTGCTGCCGTTCGGGCCAGGCGTTGCGTTCAGCGCGGGCAGGCCTGCGACCTGGGCGAAGGAAAGCGACGGCAGCGCGAGCATCAGCGCCGGCAGCAGCCATGCCGCCAGCCGGCGTAGCCGCACCGATGAAAGCAAGTGCGCGAGCGTGGTCAATGAGCGGGCCGCGCCGTCACGGCGCATCGCGGAACGAAGCACTTCCATCTATCGATCTCCGCCGCTGTGTCGCTGTAGTCGTTTCGCCGCTTCGTTTTTCAGCGCGTCGCGAAAGCGTTGGCCGAAGGTGCCGGGCAGACCGCTGCCGGCCGAGGAAGCGGCGTGGTGGCCATCCGCGGAAGCGGCGGCGAAGTCGTCATGAGCGGCGCCCGGGCCTGGGCGGCCGGCGCCGGCCGCGCCAGTCGAGCCGGCCGGCATCGCATACAGCAACCGCACATTGCCGGGCGCCGCGCCGAGCACGAGCCACTGGTCGCCGATCTCGACGACCGTGACGCGCTCCTTGCCGCCGAGCGACGTGCCGCCGACCGTTTTCACGAGACCGCCGCGTTGTCCGGGCTGCAGGCCGAGCCGGCGCGCGAGCCACGCGCAGCCGAACACGAGTCCGATGACGACGGCGAGCCCGACGATGGTCTGCACGAGCGCGCCGACGCCAAGCGCCGGCACCGCGGACCCCGCGCCGACGCCCGAGGCGATCTGCGCGGCATGGTTGACTGCATTGAGGTCCGCTGCCTGTGCGGGCAACGCAGCCAGAAGCACAAAGGCCGGCAGAAAGGCTAACGAACACGCTGCGAGCGGAACGAGCCGCATCGCGAGCACTGCGGGTTTCATCGATTGAGCTTCCGGATCCGCTCGGACGGCGTGATGATGTCGGTCAAACGGATACCGAACTTGTCGTTGACGACCACGACTTCGCCCTGCGCGATCAGACATCCGTTGACGAGCACGTCCATCGGTTCGCCGGCGAGACCGTCGAGTTCGACGACCGAGCCCTGCGCGAGCTGCAGCAGGTTGCGGATCGCGATCTTCGTGCGGCCGAGCTCGACCGTCATCTGGACAGGGATGTCCAGGATCATGTCGATATCGTTGCGCGTCGCGCTCGACGTCACCTTCGACAGCGGCTGGAACACGCCTGCCGCGGCGGGCGCCACGTCGTTGCCGTTCTGTTCGGCGAGCGCGGACGCCCAGTCGTCGAGCGCGGCGTCGTCGGTCGCTTCGGCCGCGCCTTGCGCGGCGGCTTCCGTTTCCGGCGCGAGCTCCGGCAACGGCATTGCCGGTGCAGCGTTGGGGGTCGGGGTAGGGGTCCCGTTCAGATCACTCATATCCGCCTTCCTTCATCGTGTCCGCGGCGCTGATCATCTTCAGGACCCGCAGCGCGTATTGACCATTGAAAATTCCGTAACCGCATTCCATCACCGGCACGCCATCGACCTTCGCGGTGATGAATTCGGGGATGTTGATCGGCAGCACGTCGCCCGTCTTCATGTTCAGGATCTTCTCGAACGTGATCGGGATCTGCGCGAGGTCGGCGGTCAGCTCGACTTCGGCGGCCTGCACCTGCTGCGACAGCACGCGCACCCAGCGGCGGTCCACTTCGAGCGCCTCGCCCTGGATCGGCGAAGACAGCACGTCGCGAATCGGCTCGATCATCGAGTACGGCATGCAGATATGCAGCGTGCCGCCGGTCGGTCCGAACTCGATCGAGAATTGCGTGACGACGACCACTTCGTTCGGCGTCGCGACGTTCGCGAACTGCGTATGCATTTCCGAACGTACGAATTCGAACTGCAGCGGCCGCACGCTTTTCCACGCGGTCGTGTAATGCTCGAACACGAGGCTCAGCAGCTTGCTGATGATGCGCTGCTCGGTCTGCGTGAAGTCGCGGCCTTCGACGCGCGTATGGAAGCGCCCGTCGCCGCCGAACAGATTGTCGACCACGAAGAACACGAGGTTCGGATCGAACACGAACAGCGACGTGCCGCGCAGCGGCTTCACGTGCACGAGGTTCAGGTTCGTCGGGATCGGCAGGTTGCGCGTGAACTCGCTGTACTTCTGCACTTTCACCGGGCCGACCGAAATTTCGGCCGTGCGCCGCATGAAGTTGAAGATGCCGACACGCATCAGTCGCGCAAAGCGCTCGTTGATGATCTCGAGGCCGGGCATCCGGCCGCGGACGATCCGCTCCTGGGTGGCGATGTTGTACGGCCGCACGCCGGCACGTTCGGCGTGCTCGGACTTCTCGTCGTGCTCTCCGGTGACGCCTTTCAGGAGGGCATCGACCTCCTCCTGGGACATGAACTCTTCGTGGCCCATCTCGATTCCTTGTGCGTCGGTTCGCCTATTGAGAGAGACGCGCGGGTGCGCGACGCAGCGTCACTGAACGACGAACTCGGTGAACAGCACGTCGTCGACATGGACCGGCGCGCCGCCGGTTTCGGTCGGCTGTTCGATCAGCGCGGCGAGTTCTTTTGCGAGTGCGCGTTTGCCGTCGAGCGGCGCGAGTTCGTCGGGGTGCTTGTTCGACAGCGCGAGCAGCACGCGGCTGCGAATCTCCGGCATGTGCTGGGTCAGATGTTCCTGCGTCTGCTGGTCGTTGAGCTTCAGCGTCAGGCCGATGCGCAGATAGTGCTGTTCGCCGTCGTCCGATTGCAGATTGACGGTCATCGGCTCGAGCGCGAAGAACACCGGCACCGGCGAGGGCTTCGGCGCCTGCGCGGCCGGCTGGGCCGCCGCGGCGGTTTCGTGGCGGCTCATGTAGAACCAGGTGCCGCCGCCCGCGAGCGCGGCCGCGACAAGTGCGATCAGCGCGATCATGAGCGAGCGTTTGATCAGCCCGGGCGAGCGCGGCGGTACGGCGGCTTGCGGGTTTGCGGTCGTGGTGGCCATGTGTCGTGTCTGTGAATGCGGCGGCTGTCCGAGGTCAGCTCGAAGTCAGTTTGATAGCGTGCATTGTTCGTTAAATGCAAGCCGCGCGATGGGCCGAAAAGAGGGGAGATTCGTGGCCAACTCAGGGGTTTGGGGGGACGTCGCGCGCGGCGCGTTTTTGCCTGCGCGCCGAACGGCGACTAAGCTGCTCTTCGAGGCAAACAGCTTTCATAGGGCGACCTGCAAGGCCTGTCACGTTGGGCAACATTGCTTCGCGGCGCCCGTCAATGGAGAAAGCCGATGGACAACGGACGTTTTCCCCGGCGCTCGAACGGTTGGCCCCGATTACGCGTCGTGGGCTTCGTGGGCTTCGTGGCTTTCCGCTTGCCGCTCATGTGTGCGACGTTCGTCTCGATCGCCGGCTCGCAGCAAGCAATGGCTGCCTGCTCATGGCGCAACGGCCAGACGACACGCGACTACACGTTCAACATTCCGTCGCTCACGGTTCCGCGGGATGCGGCAGTCGGGACGATTCTGTACACGCCGCCGTACCAGTCCGCTATTCCCTCCAGCGGCGCCTACGCAACCTGCAGCGGCAATACGCCGGTCGTCCGGGCGGTGACGGGCGGCACGCAGTTTTCGACAAACCCTTACACCTATGCGACGAATGTCCCGGGCATCGGCGTGCGCTTTTTCGATACGGACGGCGCCAGCTTCTTCCGGTACTACGGCGCAGGCGCGCAGGAAATCTACAACGGCGACTGGGCTTTCAACAGCATGAAATTCGGCGTGCAGGTTGTCGTGACCGGCAAGCCCGAGGCCGGAACGATCAACGGCACGTTGTTCGCGACCATGAGTCTCGGGACGCTGACCGTAGCCAATCTGCGCGTCACGACGGCGTCCGTGACGGCCGCCGCGTGCACGGCTGCCGCGACGCAAACCGTCGTGCTGCCGAACGTCTCGGGTTCGGCGCTGCCTTCGGTGGGCGCAACGACCGGATCGACGCCGTTCGCTATCAGGCTGTCCGGCTGCCCGAAGGGTCTCAAGCAGATCCAGTATCAACTCGACCCGCCCGATGGCGCGATCGATGCGGCAAACGGCACGTTTGCGCTGAGCCGCGATTCGACCGCGAAGGGCGTCGCCTTGTCCGTGACCGATGCGGCGCAGGACGCTATCAAACTGCAAACGCCGCAGATGGTCCCTGCGTACGATCCGCAAACGGGCGGTGACGTGCCGGTCAACCTTGCGATCCGTTACTACCGGACCGGTCCTGTCGTGCCGGGCACGGTCAAAGGGACGCTGATCTATACGATGTTCTATCAGTAGCCTGCCGCCGTCGGCGCGATGAGCCGCGCAGCCGCGCCTAGCGTGCTCACGCGCTCACGCAAACGTATCGACGAGCCCCACCGTCCTGCGCGTCGGGCCTGACGTCGTCACCGTCGTCGCTGCCACGTCGTTTGCGGCGCCGCCGTCATAGCCGCCGCGGCTGCCGCTGCTCCTGCCGCCGTCCTGCGCCTGCTGTCCGCTCTGCCGCGCAAAGCCGTCGCTGACGCTGGTGCTGCCAAGGCCGATGCCGTTCTGCTCCATCGCCTCGCGCAGCTTCGGCAGCGCGGCCTCGATCGCGGCGCGCACTTCCTGGTGCTGGGAGACGAACAGCGCATGCGCGTGATTGTCCGCGACTTGCAGCACGACTTGCAGCGGCCCGAGATTGGCCGGGTTCAGCGTCAGTTCGGCGCTTTGCTGATGCAGGTTCGACATGAACACGACCTTCTGGCTCAGCGCTTCGTCCCAGTCCGTGCTGCCCACTTCGGGGGCGAGCGCATTGTCGGCATAGGCCGCGCTGCCCGATTTCGCCGATTGCGACGCGCCAGCGCCGCTGCTCGCGCCGGCACCGCCCGCTTGCGAGGCGGCCAGCGCGGCGTTGAGCGCATCGATACCGCCGGTCGCGGCGGGCAGGCTTGCCGCGGCGCTCGCGTCGGCGTTGGCCGCGGCCGATGCTGCCGCCGCGGCGCCCGCGCTCGCCTGCGTGGTCTGCTGCGCTTGCGCGGCCGTGGCGGCGACGGACGCGTTGTCCGTCTGCATGCCGCTGTTCGCCGCGCCATTCGCGCCGGCCTTCGCATCGCCGAGCATCGGACCGATGCCGAAGCCCTTGCCGTTCGAATTGCCGTGGCCGCCGCTCACGAGGTCGGCGTTCGTCTTGTCGATGCTGGCGCCGTTGGCTGCGCCTGCCGCGAAGTTCTGCACGGGCAAGGCGGCCACCAGGTCGGTGCGCCCGCTGTTCAGCGCCGCGAGCGCCGAGTCGACCTTCTGATGCATGGACTTGCCGCCCGTCGACGCACCGCCGAGTCCTTTGTGATCGCCGGTGCCGTCGCCGGTCTTCGCGTCGCCGGCGAGCGCCGCCGCGGCCGCGTCCGCTGCGGCCGCGTCGGCGGCTGCGTCAGCGTCGCTGTCCGCATCGGCTGCCGCATTCGCGCGGGCCTGCGCGGCGGCCGCAGCCGCCGCGGTTGCCGCTGCGGCCGCCGACGCCTGCGCGCCATTGGACGCCTGCGTGTCCTGCGACTTCGAATTCGCGTCGCCGGCCTTGTCGTTGCCTGTGCTGCCCGTGTTGCCCGCCTGCTGCGCGCTGTTGTCCGTCGACGACGAAGACTTCGTCGTCGACGCATCCTGCGACGAACCCGGCTGCGCCGGTTGCGATGCCTGCGTGCTGTCGCCCGGATGCACGGTGCCGGTACCGCTCGACGCGGTGTCGTTGTCCGCGCCGTTGTTCTGCTGCGGCTGCGAGCCCGATGCGCTCGACGCGGACGAAGACGGCTGCGTGCCCGGCGCCGGTTGCGTCGGCGCGCTCACGTTTGCTGCGTTCGTCTGCGCTGCGATGCTTTGCTGCAGCGTCTGCGCGAAGAGCGTCGAGTTGCCCGCGTTCGCGGAATGCGATACGGCCGCGCCTTGCGAGGACAGCAGCGAATCGATCATCGAAATTTTCGACATGATGTTTCCCGTCGGTCAAAGCCCCGATCCTGCCGTCGGCAACGAGCGGGGCGCGATAGTCAAACCAGGTCCAGTCAATCCAGTCCATCATCCGGCCAATCCGGCCGTTTTCCACACGCGGCTTCCTTTACACGTTGCCGGCGCGCATCCTCAACGCGCGTGCGCCGAACTCGTCGGCATCCTTCTGTTCGCGGCGCGCGAGTTTGAGCGCTTCGGCGGCATCGCCGCGCGCCTGCAGCACCTCGTACGAGCCGAGCTTCTGCTTCTGCTTCTGCCATTCGGGCTTCGCCGCCTCGAGGCGGGCCGTCGCCGCAGCGAGCTGCCGGCGCTGCTGTTCGATCGCCGCATCGAGCGTGTCGATGAACGCCTGAAAGTTGCGCATATTGCCCGCCGCCATGCCGAGCTGCGCGGATGTCGTAAAGCGCGTGTAGTACTCGTTGCGGTATTCGATCAGCGCGTTCAGCTGCGATTCGAGATCGTTGCGCTCGCGCTGCGCACGGCCAAGGCGCTGCGCGGCGGCGTCGAGTTCTTCCTGAGCCAGCTCGATCAGCATCTGCAGCGGGGTAGGGTCCGCCATCTTCAGCCTCCTTCGTTGAACAGCGCGCCAAGCGCCTGCAGGCTCGCGTCGAATGGCGCGCATTCTCGATAACCTTGCTGCAGGAACGCCTCGATGCGGGGATACAGGGCGATCGCCCGGTCGAGCAGCGCATCGCGCCCGCTCGAATAGGCGCCGACGTTGATCAGATCGCGGTTGCGCTGGTAGCGCGACAGCATCTGCTTGAACATGCGGGTCTTTTCCAGATGCTTGTCGTCGATGAGCGCGGTCATCGCACGGCTGATCGAGGCTTCGATATCGATCGCCGGATAGTGTCCTGCTTCGGCGAGCGCGCGCGACAGCACGATATGGCCGTCGAGAATCGCGCGTGCCGAATCGGCGATCGGATCCTGCTGGTCGTCGCCTTCGGTCAGCACCGTGTAGAACGCCGTGATCGAGCCGCCGCCCTCGGGCCCATTGCCGGTGCGCTCGACGAGCGCGGGCAGCTTCGCGAACACCGACGGCGGATAGCCTTTCGTGGCCGGCGGTTCGCCGATCGCGAGCGCGATCTCGCGCTGCGCCATCGCATAGCGCGTCAGCGAATCCATCAGCATCAGCACGTGCTTGCCCTGGTCGCGGAAATATTCGGCGAGCGACGTCGTGTAAGCGGCGGCCTGCATGCGCAGCAGCGGCGAGATGTCGGCCGGCGCCGCGACCACGACCGAACGCGCGAGACCGTCCTTGCCGAGAATCTGCTCGATGAATTCCTTCACTTCGCGGCCGCGTTCGCCGATCAGGCCGATCACGATCACTTCGGCGCTCGTGTAGCGCGCCATCGTGCCGAGCAGCACCGACTTGCCGACGCCGGAACCCGCGAACAGGCCCATACGCTGGCCGCGGCCGACGGTCAGCAGTCCATTGATCGCGCGCACGCCGACATCGAGCACCTTGTGGATCGGCTCGCGGTGCAGCGGGTTGATGGTCGGCGCGGTCAGCGGCGCATCGTCGACGGCGGCGAGCGGGCCGAGATCGTCGAGCGGCTTGCCTGACGCGTCGAGCACGCGGCCGAGCAGCCCCCAGCCGACCGGCAGGCGCTTCGCGCCCGTCATCGGATCTTCGACCGGCGCGGTTTCGAGCGGATAGACGCGGGCGCCGGGCAACAGCCCGTGCACTTCGGTGGTCGGCATCAGAAACAGACGATCGCCGTTGAAGCCGACCACTTCGGCTTCGGCCATCGGCAGCGTGCTGCCGGGCGGCAATTCGATCATCACTTCGGAACCGACCGAAAGCCGCAGCCCGACCGCTTCGAGCACGAGGCCGGCGGCGCGGGTCAGCCGCCCGCAGGCGCGCAGCGGCTTCGCGATCGCGTTGCGCTCGCGCAGCGCGTCGAGCCGCTGGCGCCATGCCTGCAAATAGGGGTTGTCGGCGGCGACGGCCGGCCGCGCATGCGGCGCATTCGACCCGACCGACGCCAGCGCGATCTCGCGCTCGAGCGGCGTGAGATCGTTCGTGTGGATGTCGTCGAGGGTCGGCGGGCTTACCATGTGCTCACCTTGCCGAGCGCGGCCGCGACGCGCTCCCAGCGCGAGCCGATGGTCGCGTCGACTTCGCCGGTGGCGGCCTGCGCGCGGCAGCCGCCGCGCTCGATCGCGGGATCGGTGCGCACGTTCCAGCCGCGCGCACGCAGTTCGTCCATTAGATACGCCTCGACGATCGGCAGATCGGTCGGACTCACGATCAGATGCGGCGCGCCGGTCAAAGCCGGTTCGGCCGCGATCACTTCGCGCGCCGCTGCGACGAGCGCGGTCGGGTCGTGCTGCACATGCTGGCGCACGACCTGCTGGGCGATATCGAGCGCGAGCGCGACGAGCGTCTCGGCCACTTCGCTTTGCGCGGCGCCGAGCGCGCCCATAAACGAATCGGCGATTGCGATCACGCGTTCGGCTTCCTTGCGCGCTTCGGCGCGTCCCTGTTCGACGCCCTTCGCATGTCCCTGCTCGTAGCCCGCCTGGTAGCCGAGCGCCTGTCCGGCCACATGGCCCGACGCGACTCCCTCGGCATGCGCAGCGTCGCGAAGCCGTTGCAGCTCGGCTTCGATGTCGCGTTCTTCTTCAACGGGATCGGGTTCCGGCACCGGATCGAACGATGCCATCTCCCACCGCTGATACGCGGACAATGTGTCGCTGCGCGCGGACTCACGTTCAGACATATGCGTCTTCCGCCTTGCCGCCGATCACGATCTGGCCGCTCTCGGCCAGATTGCGCACGATCTGCAGGATGCGCCGCTGCTGCGTCTCGACTTCGGACACGCGCACCGGACCGCGCGCATCGAGGTCTTCGGCGAGCAGTTCGGCCGCGCGCTGCGACATGTTCGACAGGAACTTCTGCCGAAGCGCGGGCTGCGCGCCCTTCAGCGAGATGATCAGCGCCTCCGATTCGACTTCCTTCAGCAGCAGCTGGATCGCGCGGTCTTCGAGGTCGAGCAGGTTCTCGAACACGAACATCTGGTCGATGATCTTCTGCGCGAGCTCCGCATCGTACTGGCGCACGTTTTCGAGCACCGATTCCTCGTGGTTGCTCGGCATGAAGTTGAGGATTTCCGCCGCGGTGCGGATGCCGCCCATCGGGCTGCGCTTGAGGTTGTCGCTGCCCGAAAGAAGGCCCGTCAGCACATCGTCGAGTTCGCGCAGCGCGGCCGGCTGGATGCCGTCGAGCGTCGCGATACGCAGCAGCACGTCGTTGCGCAGCCGCTCGGTGAAGCACGCGGCGATTTCGGACGCCTGATCGCGGTCGAGGTGCACGAGAATCGTCGCGATGATCTGCGGGTGCTCGTTCTTGATCAGTTCGGCGACGGCGGCCGAGTCCATCCACTTGAGGCCCTCGATGCCGCTCGTGTCGCTGCCCTGCAAAATGCGGTCGATGATCGCGCCGGCCTTGTCTTCGCCGAGCGCCTTCGTCAGCACCGAGCGGATGTAGTCGCTCGAATCGAGCGAGAGGGCTGTGTGCTGCTCGGCTTCGCGCGCGAATTCCTGCAGCACCTCGTCGACCTGCTCGCGCGTGACGTTGCGCAGCGCGGCCATCGCCACGCCGATCTTCTGCACCTCGCGCGGGCCGAGGAATTTGAATACCTGCGCGGCCTCTTCCTCGCCGATCGACATCAGCAGCAGCGCGCTCTTGGTTATGCCTTCAGCGTTCATCGGATACCCAGTTCTTGACGACGGTGGCGACGATCTTCGGATCCTGGCGCGCGATCTGGCGCGCGTACTCGAGGTTCTTCTCGAACCGGTGCTTCTCGTTCTCGAATGCGAGCAGCGCCGCGTCCGAGCCGCCTTCCTCGACCTTCGCCGAAGCGGGCACGCCGTCGAGCAGAATCGGCTCGTCCGATGCCGACGCGAGCGCCGCGACCGGCGTCGCCTCGACCGGCGGCGGGAACGCGCGGCGCAGAGCCGGCTTCACCATCACGAAATAGAGGAACAGCGCGACCGCTGCGATGCCGAGATACGTCGCGATCTGCTTGCCGAGCGCGATCATGTCCGGCTGGCGCCACCACGGCAGGTTCGCATTCGGGTCGACCGGCAGCGTGAACGGGCTGTTGACCACGTTGACCGAGTCGCCGCGCTTCGCATCGAAGCCCATGGCGTCCTTCACGAGCTGCTCGACTTGCGCGAGCTTGTCGGCCGGCAGCGCCTGTTGCGTCGTATGACCCTTCGCATCGGTGTGCGGCAGGTAGTTCACGACCACCGCGACCGACAGCCGCTTGATGCCGCCGCCGCCTTGCTGGAAATGGCGCACGGTCTTGTCGAGCTCGTAGTTCGTAGTCGAATCCTTGTGGTCGCTGATCGGCGTCGGCGGCGTCGCGCCGCTCGCGCCGTTCGGCGCGTCGATCGGCGCCTGCGTGGCCTGCGGCGGCTGGTTCGACAGCGCGCCCGGCACGCCCGAGGCGCCGGCCTGCTGCGTCTGGACATCGCTGCTCGACTGCTGGCTGCGGATTGCCGCCTGCTGCGGGTTGCCGTTCGGCTGGTAGGTTTCGGCGGTCTGCTCGACCTTCGAGAAATCGATGTCGGCGCTGACCTGCGAGTGTGCATTGCCGGCGCCGAACAGCGGCGCGAGGATTGCGTCGATGCGCTGCTGCGTGTCGCGCTCGACCTGCTTCACGTATTTGAGCTGGGTTGCGTCGAGCCCGGTGCCGGCGCTCGGCTGCGTCAGCAGATTGCCGTCCTGGTCGACGATCGTCACATTGCGCGGCGACAGCTGCGGCACCGCCGACGCGACCATATGCGTAATCGCGTTGACCTGGCCTTCGTCGAGCACGCGGCCCGGGTACAGATCGACCATCACCGACGCGGACGGCGGCTCGGCATCGCGCACGAACACCGATTGCTTCGGAATGGCCAGATGCACGCGCGCCGACTGCACGGTGGAAATCGACTGGATCGTGCGTTCGAGCTCGCCTTCGAGCGCGCGCTGGTAGTTCACCTGCTCGGCGAACTGGCTGATGCCGAATTTCTGGTTGTCGAGCAGCTCGAAGCCGACCGAACCGCTCTTCGGCAAGCCTTGCTGGGCGAGGCGCATGCGCATTTCGTGCACCTGATCGGCCGGCACCATGATCGCGCCGCCGCCTTCCGATAGCTTGTACGGAATATTGGCTTGCTGCAGTGCAGCGACGATCGCGCCGCCGTCGCGGTCCGACAGGTTGCTGTACAGCACTTTGTAGTCGGGCGCGCGCGACCACATGACGAGGCCGACCACGACGGCGATCAGCACCGCGAGGGCGACGATCAGCGGCGCGCGCGGGTTGCCGCGCATCTGCGTAATCGACGACGGGAACGACGACAGCCGTTGCGCGAAGTTGCCGCCGAGGCCGCCAAGGTCGGCCGCGCCGGCCGACTGGCCGGCAGCGGCGCCCGCCGTGCCTGCGGCGGGCTGCGCATTGGCGAGGCCCATGCTGCGGCTTTCGGGGTTGATCAAGGAATTGGCTGACGAATCCATGCGTCGGGGTTCTCCGGGGTGCCAGGGTCCTGTCGGCGCAGGCCGCACCAGCGGCTGCGGGCGCGCGGACAGAGACTTTCACGTTGCGCATTTTCCCCCTCGGGATGCAACGCGATTGGCCGAATAGAGGAGGGTTTTCCCCCTAGTTTCGGGACTGTCCGCAAGGCGCCGCCGTATATGCTTCCCGTCAATCTGGCATGGCGGCCGATCGTGGTTCGCACAGCCGGTTCTTCTTCCTTCATGGAGACATCATGACCGTCGCGAATCCGCTCACTTCCGCGCTGCAACAGATCCAGTCGATGGCGTCGGAAGCGGCCGGCGATCCCGCCGCCTCGGCCGCACAGGCCGGCGGCGCGTACGCCGGCAGCTTCGGCGCCGCGCTCAAGGCCTCGCTCGACAAGGTCAGCAACGACCAGGTCGCGGCCGAAGGCGAGGCCAAGGCATTCGAAGTCGGCGCGCCGAACGTGTCGCTCAACGACGTCATGATCGACGGCCAGAAGGCCGGCATCGGCTTCCAGTTCGCGCTGCAGGTGCGCAACAAGCTCGTCAGCGCCTACAACGACATCATGCAGATGCAGGTGTAACCGCGGCCTGTGCGGCTCCCTGCGCGCGTGTCAGTCAGTCCACGCTTCGGCACCCTAAAGCTTTGTTCCGACCGTCCGATAACACGGACACACAGTCACTGCCATGCGACCACGGGAGCGGCAGGGCGGGTTCGTCTGATCCAAGCGCAGCGCGCATCACACAGGAGGAGCGCCGATGTTTTCCCCAGGGCATGCCGGAGCCAACGCTTACGCACGCGTGGGCAACGAGACAGGGGTGATGGGTGCGAGTCCGCATCGACTGATCGCGATGCTGATTCAGGGCGCGCGCCAGGCGATTGCGCAGGCGCGTTTCCATCTGCGGCAAGGCGAAGTCGGCCGGCGCGGCGAGACGATCGGCAAGGCGATCCGGATCATCGAGAGCGGCCTTCAGGCCTCGCTCGACCGCAACGCGGGCGGCGAAATCGCCGCACGGCTCGACGCGCTGTACGGGTATATGGCAAGGCGCCTGCTGGAAGCGAATATCAAAAGCAACGAAGCGATGCTGATCGAAGTCGACGGACTGCTCGCAACGATCGAGGAAGCATGGACGGGTATTGGGCCGGAAGTGGCGCGGATGGCTGCACAGTTATCCGCGGAAGCGGTGAGATGACTGCAAATCAGGAATACTTCGCCCGCTATGAGGCGATCGCGGCAATCTCGTGCCGGATGTTGACGGCCGCCCGCGATGCGCTTTGGGGCGAACTGGCTCACATGCAGAACGAGTATCGCAGTCTGGTCGACAGTCTTAGAGAAGCTGAAGTGGGCGTGCATCTCGACGACGACGAGCGCGGCCGCAAATACGAACTGATTCGTGAAATCCTCGCCAACGACGCCGCGATCCGCGAACTCGCGAATCCGCGTCTTGCGAAGCTGTCCGCGCTGTTCGCGGGCCGCACGGCGAAGGTACTGAAAGAGATCTACGGGGCGCGGTGAGACAGATCAGCCGCCGGCGCACGTACGCCGGCGGCGGTTTGCCTGTTTTTGTGCATTGCCTGGTTTCTGCTTTGTTTTGCACCCTTGTTCGCGCGCGCGGTTTCTTCGCGCCGATTCGGCGCACTTCGTTTGCGCGCCATCCCACTCCGGTTTTTTGTTTCTAATTTCTGTTTTTTGCCCGGCGACGACAGGAAGGATGCATGACCAACATCGACACGGCCGTAGCTGCGCTGCTCGCGAGCCGCGTCGACAGCCTGTTGTCGATCGCTTCACGCGCGAACGCGTCGACCGCGCAAACGGGTACGTCGGCACTGGCCGTCGATACGCCGACCGCCGGGGCGCCGGTATCGTTACTCGGTAACCAGCCGCAAGCCTCCGCACAAACCATCCTGTCGCGCATTGCGCTGACGCTCGACGCCATCATGCGTTCGGGCGGCGATGCGACGCCGTCGCTGGTCGGCCAGTGGCCGATCTGGCCAGTCGTGCCGGCGCTCGACGACGGCGGCGCCGCGCCGGCCGGCGGCGCGCCACCGGGAGCCGCGGGCGGCACGGCGGCGCAAGCGAATGCAGGCGGCGCTGCCGCGTCTTCTTCGGCTGCGGCGGCTGCGCAGACCGACGCCGAAGCGGGTGCCGCGCAGGGCGCGGCGGGCGTCACGCCCCTGGCGGTCACCGTGCCGGTCGACGCGCTTGCCGCGGCGCTGCGCCAGACGGTCACCGAAAGCGGCCTGTTCTACGAATCGCATCTTGCGCAATGGCTAAGCGGACAGCGCCCGCCGGCGTCGCTGTTCGACGAGCCGCAGAACCGCCTCGTGCTCGAGAGCGCGCAAATGCCGCTTGACTGGTCCCCTGACGAAGGCGGCGTCGACGCCGACGGCGTTGCGCCGTGGTGGCGCGGCGGTTCCGCGCAGCAGGGCGGCGCGGCCCAGCCGAACCCGGGCTCGGCGCGCGAGGCGCAAGGCGCTCCGATGCCGATGACGGCGCGCTTCGCGGCGGCCGTGCAGGGATTCGCCGAAGACGCGTTGGGTGTCGGGACGCCAGCCGCACGCGATGGCGCGCAGGGCGGCAACGCGAACGCCGGCATGAGCGGCGGCCAGGCGAACGTCCAGGCCAATGCGGCGCAGAGTCAGTTGTCGACGCAGATGATGGCTTCGTCGGTGCATCCGGCGACGGTTACGCTTGTGCGTCAGCAGCTCGATCTGCTGGCGACCGGCGAATTCCGCTGGAGCGGCGAGGCGTGGCCGGGCGCGCGTCTGGACTGGACGATCGAAGAGCGCGGCGACCGCTGGTCGCGCGGCGGCGATGCCGACGCGCCCGACTCCGAAGCGCTGCGCCCGTGGCGCACACGCTTGACGTTGTCGCTGCCGCTGCTCGGCACGGTCGACGCGGATCTCACGCTCGTCGGCATGCAGCTGACCGCGCGCGTGCAGGCGAGCCCGTCGGGCGCCGCGCGTCTTGCGGCGCAGGGCCACTCGTTCCGGCAGCGTCTCGCGGCGGTCGGCATCGCGCTCAATGCGCTGGCGATTCGCGAGATCGCGAGCGGGCCTGACGAAGGCGTCGCTGGCCGGCCCGCGGGCTGGACCGGCGCGCCGTCGATGCAAGCTGCGGCGGCCGCCTACGCGCGCGCCGCGGCGGCTGCCGCCGCAAACGCCGCCGGCGCCGCGGGGGAAATGCAGGCCGGCAGCCATGGCGACGTGCCGCCGTTCGATCTCTTCGACGGAGACTTACCGCTTTGAGCCGCGCGACCCGCAAAAGCGCCGCCGCGCTGTCCTACGACGACCACCAGCCGGGCGCCGCGCCGCGCGTGGTCGCGAAGGGCTACGGGCTCGTCGCGGACATGATCGTGCAGCGCGCGAAAGAAGCGGGCCTCTATGTGCACGAGGCGCCAGAGATGGTGTCGCTGCTGATGCAGGTCGACCTCGACTCGCGGATTCCGCCGCAGCTTTACGCCGCGGTCGCGGAACTGCTCGCGTGGCTGCACCGGCTCGAAAGCGGCGCGGCCGATGCGGTCGATACGGCCGCGCAGGACGACGAGATCAACCTCGCGGTCGACGCGGCTAACCCGGCCCATGCGGCCAATGCGGCCGACCCGGCCGTCGATGCGGCGGCCGCGCGTTTGCCGCGCGGCGACGTGCCGCCGACGCGGTGGTTGAAGTAGCGCGAGATCGCGCTTACCCCGCAAACGCGCGCCCGACGATCGCCGCATGATCGAGCGACGCCGGCAGCGTCCCATAGACACGCCCACTGTCGCCGCAACCGTCCGCGATGCGCGTCGCGATGAATGCATCGGCGACGAGCGGCGGCGCATGCTGGACGAGCAGCACCGCCTGCGCGATCAGCACCAGCTGCTGCGCGATACGGCGTGCAGCGGCTTCGCGCGTGTCGGGCGATGCGGCGAGCGTCGCGAGCAGCCGGTCGAGCGCGGCCGGCAGTGCCGACGCGCGCGCCGCGTGCAGTTGCGCGACGCCGCGCCATTGGGTCAGCAGCGCCTGTGCTGCTTCCGGTTCCTTTTCGAGCGCGCGCAGCACGTCGAGGCACATCACGTTGCCCGATCCTTCCCAGATCGAATTGACCGGCGCCTCGCGGTAGAAGCGTGCCATCGGCCCTTCTTCGACGTAGCCGTTGCCGCCCCAGACTTCCATCGCTTCGCCGGTGAATTCGAGTGCACGCTTGCAGATCCAGTATTTCGCCGCCGGCGTGACGAGGCGCCGCCACGCGCGTTCCTCGAGCGTGCCGGTCGTGTCTTCGAATGCGCGTGCAAGGCGCATGACGAGCACGGTCGCCGCTTCCGATTCGAGCGACAGATCGGCGAGCACGTTGCGCATCAGCGGCTGTGCGGCGAGCAGCCGGCCGAACGCGCTGCGATGACGCGCGTGGTGGATCGCCTGCACGAGCGCCGCGCGCATCAGTCCGGTGCTGCCGAGCGCGCAATCGAGGCGCGTGTAATTCGCCATTTCGATGATTGTCGGCACGCCGCGGCCTTCGTCGCCGATCATCACGCCGTACGCGTCGAAGAATTCGACTTCGCTGCTCGCATTCGAGCGGTTGCCGAGCTTGTTCTTCAAACGCTGGATGCGCACCGCGTTCTTGCCGCCGTCGGGCGTGAAACGCGGCACGAAGAAGCATGAGACGCCTTCGTGGTCGTCGGTGCGCGCGAGCACGAGATGCGCATCGCACTGCGGCGCCGAAAAGAACCACTTGTGACCGACGAGCCGATATTCGCCGCCGCGTCCCGAGCCGCCCGCTTCCGGCGCCGCGAACGCGTGCGTGCGGTTGCTGCGCACATCGGAGCCGCCCTGTTTTTCGGTCATGCCCATGCCGATCATCATCGATTTCTTCTGCGCGAGCGGCACGTCGCGCGCGTCGTGCTCGCGCGTGTAAAGCTTGTCGCGCAGCGCGGCAAACAGGTGCGGTTCGCGTTGCAGCACGGGAATGCTCGCGAAGGTCATCGTGATCGGGCATAAAGCGCCCGCTTCGACCTGCGCATGCAGCAGATAGGCCGCGCAACGCGCGACCATCGCACCGGGCTGCGGGTCGGAGAACGGCAGCGCGTGCACGCCTGCGCGGCGCAGTTGCGCCAGTAACGTGTGCCATGCCGGATGGAATTCGAGCGTGTCGATGCGTTCGCCACGCGGGCTGTGCGTGATCAGTTCGGGCGTGTGGCGGTTCGCGAGCTCGGCAAGTGCGAGCATGTCGGGCGAACTCAACGCCGCGCCGTCGCGTTCGAGCGCGGCGCGATGCCAGCCGGCGCCCTCGCGTTCGAGCGCGGCGACGAGCGCCGCGTCGCTCGCGAACAGGTTGTATCCGGCGAGTGGCGGTACCTGATTTGTCACTTCGTGCGTGTTGCCGGGTCCGAATGTTTCCATCAGAGGTCTCCGTCTGCAACGTGGGCGAGCGTCGTCGATTGTCGCGCGGCCCGTGCTGCCGTGGTGATTTTTCGAAGCGGCGCGGCGGCATGGCGAACGCGCGGTGTCAGGCGAGCGGCTTGCTACGGTGAGGACGCGGACGGTAGGGCGGCGCCGCCACCTGTACGCAAGCGCGTGCGAAATCGCCAGACGCGGAGTCATCCAGCGATGATGGAAAGCCTCGGAATGGGCAGTGTGAAACAGAACGCGGCAGATGACCTGCGTGCGTCGCGCACGCGCGGCCGCCGCGCGAAAACGCTTACGCGGTATGCGGGAAAGCCGGTTTTGCTGCTGCTGCAATATATCGGCCGCCGCCCCGTCGCGCATGCGCTCGTTCTGCTCGGCATCGTCGCCGCGGTCGGCTGCTCGCTCGGGTCGCAGTTTGCGATCCGCAATCTGATCGATGCGTTGCCTCACGGGCGCGCCCACCCGGCCGGCGTGATTGCCGCGTTTGTCGTAATCGTCGTGCTGCTGTTCGCCGACAACCTGTTCTGGCGCGTCTCGGGCTGGATCAGCGTGCGGACCTTCGTCGCGGTGACGGGCGATGTGCGGCGTCAGCTGTTCGGTTACGTGACCGGCCATTCTTCGGCGTATTTTTCCGACGTTCGGCCCGGCATGCTCGCAAGCCGCGTATCGGCGACGGCGAACGCCGTGTTTTCGATCGAAAACACGGTGGCATGGGTCGCGTTGCCGCCGCTGCTATCGGTGCTTGGCGCCATCGCCATGCTCGGCTGGGTCAATCTGTGGATGGCGTTTGCGCTGCTGCTGATCTCGGTGTGCATGGCCGCATTCCTGTTCTGGCTTGCCAGCAAGGGAAACAGCAAGCATATGCGCTTCGCGTCCGATGCGGCGTCGGTCGATGGCGAACTCGTCGATGTGATCGGCAATATGGCGACGGTGAGGATGTTCGTCGCCACCGAACGCGAAAGTGCGCGGCTCGACTCGATTCTGGCCGGCGAGATGGCGTCGCGACAAACGAGCCTGCGCTACCTCGAGAAGCTGCGTCTGCTGCATGCGCTCGCGACGGCGGTGCTGTCGGCGGGGCTGCTCGGCTGGGTATTGTGGCTGTGGACGCAAGGGCGTGCGACGACCGGCGACGTCGTGCTCGTCAGCTCGCTCGGGTTTTCGATCCTGCATGGCACGCGCGACCTCGCGGTGGCGCTCGTCGACCTGACCCAGCATGTGGCACGGCTTGCCGAAGCGGCCCAAACGCTGCTCGTGCCGCGCGAGATGGAGGAGGCGATCGGCGCGCCCGCGCTGCAGATCCGCGACGCGAATATCGACTTCGAAAACGTCACGTTCGCGTATCCGGGCCGCCGGCCGGTGCTCGATCACTTCAGCCTGCATATCGACGCGGGGCAGCGCGTCGGCCTCGTCGGGCCGTCCGGCGCCGGAAAGACGACGATACTCGCGCTGCTGCAACGTTCGTTCGATCCGCCGAGGGCGTCGGGCGCGGTCGCGATTTCGGGCCAGCGCCTTTCCGATGTGAGTCTGGCAAGCGTGCGCGACGCGATCTCGGTCGTGCCGCAGGACATCTCGCTGTTCAACCGGACGCTGCTCGAAAACATCCGCTACGGCAAGCCCGACGCGAGCGAAGAAGAAGTGCTGCGGGCCTGCGAGCGCGCGAACTGCCTCGAGCTGATCCGCTCGCTGCCCGATGGCCTCGAGACGGTGGTCGGCGAGCGCGGCGCGCGGCTTTCCGGCGGGCAGCGGCAGCGCATTGCGATCGCGCGCGCGTTCCTGAAGGATGCGCCTATCCTGCTGCTCGACGAAGCGACGTCCGCGCTCGATAGCGAATCGGAGGCGGCCGTCCAGCTGGCGCTCGACCGGCTGATGAAGGGGCGCACCGTGGTGGCGATCGCACACCGGTTGTCGACGCTGCGCAACTTCGATCGCATCGTGGTGATCCAGCATGGGCGGCTCGTCGACGACGGCGCGCCCGGCGAGCTGGCGAAACGCGCGGGGATCTACCGCGATGTGCTGCTGCGGCAGGAGCGGCGCGCGGGGGCCGCAGCGTTGGAGTGACCGTGTTGCGAGCTCGAGCGAAGCAGGCGCCGACCGGCAACCCGCGTGCGTGTCCTAGCGCTTTTTCCGGTAGTTGCCGAACACGAAGCCCGTGATCAGGCCGGCGCCAAGAACGGCGCCCGCTACCCACCATGTCGCGAACAGCGGCGACGCATCGGATTGACTTTCCGGCGCAACCGCAGCGGCGATCTCGCTCGCACTGATTTGCGTCATCGACTTGATCTCGTCGATGCCATAGATACATAGCTCGCCGGTCGGAAGCGCACAGAACCGCGTGGCAGGGCATTGCGTCAGAATTTTTTGCGGCGCGCCTTCTGCGCACACGGCTCCCGCCCCTTTCAGCACCCGCAGGGTGATATCCGGGTACTTCGTGATCTGTTCAGGCATCGAATCGACCTCTCCACCATTGGCCGCGCCTCAGACCGCTCCTCGCCGGGCGGGCATGGCCGCCGGGGCGCGGCGCGTGTCAGTCATACAGCACCGACGGCAGCCACAGTCCAATGGCGGGAAACAGATAAAGCAGCACGACGGCGACGATCTGAATCGCCATGAACGGCAGCATGCCGGCGAAGATCTGATTCAACGTCACATGCCGCGGCGCGACGCCCTTCAGATAGAAGGCGGCCATCGCGACCGGCGGCGACAGGAATGCGGTTTGCAGATTGAGCGCGACCAGCAGGCCGAAGAAAAGCGGATCGATATTGAAGTGCGCGAGCAGCGGGATAAAGATCGGCATGAAGATGACGATGATCTCCGTCCATTCGAGCGGCCAGCCGAGCAGAAAAATAATGACCTGCGACAGCACCATGAATTCGAACGCCGACAATTGCATCGACAGGACCCACCGCTCGATCAGCGCCTGTCCGCCGAGCAGCGCGAACGCCGCCGAAAAGATCGACGCACCGACGAAAAGCCAGCACACCATCGCACTGGTCCTCGCGGTCAGAAACACCGATTCCTTCAGGACGGTGAAATTCAGCTGCCGATACAGCGCTGCGAGTACCGTGCCTCCCAATGCGCCGACGGCGGCGGCCTCGGTCGGCGTCGCGAACCCGAACACGATCGAGCCGAGCACGGCCACGATCAGCGCGGCAAGCGGGAAAAACGAGCCGAGCAGCATCTTGAAAACTTCGAGGCGCGCAAAATCGAACCATAGATAGAAAGCGACCGTCAGCAGCGCAGCGATCCCGACGCTGATCCAGAACCACTTCGACGGTTGATCGGCCGCATGTTGTTTCGAGGTGTCCGCTGCGCCCGGACTCTCCATGCGCGGCGCCGCGAGTGCCGCTTCGTCCGCCTGGCGCGGCGCGGCCGCATCGGCCGCTGCGGGCTCGCCCGGCGGCGCCTGCAGGCTGTCGAGGCCCGACGGCGATGACTCGTCGAGAAAGCGTCGTTCGTTGAGGTCCACCGGCGCGGCCGCGGTCAGAGCCGGCGGTGGCGCAACCGACGCGCGGTAGCCGAGCAGCGCGGCACCGACCACGGTGATCGCGGGAATCAGCGCGATTGCGATTTGCCTGTTGAGCACCCGTCGCGGCGCGGTGGTATTGCGCCCGTCGAGCCACAGGCGCAGCAGCGCGATCAGCGCACCGGCGCGGCGCGTACCGGTGGCGTGTTGCGCATAGTCGGGCAACGGCACGCGACGCTCGTCCCCGGACAGCGGCGGCGCGAGGTCCGGCCGCAGCTTCGCGATGACGATCGTGTAGACGATGTAAAGTCCGGCGAGCATAAGTCCTGGGAAAAACGCGCCCGCATACAACTGCACGACCGACACGCCCGCGGTCGCGCCATACACGATCAGAAGAACCGACGGCGGGATCAGGATGCCGAGGCAGCCGCCGGCGGTAATCACGCCGGCCGACAGCCGCGTGCCGTAGCCGGCCTTCAGCATCGCCGGAAAAGCGAGCAGCCCCATCAGCGTCACGACCGCGCCGACGATGCCGGTTGCAGTGGCGAAAATCGCGCACGTGGCGAGCGTGGCGACCGCGAGCGAACCGGGAATGCGCGCGAGCGAGAGATGCAGGCTCCTGAACAGACGGGCGACGAGGTTGGCGCGTTCGATCAGATAGCCCATAAAGACGAACAGCGGAATAGAGATCAGCACGTCGTTGGTCATCACGCCGTAGGCGCGCTGCACCATCAGGTCGAGCGTCTGCCGGACCGCCAGCTCGGGGCTCGCACTTCGATAGGCGAGCCACGCGAACAGCACGCCCATGCCCATCAAGGTGAACGCGGTCGGAAAACCGAGCATGATGCAGATCACGATCAGCGCGAGCATCAGGAGGCCGAGATGCTCGTTGGTCATCGCGGACGGCGCCGGCATCAGGGAGACAATCGCGGCGAGCACGAGCGCCATCAGACAGAGTCCGAACCACGCTTCTTTTCTCATGGTGCGCTCCGTGTGCCGGTCGTGCTGTCACTCGCGTGTGGCGCCGATACCGCGACTTCCCGCTCCGGCACGTCGATCGACTGCCTGAGCTTCTCGACGTCGACTTCCTCGACATCGCCCGCGCGTCGTGGCCAGTTGCCGCGCCGCAGGCAGATCGCGCAGCGCACGATTTCGGCGGCGCCCTGCAGCAGCAAAAACGCGCCCGCTATCGGTATCACGGCTTTGAACGGGTAGATCGGCGGGCCGTCGGCGGCAATCGACGAGTGTTCGTTCTGCGCAAGCGAATCGCCGAAAAATGCAATGCCGGCCCAGACGAGCGCGACGGTGCCGGGAATGAAGAAAACGAGGTACAGCACGAGATCGACGAGCGCTTGCGCGCGCGGCGGAAAGAAGCCGTACAGCACGTCGCCGCGTACATGGCCGTTGCGCGACAGCGTATAGGCGCCGGCCATCATGAACAGCGTGCCGTACAGCATGTTCGCCGCATCGAACGCCCATGCGTGCGGCGTGCCCAATGCGTAACGCGAGAAGACCTCGTACGAAATCATCAGCGTGAGCGCGACGATCAGCCATGCGAACGCCTGACCTACCCATGTGCTGATCGCGTCGACACGCAGCAGTAGCTTTTGCATGGATCGCTCACACCGGTCGCCCGCGAACATCCCTCATGCTTTTTTGCCGAAGTAGTGCGCGGCTGCCATCCGGTAGTCGACGTTCGTGTCGCTTTGCCAGCGCGTCGTGCGCTCGGCGAATGCGCGCATCGAATCGTTGACTTTCTTGAACGCGGGATTCTCTTTCTCCTTTCTGGCGACGATCTCGTCCCAGACCTTGAGCTGTGCCTGCAGCACCGCATTCGGCGTCGCGTAAAACTTCACGCCCTGTTGCTGCAGCGCGATGTAGTCCTTCGAATAGCGGTCGATCGCCTTCCACGACATATCCTGCGACGCCGCTTCGACCGCATTGCCGATGATCGCCTTCAGATGCGGCGGCAGCGCGTCGTATTTCGGTTTGTTGAAAAGAATCTCGAACGTTTCGGAGCACTGGTGAAAACTGCGCAACATGCAGATCTTCGATACATCGGGAAAACCGAGCTGGCGATCCGAACTCGCATTGTTGAACTCGGCGGCGTCGATCAGGCCGCGGTCCATCGCCGGAACGATTTCGCTGCCGGGCAGCGCGTTGACCGCCGCGCCCATCGCCGTGAAGATGTCGATCGACAGTCCGACGGTACGAAACTTTGTGCCTGCGAGATCGTCCGGCTTCGTGATGGGCTTCTTGAACCAGCCGAGCGGCTGTGTCGGCATCGGTCCGTACAGATAGGACACGACGTTCAGATTCAGGTTGCGGTAGATCTCCGCGAGCAACTCCTTGCCGCCGCCGTACTTGTGCCAGGCGAGCAGCATGTTCGCGTCCATGCCCCACGCCGGGCCCGAGCCCCACAACGCCAGCGCCGAGTTCTTGCCGTACCAGTAAGCGCACACGCCATGGCCGCCGTCGAGCGTGCCCTTGCTGACCGCATCGATCAGATCGAACGCCTTGACGACGGCACCGGCCGGCAACACCTCGATCTTCAGGTCGCCGCCGGTCATCGTATTGACCTTGCCGGCGAAGTCGACGGCGTACTCGTGGAAGATGTCTTTTTGCGGCCACGTGCTCTGCCAGCGCATTACGGTCGGGCCTTGTGCTTTCACGATTGCCGGAAAGCCCAGCGATACCGCCGCTGTGGCGCCGGCCGCCGCCCCAGCGGACGCGCGTCGAAGAAATTTTCGGCGCGCCGGTTCACTCTTTCTTTTCCTGTCGGACGTGGCCACGGCTGTCTCCCCAGAACCTGTTTCGCCGCACGACGCCGCCGGCCAGCGAGCTATCGCCCGCCACCCGATCGGCCGTTCAGCTGCCACTGCATTCTAGGTAGGCTGCTTTGTAACGCCAATGAAAGGTTAACCATTACGATACCCGGCGCACATGACGGGTGTCGGCGTCATTTCCTGACGCTGCCGTCGTCCTCGTGGGTTGCGGTTCCGACCGGCATCGCCGCCGCGCCGCTCATCACGATCCCGAGCGCCGGCGCATGCATGAAGTCGTCGCCGGACTGCCCGCGCAGCGTCTCGCGTGCAACATCGAGCCATGCGCGCGCGGCGTGCGAGAGGTAGCCGTTGCGCCGCCAGCCGATCGCGATTTCCCACAGAATTTCCGGCTCGACGACGGGCCGGCAAGTGAATTCCGCCGCATCGAGCCGGCGGCAGTACGGCGCCGGCAGCAGCGCGATGCCGACGCCCGCCAGCACCAGCGCAACCATGAAGTCCCAATGCTCGCTGCGGCTCACGATGCCCGGTGCAAAGCCGGCGGCGCGGCACGCGTGCAGCACGACATCGTTGAGCGCGAGACTTTCGCCGTAGAACACGAACGGCTCGGCGGCGAGATCGGCGAGCGGCACCTGTTTCAGCGCGTCCCAGCGCGAGCCTTTGCGCGCGACGAGCCACAGGCGCTGACGCGTCATCGGCAGCGCGTCGATCCTCTCGGGATCGACCGGCAGCAGCACGCCGCCGAGTTCGAGTTCGCCGTCGATCAGCGCCGCTTCGACGGCGCGCGAGCCTTCCTCGATCAGCTTCAGTTCGACCTTCGGATAGCGCTGGCGGAATGCGGCGATGGCCGGCGTGAACAGCGCACCGCCCATCGGCGGAATGCCGATGGTCAGTGTGCCGCGGCCGAGTGTGCCGAGGTCGTCGAGTTCTTTCTGTAGCTGCGCCTGCGCGGCGAGCACGTCCTGGCCGCGTTGATAGACGATCCGGCCGGCATCGGTCAGCACCATCTGGCGGCCGTCGCGCAACAGCAGCGGCGAGCCGATTTCGTCTTCGAGCGCCTTCACCATCTTGCTGATGGTGGGCTGCGTCACGTACATCTGCCCGGCAGCGACGGTGAAGCTTTGTTGCCGGACGACCTCGATGAAATAGCGAAGCGCGCGCAGTTCCACGATAAGGCTCCCGTTGTAGATGCCGCCCCGACCTGGCGCGGGTCCGGCGCTGACGCAGCGTCGTGCCAGTTCACTTCCGTTCAGTTTCGTTCAGTGCCGCAAGATTCCATTATGGAATGATTTGAATGAGTGTAAGTCATTATATTTATATCAGGGATAACCCTATACTCGGCTGACCATAAGCAATTTCAGGGAGTGGCCAGATGAGCGTGTCCGTTACGAGGTTTGCCGCCAGCGCGCGATCGGGCGCGCTCGAGCCGGTTATGCGTGCTGCACGGATCGTCGCGCAGTGTCTCGCGCTCGCGGGCGTCTGGTTCGTCGCCGACGTTGCGGTGAAGCGCATCGGGCTGCCGGTGCCGGGCGGCGTGGTCGGCCTGCTCGCGCTGCTCGTCGCGTTGCTGTGCGGCGGCATCGCGCCGCGCTGGGTGAAAGCGGGCGCGGACTGGTTGCTGTCGGAACTGCTGCTGTTCTTTATTCCGGCCGCCGTGGCGGCGGTTCAGTACGGCGGGCTGTTCCGCGAGGACGGTTGGCGGCTCGCGCTCGTGGTCGCGGGCGGCACGCTGATGGTGATGGTTGCGGTGGCCTTTGCGGTCGAGCAGGCATCGCGTTTCGAGCGCCGGCTCGCGCTGCGTCGCGTGCCGGTCGAAGCGGCTGGATCGGGCCGCGCCGGTCGCGGCTGAAGGCCGCTTCGCGCGTCGAGTCAAACGCTAACGCTACGGCCTCGCCATGACCGCACTGTCCGCGTCCACGCTTTTAGCGTCCCCGTTTTTCACGTTCCTTCGCGCCGACGACGCGTCGCGCGCGATTGCCGCCGCGTGTCTCGTGCTGACAGTCGCGCTCTACTTCGCGTCGAAGATGCTCTACGCGCGCGTGAAGACGATGTGGTTCACGCCGCTTGTCGCGGTGCCGATCGTGCTCGTGGCGATCGTCGCGTTCGCGCATATTCCGTATCGCGTTTACTTCCAGGACACGCGCTGGCTCATGTGGCTGCTCGGCCCCGCGACCGTCGCGTTCGCCGTGCCGATCTACGAGTATCGCGACCTGATGAAGCGGCACTGGATTTCGCTCGCAGTGGGGGTGGTGGTCGGCATCGTCGTCGCGGTGGGCGGCTCGCTTGCGCTCGCGAAACTGCTGCACCTGTCGCCCGAATTGCAGCGCAGTCTGATGACGCGTTCCATCTCGACGCCGTTCGCGCTTGCCGTCAGCGACAGGATTCACGCGCCGAAAGACCTGACCGCGCTGTTCGTGATCGCAACGGGCGTGTGCGGCATGATCTTCGGCGAACTCGTGCTTGCGCTGCTGCCGCTGCGCTCGCGCCTCGCGCGCGGCGCGCTGTTCGGTGCGGCCGCGCACGGCGTCGGCACTGCGAAGGCGCGCGAGCTCGGCAGCGAGGAAGGTGTCGTCGCGAGTCTCACGATGATGATCGCCGGCGTCGTGATGGTGCTGCTTGCGCCGTTGCTCGGCATGCTGCCCGTCTAAGAGCGATGCGTGAGGGCGATGCGTGCGGGCGATGCGTGAGGGCGATGCGTGAGGGCGATGCGTGCGGGCGATGCGTGAGCGGTAACGCGTGACACAGCGCGTGACACAGCGCGCGGCGCGAACGCTTCGAACATGCGGCCGCGAGGCGCGTTGCAGCGCGCGTTCATCGGGCCCTATCACGGTAAATGCGGGTCGCACGCGCCATCCTGATTTGCTACAATCTGCGCTCGCCTTCGAGGAGCGTTGCGACGGGTTCCCGCCCGCCAGGCTCGAAGGTGGTCAATTCGAAGAGTCAGTGCATCAAGCGTTTGCTCTTCGTATCGAACGGCGCTCACGTCAATCTTCTAATTTTCTTAGAAAGGAGGGCGTGATGAACGCCGCAGTTTACGATTCCAAAGACTCGAAAGATTTCGTCGTCGCAGACCTCGCGCTCGCAGGCTGGGGCCGCAAGGAACTGAACATCGCCGAAACGGAGATGCCGGGCCTCGTGCAGATCCGCGACGAGTACAAGACGCAGCAGCCGTTGAAAGGCGCGCGCATCGCGGGCTCGCTGCACATGACGATCCAGACCGGCGTGCTGATCGAGACGCTGAAGGCGCTCGGCGCCGACGTGCGCTGGGCATCGTGCAACATCTTCTCGACGCAGGACCACGCCGCTGCCGCGATCGCCGAAGGCGGCACGCCGGTGTTCGCATTCAAGGGCGAATCGCTCGACGAATACTGGCAATTCACGCACCGCATCTTCGAATGGCCGAACGGTCAGTTCGCGAACATGATCCTCGATGACGGCGGCGATGCAACGCTGCTGCTCATTCTCGGCTCGAAGGCCGAGAAGGACCGCTCGGTGATCGCCAAGCCGACCAACGAAGAAGAAACCGCGCTGTTCAAGTCGATCGCACAGCATCTCGACGTGGACGCGACCTGGTATTCGAAGCGCCTCGCGCACATCAAGGGCGTGACCGAAGAAACCACGACCGGCGTGCACCGTCTGTACCAGATGGAAAAGGAAGGCCGTCTGCCGTTCCCCGCGATCAACGTGAACGACTCGGTGACGAAGTCGAAATTCGACAACCTGTACGGCTGCCGCGAGTCGCTCGTCGACGGCATCAAGCGCGCCACCGACGTGATGATCGCCGGCAAGATCGCCGTGGTGGCCGGTTACGGCGACGTGGGCAAGGGTTGCGCGCAATCGCTGCGCGGCCTCGGCGCGACCGTGTGGGTGACCGAAATCGATCCGATCTGCGCGCTGCAGGCGGCGATGGAAGGCTACCGCGTCGTGACGATGGAATACGCGGCCGACAAGGCCGACATTTTCGTGACGGCCACCGGCAACTACCATGTGATCAACCACGATCACATGAAGGCGATGCGCCACAACGCGATCGTCTGCAACATCGGCCACTTCGATTCGGAAATCGACGTCGCTTCGACGCGCCAGTACCAGTGGGAAAACATCAAGCCGCAAGTCGACCACATCATTTTCCCGGACGGCAAGCGCGTGATCCTGCTGGCCGAAGGCCGCCTCGTGAACCTCGGCTGCGCCACGGGCCACCCGTCGTTCGTGATGTCGAACTCGTTCACGAACCAGACGCTCGCGCAGATCGAACTGTTCACGCAAGGCAACCAGTACGAGAACAAGGTCTATGTACTGCCGAAGCAGCTCGACGAGAAGGTCGCGCGCCTGCACCTCGCGCGCATCGGTGCGAACCTGACCGTGCTGTCGACGGATCAGGCGAGCTATATCGGCGTCGACAGGAACGGTCCGTTCAAGCCGAACCACTACCGCTACTAGGCACGTTGCCGATTGCGCGTGATGCGCCAGATGCATGGCACGCACCGCGCGCATTCGTGTTCAATGCGGACCGTGAGCACAATGTGAACATAAGGAGCCTTCGATGACCGTGCTGTTGACCTGGCTGATCAATGCGCTCGCATTGTTGATCATCACGTACCTCGTGCCGTCGATCCACATCCGCAGCTTCGGTACGGCGCTGATCGTCGCGCTCGTGCTCGGGCTCATCAACACGGTGTTGCGGCCCGTGCTGATCCTGCTGACGTTGCCGGTCACGATACTCACGCTCGGACTCTTCATTCTCGTCGTCAACGCACTGTGTTTCTGGCTGTGCGCGTCGCTGCTGAAGGGCTTCGAAGTGTCGGGTTTCTGGTCGGCGTTCTTCGGCTCGATTCTGTACAGCATCGTTTCGTGGCTGCTGTCCGCGCTTATTTTCGGCAATCGCAGTTTCGGCTAGCTGTCGCCACGCGAGGCGCAATTTGCGGCGCGCGGCGGGCATTCTGCGATGGCCTATCGGATTCTGATCCGGACCATGAACCCTATCGAACTTTCATTCGAATTCTTCCCGCCTAAAACGCCGGAAGGCGTCGAGAAGCTGCGCGCGACACGCGAGCAGCTGCTTGCGCTCAAGCCGAAGTTTGTGTCGGTCACATTCGGCGCGGGCGGCTCGACGCAGCAAGGCACGCTCGATACCGTCCTCGACATGTCGAAGGGCGGCCTCGAAGCGGCGCCGCATCTGTCGTGCATCGGCTCGTCGAAAGACGACCTGCGGCGCATTCTCGGCGAGTACCGCTCGCATGGCATTCGCCATATCGTCGCGTTGCGCGGCGATCTGCCGTCGGGCATGGGCGCGGTCGGCGAACTGCGCTATGCGTCGGAACTCGTCAGCTTTATCCGCGCCGAGTCCGGCGACTGGTTTCATATCGAAGTCGCCGCGTATCCGGAATACCATCCGCAGTCGCGCACGCCGCGGCACGATCTCGAGAATTTCGCGCGCAAGGTGAAGGCCGGCGCGAACTCCGCGATCACGCAGTACTTCTTCAATGCGGACGCGTACTTCCAGTTCGTCGACGATGCGCGCAAGCTCGGTGTCGATGTGCCGATCGTGCCTGGCATCATGCCGATCACGAACTACTCGCAGCTGATGCGCTTTTCCGAAATGTGCGGCGCCGAAGTGCCGCGCTGGATCGCGCGGCGGCTCGAGAGTTTCGGCGACGACCGCGACGCGATTCGCGCGTTCGGACTCGATGTGGTGACCGGGCTGTGCCAGCGGCTCGTCGATGCGGGTGTGCCGGGCCTGCATTTCTATACGCTCAACGCCGCTGCGTCGACCAGAACGATCTGCGAGCGGCTCGGTCTGTAGGCCGGACACACGGCCCGCACGCACACGGTCGGGACGCACGGTCACGACCTGCACGCCGGTTATAACCCGCCGCGCATAGCTCATACTGCGATCGAAACGTCTTGCGCGATCTTGCGCAAGACGTTTTGCGGCACAAAGCGGTTGATCAGGCCAATCGAGGGCGCCCGCGCCCGATTCCCATATACATGTTTGAACGTTTGCGCCACCGGATTTTGTCCGCTTGTGAGGGCCGGTAAAGCTCAGTAATATCGCGCTACGCTGGTTTTGACCGGTTACAAATCTGGAGGAAACATGAACCAAAACAGACTGTTGCGCGCGCTCCGGCTCACGATGCTGAGCGCGGCCGCAGCGGTGACGATGGCGGGCACGCAACTGGCGAATGCCGCCGACATCCCGAATAAAACCCTCGTCTACTGCTCAGAAGGCAGCCCCGCGGGTTTCGATCCAGCGCAATACACGACGGGCGTGGACTTCACCGCGAATACGTTCACGGTTTATAACCGTCTTGTCGAATTCGAACGCGGCGGCACGAAGGTCGAACCGGGCCTCGCCGAAAAGTGGGACGTGTCGCCGGACGGCAAAACGTATACGTTCCATCTGCGTCACGGCGTCAAATTCCAGACCACTTCGTTTTTCAAGCCGACGCGCGAGTTCAACGCGGACGACGTGATCTTCACGTTCGAGCGCATGCTCGATCCGAATCAGCCGTTCCGCAAGGCCTACCCGGTGCAGTTCCCGTACTTCAGCGACATGGGCCTCGACAAGCTGATCACGAAGGTCGAAAAGGTCGACCCATACACGGTGAAATTCACGCTCGCCGAAGTGAACGCGCCGTTCATCCAGAATCTCGCGATGGAATACGCGTCGATCCTGTCGGCCGAATACGCGGACCAGCTGTTGAAGGAAGGCAAGGCCGCCGACATCAACCAGAAGCCGGTCGGCACGGGTCCGTTCATCTTCAAGAGCTACACGAAGGACGCGACGATCCGCTTCGACGGCAATCCTGATTACTGGAAGCCGAACACGGTCAAGGTCTCGAAGCTGATCTTCTCGATCACGCCCGATGCGGGCGTGCGCGTGCAGAAACTGAAGGCCGGCGAATGCCAGGTGATGAGCTACCCGCGTCCTGCCGATATCGCGCCGCTGAAGGCCGACAACAACATCGCGATGCCGTCGCAAGCGGGCTTCAACCTCGGCTACCTTGCGTATAACGTCACGCACAAGCCGCTCGACAAGCTCGAAGTGCGCGAAGCGCTCGACATGGCGATCAACAAGAAAGCGATCGTCGATTCCGTGTATCAGGGCGCGGGCCAGCTCGCGACGAACCCGATGCCGCCGACGCAATGGTCGTACGACAAATCGCTGAAGGCTGCTTCGTACGATCCGGACAAGGCGAAGGCGCTGCTCGCGAAGGCCGGTTTCCCGAACGGCTTCGAGATCACGCTGTGGGCCATGCCGGTGCAGCGTCCGTACAACCCGAACGGCAAGCTGATGGCCGAAATGATTCAGGCCGACTGGGCGAAGATCGGCGTGAAGGCGAAGATCGTCACGTACGAGTGGGGCGAGTACATCAAGCGCGCGCACGCGGGCGAAGACGATACGATGCTGATCGGCTGGACCGGCGACAACGGCGATCCGGACAACTGGCTCGGCACGCTGCTCGGCTGCGACGCGGTGAATGGCAATAACTTCTCGAAGTGGTGTTACAAGCCCTTCGACGACCTCGTGAAGAAGGGCCGCGAAACCAACGGTCAGGACGCGCGCACGAAGTTTTATGTGCAGGCGCAGCAGATCTTTGCGGAACAACTGCCGTTCTCGCCGATCGCACACTCGACTGTCTATCAGCCGATGAGCAAGAAGGTCACCGACATGCGCATCGAATCGCTCGGTTACCTGCGTTTCGACGGCGTCGGCATGCAGTAAGGCGGCACGTCGTGGCACGCGGCGGCGGGCGATATGCATCACGCCCCGCGGTAAGTTTTTCGCACGGTTAAGAAGACTGGTCGAAACTGTCCGGCGACGGGGTCACGAGCCCTTGTCGCCGGTTGCATTTTTCCCCATCCATACCATAGGGACGATCCATGTTCCGATTCGTTTTGCGCCGCATCGGGATGGTGATACCGACTTTCATCGGAATTACGATCCTTGCGTTCGCGCTTATCCACCTGATTCCAGGCGACCCGATCGAAGTGATGATGGGCGAGCGCGGCGTCGACCCGGCACTGCATGCGGCGGCGCTTCACCGGCTCGGTCTCGACGAGCCGTTGCCGCTTCAATATCTGCACTACGTCGGACGCGCGCTGTCCGGCAATCTCGGTACGTCGATCATCACGAACACGAGCGTGATGGACGAGTTTCTGGCGCGCTTTCCAGCGACGGTCGAACTGTCGATCTGCGCGATGCTGTTCGCGCTCGTGGTCGGTTTGCCGGCCGGCGTGTTCGCCGCGCTCAAGCGCGGCACCGCCGTCGATCATGGCGTGATGGGCACCGCGCTGGCCGGTTACTCGATGCCGATTTTCTGGTGGGGCTTGATCCTCATCATGGTGTTTTCGTCGAAGCTCGGCTGGACGCCGGTGTCGGGCCGCATCGCAGTCGAATACGACATTCCGCACGTAACAGGTTTCCTGCTGATCGACTCGCTGCTGCCGGGCACCGACGAGGGCTCGTTCCGCTCCGCGCTCAGCCATCTGATTCTGCCCGCGATCGTGCTCGGCACGATTCCGCTTGCGGTGGTCGCGCGCATGACGCGCTCGTCGATGCTCGAAGTGCTGCGCGAAGACTATATTCGTACCGCGCGCGCGAAGGGCTTATCGCCGGTGCGCGTGATCGTCGTGCACGCATTGCGTAACGCGCTGATTCCGGTCGTCACCGTGATCGGTCTGCAGGTCGGCACGCTGCTCGCCGGCGCGGTGCTGACCGAAACGCTGTTCTCGTGGCCCGGCATCGGCAAGTGGCTGATCGATGCGATCAGCCGGCGCGACTATCCGGTCGTGCAGGGCGGGATTCTGATGATCGCCACGCTCGTTATCGTGGTGAACCTCGTCGTCGATCTGCTGTACGGCGTGTTGAATCCGCGCATTCGCCATACGAGGTAAAAGCAAGATGGCAGACCTTCAAAATGCAGTCCCGCAGGCGGTGACGCCGCCGAGCGGCCGCGCGCTCGCCGCCCGCGAATTCTGGGCCAACTTCTCGCGCAATCGCGGCGCGGTCGGCGCCGGCATCGTCGTGCTCGTGATGGTGTTCATCGCGATTTTCGCGCCGCTGATCGCGCCGCATAGTCCGATCGAGCAATACCGCGATTTTGTGAAGATTCCGCCCGCGTGGCTCGACGGCGGCAACTGGAAGTTCATTCTCGGCACCGACGAAGCGGGCCGCGACATTCTTTCGCGGCTCATGTACGGCGCGCGGCTGTCGTTCTGGATCGGTTGCGTGTCGGTCGTGCTCGCGCTGATTCCCGGCATCGTGCTCGGCCTGGTCGCCGCATTCTTCGACAGGTGGGCCGACACGCCGATCATGCGCGTGATGGACGTGCTGCTCGCGTTGCCATCGCTGCTGCTTGCAGTTGCCGTGGTCGCGATCATCGGCCCGGGCCTGTTCAACACGATGTTCGCGATCGCGATCGTCGCGCTGCCGGGCTACGTGCGTTTGACGCGCGCCTCGGCGCTCGGCGAACTGCACAAGGAATATGTGATGGCGTCGCGCGTCGCAGGCGCCGGCACCATGCGGCTCATGTTCTCGCAAGTGCTGCCGAACTGCACCGCGCCGCTGATCGTGCAGGCCACGCTCGGCTTTTCGTCGGCGATTCTCGATGCGGCCGCGCTTGGCTTCCTCGGTCTCGGCGTGCAGCCGCCGTCGGCCGAGTGGGGCGCGATGCTCGCCTCCGCGCGCGACTATATCGACAGCGCATGGTGGATCGTCACGATGCCCGGTCTTTCGATTCTGATCTCGGTGCTCGCAATCAACCTGCTCGGCGACGGGCTGCGCGACGCGCTCGATCCCAAACTGAAGCGGATGGCCTGACATGAGCGATTTATTGACCATCCGCAATCTCGCCGTCGACTTCGGCGGCCTCGCCGCGGTCGACCGCGTCAATCTCAATGTCGCGCCCGGGGAAGTGGTCGGCGTGGTCGGAGAATCGGGCTCGGGCAAGAGCGTGACGATGATGGCGCTGATGGGCCTGATCGACGCGCCGGGCAAGGTGACGGCCGACGAAATCAGCTTCGACGGCAAGAACCTGCTGACCGCCGCGCCGAAAGAACGCCGCAAAATTATCGGCAAAGACATCGCGATGGTGTTTCAGGACGCGCTGACGAGCCTGAACCCGAGCTACACGGTCGGCTACCAGATCAAGGAAGTGCTGAAGCTGCACGAAGGGCTGCGCGGCGACGCACTGAACCGCCGCGCGCTCGAACTGCTCGATCAGGTCGGCATTCCCGATGCGAAGAACCGCATCGGTTCGTTTCCGCATCAGATGTCGGGCGGCATGAACCAGCGCGTGATGATCGCGATGGCCGTCGCGTGCAATCCGAAACTGCTGATCGCCGACGAACCGACCACCGCGCTCGACGTGACGATCCAGGCGCAGATCATGCAACTGCTCGTGCAGTTGCAGAAAGAGCGCGGCATGGCGCTCGTGCTGATTTCGCACGATCTGGCCGTGGTCTCGGAAGTCGCGCAACGCGTGGCCGTGATGTACGCGGGCGAGATCATCGAGACGAACCGCGTGCCCGATATCTTCGCGGCGCCTCATCATCCGTACACCGAAGCGCTGCTGGCGGCGATTCCCGAGCATAACGTCGGCGCAGTGCGGCTGGCGGCGCTGCCGGGTCTCGTGCCGGGCCGCGACGACCGGCCGAAGGGCTGCCTCTTCGCGCCGCGCTGCAAGTACGTCGTCGACGATTGCAGGAAAGCGCGGCCGCCGCTCGGCGGCTTGCCCAATCACGACGATACGGTTCGCGTGCGCTGCATCAAGCCGCTGAACCTGGCCACCGATGCGATTCGACCGGGAGGCGCACGATGAACGCAGTCCCTGAAACGCGCCAGCCGGGCGCCGCGGCCGGCGGCGACCACGTGCTCGTCGCCGAGCAGCTGGCGAAGCACTACGACGTGAAGCGCGGCATGTTCGGCCACGGCACGGTGAAGGCGTTGAACGGCGTGTCGTTTTCGCTGATGCGCGGGCGCACGCTTGCAGTCGTCGGCGAATCCGGCTGCGGCAAATCGACGCTCGCGCGCCAGTTGACGATGATCGAATCGCCGACTGCGGGGCGCCTGCTGATCGACGGCGAAGATGTGGCCGGCGCCGGTCACGCGAAGATCGCGGCGCTGCGCCGGCGCGTGCAGATGGTGTTCCAGAATCCGTTTGCGTCGCTGAACCCGCGCAAGACCGTCGAGCAGACGCTTGGCGAGCCGCTCGCGATCAACACGCCGCTGACCGCGAGCGAGCGTGCCGAACGCATCGCGCACATGATGCGCATCGTCGGGCTGCGGCCCGAACACGCGAAGCGCTACCCTCATATGTTCTCGGGCGGGCAGCGTCAGCGGGTCGCGATTGCGCGGGCGATGATTCTCGATCCGCAGATCGTCGTCGCCGACGAACCGGTGTCCGCACTCGACGTCTCGATCCAGGCGCAGATTCTTAATTTGTTTATGGATCTGCAAGATGAGTTTAAGACCAGCTACGTCTTCATCTCGCACAATCTGGCCGTGGTTGAGCACATCGCCGACGACGTGATGGTGATGTATTTCGGCGGCATCGCCGAACTCGGCGACAATAGGACGATCTTCGAAAGGCCGCGTCATCCGTACACGCGGGCGCTGATGTCTGCGACGCCGTCGATCTTCGAAGCGGACCGGCGGATCCGGATCCGGCTGCAAGGCGAAATGCCGTCGCCGCTGAATCCGCCGTCGGGATGTACTTTCCATCAGCGTTGCCCGTATGCGATCGACCGGTGCCGTCAGGAGGAACCGAAGCTGCGTGAAGTGGATGGCCGTCAGGTTTCGTGTCACCGCGCCGAGGAGGTGGGGGACGCGGATGCCTGAAACGGCGGCGGCGCGCTGCGCGGTGCGCCGCTGCGTCGATGGCGTGGGGCACCGGATGCGCCTGTTGCGCGGGTTGCATGGCTTGCGTTGGCTGCGCAGCGCGCGGCCCATGTTCATCGCGCTGTGTCGCGGTCTGATGCTGGCGGCCGCCGCGTTGGCCGCGTTGGCCGGGTCCGCGCCGATGCCGCCGTGGCTCGCGGCGTGGGCGCCGGTCGCGTCGGCGTATGCGGCCGGCGAGGCGCCGGCGCACACGAGCGCGCAGGGGACGGCGCGGCCGACCTTGCCGCTGCCGCATCCGCCGGCCGCACCGCCGCGCGCCGCTGCGCCGGCTACCAGTGCGCCGCCGCCGGCGCCGGCTTCTTCGGGCACGACCACGGGCGGCCCGGTTCGCCCGGAGCCGGCCCGCATGCCGTTCTATGTCGCGACGCGCGGCGCGACGACCATCTATATTCTCGGCACGTTGCACGTCGGCGATCCGGTCGACTATCCGCCCGGCCAGCCGTTCCGGCGGCCGATTCTCGCGGCGCTCGCCGCCTCGCCGACGCTTGCGCTCGAACTGTCTCCCGACGATCTGCTCGTTTCACAGGACGATGTGTCGAAGTACGGCATCTGCCGGTATCCATGCCTGCCGAAGCTGTTGCCCGATGCGCTGTGGCGCAAGCTCGAAATGCGCTTGCGCGACAACCCGGCGGCGCTCGACGAAATCCGCAAGATGCGGCCGTGGCTCGCTTCGCTGCTCGTCGAGACCTACGATTCGCTGAGCGCCGGGCTGCAGACCGAGTACGGCACCGAGGCCCAGTTGCAGAACGTCTACCTGCGGCAACGCGGCCGGATCGTCGGGCTCGAGACGCTGGCCGAGCAGATGCGCGCCTTTACGAGCCTCAATCTTGCACAGCAGCGCGAAATGCTCGCGCAGGATCTCGTGCAGACGCCGGCGGAAAACGTGAACGACGTCAAGGCGCTGCATCGTCTGTGGCGCGTCGGCGATGCCGACGCGCTCGCCGCATGGGAAGCCGCCAAGTCGGAGAAGCTCGCGCGCAACAAGCGCGTGTCGGCCTCGATCGACAACAAGATTCTTTATGAACGCAATCGCCGCTTCGTCACGCGGATGATCGCGATCTCGGCGCCGAACAAGCCCGTGTTCGTCGCCATCGGCGCGCTGCACCTCGGCGGCCGCAATGGCGTGCTGCAGTTGTTGCGGCAGCGCGGCTTCGTGGTCGAGCCGAGCTGATTATTCGCCGCGCACCAGCGCGTCGCGCATGCTTTCCACCACCGGCGCCCAGTCGCCGAGCGTCGTTTGCCGGAACAGCCGCGCAGTCGGATACCACGGCGAGTCGCTGCGGTGCTCGAGCCAGCGCCAGTCCGAGTTGGCGGGCAGCATGACCCACAGCGGCTTGCCCAGCGCGCCGGTCAGATGCGCGACGGCGGTATCGACGGTAATCACGAGATCGAGGTTGGCGATCAGTGCGGCGGTGTCCGAGAAGTCAGTCAGCTCCGCCGTGAAGTCGAGCGGGCGGATCGCTTCGGGCAGCGCGGCCAGTTGCGCGTGCGCCGCGCCTTTTTGCAGGTTGAGCCACGCCACGCCGGTCAGTTCGATCAGCGGTGCGAGCGCCGCAAGCGGCATCGAACGATAACGGTCGTTGCCGAAGGTCGGACTGCCCGCCCAGACAAGGCCGACTTTCGGTTGCGCCCCGACGGCTTCATGCAGACGCTCGCGCCAGTGCGCGATTTTCGCGGCATCGGCAAACAGGTACGGCACTGCGGCCGGGATGCTGTGCACTTCGGTGCCGACGACCGACGGCACGCTCATCAGCGAGATCCAGAAGTCGTAGTCGCCGCCCGGCGTGCCGGTCCACGCGCGGCGCACGCCGGGCACGCGTTGCGCGATGGCGAGCAACGGCGCGCGCACGCAGACGTCGACGATCGCGCCGCGTTCCGCGAGCACGCGTGCGTAACGCAAGAACTGGAACTGGTCGCCGAAACCCTGCTCGCGCACGAGCAGAATGCGTTTGCCGCCGATCGGCTCGCCGTGCCATTCGGGAATGCCTTCGACGGCGATCGCTTCATAGTCGCTTGCGCGCCAGCGTCGTGCGTATTCGGCCCAGCCGTGGGCGTAGTCGCCGCGCTTCAGATAGAGCCAGGCGAGATTCTGATGCGCGTCGGGCTGCTCGGGTTCGAGCGCGAGCGCCGCGCGATAGAACTGCTCCTCTTCGTCGTGGCGGCCCTGGGCGCCGAGCGAGGCGCCGAGACAGACGAGGTTCGTCGCGTTGCCGTTCAGCGCGACGCCCTGCCGGTAGTGCTGTTCCGCTTCGCGGTACTCGCCGAGCTTGCCGAGCGCGGTGCCGAGATTCACATGTGCGCCGGCGAAGGCCGGATCCGCAGCGATTGCATGCCGGAAGTGAGCGGCGGCCGCGGCGAATTCGCCGCGCGCCTGCTGCGCGTTGCCCGCGTTGAAGTGGGCCTGCGCCGAATGCGGATCGAGCGACAGCGCGATCCGATATTGCGCGTAGGCGTCGTCATGACGGCCGAGCTTGTTCAACGACGAGCCAAGATTCACGTGGACGTCGACCAGTGTCGCGTCGATGGCGAGCGCGTGGCGATAGTGCGCGACGGCTTCTTCGAGCGCGCCTTGCGCCTGCAACGCGACCGCGAGGTTGTTATGCGCGTCGGCGAAGTCCGGCTTCAGTAGCAGCGCGTTGCGATAGCACTGCAGCGAGAACGCATGCTGGCCGCACGCCGCCGCGACGAGTCCGCGATTGCTCCAGCATTCGGCATTCGACGCGTCGAGCGCCAACGCGCGATCGAGCAGCGTGGCCGCGGCCGAATGTTCGCCAAGCTGGTGTTGCAGCACGCCGTAGTAATGCAGCGCTTCGGAATGTTCAGGTATGCTTGCGAGCGTTTCGCGATAGAGCGCTTGCGCTTCGTCGAAACGGCCTGCGCGATGGGCCTCGAGCGCGAATGCGAGAGCAGTGGGGTACGGTTGAGCAGCGGGTTGAGCAGCGGGTCGGCCGACCCGATCGGGCTGACCCGACGAAGAAGCAGACGAAGCAGACGTGCCGTCGGCACGAACAGGCGTGGCGGAATTGGACATCGCGGATCTCGGCGAAAAGCCGGCGCGCGTTGCAGCGTGCACGCGCCGGGCTGTGGATTTCGGATGCCCACAAGCTTAGGTCCGAGGCCCGCCAAGTTGCATCAGACGTATCCTAAATAGCGGCGAGACGCCTGTTTTGCGGCTTGCGCGGCGTGATCGCTTATCTCGAAAACGCGAAGAAACGCGACGTGGATACGATAGGGATACGACAGGAAAGCGCGCCCAGAACGCAACAGGCGCGCCTTCAGGCTCGCGCGCCCACCGCCGCATGCACGCCGATTCCGGCGCCTTCGAGCGCGCCGCGAATGCGCCGCGCGAACGCAAGCGCATGCGGTCCGTCGCCGTGCAGGCAGATCGTCTGCGCGTTGATCGGCACCCACCGGCCGTCGATCGCCTGCACGCGCCGCTCGCGCACCATCGTCAGCGTGCGTTCGAGCACGGCGTCTTCGTCGTCGAGCAGCGCGCCCGGTTCCTTGCGCGGCACGAGCGAGCCGTCGGAACGATAGCCGCGGTCGGCGAACACTTCCTCGATCGCGACGAGCCCCGCCTCGCGCGCGGCCGTGACGAGGCCGCTATTCGCGAGCCCGAATACGGCGACCGACGGATCGAAATCGTGCACGGCGCACGCGATCGCGTCGGCGATGCGCGGGTCGCGCGCCGCCTGGTTATAGAGCGCGCCATGCGGTTTCACATGCGCGATGCGGCCGCCTTCGGCCTGCGCGATCGCGGACAGCGCGCCGAGCTGATACAGCACGCCCGCGTAGATGTCGCCGGTCGGCAGGTCCATCTCCTTGCGGCCGAAATTTTCCGGATCGTTGAAGCTCGGATGCGCACCGATCGACACGCCCTTCTGCACGGCCCAGCGCACGCAATCGCGCATCGCATTGGCGCCGCCCGCATGCCAGCCGCACGCGATATTTGCCGAGCTGACGAGATCGAGCAGTGCTTCGTCGGAGCCGCAGCCTTCGCCGAGATCGGCGTTCAGATCGATTTCCATGATGTTCCTCAACTCTTCATTCACGCGATGCGGCCTCGCGCCGCGCCGCGTGACTTCCTGCTGTTTGCCGTTGCTTCGGCCGCTCTGCCATCAAGGCTTGGCGATCGGCATCTCGCGCGCACGACGTTCTTCATGCAGCGCGATCGCGGCATCGATCTGCTGCAGATACTGCCGCTCTTCGAGCAGCGCAACGCGCGCTTCGTGCGGCGTCGTCGGCACGAACCGCACGGCGCCGTTGAGCCGGATCTGCGCGAGCTTCCACAGATCAGCGTAGATCACCGAGCCGATCTTCGGGTAGCCGCCCGTGGTCTGCGCATCGCTCATCAGGATGATCGGCTGGCCATTCGGCGGCACCTGTATCGTGCCCGGCATGACAGCGTGGGACAGCAGATCGATCGTTTCGTTGCGCTCAAGCGCGCTGCCGGCAAGCCGATAGCCCATCCGGTTGCTGTTCGGCGTCACGCGCCATTCGTCGGACCAGAACGCGCGGTGCGCGGCATCGCTGAAGCGGTCGTATTCGGGCCCGGGCAGCACGCGGACCGGCATCTCCGATGCGACACCCGACGCGTGACGGGCGCGCCGCACCGGCTCGTCGACGAGGACGAACTTGCACCACGTCGGCGGCTTCACGCCGAACGCAGGCGCATCGAGGCTCAAGCCACGCGGACGCGTAGCGGGCGCGCCGGTTGTTTCACCCGTTGTTTCACCGGTCCTTACGCTGGCCGCTGCTTCTCGTGGAGCGCCCGCGGGGACCCCGATCGGCAGCCTGTCGCCGTCGCGCAGCGCGCGGCCGCCGAGGCCGCCGAAGCACGCACCGAGATCGGTGCTGCGCGAACCGAGCACCGGCAGCACATCGATGCCGCCCGCGACGCACACATAGCAGCGCATTCCGCGCTTCGCCGCATTGAGCGTAAGCAACTGGCCCGCCTGCACGGGCACGCTCCACCACGAATAAACGGGCACGCCGTCGAGCGTCGCGCCGAACTCGCCACCCGTGATCGCCACGCGGGTCGCACGCGGAAAGCGCAACACGGCCGGGCCGAACGTGACTTCGAGCCCGGCCGCATCGGGCCGGTTGCCGACGAGCCGGTTGCCGACTTCGAGCGCGAGCCGGTCGAGCGCGCCGCCCATCGCGATGCCGAGATGCCGGTAGCCGTGGCGGCCGAGGTCCTGTACCGAGGTCAAACGACCCGCGCGGATCACGTCGATCATGTCCGTCGTTCCGGTCATGCGGGTCGCTGCGCGACCGTAAAGCGCACGCGGTCGCCCGGTTGCAGCAAAGTGGGCGGCGTGCGGGCGGGGTCGAATAGCGGCACCGTCGTGCGGCCGATCAACTGCCAGCCGCCTGGCGACGCAGCCGGATAGATACCGGTCTGCGAGCCGCCGATGCCGACCGAGCCCGCCGGCACTTCAACGCGCGGCTCGGCGCGGCGCGGCGTGTGCAGCGCCTGATCGAGTCCGCCGAGATACGCGAAGCCCGGCTGGAAGCCGAGAAAGAACACGACGTATTCGGCTTGCGCGTGGCGCTCCACGACCTCTTGCGCGCCAAGGCCCGTATGCGCGGCGACCGCGTCGAGGTCGGGTCCGCACGTGCCGCCGTATCGAACCGGTATCTCGATTTCGCGACCGGGCGCCGACCGATCGCCGGCTGCGTCCCACGCGGCGCGCAACTGTTCGGCGAGGGCCTTGCGATCGGCCGCGAGCGGATCGAACACGAGCGTCAGGTTGTTCATGCCGGGCACGACTTCGAGCACGTGCGGCCACGTGCGGGCGGCCTCTGCGGCGGCCCAGACGCGTTGCTGACAGTCGAGCGTGGCGGGCGGCGGCGACTCGCAGACGAGTGCCGTATCGCCGAACGCATAGATGCGGGGGGGACCGGAAGTGGGGCGAGTCGATGGGCTCATGGGTCGCGTCGAGGGTCGATGTGCGAATTCGCAATCTGCAGTCCCGACGCGTTTTTCATCGGGATCGGCTAACGTATATTCTCATTAAATTCTCAATAACTTCTCCATAAGCGTTTTCGCCAGGCTTTCACCCCAAGGCGTGCGTCGTACACTTGGGACCCTTCCTGCCGCATTCCGGGACCCTCTTCATGGCGCGTCATCCCACCAAGATAGTCTCGTCGGAACATCTCGTTTCCGACGAAAGCGCGGAACTTTCAGAACTCGAATACGCGCTGATCATGGCGAGCAACGCCTTCAACCGGTGGATGGTTCGCTGCATGTCGGCGGCGGGCGAAAAGGACATGACCGCGATCGAGGTGTCGCTGCTGCACCATGTGAGCCATCGCGAACGCCGCAAGAAACTCGCGGACATCTGCTTCGTGCTCAATATCGAAGACACGCACGTTGCGACCTACGCGCTGAAGAAGCTCGTGGCGCGAGGCTATGTGCATAGCGAAAAGAGCGGCAAGGAAGTGTTCTTCTCGGCGACCGACGCCGGACGCGAACTCTGCGTCAGGTATCGCGAGGTGCGTGAAAGCTGTCTTATTTCAACGCTGCGCGAAAGCGGTCTTACGAACCAGCAGATCGGCGAAGCCGCGCAACTGATGCGCAACGCGTCCGGCCTCTACGATACGGCGGCGCGCGCGGCCGCTTCGCTGTAACGCGAAGCTGTACCGGTCTGGGAGCAGGGAAGTATTCAGCAGCACGCGACGCCGGGTGCCCGCCCGCTGCGATCGAGTTCGTCATTGCCGCGCGGGTTGCAGCGGGTAGCAAGCGGCATCGGTGATGATCGCGTCGAGCGGCAGATCGTGCGGCTCGCGCGGCAGCGCGTTCGTCTTGCACGCTTCGTACGCGATGCCGACCGCGAGCGGCGCCGCGCCGGCCACGCGCCATCCGGCGAGCGTGCGATCGTAATAGCCGCCGCCGTAGCCGAGCCGGTAACCATCCTCGTCGAAGCCGACACACGGCACGAAGACCAGATCGGGCATGACCTCGCGCACCGTGGCAGGCACGGGAATGCGATGCTCGCCGATTTCCATCGGCATAGCGGGCGTCCACGCGTGAAACGCGAGCGGCGCATCGCGTTGCATGACGACCGGAACACACGCTTCGCGCGCGGCATCGAGCGCGAGCCATGCCGCGATCGCAGCGCGCGCATCGAACTCGCCTTCGAGCGGCCAGTAAAAGCCGACGCGCCGCGGCGCATGCTTGTGCAACATTTCGAGCAGGCGCCGGTTCAACGCGGCGCTCACGCCCGGGTCGCGGCTCGCATGCAGCCGAGCGTCGAACAACATGCGCCGCAGTCCCTTTTTCGATGATTTGGCGTCGGGGTTGCATGCTATCCTTTCGTTCAATTCGCGCTCCAGAAACAACGATGTCCACACGCCTCTTCCGAGTATATCGCGCGGTCGGTCTGGCACTTGCCGCGGCGGCCCTCGTCGCATGCAGCACGGCGTCCGCCGTGAAGCCCATCCCGCTTTCCCAGCTTACCAACGACGACCAGATCTTCGTCCAGTTGCGCGAAGCCGCGCGCAATAACGATCCGGTGCGCGCCGCGCAACTGGCCGCGATGATCCCGGACTATCCGGCGCCGTCGTACCTCGAGTACTTCCAGCTGAAGCCGCAACTGTTCGATTCGTCGGGACATGCGCGCATCGATGCACCCGATGCGCCGGTGCTCGCATTCCTGCAGAAGTACGATGGCCAGGCGATTGCGGACCGCATGCGCAACGACTACCTGACGGTGCTCGGCGCCCGCCACGACTGGCGCAACTTCGACCCGCAATACGCGCGCTTCGTGCTCAACGACGATACGCAGGTGAAGTGCTACGCGCTCGAATCGCGCGCGGCGCACGGCGAGAATGTCGCCGATGCGGCGCGCGCGCTGCTCGTCGAGCCGCGCTACTACGGCGACGGCTGCGTCGATCTGATCACCGCGCTCGCGATCAACCAGCAGTTCACGAGCGACGACGTCTGGCAGCAGATCCGCCTCGCGTACGAGCAGAACCAGACGAATACTGGCGCGAAGCTCGTCGATGCGCTCGGCAATCAGCGGCCCGACCCGGACCTCTTCAATCAGGCCGCCACCACGCCGCCGCTTCTGATCGCGCGCGGCGTCGGCGCCGATCCGCAGTCGCATCAGCTCGCGCTGCTCGCGATCACGCGAATGGCGCGCAACGATCCGGCGATGACGGCAGCCACGTTCACCTCGATCGCACAGTCGCTGACCACGCCGGAGCGCGCGATCGGCTGGGGCACGATCGCGTATCAGGCGGCCTTGAAGCAGATGCCGGGCGCGGTGGACTGGTACCGGCTGTCGGCGAACGCGCCGCTGTCGAATCCCGCTTACGAATGGCGCACGCGCTCGGCGCTGCTCGCCGGCGACTGGACGATGGTGCGCTGGTCGATCGAGCAGATGCCTGCCGCGCTGCGCAGCCAGCCGTCTTGGGTGTACTGGCATGCGCGCGCGCTGAAGGAGGCCGGCGACACGGCGCAGGCGAACGACGAATTCGCGCAGATCGCCTCGGGCTTCAACTTCTACGGGCAGCTCGCAAGCGAAGAACTGGGCCGCAAGATCACGGTGCCGCCGAAAACGACGGTCACGGACGCCGAAGTGCAGCAAGCGGGAAACACGCCTGGCTTTGCGCTGGCGCAACGTTTCTACCAGCTGAATCTGCGGCTCGAAGGCAATCGCGAATGGAACTGGCCGTTGCGCACGATGAGCGACCGGCAACTGCTGGCAGCAGCCGAGTACGCGCGCCGCATCGAACTGTACGATCGCACGGTGAATACCGCGGACCGCACGAAGACCGAGCACGACTTCTCGCTGCGTTACCTGTCGCCGTTCCGCGATATCGTCGAGCGCGACGCGCAGTCGAACGGGCTCGATGTCGAATGGGCTTACGGGCTGATTCGCCAGGAGTCGCGTTTTATCCTGAACGCACGCTCCGAAGTCGGTGCAAGCGGGCTCATGCAGTTGATGCCCGGCACGGCTCAACTGGTGGCAAAAAAGATCGGCCTCGGCCCGATTTCTCGCGAGCAGATGAACGACCTCAACACCAATATCCTGCTCGGGACGAACTATCTGTCGATGATCTACAATCAATTCGACGGGTCGGCCGTGCTCGCCACCGCCGGCTACAACGCGGGTCCCGGCCGCCCGCGCAACTGGCGTCAGTCGCTGCAGCACCCTGTCGAAGGGGCGATTTTCGCGGAAGCGATTCCCTTCCAGGAAACCCGCGACTATGTGAAGAACGTGTTGTCCAACACGGTCTACTATGCGGCGTTGTTCGAAGGCCGTCCGCAATCGCTGAAGGCGCGTTTGGGTTACATCGCACCGTAAAAGCGCCGTATCCGCCGCGCCGCATGCCATGCATGCGCGCGGCGCGGCTTCAGTTTCAGCCATTGCCGCGGCTTCCCTGCTGAATGCGAGCCACCAGCTTGCAGGACAACTGGAGGTCGGAAATGCGACATCAAACCATTGCGGTGATTGGCGGTTCCGGTTTTATCGGCAGCCATCTCATCAACGCGCTCGTCGAGCTCGGCAAGACGGTGCGCCTTGCGACACGCCGCCGCTATAACGCGCGACATCTGACGCTGTTGCCGATCGACGTGCTCGAAGTCGATGTGTTCGATCCCGTGCAGCTCGCGCGCTTCGTCGAGAATGCCGATGCGGTGATCAATCTGGTCGGCACGCTGCACGGGCACCGCGGTCATCCGTACGGCCCGGAGTTCGCAAAGCTCCATGTCGAACTGCCGACGAAAATCGTGGCCGCCTGCGAAGGCAAGGGCGTGCACCGGCTCATTCAGATGAGCGCGCTGGGCGCCGATCCGAACGGCCCGAGCATGTATATGCGTTCGAAAGGCGATGGCGAAAAGGCGGTGCGCGCGTCGTCGATGCTCGCAACGACCCTCTTCCGACCGTCGGTCGTGTTCGGTCCCGAAGACGCGTTGCTGAACAAGTTTGCGTTTTTGCAGCGTGTGTTTCCGGTCATTCCGCTCGCGATGCCCGATGCGAAGTTCCAGCCGGTGTTCGTCGGCGACGTCGCGAAGGCGATCGTCAATGTGCTCGATCTCGATGCCGCGAACGGCCGCGTCTACGAACTCGGCGGACCGGCGGTCTACACGCTCGAGCAGCTCGTCGAATATTGCGGCGCGGTGATCGGCAGGCAGGCGCGCATTATCCGGCTACCCGATGCTTTCGCGCGGCTGCAGGCGCTGACCTTCGAAATGGCGCCCGGCGAGCCTGTCATTTCGCGCGACAATCTCGATTCGATGAAAGTCGACAGCGTGCTGGCGGGGCCGCTCGCGCCGGAGCTCGACATCGAACCCGCGAGCATCGAGACGATTGCGCCCGTGTATCTGACAGGCGCGTCGCTGCGTTCGCGCTTCAATACGTTTCGCGCGAACGCGGGACGTTGATGGTGGTGATGATGTTCGAGGCGAGCTTGAGAAGCGCCAACCCATAACCAGCCTTTTTCCGGGGACAACGCATGAAACTCGTGATTGGTGACAAGAACTATTCGTCGTGGTCGATGCGCCCGTGGGTGCTGATGAAGCATTTCGGCATTCCGTTCGAAGAAGTCGTGGTCCGGCTCGGAGAGCCGGACACGCGTACGTCGATCCTCGAACATTCGCCGTCGGGCAGAGTGCCGTGCCTCGTCATGGACAACGGCGCATCGGTATGGGAATCGGTTGCGATCCTCGAGACGCTCGCCGAGCATTTCCCCGACGTGCCGATGTGGCCGCGCGATGCCGCCGCGCGCGCGCATGCGCGCAGCGTCAGCGCGGAAATGCACGCGGGCTTCGCCGAGCTGCGCACGAACATGTGGATGAACATCCGCGCGTCGTTTCCGGGCAAGGGCGCGACGCCCGGCGCGCTTGCCGACATCGCGCGCATCGAGGCGTTGTGGAGCGCGTGTCTCGACCAGTACGGCGGCCCGTTCCTGTTCGGCGAGTTCACCATTGCCGATGCGATGTATGCGCCCGTCGTGATGCGCTTCAACACATGGCGGCCGGCGTTGTCCGAAGCGGCCGCCGCCTACGCGCGGCGTCTGACCGATGCGCCCGCGGTGCAGGCCTGGATTGCCGACGCGATGCGCGAGACGCACACGATCGATTACTACGAAACCCCTGCATGAAGATCTACGCAGTCGGCGGCGCCATTCGCGACAAGCTGCTCGGCCTGCCCGTGCAGGACCGCGATTATGTGGTGGTCGGCGCGACGCCCGAGCAGATGGCCGCGCAAGGCTACAGACCGGTCGGCAAGGACTTTCCGGTGTTTCTGCATCCGGTCACGCACGAGGAGTACGCGCTTGCACGGACCGAGCGCAAGACCGCGGCGGGCTATCACGGCTTCCAGTTCTTCTATTCGCCGGACGTCACGCTCGAAGAAGACCTCGAGCGCCGCGACCTGACGGTCAACGCGATGGCGCAGGAGGTGAGCCCGGACGGCGAACTGACGGGGCCGATCGTCGATCCGTTCAACGGGCAGGCGGATCTGAAGGCGCGCGTGTTCCGCCATGTCGGTCATGCATTTGTCGAAGACCCGGTGCGCATTCTGCGCGTCGCGCGCTTTGCCGCGCGCTTCGCCGATTTCACGCTCGCGCCCGAAACACTCGAGTTGATTCGCAAGATGGTCGAGGCCGGCGAAGTCGATGCGCTCGTGCCCGAGCGCGTCTGGCAGGAAGTCTCGCGCGGGTTGATGGAGAACAAGCCGTCGCGGATGTTCGACCTGCTGCGCACAGGCGGCGCGCTCGCGCGCGTGCTGCCCGAAATCGACGCGCTGTACGGCGTGCCGCAGCGTGCCGACTATCACCCTGAAGTCGACACCGGCGTGCACGTGATGATGGTCGTCGACTATGCGGCAAAGCGCGGGTACTCGTTGCCCGTGCGATTCGCGGCGCTCACGCACGATCTCGGCAAGGCGACGACGCCCGATCATGTGCTGCCGCGCCATATCGGTCACGAAGGCCGCAGCGTCGATCTGTTGAAGCCGCTATGCGAACGGCTGCGCGTGCCGAACGAGTGCCGCGACCTCGCGGTGCTCGTCGCACGCGAGCACGGCAATATCCATCGTGTGATGGAGATGGGGGCGGTCGCGGTGGTGCGCCTCTTCGAGCGCAGCGACGCGTTGCGCAAGCCTGCGCGTTTTGCGGAGGCGCTGCAGGCGTGCGAGGCCGACGCGCGCGGGCGGCTCGGTTTCGAGACGCGTGATTACCCGCAGGCCGACCGGCTGCGCGAGGCGCTGGTGGCGGCGCGCGGCGTCGATGCGGGCGCGATTGCCGGGGCGCTCGGCGACAAACGCGAGGATAAGCCCACGGCAATCAAGGATGCGGTGCATCGGGCGCGCGTGCGAGCGGTCGCGCAGGCGATTGGTGAGACGGACCCGGAGAAAAACCCGGACAAAGACGGCGACTGAAGTCCTGTCGCACGACGAAGGCGTCGCCTACAGCCACCGCGCAATCAACGACAACAGCATCGACAGCACGAGCGTCGACATGAACGGAAACGGGTACTCGCGCCCAAAGATCCGCAACGTGACGTCGCCGGGCATGCGCCCGATGCCTATCTTGCGCAGCCACGGCCAGCATGCCGACAGCACCGCAACGGCGACGAACGTAGTGAGCAGCCAGCGGATCATCGTGTGGGTCCTTGGGTCGGAGCGTGTCAGAGCCCGTCAGAGCGTGTGAGAGCGGTCGCCGCTCGCAAACGCGTCGAGCGTGTCGTCGATGCCGCGCGAGAACGCGATCACCTTGAAGAGTTCGCCCATCTCCGCTTCCGATAACAGCTTCTGCACCGCGTTCGCGGCGGGCAGGAAGCGCGCGGCATCGGACGGGTCGAGTTCCGAGAGCGCTTCGGTAATGCCCGCGTTCATCAGAAAGCGCGCCTGCGACGTATAGCCGAGCAGATCGGCGCCCGTATCGGTGCCCGCTTCCGCGATGCCGCTGAATTCGACATGCGCGGTGATGTCCTGCAAGCCCGGATACAGAAACGGATCGCCGTGCGCGCGATGCCGATAGTGGCACATCAGCGTGCCCTGCGCGCGCTGCGCATGGTAGTACTCATGTCGCGGAAAACCGTAGTCGATAAAGAACGCGGCGCCGCGCGCGAGCATCCGGCAGATCGTGCGCGTGAACGCGCAGGCCGCTTCGTGCGTTTCGGTCACATAGTCGCCGTCGGCTTCGATTTCGTCGAGGAAGGCGGCATCGTGGGTGGACTGCAGCGCGCGGTCTTCGAAGGCGAAGGTGTGGTCGTGGCAGACCACGCCGCGTTCGCGCCACTGGCCGTTTGCGTGCGCGAAAAGGCGCACCGGCATCGCGTCGAGCACTTCGTTGCCGATCACGACGCCGGCAAATTCACCGGGCAATGCGTCGAGCCACCGCACGCGCGCGGCAAGCGCGGGCGCCTGTGCTTCTAGCATCGTCTGCTGGCGCTCGCGCAATTCGCCGGACAGATCGACGATCGAATAGGTATCGGGCGGCGCGCCGAGCGCGTCGAGCGCATTGAGCAGACCGGCCGCGAGCCGCCCCGTGCCCGCGCCGAATTCGATCACGTCGCGCGTGCCGCTTGCTTCGAGCGCCTCGGCGACGGGCCGCGCGAGCGTCGCCGCAAACAGCGGCGACAACTCGGGCGCGGTGACGAAGTCGCTGCCGTCTTCGGCGCGCCGGCCGAATTTGATTGCGCCGCCGCTGTAGTAGCCAAGACGCGGCGCATAGAGCGCGCGGTCCATATAGCGGTCGAACGGCAGCCAGCCGCCGGCCGCGTCGATGTCGGCGCGAATCAGCTCGGCGAGCGCGGTCGATTGGGCGAGCGCTGCGGCGTCGGGAGCGGGTAAACTATCGGGTTCGTGAGGCTTCGGATTCATTCCCGCATTGTAAATGAGCGACCGTTCCGTCCATTCGTCAGCCGGGGAAGCCGGCAGCGGCGAGGCTGGCCCTCGCCACGCGGTGCCGCCCGCGCGTGTCGTGCTGATCACCGGCGCCGCGCGGCGCATCGGGCGCGCGCTGGCGCTGGGCTTCGCCGCGCACGGTTGGGATGTCGCCGTGCACTACGGCGCATCGCGCACGGATGCCGATGAGCTGGTCGCCGAAATCGAAGCGCTGGGCCGCCGCACGATCGCCTTGCATGCGGATCTGGCGAACGAACCGGAAGTCGCGCGCCTGATCCCCGATTGCACGGCGGCGCTCGGACGTCCCGTATGCATCGTCAACAACGCCTCGCGCTTCGACGAAGACACGGCACGCGACGTCGCGTACGACAAGCTGCTGCATATGATGTCGATCAACGTCGGCGCGCCGCTCGTGCTCGCGCGCATGCTGCACGAGGCGACGCCCGATATCGCGCGGGAAGACGAAACGCAGCGCAGTGTCGTGATCAATCTGCTCGACCAGAAGCTGCAGAACATGAATCCGGATTACCTGTCGTACACGCTGTCGAAAGCGGCGCTCGAAGCCGCGACCGTCGCGCTCGCGCAGGCACTCGCGCCGAAGCTGAGGGTCGTCGGGCTGTCGCCGGGCCTGACGCTGCAGTCCGCGGAGCAGACGCCGGCGAGCTTCGCGGCCGCGCACCGGATGACGCCGCTTGGCCGCGCGTCGCGTCCGGAAGACCTCGTTGCCGCCGCGCTGTATCTGGCCGGTGCCGCGGGCGTGACGGGCACGACGCTCGTCGTCGACGGCGGCCAGCATCTCGTGCCGCTGCCGCGCGACGTGATGTTCCTGACCGGCAGCTAACGAGCCCAGCGCCCTGTGCGGCGCTTATCCAGCGTGCTTGCCGCACGCTTACCCATCAGATCGGGGACGACCATGCACGCCTTCTTTCATCCGAACCTCGCCGATTGCCGCCGGCTTTTCCTGCGCAACTACGAGGTCTTTATCAACATCGGTGTGCACGATTTCGAAAAGCGTGGCGAGCAACGCGTCGTGATCAACGTCGATCTGTTCGTGCCGCTCGCGCTGTCGACGCCGCTCGAAGACAAACTGCGCGAAGTGGTCGACTACGATTTCATGCGCGCGACGATTGCACGCCGCGTCGAGCAGGGGCACATCCATCTGCAGGAAACGCTGTGCGACGACCTCGTGAAGATCATGCTCGCGCATCCGCACGTGCGTGCGGCGCGCGTGTCGACGGAAAAGCCCGATGTCTATCCGGACTGCGATGCGGTCGGCGTCGAGGTATTCCGCATCAAGGACGCGTGAAGGCGGCTTCGGCTTGCGCTTGTGGGCAAGCGGTTCGGCGCGGCGGCAGACCGGCGCGCGACGGCTGCGCGCCATTGTCGAGGGCTTTCCTGACGGCGGCATGCGCGCGCACGAGGCGTCGCTCGAGTTCGTCGGTCGTGAGGCCCCAGGCCCACGCCGCCTCGCCCGGCGTCAGGCGCTCCGCTTCGATCAGGATGATCGCAATGCGCTGTTCGTCGGGCAGCATCGCGACGACCTGCAGCAGGCGGCGGTTCGTTTCCGAATTCGCCTCGATGCGCGGCACCGCGCGCGCGGCGCCCGCTTGCATGCGCCGCGCTTTCAGTTGCCAGCGCCGCAACATCGTCGACATCAGGTTGACGCGCAACGACATATACGGCGCGCAGTCGCACGTGCCGTCCTGCACGCCGCGACAGACGTTGTCGAGCAGTTTCTCCGCGTCTTCCGGTGTCGAGGCAAGACGCAATGCGAATTTCCATAACTGAGGCAGTAATGCCTGCACTGCCGTAATCGTTCGGCCGCTACCCATGTTGTAAATCCTTTGACGCTATCGAGCGACTAGAAGCGGCGCGACCCGATCGGGGGTAAGAGCGTTCGTGCCGGTACATGCTCGCGTCAAGGATGCCCGGGTGGGGCAGCGAACGCCTGGCTATTCGATGGTGGACTGAAAGCAGTCAGGGCGGCGCGAGTGCTTCGCCTGTTACTGTATTCAGTGAATACAGCAAAGTGAACCGATTTTTTTCAATGCCGCCGATCAACAATAACAATGGTGTCATCAGGCGCAATTGACACGCGCGAAATGCATCATATGGTCATGCTGCGGACCAGCACAGAACAAATGGCCGTTCAAAATTTGCATGCGATGCAAGGAGCGGCTGCGCGAAGAGACAGGCGGTTACGCGAGGACGGGTGGGCCGGAAACCTGTCATCGAGATGACACAAGCTGAATATAAGCCGATGCGCTTCGCATCCATGACCGGAACGAACACGCATCGCATGCGCATCAAAGGCGCAGCAAGCGGGCACCGGTTCGAATGCCGGGTCAGGCGCTTGCCGCGCGCTCCGACGGACGGACGAACTCGATGCGGTTTTCGCTCGAATGCGAGAACACGAGTGCCGCCTGCGTGTACGACGAATCGCCGAACAGCGACTCCTCGTCGACCTTCGCGAGGCCCGTGGCTAGCCCACGGAAGTCGAACAGGTTCGTGTCCATCAGATGCGAGGGCACGACATCCGAGAGCGCGCGGAACACGTTGTCGACGCGGCCCGGCGTTTCGCGCTCCCACTGGCGCAGCATGTCCTTCACCTTCTTGCGCTGCAGGTTTTCCTGCGAACCGCACAGGTCGCACGGGATGATCGGGTATTCCATGTCGCGCGCGTAGCTCGCGATATCGCTTTCCTTGCAGTACGCGAGCGGCCGGATCACGACGTGCGCGCCGTCGTCGGTGGCGAGCTTCGGCGGCATCGCTTTCATCTTGCCGCCGAAGAACAGGTTCAGGAAAAACGTTTCGACAATGTCGTCGCGGTGATGGCCGAGTGCGATCTTGTTCGCGCCCAGTTCCTTCGCGGTGCGATAGATGACGCCGCGGCGCAGCCGTGAACACAGCGAACACGTGGTCTTGCCCTCGGGCACCTTCTCCTTGACGATCGAATGCGTGTCTGCTTCGACGATGCGGTAGTCGACGCCGACCGATTCGAGGTAGCGCGGCAGCACTTCTTCAGGGAAACCGGGGTGCTTCTGGTCGAGATTCATCGCGATGATCTCGAACTTGACCGGGGCGCGCTTTTGCAGCGCCATCAGCACGGAAAGCATTGTGTACGAATCTTTTCCGCCGCTCATGCATGCGAGGATTCGGTCGCCGTCCTCGATCATGTTGAAGTCGTGAATGGCCTTGCCGACTTGCGACTGCAGACGGGTTTCAAGGCGGAAAAAGTTGTTCGACGCTTTCATGGCGGGGCTGACACGGAAATCGAATGGCGCGCCGCGTGCGGTAAAAAAGGCAAACTGCGCGGCGGTTCGTGGGATCAAGCCACGATGATACAACCAAACGCGCGGCGGCCCGGCGCCTCGGGCGTCGCGCAAAACCGCGCCGGCCGCGTTCCGGATGGCGCCGGCGGGCGCCTGCGGCACGCCGTGCGATGGCGACGCAGTGCGGCGCTCGCGCTCGGCGTTCGACCGTCGTCGCGAAGCGCTCAGCGCTTGCGCGCCTTCATCCGGAACATCACGGGCCGGTCGGGCAGCGTCGTCGCGCGGCCGATCGGCCGCACCGGCTCGTCGCTTGCGAGTTGCGCGTCGAATGCCTGCACGAGACGCGCGAGCGCGAGCGTCGTTTCCGCAAGCGTGAACTGCGCGCCGACGCACACGCGCGGCCCGGTGCCGAACGGCAGATACGTGAAGCGCTCGGGAGCCGGCGCACCGGGCAGAAAGCGCGTCGGGTCGAATGTGTCGGGGTTCTGCCAGAAGCCGCGATGGTGATGAAGCACCCACGGGCTGATCATCATCTGCGTGCCGCGCGTGACGGTTAGCCCTTCGAACGCATCGGGCTCGACGCAGTGGCGCAGGATCACCCACGCGGGCGGATAGATGCGCAAAGTCTCGTCGATCACCGCGCGCGTGTAAGGCAGCGCTTTGAGCACGTCGCCGGCACGCTCGGGGCTCAGATCGACGTCGCGCACTTCGTCGGCGAGCGCGGCTTGCGCGTCGGGCGCGTTCGCCAGCAGATACAGCGCCCAGAGCAGCGTGAGACCGCTCGGCTCGTGACCCGCGACGATCATCGTGCCGACCTGGTCGGCGAGCTCGACGCGGCTGAAGGCGGCGCCCGTCTCCGGATCGCGCGCGGCCAGCAGCGCATCGAACAGATCGCGCGGGCCGTCGGCGGCGGGCTGGCGTTCGCGTGCATCGATGATGCGCTCGACGAGCGCGTGCCAGCGCCGCCGAAAGCCGTGGCGCGGAATGTCGCGCGGCGTCGGCACCCAGTACGGCAGCACGAGTTCGGCGAGGCTCGCACGCGTGTGACGCAGCATGAACTCCTGCACGGCGTCGCGCACGGCTTGGCCGAATTCGTGGATTTCGAGCGAGAACATCGAACGCGCGGCAATCTTCAGCGCAAGCACGCGCATGACCGGCAGCAGATCGACGCTCGCGCCGTCGAGCGCGGCCAGCGCGTGCACCTCGTCCTCGGTGCACGCGGCGACATGGCGCGCCAGCACGGGCAGCATCTTCGGTGCGAGCGTGGGCGTGATCGTGCGGCGCTGATGCTTCCACTGCTCGCCGGTCGCGAGCATCACGCTATAGCGTCCGATCGGGCGAATCAATCGAACCGCATAGTCGGTGCGCGGGTAATTGACGTGGTTTTCCACCAGCACGCGATGAATCATTTCGGGCTTGTTGAGGAGCACGCGCTTCTGATGGAACAGGCGTTCTTCGACGTAATCGGCCTCGTAGGCATCGCGGGTCCAGAGCCGAAGACCGTCGTTGCGCATCGCATGAACGAAGCCCGCGGCCGATACCGGTTTGGCCGGCAACTGAGGCATCGGCGGGTTGAATAACGGGGCGGGACGGCAGACGGAGCGGGTCGGGAAGGGGAGCGTGCTATGCGATGGCGCTTGCAAGGGGATCTCTGCGTCGGCGGTTCGGTCAATCGGGTGGGCGGGGCGGCAGCGGGCGCGGGTACAACCCGAAAGAACGCTCGGCGCGAACGGTTATTCCCGCGCGCTCAATGGAGGTTCGCGAGAACGTGTGCATTGACGTGTCCGGCGATAAGCGCGGCGACATGCGCGGCGACGTGCGCTGCGACGTGCGCTGCGATATGCGCTGCGATATGCGCGGCAATATGCGGGATCACCTGTTTAACGTTTGCGATATCTGTTTTCGCATCGGCAAGGCGCTGATGTGTGCTTGCGAACGCGTCGAAACCGCGCGTTTGCACACGTCGTTCGTGGTCGGAAGGCCCACATAAAAGCACTGTTTTGCCGTTGTCAGCGGCGCTTTTGCCGCGAGGCAGCATGTTAGAATTGCGCACCTCAAACTCGACCAACGCCCACGACATGAACATCGTGATTCTGGCGGCAGGCATGGGCAAGCGCATGCGTTCCGCGCTGCCGAAAGTGCTTCATCCACTGGCCGGTCGGCCGCTTCTCTCGCATGTCATCGGCACGGCCCGCACGCTGAATCCGACGCGACTCGTCGTCGTGATCGGCCATGGCGGCGAGTCGGTGCGCGAGGCGGTCGCGGCGCCCGACGTGCAGTTCGCCGTGCAGGAGCAGCAGCTCGGCACGGGCCATGCCGTGCAGCAGGCGCTGCCGCTGCTCGATCCGTCGGTGCCAACGCTCGTGCTGTACGGCGATGTGCCGCTCACGCGCGCAAGCACGCTGCAGCGCCTGTGCGAAGGTGCAGGGCAAAACGGCTACGGTGTCCTGACGGTTACGCTCGACGATCCGCAAGGCTACGGCCGCATGGTGCGCAACGCGGCGGGCAAGGTCGAGCGCATTGTCGAACAGAAAGACGCGACGCCCGAGCAGCAGAAAATCCGCGAGATCAACACGGGCATCGTCGTGATGCCCACCGCGCGTTTGCAAGCGTGGCTCGGCGCGCTGAAGAACGACAATTCGCAAGGCGAGTTCTATCTGACCGACGTCGTCGAACTCGCGATCGAAGCGGGCCTCGAAATCGTCACCGCGCAGCCCGACGAAGAATGGGAGACGCTCGGCGTCAACAGCAAGCAGCAACTCGCGGAGCTCGAGCGCATCCATCAGCACAACGTGGCCGATGCGCTGCTGGTCGCGGGCGTCACGCTGGCGGATCCGGCGCGCCTCGATGTGCGCGGTTCGCTCGACTGCGGGCGCGACGTGTCGATCGACGTCAACTGCGTATTCGAAGGACAGGTCACGCTGGCCGACAACGTATCGATCGGCCCGAACTGCGTGATCCGCAACGCGACGATCGGCGCGGGCACGCGTGTCGACGCGTTCACGCATATCGAAGGCGCCGATATCGGCGCGCATGCGGTCGTGGGGCCCTATGCGCGGCTGCGGCCCGGCGCGGCGCTTGCTGACGAAGTGCACATCGGCAATTTCGTCGAAGTGAAGAACGCGGCGATCGGCCGCGGTTCGAAGGCGAATCATCTGAGCTATGTCGGCGATTCCGATGTCGGCACGCGCGTCAATATCGGCGCCGGCACGATCACCTGCAACTACGATGGCGCGAACAAGCTGCGCACCGTGATCGAAGACGACGTGTTCGTCGGCTCCGATACGCAACTCGTGGCGCCGGTGCGGGTCGGCCGCGGCGCGACGATCGCGGCCGGCACGACGGTGTGGAAGGACGTCGAGGAAGGCGTTCTCGTGCTCAACGACAAGACACAAACGGGCAAGCACGGGTACGTGCGCCCGACCAAAAAGAAAAGCTGACCCGAAGGCGGCGCATCGAAGCGATGCGTCGCGCGTAATGCGTCGGCTGGTGCCCTTCGCTGACGGCGCAGTGTTCAACACGCTGCGCCGCTGAACTCAGCAACCCAACTCTGCAAAAAGGATCATCGCTATGTGCGGTATTGTCGGCGCGGTTGCGCAACGAAACATCGTCCCGGTTCTGATCGAAGGGCTGCGACGGCTCGAGTACCGCGGCTACGATTCATGCGGTGTCGCCGTGCTGGCGAATGGCGAACCGCGCCGTGCGCGCAGCGTCGCGCGCGTCGCCGATCTCGACGATCAGGTGCGCGACACGAAGCTCGGCGGCGAAACGGGTATTGCGCATACGCGCTGGGCGACGCATGGCGCGCCGGTCACGGACAATGCGCACCCGATCTTCTCGCGCGACACGCTCGCGATCGTGCACAACGGCATCATCGAAAACTACGAGACGCTGCGCGAGATGCTGCGCGGCAAGGGTTACGAGTTCGTCTCGCAGACCGACACCGAAGTGATCGCGCATCTGATTCACAGCCTGTATCGCGGCGACCTGTTCGCGGCGGTTCGCGAAACGGTGCAGCAACTGCACGGCGCCTATGCGATCGCGGTGCTGCACAAGGATCAGCCGCATACGGTGGTCGGCGCGCGGCAGGGTTCGCCGCTCGTCGTCGGGCTCGGCGAAGGCGAAAACTTCCTCGCGTCCGACGCGCTTGCGCTTTCGGGCAGCACCGATCGTTTCATCTTCCTCGAAGAAGGCGACGTTTGCGAACTGCGTCTGGACGGCGTGCGCATTGCCGATCGCGATGGCCAGGCGGCGCAGCGCGAAGTGCGGCAAGTCGCGGCGTATGGCGGCGCGGTCGAGCTTGGCCCGTATCGCCACTTCATGCAGAAGGAAATTTTCGAGCAGCCGCGCGCGATCAGCGACACGATTCCGGTCGCCGATTCGATCGAGGCGTCGCTGTTTGGCGAGAACGCGCCGCAGGTGTTCAAAAAGATCGACAGCCTGCTGATCCTCGCTTGCGGCACGAGCTATTACTCAGGGCTCACTGCGAAATACTGGCTCGAATCGATCGCGAAGATTCCGACGCAGGTCGAGATTGCGAGCGAGTACCGCTATCGCGACTCGGTGCCGAATCCGAACGCCCTGGTCGTGGTGATCTCGCAGTCGGGCGAAACGGCCGATACGCTTGCCGCGCTCAAGCACGCGCAGTCGCTTGGCCACCACCATACGCTTGCGATCTGCAACGTCGGCACGAGTGCGATGGTGCGGCAGACCGAATTCGCGTTTCTCACGCATGCGGGGCGCGAGATCGGCGTCGCGTCGACAAAGGCGTTCACGACGCAACTCGTCGCGCTGTTTGTGCTGGCTGTGGCGTTGGGCAAGCTGCGCGGGCATCTCGATGCGTCGCAGGAAAGCAGCTATGTCAAACAATTGCGTCACCTGCCGGCTGCGTTGAACAGCGTGCTCGCGCTCGAGCCGCAGATCATCGCGTGGTCGGAAGAGTTTTCGCGCAAGGAAAATGCGCTGTTTCTCGGCCGCGGGCTTCACTATCCGATCGCGCTCGAGGGCGCGCTGAAGCTCAAGGAAATCTCGTATATCCACGCGGAGGCTTACCCGGCTGGTGAGCTGAAGCATGGGCCGCTTGCGCTCGTGACCGAAGCGATGCCGGTCGTGACGGTTGCGCCGAACGATGCGCTGCTCGAAAAGCTCAAGTCGAACATTCAGGAAGTGCGCGCGCGCGGCGGCCAGCTTTATGTATTCGCCGATTCCGATACGCGCATCGTCAATGCCGAAGGGCTGCATGTGATCCGGATGCCTGAACACTACGGCGTGCTTTCGCCGATTCTGCACGTCGTGCCGCTGCAGTTGCTTGCGTATCACACGGCGTGTGCGCGCGGGACCGATGTGGATAAGCCGAGGAATCTGGCGAAGTCGGTGACGGTGGAGTGAGGGGCTTGTAACTGGAGAGCACCATGGGATAGCACCGTTAGTTTCGGTTACGGCGTGCCATTAGTTTCGGTTAGCAGCGGTGCGCCGCTGCCTTCAAGTCCTTGTCAGCAAAGGATTAACCGGAACTAATGGTCACAGGCGGTGGCGCTCGCTCCCCGCCGCCCCTTCAGTTCCCGAAGGCTGTAGAAGAACCCGCTCCACCGCCCCGGCCGGATAATCCTCCGGCCACCCCCTTGCCAGCAGTTCCACTGCCTCCCGCATTGCCATTTGTCGCATCCCCATCTGTCGCTTCCCCGCCCCGGCGCACTCCGCCCACTCGTCGTCACTCGCGCCAATGCTCCCCACCCTCATTGCTTCCAAAACCAATTGCGCGCAAGCAACCCGGTCCATCGCTCGGCGTGGCCGCACGAAACTGGCGTCAGAAATCTGAAGGTCGCGAGCGGCCACGCTGATGTCAGTTTGAACGTCTGCCAGAAGGACGCCGAGGAGCTCGCTCCTCGCGGCGTCATGGAACTTGCGGTAGTCGCTGCCGTGCTTCAAACGCCACGCGCACCGCGCGCGACATCACAAGGCCTTTACGTGTTTGGCGAGTCTGGTTCCTGCCTGACGATAGCTGAAGCATCGACCAATGCGGCCGGTATAACGATGACCTGCTCTTCCGCAGATGCCGACTCCACCAAAGGTTGCGGCAACGCCTTCGACGGCTTCACACCCATGTCACGTAACATTTCGGCTTGGCGAATAACGTTACCCTTGCCGATTGCCAACTTGCTGTGCGCTGAGTCGTAGGCCTTTTGCGCTTGACCCAAGCGATTCCCGACCATCTGCAGGTCTTCAACAAAGCCACAAAGCTTGTCGTACAGTTCTGCGCCACGTCGCGCGATATCCTGTGCATTCCGACTTTGAGCCTCCTGTCGCCAAAGGTGTGCGACCGTGCGCACGACGAACAGCAGGGTTGACGGACTGACGAGCAGCACGTTGCGGCGCCATGCATCCATGAACAGTTCATTGTCATTCGTTACTGCCAGCATGAACGCCGGTTCGATGGGCACGAACGCTAGGACAAAATCGAGAGACTTGCCATACAGAGCCTGATATTGCTTATCCGAGAGCGATTTGATGTGGTTCCGAATCGAATCGACATGTTGTCGAAGTGCGACGAGTCTTTCCTCGTCGGTTTCAGCGGATGCGTATCTTTCGTAGGCGAGCAGCGACACCTTTGAGTCCACAACGAGCTTCCGCTCCTCGGGAAGGTTAATCACCACGTCTGGCTGCCCGCGGGAACCATCCTCGCGGACTTGGCTATCCTGTACATGGTATTCATCCCCCTTTCGCAGGCCCGAAGCCTCCAGCACCCGCTCGAGAATCAGTTCGCCCCAGTTGCCCTGTGTTTTGGTCGACCCTTTCAAAGCAAGTGTTAGGTTTTTTGCGTCCTGGCTGAGCGCCTGGTTCAGCTCCACCAACTGGCGCACCTGTGCGGAAAGAGCTGACCTGTCCTTCCCTTCCTGCACGTACACCTCTTCGACCTTCCCCTGGAATTCGGTCAGCCTAGTCTTCAGCGGCTCGAGCAATAATCCGAGACTGGCCTGATTTTGTTCGGCGAAGCGCTTCGACTTTTCCTCCAGAATATCCGTGGCGAGCGCTTTGAACTGGTCACTGAGCGTCTCCTTCGCTTGAAGGAGCAAATTCAGCTTCTCGTCGGCGTTCTGCCTCTCGCCCTCAGTACGCGTGCGTAGTTCCGTCAATTCATCGCTCAGGCGTGTAACCTCACCTTCAGCAGCAGCCCGTGCGTTTTTCACGTCAACCAAGTCGTCTCGGACTAGCGCTGCTGCCTGCCGCTCGGCCTCAAGTTCAGCCGACAGCTTGCTATTTTGGCGCCCACTCGATTCGCGCAACTCCGTCAGCTGACCATTGGCGCTGGAGAGTAATTCTTCGGTCTCGCTGATTCTGCGCTCAAGCTCGGGGATGCGCGACACCTGCTCCTCCAGCGCTGCCTTCCGTTCGTTCGCTTCCTGCAGAGACGTCGACGTCAGCCCAAGCTTGTGCGTCACCTCCTTTGATTCGCACTCAAGCTGGCTCACCTGCTCAGTGAGCGAAGCCACCAATTGCTGCTTTTGCGCCTCACTAGTGGAGACTTGCCTCAGTTGCTCAGCGCCGGTGCTCACCTGCTCACCAAGTTTCAGAATTTCCGCCTCGAGCGCAGGAACGCGGGAGGAGCGCTCTGCGAGCCTCGCCTGTTCGTCACGCACCCTGTCCAGCTCGTCGCGCGTATCTTTTGCCTGGCGCTCAAGCTGCTCTCGCGCCTCACGCGCGAGTCGCAAGTCCTCGGTGGTTGCTCGCAGCCGCTCCTCAAGCTGCGCGACCTGAACCTGTGAAGCGGATTGTGCCTGCGATACCGCCGCCTGCACCCGCATATCGTTCCGGCTGCGAGCGAGCATCCATGCAATCACTGCGCCAATGACCAAACCGACCACTAATATCGCTGAGCCAGCAAACAGGTCCATCAAACCCCCCGTCGACAACATTCAAGTTAAATGTGGAAGCCAATGTAGCGCGATGAAATCGGTTAGGAAAACCGCACGCGCGAAAATATCGATGAAAAAACATACAAGTTGCGGAATCAAGAGCATTAGTACCCAAAGCCGTGACATCAAGTAAGCGTAAAGTTTTGGTGCAGATTCTCGACCGCCGACTTACCGTAGAGGTCAGCACTCCGCACGCAGGGTTAAATCCGAAGGTCCATTCGTCGGGTGCCAACAATTGTGCGCTGTTTTAACTGGGGGCTACGGTTGCGCAAGTTACGATGCTGCTCGATTTAACCACGTCCAACGCCGGGCAGCATGACCTCAATAAGACGATTCCTACTATCGGTTACCAGCCTTAATTACCTGCAACATTGCCAGTCTCTGCAATCTGCTGAAGCGCGGTTTTTTGGTCCGCATACCATCTCACCAGACACTCGCGGTCGTGACACGTCTGCTCTCGATAGTTCCACTCCGCTCGCGTCCGCACCTTGAAAGCAATCTGGTCAGTGGCAGCCGCCTTTGCCTTCGCATAAATGGAAGCCAGTTCGACGTCATCTGCTGCGAGTTCAGGGTCGTTGCAGACGAGGTGCTCAGCATCGGACCGCGCTTTGCTGCAATCAAAGCTTGTTTGCTGCGTAGCGGGCGCTGAAACAGGGGCCGTCGAAACTGGTGCCGCCGACATAGGCGCGTTGTTGTTCGACTGAATCCAGTCCGCAAGCGGCGTTGACTCCAGAGGCAGGTCTTTCCAAGTGACGCTCTTCACGACAGCTTTTCCGGAGGAGTAATCAACTGTCTCCCTGAAGACAATGTCACCCCTGCCCGTAGTCGCGTTAATGACGAACGCGGCGTTATCCGAGTTGCAAAGGTGCGCCTTGCAGCCTTCGCCGACGATGTAACCGTCTTTCCTCTGAATTCCAGCCGCATCGTTGACCGCGAGGCGGTCTACGAACTTTTTCCAATCCGCGCGCGAAATGTGATTGAACGCCGCGCGGAAGCGCTTGTCCGTAGCGACGTCAGAGGGATACTTCCCAACGAGCCAACTGAAGTCGGGATGCTGCGAACCAGCTTGCTCCTGGGCGACCGTGTTGGCCGCAGAGGCGACGATGGCTTCAGTACCAGACGGCACCGCCGCCTCCTGATGGCCGTCCTGTGTCCGATGATAACCGGCCAACACCGCTATTACGACAGTCAGAACTACAAAGGCAATTGCTTTCTCCCGCATGAGGTCGTCGGCTTCTGCCAGAGCAGGACGGGGCGATATCTCCACCTCTAACAGCGAATCGAACCGCGCGTTGGCTGCTTCAAACGCCTCTATCGCGGCCGCCCTCTTCTTGCTGAACGACTTGAGGCTAAAAAGTCCATATCCGAAGCCAACGGCAAGGAAGACCAGTCCAATAGGGAAGCTGTTCAAGAAAATGAAAAACGAGCCCAAAAGACCGGCAAGGAATGGTGCAACGAAATTCGGCGACTTGGGCCACAAGACAACGGCATTTGCGAGGGAGACCGCTTCGCTCGCGAGCTGTCCACGCTCACCGAGGTTAGCTGAGCATTTCCGTTCAATTTCGTAGACAGCCAGCATTGCCTTTTCTTTCTCCGCCAGCGATATCGACCCGATGTCAACAGCAAGCTTGATGGACTTCGTGGTCGCATCAAACTCCCGGTTCAACGTCTCGAGAAATCCTTGATGCTCTTCGAGCGTTACTGCCTCAGAAAGCTCATCGCGCCGAACATACACTCCATGCGAGAGGAGGTACTGCAAAAGTGCATCGGTAGTACGCGACTGAACCTGGGCGACGAAGTCGCGTGCAGCCTGCTCTCTTTTCGAGAGTCGGTCAGTGGTCGTTGAATCGATACGACTGCTGCCCGCAACTACAGACCGAACCGGATTTGCCGTGCGCCTCGCTTTCATGCTGTGCGTGAAACGGATTCCCGTACCCGGAATGCTCGCAGTGACCCTTCCGCGAGTGTTGTACGTCAATCCTTTGCCGCCTATGGACGTGCTGATTCCACTCTTGCTCAGATTTACGCGAAGGCCCGGCGCGATTTTTATGCTTTTTCTGAAGCCCCATCCCATTTTTGTCCCCGTGTAGTCATCGATTGCTGCCGCGTGCCCGTGGAGCACAGCGGCCCCTGACGTTTTCGACCTCTCCGGTTCACTGGGCCGACGTCCCGCCCAATGCGCTTGACCAGGCTCGCTCCAGCCGCACCTTACTAACCGCGGTCAATTTGCGTAGGCCAATTTCTCGCGCCATTGCAGTGACACCAGACTCGTTGTCGTGACCCGCCTGTAGCATCTCAATTGCAAGAGCCTTAAGTTCGGTGAGTGAAATCTCGTCGACTGAGCGTGCCGTGCCATCAGCAGGGCGCCTGAAGCCTATGGCGTCACCGTCTGCCTTTAACCGAAAGAAAGTCCCGATATCTTCGGCATCACTCTTGTAGTGTTGAGTGGCCAAACGGTTGACCCGCTCTTGTATCCGTCCTCCCGTACGCACCCAACCATGAGCTCGTGCAATCCGTCGGGCGAGCACTTCGTCGCGCACTGGCCCCTCCACAGTGACCACGTGGTCAATCATGCGAAGCAGTTTCGGGTTGTATGTGACGTCGAAGAACGCATCGCTGTCGACTTCAAATCCAGCAACTACAAGGTCCACCTCGATAAACCGACCCTCAGCGGGCAAGTTGGCTGGTGCTACCGCGGCGTTGCTGGAATAGGTTGCGGATAAGTTTGAGCTAGCTCTCGATTCGTCCCCGGCCATATGGCCTGTGCCTTTATCCGTCTCGCCCTGCGCCTTGTCTCGCGAGCTTTGTGCGGCGTCAACGATTGCTTCCTGAGCCAGTTTCGCCGCCTCTTGTTCTGCTGCTAACGTCGCAGCTTGCGCTCTCCGTTCATTCAACAGGTTTTCCAGTTGAAGATGGACAGCTTCAGCCGTGCCCGGTGCGTCAATCCACCAGCCCGTTGACCATATGCGCAGTATGTCCCACCCTAAACCACGCAAAACCTGTTCTCGAAGTTTGTCCCGGTCACGTGCTGTCGCGGAGCGATGATACGTAGCACCGTCGCATTCGATGCCAACGAGGTATCGGCCCGGTGCGTCCGGGTCAACCACCCCAAGGTCGATACGGAACGCAGAGACGCCGACCTGCGAATGCAACGTCCACCCCTTTTCGGTGAGCGCGCGAGCCACTGCCTTTTCAAAGGGGCTCTCAAAATCACCGACGCTGCCAGCAACGGCTTCGCCCAACGCGCGAGCGCCACGGTCGGCGAATTCCAGGAAGTGCTTCAGGTCGCGCACGCCGAGGGCTTGCGTTCTCGATAGGTCCATCTGTTCCGGGCGGAAGCTGCAAAATACGCGGAGCTCTTGCCGAGCTCGTGTGATTGCGACGTTGAGACGTCGTTCACCACCCTGTTGGTTCATCGGACCGAAGTTCATTGGCATCGTGCCGTCGATGCCTGGACCATACGTGATGGAGAAGTACATGATGTCACGCTCGTCGCCCTGAACGCTCTCCAGGTTTTTGACGAAGACAGGTTCGAGTTGCGTATCGAGGAAGTGTGACTCTATTGACGGGTCCTGTCGGCGCTCCTCATCCAGCAAGTCCTCAATGAGCGATTGCTGCTCGGAGTTGAACGTCACGACCCCAATGGTCTGCCCGCTTTCCCTGAAACCGGGTGACTTTATCCGAGTAACGAGGTCAGCGATCAACGCCTTTGCTTCGGGCTTGTTGGTTCGGGAAGCGCCGCGCTCGTATTGACCACCTGACACGAGGTTAAAGCTCACCGCACGGTCGTTTGTAACGGGGCTCGGGAATGTCACGAGGTCGCCGTCGTAGTAGCGGTGGTTCGAGAACGCTATCAGGCTCTCATGCCGGCTACGATAGTGCCAGGACAGCTTCATGGTCGGGAGGTTGGCGCCGATGCATTCCTCCAGAATGCTCTCAAGCTCGACTTCGACATCTGTGTCGTCAAGGTCGGACCCCGCGCGGTCGAAAAAGCTTGTGGGCGGAAGCTGTTTCGGGTCGCCGACCATGACGACTTGCCTCGCTCGGGCCATCGCCCCGATGGCGTCCCATACCGGAATCTGCGAAGCCTCGTCGAAAATGACAACGTCAAAGTTCGCTGTCGCCGCCGGCAGATACTGTGCGATAGACAGGGGACTCATGAGCAGGCACGGCGTCAGACGCATTACCGCGGTTGAGGCTTGTGACATCAGCTCCCTGAGCGGTAGGTGACGCGTTTTCTTCTGCATCTCGTATCGGAGCAGACCCCATTCGGAACCGCGTGTCACGTGGTCCGGTGACGGATGTCCTGCGGATAACTGCGCGCGCACCCACGCCTGGGTGAGGTCAATGAAACGCTCGTCGAGTTCCCGGAAGTCCCGGATGCGTTTTTCATGTTCAGCAGAAACGAAAGTACGTAGTACCTCGTCAGTGTCGACAGCTGCATTTAACCACCAGCGGCAATAGTCAGTCTCGAAAGTATCTTTCACCCTGCCGAGCGCCACGCAGCCCTGCTCAAGGCCTGCAACAAGCGGTGCCAGGCCCAACGCGCACGCATGCGCACGGGTCTTGCGCCACGCACACCATGCATTCAACCGGTTGGACGTATCGAGCACATTTTTGGCGCGCCTGGCCACTTCTACTGGCAGGAGGGCTCCAAGGGTCGTAGTGTCCGACTCAGGTAATCCGCTGGCGACGGTAAAGCGTGCGACGGCGGCATCAAAGGTCTGCAGTGCGTCTGCATAGGCTCGGCCTGTGTCAGCAATCGTACCGGTCGGCTCAAGGAGCACATTGCTGTCTCCAAGCAGGAGGGCAATGGGGCTCTTCACTGCGGCAAGCGCCTCAGGAGTAGTTGCCATGGCCGCAAGCGCAGCCGAGAGCGCCTCGAAGAAGCGTACGGCCGGCTCGACGCCCTCTGTCTTGGTCTGCAAACCATTCCAGAGCCCATTGGTTTTCGAAGACAAGTCGTCGAACGACTTTAGACGACCATCAAGCGAAACCAGTTCACGCATTTTCTTGAGGTCTTCAGTTGCAGCAACGCCAGCTTGCCCCCGCTCAATGACGCCAAAGCCCTCGTCAATCCACGAGCGGTCCGACACTGCAGCCGCGAGCGCCATCTGAAAAACAACATATGCTTTCGCGACACCCAGGTCGGTCTCATAGCCACGCCAGACGTCGCCGGTTTCCGCACCAAGCGGAGAAAGTCGGTTTATGACCTGGTCAATCTGACGTAACTCTCGCATGCGCTGCAGGTCATTCCTTGCGGTGTCGCCGCACTGACCCCGGCCCACTGGGTCAAGACCTACGTCTTCCCATTCAGCTCTGACTCGCGCCTGCTCGAGTGCTGCCTGGAAACCTAGAGAGGCCCGTGCAACGTCCAACTCCGTGTTCACACCAGACCACGCACCGGAAGTCGGTAACGACAGGTCATCCAGGGACTTGATTTCAGCTAGCAGCGCGTCAATCGTGGCGAGACGCTCGATGTCAGCACCAATATCAGGCTCTCCACCGCCGGATGCTAGCGCCTTCAGTTTTTTTGCCAGGGCGCGCCGGCGTAGCACGGCCATCGGCCATGACGAATTCTGCAATTCACGCCAATCCTGTTGCAATTGCTGAGTCGTCGAAGTGGGAATTGCATCCTTATAAGGAAGGGTTAGCTGACCGAGCAATTCGTGGCGCTTTCCCAGCAGTTCAATACCCGTCGTGAGCCTGGAACGCAAACCTTCGTTCCACGGTTGGCCCAACTGGGATTGCAGCTCTTGGTAGCGTGCGAGCTGCGCGATGCCCAGCCGCAGGTCCTCCAGAAACTGGTTGCCCAGCGGAGCTGACAATGATGCACGCAATTCCCGATGCCGTTCGACCAGAGGCGTCGCGGCGCGCAAACCCTCTGCTATCGCCTTCGCATCAGGGCGCAGAGCAAAACGCCAGTCGTGGCCTGAAGCTGCGGGCAACGTCGCCGCCATCAGCCGCAAACCGTCTCGAGCACGTGATTCGAGTGAAAGTGCAGGCAAACCAATGGCGGCCTCCAGCGCTTGCGCTGCCGTCTCAATTCGACTGACCGTCGGTCCAACAGCTCGAGCGGTTTCCAGCAATTCGGATTGCCAGCGGGGCGACCACTCAGTCTGGGCGACATGCGCAAGAGGGCTTGACGTAAGCTGGCCTTCGCCTACCACCTTGGCGTGCACGTCAAGCAATTCCGCCGCCTCGCGTAATTGACGCACAGTGGCAGCATCGTGCACCTGCGCGGATGCCCACGATAGTTGAAGGACCGGCAAATCTTGCCCCACAACCACCTTGCCAATGGCCTCATACACACACAAGCCGTTGGGGTAACGGCGATGCAAACGCTCAACATAACCATTTAGCTGGGTGCGCAGCGCTTCAAGACGTGCCGCTTCCGCATGCCATTCGTCTGGTGCCATCACTGCTGCCGCGTCCCAGGAATGACGAAGCTGTTCCAGCACTTGCGTCTTTCGCGCCTTGCTCGAGTGCAGTTCGAGGCAGAAGTTGCCAAGACCGACATCTGCGAGGCGTCGATACACTACGTCGAGCGCGGCCATCTTTTCTGAAACAAAGAGGACACGCTTTCTTTCCGCAAGACACTGCGCGATGAGATTCGAAATGGTCTGGCTCTTGCCCGTTCCGGGCGGACCAATGAGGACGAAGTCCTTTCCCTTACTGCCCGCTACGACCGCCGAGAGTTGAGATGAGTCCGCAGGTAACGGGCAGAATGTATTCTTGACCTGAAGGTCAACGTCGAGCTTGCGAGCATTGGGAAACTCAATCGTGCTTTGATACGAGTCGCGGGGCGTCTCAATAAGGTGACGCACGACCGGATTCTGCTTGAGTTGCTCAGTGTGCTCGGTCAGGTCTTTCCACATCAAGTATTTCGCGAAGGAGAAAGTCGCGAGTACAACGTCCTCCGCGACCTCCCAGCCTTTGATGTCCTTGATGGCACTCGACACCGTCTTCCAGATGCCTGCTACGTCGAGCCCAGACTCGTCTTGGGGCAATTCTCCGTCGTTGACCCCGAGCTCAAGCTCAAAATCCTGACGGAGCATCTCGATGAGCGTCGGATTGAACCGGGGCTCATCATCGTGCAACTTCAGACTGAAGCCGGAACGCGCGCTGCGACGCTCAAGCGACACGGGTATCAGGATAAGGGGGGCGCGAAACTTCTTGTCATCCTTTGCTTCCCGTGTCCATGACAGAAAACCGAGCGCGAGATACAAGGTATTCGAGCCGCCCTCCTGCAAGGAGGCCCGGGAAGACCGATAAAGTTCGACCAACCGGGAATCCATCTCGTCATCCGACAAGCCAATGAAGACCTCCTTGCGCGTCAGGGCCTCCAGTGCATGCGCACGGCGAATATTTTCGTGCTCGCGACCTTCATGAATTGCTTGGTTGCGAGGGTCACGTCCATCCATGAGGTCAGGACGAGTCAGCAACTTGATGGCATGGCCTTCTGCAAGCAGGTCCTCGAGTTTTCCCGGGTCCGGCGCGTCGAGCTTTAATGATTTCTTCCCACCCTTGAAGCTAAGCAGATTGTTACGCAAAGACAGGTCTAGCAGCTTGCGCTGCCAACGGGTAAGACGGTCCTCCGGGCGCTCTTCTGCTTTTTCTACTTCGGAATCGTCCAGGTCCTCTGGTAAAACTGGAGCAGTTTCGAGAGTTGCTTCCATGTTGATGGACGCGGTTCCGACTTCGCCTCTCGCGATGACCTGCTCACTTGCAAGTGGCTTGATTCGTTGAAGGCGCGCACGCCGGATATCAATGGCCAGATGGAACGCTCGCTCCCTTTCTTCGGAAATCTGCTCCTCGCCGTTTGCGATAGCGAAACTGAACGCTGGAAAGGGACGCTGCGTCAACAAGGTCGACTCAAAAAGGACCAGTTCTTTGAGCTTTATCCGCTTACGCAATGCGGTTACGTCGTCTACCACGGAAGTCGAAAACTCCTCCGACTTCAGCCAGACCCCGGGGAAAGCATGTCCTTCCGTGAAGATTAGCAACGGATTGAGTCCAGCTTGCTCGAGAGCTGCACATGCGAACAGCGCAAGGTCAAGGCATGTCGCGAGCCCGGAATCTGCAATTTGGCTCGGGCTACGGACTTTCTGCCCCGTCTGTTCGAAGCTCGCCGGCGGCAGAGCGTAGTCGATGCCCATTGAACCGATTGCATTCCAGATTGCTGACGCCAACTCCCACGCTCGGCGCGCTCCCTCCTGATACCCGTTTATCGCGCCAGGCTTGCCCGCCTTGTGAAGGACCTCCGCCGCCTTCTTCAAGACACGTTCAATCGCGGGTTCATTTGGTTGGACAAACGCTGCAACCATGTCCGGAAGCGATGACAGGCCTCCCCACTGGTTGCGAGGAAGCAGTTCGACAGTCGCTTCAGAAGATGCAAGCTCGGTTGGAGCATCTAACCCGGTCGTCAGCTGGAACTTGACGCTTGCCTTTTCTGCTTCTGTCAGCCGGCCAAGGAGCGGGCCATCCAGCGATAGGTCGAGGTCATTGATGCGTGCAGCCTTGCCCGCGCCGATGTGGTCGATGTGCCATGTCCTCGTTTTGAAGAACGACGGCTCCGAGGACACATTTAGCCGCAAAGACTTGACGTCGCTATCCGTTTCGTTTGCAACGGAGAGCTCCCGGAGCACCGGGATTGCGTTCTGAAAATCCGCGAGGTTAACTTTGCTTGTGAGCGTGGCTTGAATTTCCACGGCATGACGCTCTTCTGGCGTACTCGCTGGCTCCGATATGGTCTGGTCCATCTGTTTTTCCTATATTCGCTCTGTAAGCGATTTCCCGTTCTAGCCGTGGTGTGCTTTCGACGCTTACTTATCTCGAACCGTCGCTGGTTCGAGCGGACATTGCTGAAGCCGGACACTCCGGAGTATGGCAAAGCAGGAAAGTTAGTTCACAATGAAGGACGCGTAAGACTGGGTTGCCATACAACGACTACCATCCTTGTCGCAGTGGCATTCTCTGGTCAGTGCGCCAAGCGACCGCGCGAGAGCCGTCACATCGTCTTTCGTCCGAAAGGCGCACTGCTCTCGACGCGCACAGCACGATGCAACTCGCATCAACTAGTTGTTGTCGCGATGAACGAGTCGATATGCGGATTAGGTCTCTCGCCAGCGCTTTATTTCTGTCACCCACGGTGCATCTGCCAACTGCGCTGAAGTATGCCTGAATCCTATGCCTTCATATGCACCGTTTCAAGAGATGAAGATGAACCTCTAATATCGAAGGTATTCCTTGACGCCACTAATGTTCAGTGGCAAACCGGTGAAGTTGCGTGGAGTGAAAGCCGGCACCATTATCAAACGTTTGCTTTCGACCGACGAGAATCTGCAAAAGCAGTTCGAACGTGGAGTGCCCGTCGCTCTAGGTGTTCCCGCTCTAGATGATTTCCGTAGAGTTCGTAGACGGGAATGATGCAACGTGCATTGGTTTTACCGACGCGGTGCTTGTCAAGCTGATGGCGGCACTTGGCACGTTCATAGGTGTGTGTACAGCCCCGATTCTCAAACCCTAAAGAATGAATGACCTTGAGTCGTTATCTCCGTGGTCGATTTCCAATCACCACAAGGGTTAGCATGACCATCACTTTCCGTCTGGCGACCGTGGCAGGAACCCTGGCGCTCGCGGCGTGTACTACCGCCGACTTGCAGAGTTTCAACAATGGTCTGGCGCAGATGAATCGGGCGTTGGCGCCAAATGCAAATGGAACGCCAGCCTTCCTCGGACCGAGTCTATCAACCGAACAACAGCAGCAGTTGCGCAGTGCGGTGTCTGCGTCGCTAGGCGCACGGGACGCGGCCTTTAGGAATCAGGTGAATTCAGCGCAGCCTGTTCTGGTTGCGGTGATGTCCAAGGCATCGTGTTATCACGAATGGAATGACTCCCGCGTATTGAGTATGTATACGTCAGCGCAGCTCGGCAACGGATGGATTCCGTCTCCTTGGACGAACATGAAGTACGCCCCTAAAAACCGTTGTTTGACGGTCCTTCGCACTGACTCGTGGACGCAAAAGTCGCTGAACTCGTTCCGATTTCGAGCCGTCTATTACAGTCCCGAAAGTGGAGAAAGTCAGGCCCTCACCTATGAGTTTATCAATCAAGATGGGGCGTGGCTGCTTAACGCAGTGCTTTAGCATTTAACGCGTTGGATGTTATAGGGCAACGCTTCTCTTTTCGGCCGCGCTGAAATAATTCACGGACGCGCGCGCCGCAATACATTGGAAACATTCTGTGGGGTCCATGAAAAGTAGTTGCGAGCAACCGGTCCAGCATCCGCGGTCGCTTTATGCTGCCGTACCGCCTCACTTGCTTGCGAAAGTCGGTCTAGACTTTTGGAAGCCGCACACACCTGCGAGTCCAACGCCTGTCGTGGGTGAAATCGCGCAATCGCGCGGCTTGCTACGGAAGGCTGGCTGAGATAGCAAAATAGGCCGTCGGCCGTTCGCTTAAGCGGATCTACTGAATATTGCCAGGAATGGAAACGCACTCCCTCATCCGTTGCGCAACTCCCGCCGAATCAGCTTCCCGGTCGAAGTCATCGGAAGCGACTCCCTATATTCAATAACCCGCGGATACTCATGCGCCGCGAGACGCGTGCGCACGTGGTCCTGCAGTTCCCTCGTCAGCGCATCATTAGCCGAGAACCCGTCCGCCAGCACGACATACGCTTTCACGATCTCCGTGCGTTCCGCATCCGGCACCCCGACCACAGCCACCAATCGCACGGCCGGGTGCCCAAGCAAACAGTCCTCGATAGGCCCGGGCCCGATACGGTAGCCCGCGCTCGTAATGACGTCGTCGTTGCGGCCGACGTAGTCGATGAATCCATCCGCGTCCATGCGGCCCAGATCCCCCGTCAGCAGGAAGTCTCCCGCGAACTTACCGGCGGTGGCCGACGGGTTGTTCCAATAGCCGAGAAACATGACCGGATCGGGCGACCGGATCGCGATATTGCCGATCTGATCAACCGGAACCACGTCGCCGTGGTCGTCCACGATCTGCACGTCGTGGCCCGGCGCGGCGCGTCCGATCGCTCCGGGACGAGGCTCGAACCAGTTGCCGCAGGACGACACAACCATGTTGCATTCGGTCTGGCCGTAAAACTCGTTGATGGTCGCGTTGAGCGCCGTCTTCCCCCAGTTGAGCAGCTCGGCGCCCAACGATTCCCCGCCGCTCGCGATGGACCGAAGCCGCAGGTCCCATCGCTCGCGCGGCGATTTCTCCACGCGCAGCATCTTGAGCGCCGTCGGCGGCAAAAACACATGCGTGACCCGGTGACGGCTCATCAGGTCGAATGCCGCCGCGGCATTGAACTTCTCGAACCGGTGTGACACGACGGTGGCCCCGTGATGAAGCGCCGGCAGCAGCAAATCCAGCAGACCGCCAATCCACGCCCAATCGGCAGGGGTCCAGAAGATGTCGCCCCGGCTCACCGTGCCGCCGTGTGACATCTCCACGCCGGGAAGATGGCCCAGCAACACGCGATGCGCATGTAACGCGCCCTTCGGCTTGCCCGTGGTGCCCGACGTATAGATGATGGTGGCCGGGTCTTCCGCGAGTGTCGCGACCGGTTCATAGGCGTGCGGCTCGGCATCGAGCGCCGAGTCGAAATCCTCGATTTCGATAATCGAGTCTTCAACTGGCTCGGTAACGAGTATCGACCGCAAATCGGGTAGCCGGTCCCGGATAGCCGCGATCTTTTTCACGCCGGCTGCATCCGTGACAAGCACGCTTGCGCCGCTGTCTTTCAGTCGATATTCGAGCGCCTCCTCGCCAAACAGCGAGAACAGCGGGACCGAAATGGCGCCGACCTTGAAAGCCGCAATGTGCGCGATGGCAGTTTGTGGAGACTGCGCAAGAAGGATCGCGACGCGGCTTCCTCTCGCCACACCACGCGCTTTCAGGCAGTTCGCCGCCTGATTACTGCACCGGCGCAGTTCCCCGAAAGTCACGTGTACGACGCTTGCGTCTCTGTGTTCGTGAACGAGGGCAATTCGCTCCGGTTCCACGTCGGCCCACTTGTCGCAGACGTCGACGCCTATGTTGTAACGCTCCGGGATCTCCCAACGGAAACGACGAATCTCGTCTTCGTAGCTGGGGCTTCCGCGCAACATATTCACACTCCTAGATACTGTCGTTGCAAGTCGGCGTCGTTCATGATTCGTTCAGGCTCGCATTCGAATACGATACGCCCTTTGTCGACGAGTCGACAATGCGCGCCCATCCGTGAGACGAATTCGAGATTCTGCTCGACGACGATGACGGCAATGCCGTCCCGCCGGTTGATGTCGCGCACCGTCTCGGCTATCTGGTCGACGATCGACGGTTGTATGCCTTCGGAGGGCTCGTCGAGCAGCAGCAGCGAAGGGCGCGTGATCAGCGCCCGCGCGAGAGCGAGGATCTGTTGTTGTCCGCCGCTGAGCGAGTCGCCGCGCGCATCGGCTTTCTCGCGAAGCATGGGAAACCAGGCGAACAGGCCGTCGATGGCCTCGCGCCAGTCCGGCCGCTTCGTGCCAAAGGCCGCGGCCTTCAGGTTGTCGATAACGGACAGCGAAGGAAAGATGTCGCGGCCCTGCGGCACGTAGGCGATGCCTTTACGCGCGCGCCGATGCATCTCCATGCCTTTCAGCGAACTGCCGTCGAACGATATGTCGCCCTGCTGCACCGCAATCGCGCCCGCTATCGCGCGCAGCAGGGTAGTCTTGCCGACGCCGTTGCGGCCGAGAATGGAAACCATCTGTCCCGGTTCGAGCTTGAGGTCCAAGCCGTGCAGGACCGAAGTTTTCCCATAGCCGGCGTGGAGGTTCGATATTTCAAGCAGCATGCTCTTGTCCATGTCGACCCAGGTATATGTCCAGGATTCGTTCGTCACGGCGCAATTCATCGAGCGACCCCGAAGCAAAGACCTGCCCCTGATGAAACACCGTCACGGGAACATCGAGCGCGCGCACGAATTCCATGTCGTGCTCGACCACGATGACCGAGACCGAACGCCCCAGCAGTCGCACCATCGCGGCCATGCGTGAAGTCTCTTCTCTCGTCATGCCCGCTGTCGGTTCATCGAGCAGGACAACCGACGGTTCCGTCGCGACGACCATGGCGATTTCCAGCCATTGCTTCTGACCATGCGACAGCAATCCGGCGCTGTCGTCAGCACGTTCGTTCAATCCCAGCCAGTCGATCAGCTCCTGAGTCCGGCGGTCCGCGGACCTCGCATGCCTCAGACGTCCGAACGCTGCCAGCCAGAGGTTTTCGCGTACGGACAGGTCGTTGAAAATGCTGGCCACCTGAAGCTTGATGCCGAGCCCGCTGCGCACTCTGTCGTGCGACTTCATGTGAGTGATGGGGCGGCCTTCGAGCTCGATTGCGCCGCGACTGGGCGGAAAACGACCGACAAGCAGATTGAAGAAGGTGCTTTTGCCGGCGCCGTTTGGCCCGATCAGGCAATGAACGCCGCGCTGCCCGAACTCGATGGTCGCTTCCTGTACCGCTTTTACGCCACCGAAGCGCTTCTCGAGTCCGTTCGCGATAAGCGCGGCGCCGCGCGATTCGCTCAGAAACGGCAATTCGCCGAGTCGCGGCTCGCGCGATTCGGCTTGCGCGGCGAGGCTCGTTCGAGCAAGCTTTTTTTCATGTCTCGACGCGAAGCCATTCGCGAGGGTGGGAACGACACCCATCGGCAGAAACAGAACCACTGCGATCAGCACGGCGCCGAGCACGATCGGCGTCGCGTCACCGGCGCCGCCGCCCAGTGCGAACGATGCCGACTGCACCAGCAGCGCGCCGACGAACGCTCCCGCAAACGAAACGCGGCCGCCGACGAGCACCCAGATCACGACCTGAGCCGCAAGCGATAGTCCGAACACGCCCGGGCTGATGAACATGGCCCATGACGCGTACAGCGCGCCGGCAACGCCGGCGATTGCTCCGCCCGCGGTGAACACGATCAGCTTTCGCAGACGAACGTCGTAGGCGAGCAGCTGGGTGCGCAACTCGTTCTGGCGCAACGCGGTAAGAACCCGGCCAAAGGGGCGCCTCAGAAGCACGTAAAGCAGCGCGACGATCAATGCGCACACCACGACAACGAGCGCATACGACTGCACCACCGTCAGCGCCGTTCCGCCATCGCCGAACGGCAGTGTGAGCGGAGGGACGGCCGAGATGCCGTTGTAGCCTCCGAGTTGCGCTGCGCCGATGTGGTACTTGGGGTCGGCCGTGCTCGACAGCACGGTGAAGAAAACGAGCGTCATCGCCAACGTGATGATGCCGACGTAGACGTCGCCGACGTTCCCATAGAAGATGAAGTACCCGACGATAGCCGCCACGGCTGCCGCGGCCACGATGGCGAGCGCCACCGCGGAGAAAGTCTCGTTCGTGACGGGCAGGAAGTTGATGGCAGCAAGGCTGTAGGCGTACGCGCCGATGCCGAAGAACGCGCCTTGCCCGAAGCTGAATATTCCGCCATGGCCCCAAACGAGTGTCAGGCTGACCGCGAGCAGGCCATAGAGCACCCAGCTTGTCGCCTGCATGACCGCGAACTCGGGCATGACAACGCCGAGAACGAGGCAAATCACCGCGACCGCGGCACACGCGACGAGCCGTAGCCTCAAATTGCCGTTCGATAGTTTCATGGGTCGGCGTCCGCTCAAAGCTTGCGTCGCAAGCGACCGGAAATGCCGGTTGGCATCACCCGTACCAGGCAAATGGCGAGGATGAGCAAAGCCGCTTGCCCGAAGAACGGAGTCGAGAGATACGAAATGACGTTCTCGATGCCGCCCAGCAGGACCGACGCTGCCGCCGCGCCCGTGAGAACTCCGGAACCCCCCACGACCACGGTCATGAACGCGCGCGCGATGTAGGCTTCGCCCATGGTCGGCATCACGCCGACCATGGGCGCCAGCAGCGCGCCGGCGGCACCGGCGAGGCCCGCGCCGAACATGAAGGTCAATGCGTTGATACGCCGCGGGTCGATGCCGATGGCCGAAGCCATCTGTGGCCGCTGAACCGCTGCTCGCGCCATCACGCCATACTTCGTTCGCGTGAAGACCGCATAGACGATCGCAAGCAGCGCGAGCGCCGCAACAACAAGCACGATCGAATAAACGGAGACCGAGTATCCGCCTACCCGGAGGCTGCCGCCGGGAGTCGGAATGCCTTGCGTCGTCGGCCCGAATACGTAAACCGCGACCTGGGACATGATCAGGCTCAGCCCCCACGTCGCAAGCATGCTGTCCGCGAGGCGCCCGTACAGGTGGCGGATCAGCACGCGTTCCACGACCCATCCGTACGCGGCGACGACCGCAGTCGCGAGGATCATCGCGAGCGGCAGCGGGAGACCGCTCCTGACACCTGCCAGCGTCGCAAAAGCGCCGAACATCAGGAACTCGCCGTGGGCCAGATTGATGATGCCCATCATCCCGAACAGAACGGATAGACCGAGCGAGACCAGCACGAGAATCGCGATGCTGAGTCCGACGGACACAGCCATATTGACTATCCAGCCCAAGGTTGAGGCTTCCATCTTCAGGTTCGTCCGAGGCGGTCAGTCATTCAGTTCGCGCCGGCGGAAGGCGTGAACTGGCGGGCCGTGTTGGGACGGGCTTTCAGGTCGCACACGCTGCGCTCGTAGCTCGGGGCAACCGCCTGTTGCTCGCCGATTACCGTGAAGCCGTGAGTTTCGTTTGCGCGGGCGATATGCACGTTCTGCACGAGATGGTGCGTGCCGGCGTCCATCGACACCTTGCCCGAAGGACTGTCGAACGCGATGCCGCTCTCGAGCGCGCCGATGACCTTGTCGCGGTCCGTGCTGCCCGCCTTTGCGACGGCCATGGCCCACAAATGCCAGCCGTTCCAGACCGCGACCGCGCTATCCGTGATGTACGGGTAGTGATCGCCGTACGCCTTCTTCCAGGCTGCGCGAAACGTGTCGTTGTCCGCGCCGCCGAGTTCCTGGAAGTACGGAAACGCGACGACGATGCCGCTCGCTTCCTTAGGGCTGAGAACGACCTGCTCGTTTCCGAGGCCGAACGTCGCTGAGACGATCTGCATGCGGCTCGACAATCCCGCCGCTGCGAACTGTCGATAGAAGGCGATGTGATTGCCGCCCACGAGCAGCGAAAGGACGACGTCGGGCTTCGCCTCCTGAAGCTTCGAGATGACCGAACCGAACTCGCTCACGTCGAGCGGGATAAAGTCGGTTCCGATCACGGTGCCGCCGGCCTTCGCGACGTACTGCTTGACCCAGTCGGCCGAGATATGACCGTAGTTGTAGTCAGCCGCCAGAACGTAGAACTTCTTCTTGCCGTTCCTGATGGCCCAGTCGACCAGCGGCGCGATCTGCTGGGAAGGCACGATGCCCGTCAGGAAAGCATTCTTGTCGCACACGCCGCCTTCATATTGCTCGTTGTAGAAGTAGAGCGTTTTGTAGCGGTCTGCGACGGGCCGGATCGCTTCCCGCGACGCGCTCGTGATGCCGCCCATGACGACCGATACCTTATCGCGGAGAACAAGCTGATTCGCGTAGGTCGTGTATTTGGCGTTGTCGGACTGCGCGTCGTACATGACGAGCTTCAGGGGGCGGCCGAGCACGCCGCCCGATTCGTTGATGGACTGAATGGCAAGCTTCGTGGCGTCCGCCATCGACTTGCCGTAGACGTTGAGCCCTCCCGTTTCATCGAGAATGCTTCCGACCGTGATGGGCTCCTTGTCCGCCGCTGTCGCTGGAGTTTGCGCGAGGGACAGCAGGCAAATAGCTGCCAGCCAGGAAAGTATTCGACTCATGGAAGCTCCGCTGGTTTGTTGAACGGTTGCTGTCGCCGGCTTGTCACCCTGCCCGGCGAAGTCGCATGAATGCGCAAGTGCGAGCGAAAACGGGCACCGACGGAAGTGATGCTGCGAAATTAACAGGGCGTCGTGTAGCCCGCTTGCATATCCAAGACAACGCAATAGTCCCCGTCCGCCACACCAGGGTCATTGCTGATGCCGCGCGTTGACCCTGCTGTTCCACGCGCATGGCACGCATGCACAAGCGCGGGGAATTTGCGCGCGCTACGCTCGTCTCGTCGCTCATGAAGGAGAACGCAGTGTCCAATTCGAATGTGGATCAGCTGGTCAAGACAATTGCGCAAGCGTCGGATTTGCCTCTCGACGGGAGCCGGACCGCTGCCATCAGCCCGATTCTTGGCGTCTGGTTGAAGGACGCCAACGCGTTGTCGGCAAAAATGAGTGCGCCGGAGTTCGCACACGTGACGCCGATTACGGGAATCCTGCAGACGGTCAACCATGGCGAGGTGCCACATGGCGAGTGAACTGTCGGGGTTGTCCATCGCGGCCGCCGCGAAGCTTATCCGTCGTGGCGAGGTGAGCCCGACCGAACTTCTCGAATCGTCACTTCAGGCAATCGGGCAGCACAACGGTACGCTGCGCGCTTTCATTTCCGTCAACGAAGCATCGGCAAAAAAGGCGGCGGCTGCCGCGGAGCTGATGTTGTCGGCCGGGTACGACCTGGGTCCGCTGCACGGCATTCCTTTGGGCATCAAGGACAACATCGGAATTCGCGGCGAACGCACGACGGCCGGAAGCAGGATTCTCGAAGACTGGCACCCGGACAAGGACGCCACGGTCATCGCGAAGCTCAAACAGGCCGGCGCCGTATTCGTCGGCAAGACGAACATGCACGAGTTCGCCTGGGGCGGCACCTCCGCGAATCCGCACTACGGGCACGTGCGCAATCCATGGGATACGGGCAAGTTTCCGGCCGGGTCGAGTGGCGGGTCGGGCGCCGCCGTTGCCGCCGGTCTTTGCTATGGCGCGCTCGGTACCGACACAGGCGGGTCGATCCGGCTTCCTTCGGCGATCAACGGCGTGGTGGGGTTACGGCCCACGTATGGACGCGTCAGCAATTCCGGCATCGTGCCTCTTGCCTGGACGATGGATACGGCAGGGCCCATGACGCGGACCGTGGAGGATTGCGCGCTGGTTTTCAACGCGATTGCCGGCTCTGATCCGACCGACCCCGCCACGGCTTCGGTACCCGTCGACGATTACTTATCGAGAATGAGCGTGGGTGTCAGAGGGCTGCGCATCGGTATCGTCCCCCGCTATTTCTTCAGTCACATCCAGCCCGACGTGAAACGCGCGGTCGAGCAGGCGCTGAAGACATTCGAAGCACTAGGCGCTCATCTCGTCGAAGTCGACATCAAGCACATCGAAGGCAACATCTCCGCGCAACTGACGATCGAATCGGCCGAGCCCAGCACGTATCACCAGAAGTCGTTGCGCGAAAGGCCCGGCGATTTTGGCGAGGACGTTCGCACGTTGCTCGAGGTGGGCGAGATGCTGCTGGCCACTCATTATCTGCAGGCGCAGCGGTACCGGTCCCTGCTGCGCAACGAATTTCTCGAAGCCTTCAGGCGTGTGGACGTCTTTATTTGTCCGACGCTGCCTTTTACCGCGACGGCGCTCGGTGAAACCTCGGTCGTCATCGAAAACGGCGTGGAAGAAGACATGCTCTCGGCCATCATGCAATTTACGGGCGTGGCGAGCCTGACGGGTCTACCTTCGCTCAACGTTCCGTGCGGGTTCGATTCCGGCGGGCTGCCGGTCGGCATGCAGATTATCGGCGCGCCTTTCACTGAGTCGCACCTGTTTTCGGTGGGCCACGCGTTTCAGTGCGCGACCGATTTCCACACTCGACGTCCCGACCTGCCGTGAGCATGGCGACGGCCGCGGCGCATCGCAGCTTCGGATGCGCGGCGCAGCGGTTGTGCTGCCGCTCGAACCACGGCTACTTGTCGATCAACACTGAAGTAGGCCTTTGGGTGCGCAACAGGACGCTCTGAGGCGTCACACCGTAGCTCTTTTTAAACGAGCGGCTGAAGTGAGAAACGTCGCAGAATCCGTAAGTCATCGCTGCTTCCGTGACGTTCTTGACCGTCCCTCCGCGCAGCGCGCAATAGCTGGCCTCGAGCCGCTTCTGCCAGATCGATTTCATCGGGGTGGTCGCCTGTCCTGCGAAAGCACGCGCTAAGGTACGCGTCGACACATGCATCGAAGTCGCGATGTGGTCCACGTCGAGGCCGACGTATTCGATGTTCTCCTCGATGAATGCGATTGCCTTGTGGTACAGCGCTGCCTGAGAAGACGCGGCGGGCACGTCGCCTTGATGAATTTCGATGATTGCGCTGACGAGATCGAGGATCGCGCTCGCCACGCGCGACTCGGCGTGAGCGGACTGATTGAGCTCTTTCGATTCGCATGCTTCCTTGACCATGGCGCCTAACACGGCCCGAAAGCCGGTGCCGGGTCCAAGCGACGTAGCGACCACGTGTTCCGCGCGCGCCGTGCGACGAAGCAGGAGGTCTCGCGGAATACGCAGAATGAAGAACGATTCCGGCGCGATCGTATAGCTGAACGGACGCGCCGCGTCGTAGAGCAGAACGTCACCCGCTTGCTGCACGACTCTTCGGCCGTTCTGTTCGAGGTAGGCGACGCCATGCTCGAGATACGAAAGCCAAAGGTTCGTTTCCGGTCCGGTTCGAATGTTGTTGAAATCCCGCACCCATTGATGCTCGGGGCCGCTCATCTTCGCGACGTGCAGCGCGCCGATCGACCGTCCGATGATGTCGGCGTCAAACTGGTTTCGATGCGGGGAGTCGCTCGCCGCCGGAATGCAATGGCTGCACACGACGTCTCGCCAGTAATCGAAACGATCCGGCGCCGCGACCGCGGAGGTAGAAAACACGTATCGCATCGCAGCTCCTGAATCGGCCCGTCGACGTCCGAGGCCCTGGTTAAACTGACGAGTAGAGTTATCTGCCTTGGACCAGCGTGACAATGAGGGTTTGCGCCGACAGTTGCGGTGCGATGCAGCATTGCGTGGGAGTTGAGCGCGCGATGGGTCCGGCGCCACCATAGACCGCCAAATTCGCCAGTGCAAGATACGGTGACGGGTGCCAGACGTGCAGCGCGCGGTGGCGCCGAAAAGCTTCGTGAAATCAGCCTGCCGGCGATTGCGATTGCGATTGCGAGGGCGGGACGGACGGCGGTGCGGTGCGCGGGTCCGTCGCCGCGTCGCTGCCGGCGGGGTCGGCTACGGCATGGGTTGGCTGCGGAAATACCAGCGTAAACCGCGTCACGCCCGCCTCGCTCTGAGCGAGCCAGCTGCCGCCATGCAATTGCATGATGCTGCGCACGATCGAAAGCCCCAGCCCGCTCGATTCCGAAGACCGCTGCCGCGACGCGTCGGCGCGATAAAACCGGTCGAAGAGCCGCTCGAGATGATGCGGCGGAATGGTCGGGCCGCGGTTCTCCACGTGCAGCGCGACGCCGTCCGCGCGTGCTTCGGCCGTCATTGAAATCGCCGAGCCGGGCTGCGCGTAGCGAACCGCGTTGGCGAGCAGATTGCCGAGCGCGCGCCGCAGCAGCAGCGGATCGGCGAACACCGTGCCGTTGCCGTGCGACTCGATGCGCACGCCGCGGTCGTCGGCCAGGTCTTCGAAGTATTCGACGATGCGCGTGAACTCTTCGGGGACCGGCAGCGCCTTGCGTTCGATCGCATGATCGGCATGTTCGGCGCGCGCGAGGAACAGCATGTTGTCGATCATTTTCGACATCCGTTGCAGTTCCTCGAAGTTCGAGCCGAGCAGCCGCTGGTAGTAGGCGATGTCGCGCGTCTGGCCCAATCCCACTTCGGTTTGCCCGAGCAGATTGCCGATCGGCGTGCGCAGGTCGTGCGCCATATCGGCGGACACCTGTTTCAACTGCGTGAAACCGCGTTCGAGCCGGTCGAGCATCGCGTTGAATGCACCGATCAGCGCGTCGAGTTCGGGCGGCGCGTCGCGCTGTTCGATGCGCGTCGACAGATTGCCCATGCCGATCGAGGCGGTCTCGGTGGCAAGGCGTCGCAGCGGATTCATGCCGCGGCGCGCGAGGCCGTACGCGAGCAGCGCGGCCAGCAGCGCCGCGAACGACGCGAAGAGCAGAATCTGATCGCGATAGTCGGCCAGCATTTTCGTGCGCTCGGCCATGAGCCGCCCCGAGATGATCTGCAGATCGCGCTGTCCGGCCGCGCCCTGCGCGGCGGCCGCGACATAGATGAACGGCGTGCCGTCGTCCTGTGTCGTGTGATGGACGGCCGACAGCGACAGTGCGGCGCCGGCCGGCACCGGCTTGACGTCGGGCACGGCCGTGTGACCCGGATTGACCGTGATGAGCGGCGTGCCGTCCTGCATGCGCACGACGAGCAGCGACTCGGTATTGCCGAGCATATTCGCGAAGAGCTGCGGCTTTTCGCGGATCAGATCGCGTACGTCGACGTCGTGCATCAGCGTGCGGATCTGATCGACGCGCGTGACGAGCGCGCCGTCGTCGCGCACCACGAGTTGCGCTTCGAGTTGCCGGTACAGCACGAAACCGACGATCGCCATCGCGCCAAACGCAATCAGCGCAAACAGCAGCGCGAGCCGTGTGGTCAGCGAGATGCGTTTCACGATTCGTCCTCGCAGCGATAGCCGACCCCATGCACCGTATGAATGAGGCGCCGCTCGAACGGCTCGTCGATTTTTTGCCGCAGCCGGCGCACGGCGACGTCCACGACGTTGGTATCGCTGTCGAAGTTCATGTCCCACACGCGCGAGGCGATCAGCGCGCGCGACAGCACCTGCCCCTGGTTCTGCATGAAGAACTGCAGCAGGTTGAATTCCTTGTTGGTGAGCGAGATGCGCGTGCCGTTGCGCTCGACGCGGCGCTTCGGCACATCGACGCGCAGGTCGCCGAGCGTCAGCAACTCTTCCTGCTTTTGCGGCTGCCCGCGCCGCAAGATGATGCGGATGCGCGCGAGCAGTTCGGCAAACGAAAACGGCTTGACGAGGTAATCGTCGGCGCCGAGATCGAGGCCCTTCAACCGGTCTTCGAGCGTGCCGCGCGCGCTGAGGAACAGCACCGGTGTGTCGGTGCGCGCGCCGAGCTTTTTCATGACGGTCCAGCCGTCCATCTCCGGCATCATCACGTCGAGCAGGATCAGGTCGTAACGCGTTTCCTGCGCGAGGTGCAGGCCGTCGATGCCGTTGTTCGCCACGTCGACCACATACCCGGCTTCGGTGAGCCCGTTCTGCAGATAGTCGCCGGTTTTTGCTTCGTCTTCGATGACCAGAATTCGCATTTCGTGTACCGTCGATGTTTCCGCGTGAATCTTGAGCTTGGGCCGGCGCGCGTCGTGCCGTCGATTTCAACGGTCTGCGCAGCCGCGCGGGCCGCATCGATCCGTTCGAGGTCCGGGTTGATGATCATGTCCGCCTTCGCGACCATATACCAGACCGGCTTGTTCTTCCATGCCGGATCGGGAATCTGCGCGGTGAAAGCAGTGAAAGCGGTGGCCGAGGTCGGCATCCGTGCGTGCGCTTCGAACTGCGCTTGCATGCGCGGCAGGTCGGCGGCTGCGCCGGCAGCGAGCGCGCGCCCGATCGAACGGGACGAAGAGATACGCATGGCTGGTCGTCTGAACCGGATCACGTTATTGCAAAGGAGTGAGACGTGGTGCCAGTCTAGGGAGCAGACCCGGACCGGGCCGTTACCCGATCATTACAAAAAAATGACGAAGCTGCTTAGGCGGCCGGTAAAGGCAAAGCGGCAAAGGCGAGTGAGGGCGGGCCAGGGCGAGTGAGGCGGGTGAGGGCGGGCAACGAGGCGGCCGATGGCGGCCAAAGAGGCGGTCGATAACGACCGAGGGCGCCTGTGTAAAGGCGCCCTCGTGGCCTGCGGACCGTGTTCCGGCCCGTCAGCCTGAACGAACTTGCTTTAGTGCTTGCGCTTCTGGGAGTCCTTGACGGCTTCCTTCATGTCGCCGACGTCCTTGCGGGTCTGGCCGACTTCCTGTTGCACGTCGCCCTTCAGCTCCCGGGCCGGATTGTCCGTCGCGCGGCCGATTGCCTCGTTGGCCTTGCCCTTCACCTTCTCAACAGTGCCCTTCACCTGATCCTTATTCATGATGAACCCTCCTTTGAGACGACAAGGCGTCGCCAGCGATACAGCAGCATGAAGCGAGCCTGACACGCGCGGCGCATACGAGTGTTGCTTTGTGCATGGCAGCAAAAGACGGATCGCCGCGCTTTCGTCAATCGGCCTGTACGCGATGCCGCGCAGCGACGCATAAAACTGTCGCGATTGGAATGGCGCTTGCTAAAATCGGAAAAGAGTACGGAGGGCAATATGGCAGACATCCTTATTGTCGATGCCGATGCGAGCGTGCTGAGTACCCTCGGCCTGCTGATCGCCGCGGAGGGCTATGTGGTCCGCACGGCCACCAACGGCAGCGACGCGCTCGATCTGGCGCGCGCGAGCCGTCCCGATGTCCTGATCTCCGATACGCGCACGCCAGGCCTTTCCGGTCCCGCGCTCGTGCGCGAAATGCGCAAAGACCCTGTACTTGCTTCCGTGCCGGTCATCCTCGCTTTCAACGGCGCATTGCCGCCGCGCATTCGCGTCTTCAGTTTTTTGCGCAAGCCATTACGGTATGCCAGGCTTCTGAAAGTGCTGCACCGCGCCGAGCGCGCATGCGCAAAACGCGACGCGCGCCATTCCCCGACGAACTGGAGAGTCGCCCGGCGCCATCTGAAGGGCGAGCCGAAACCGGGCTGACGCGGTTCGAGCGGCTAGTTCGCGCTCCAAGCGCACTCGGGGTCACTCGCGCTCGCTCGGGCTCATTCAAGCGCACTCGATCAGTGTCGCGTGTCCGGCAACGACAGCAGCAAGGCCGGCACGCTCATATCTTCGTCGAGTTCAGGCCAGTACAACTGCTGCCGGTCCAGCGAAATCGCGAAGTGCTCGCGCTCGTCGGACGTCGCGGCTTCCAGCACCGGAAACCAGCGCAGCGGGAACTCGATATCCCGCCCGTCGGACAGCCGCAGAAACAAGTGCGCGCTATCGAAGCTCACATCGACTGCATCGGCATACATGGCTCGCTCCTGAAGAAAACTCTCTACTCGCCCTTCACATGCCCTTCACACGCCCTCTACACGATAGGTGGCGCGGCAGTCGCGTTCAAGTGAGCCTGACGCCGCATCTGTGTGGATCGTTGAATCGTCGTTGCGTGCGTCGCTGCGCGAGACGTGCACCGCGCATTCGTTTGCGCAATCGTTTTCCGGGCATGCATGCAACACGCGCGCATCGCATGGCGACGGTTTGCCCGATTCCGGCTCCCATCGCGACAGTTCCCGATACAATCCCCTGACGAATCGCGAGGACGCGCATGCGTTGCGGGTCTGCTGCTTCGACCCGTTCATGCTGTGCGCAGCCATCAAGTAAGTCGTTCGTCGCGCCGTAAACGAAAAGATCGGCGTCGCGCTTTAACCGCATCGATCGGACGTTCGACCCACCGCAGGCAGTGGATGCAGGGACAGCGCGGTTACTTCATGCCAGCCAGGCCGTCTATGTTCAATTTTCTTCTCGATACACCGGCATCGGGCAACGGTCAGGTAACCGCGTCGATACGCGCGTCGCTGCTGTCTACGCTATTCGAGAACACACGCCCGCTTCTGATGTCGGGACTCTCGAGCGCGTTCGTCGCCGTGGTGGCGTGCTTTCGCGTGCATCATGCGTGGGCGCCGCTGTGGCTCGCGGCCGAGATCGTGCTTCTCGCCGCGCGCATGCTCATCGCGCACCGCTATGTCGCGCGCAACCGCGCGCGTGCGCTTCATCCGGAACGGTCGGCCGCGCGCTATGCGCCGGTATCGCTGCTCGCGTGTCTGACCTTCGGTCTCGGCACGATGGCATCGATCATCTCGGGCGACATGCAGCTCGCGTCGCTCGCGATCATGGTGACGGCCGGCATTCTCGGCGGCATCGCGTCGCGCAACGCGGCGTTGCCGCGTCTCGCGATCATGCAGATCTTCTGCGGCACGATTCCGATCGGCGTCGGCGCGCTGCTCGCGCCGCGCAGCGCGTCGTGGATCCTCGTGCCGCCGCTGTTTGCCTATCTCGTCGCGATGGTGTCGGTCGTGCGACGCCACTACGAAGGCCTCGTCGCGCTGATGACCGCCGAGCAGCGGCACGCCGAACTCGCGGCCCGCTTCGATGCGGCGCTCACGCATATGCCGCACGGGCTGTGCACGATCGACGGCAACGGCCGCGTGATCGTCGCGAACCGGCGTGCGGCGGAGCTTTTCGGCGCAACCGTCGAGATGCTGCGCCTCAATGTGCCGTTGCCCGAATTCATCGGGTATGTGGGCGTCGCGAAGTTCGGCGAAACCTTGCGCCAGCAACTGGTGGAACGCTGCACCGCGTGGCTCTCGGGCGAGCGCCGGCCGCTCGATCTCGAACTCGGCGACGGGCGCCAGCTCGAGATGACGCGCAATCCGGTGCCCGACGGCAGCGCGGTGATCATCATCGAAGACGTCACGGAGCGCCGCCAGTCCGAAGCGAAAATCCTGCATCTCGCGCGGCACGATCCGCTGACCGGCCTGCCGAACCGGCGCGATCTGTACGAGCGGCTCGAACGGATTCTCGCGAGGCCGATGGGCGGCCGCGAGCCCGAAGTCGCGCTCATGTATCTCGATCTGGACGGCTTCAAGCAGGTCAACGACCGGCTCGGCCATCATGCCGGCGACGAAGTGCTGACGACGGTCGCCGGCCGCCTGAAGGAGTTGTTGTGGACCGGCGAATTCGTCGCGCGTCTGGGCGGCGACGAATTCGCGGTCGTCGTCGAAAACAGCACGTGCGCGGCGAGCGAAGCGCTCGCGCCTCGCATCATCCGCGAGATCGCCAAGCCGTACATGCTGTCGACGGGCGAGGCGATCAGCATCGGCACGAGTATCGGCATCGCGTTCGCTGCGCACGGCGAATCGATCGAACAGCTGCTCAAGCGAGCGGACGTCGCGCTATACGACGCAAAGGAAGCGGGCAAGGGCACATTCCGCTTCTCAGTGCCGGACGGCACGCGAAAGGACGGCGCCGTCAGCGCGCCGCGCTGGCCGGCTTCATAGCGGCAGCGGCAAGACAAAAGCAAAGCGGCGGCCCCAGGGCCGCCGCTTTGCGCGACTACGTTACGCGATGCATCACCTGACGCGTCCGGTTGAACGCAGCGTTCAACGAGGTACTGCGTGCAATCACATCTGCGCGCCGATCATCCAGGGCACAAACTCTTCGTTGCCGATCCCGAGCGCTTCGCTCTTCGACTGCTCGCCCGATGCGACGCGCACGATCGCGCGGAAGATTTCCTCGCCCTTCTGCTCGACGGTCGCGGTGCCGTCCATGATCTCGCCGCAGTTGATGTCCATGTCGTCGCGCATGCGGTGGTACATCTTCGAGTTCGTCGCGACCTTGATCGACGGCGCGGGCTTCGCGCCGAAGCACGAACCGCGGCCCGTCGTGAACACCACGAGGTTCGCGCCGCTCGCGATCTGGCCCGTCGCCCCCATCGGGTCGTAGCCGGGCGCATCCATAAAGACGAGACCGTGCTTGTCGATCGGCTCCGCGTACTTATAGACATCGACGAGCGGCGTCGAACCGCTCTTCGCGACGGCGCCGAGCGACTTCTCGAGAATCGTCGTCAGGCCGCCGGCCTTGTTGCCGGGCGTCGGGTTGTTGTCGATGCTGCCCTTTTCGCGCTCCGCATAGCCTTCCCACCAGCGGATCCGCTCGACCACTTTTTCGCCGACTTCACGCGAGACCGCACGGCGCGTCAGCAGGTGCTCGGCGCCGTAGATTTCCGGCGTTTCGGTCAGAATCGCGGTGCCGCCGTGCTTGACGAGCAGGTCGACGGCCGCGCCGAGCGCCGGGTTGGCGGTGATGCCCGAGTGACCGTCCGAGCCGCCGCATTGCAGCGCGACGCACAGGTGCGAGACAGGCGCAGGCTCGCGCTTCACGTCGTTCGCAACGGGCAGCATCTTGTCGATCGCGGCAATCACGGCCTCGACGGTTTTCTGCGTGCCGCCGAGTTCCTGCATGACGAACGGCACGACCATCGGGCCCGGCGCCACGCCTTCGGCGACGAACAGCGCGCCCATCTGATTCGCTTCGCAGCCGAGACCGACCACGACGATGCCCGCGAAATTCGCATGGCGCGCATAGCCGCCGATCGTGCGGCGCAACTGCTGGATGCCTTCGCCGTTGTGGTCGATGCAGCAGCCGAAGCTGTGCGACAGCGGCACGATGCCGTCGACGTTCGGGTACGCGTCGAGCGCCCCGGGCTGCGAGAAATGCTGCGCGGCCATTTTCGTCACGCTCGCCGAGCAGTTCACCGTGCTGACGATGCCGATATAGTTGCGCGTCGCCACGCGGCCGTCGGCGCGCTTGATGCCCATGAAAGTCAGCGGTTCGGCCGCGCTTTGCACGGGCTTCACTTCGCTGCTGAACGCGTAGTCGCGTTCGAAATCGCCCATCGCGACGTTGTGCACATGCACGTGTTCGCCGGGCGCGATCGGCTGCGTCGCGAAGCCGATGATCTGGCCGTAGCGGCGCACGGGGCTGCCCTGCGCGACCGCGCGGATCGCTACCTTGTGTGCCTCGGGAATGTCGGCGAGCACGGTGAGCCCGTCCAGTTCGTCGAGGGTCGTACCGCTCGGAATCGCCTGCCGCGCGATCGCGACATCGTCGTCGGCGTGCAGTTTGATGACCGCAGAAGCGGCAATGACATCGGCCATGTTGATATCTCCAGATATGGATTCGTTCGTGCACGCGTTCGCCGCGTCGTGCATCATGTGGGGTGCATGCAGTATGCGAAGCCGTTCCTGCGGCCGCAAATTGGTCGGACCACATCGCCCGAGGAGACATCAGATGGGACAGCACAGCGAGCGAAACAGCGCGCTGGGTCATGTCATCAGGCAAATTGAAAGCCGGTTGCTCGACCCGGAACTGAGGCCGGGCGCGCGGCTGCCGTCCGAGCGCGCAATGGCCGAATCGTTCGGCACCTCGCGCTCGACCGTACGCGAAGCCGTCGCAAGGCTCGTCGCGCGCGGCACGCTCGAAACGCGGCGCGGCGCCGGCGTGTTCGTCAGCGCCGCCCCGCAGGCCATGCCCGATTCGCTATGGCTGCAGCGCAGCGGCGAAGGCTCGCCGCAGCGCCGCGAGACGCTCGAATTCCGCGCAATTTTCGAATGCTGTGTTGCGCGCTTCGCGGCGGAGCGCGCAAGCGCCGACGAACGCCAGCGTCTTGCCACGGTGCTGCACGACATGACGCGCGCGGTCTCGGCCGGCGACGTCGAAGCCGAGGCGCGCGGCGACGCGAATTTTCATCTGACGCTGGCGGCGATGGCGCACAACTTCATGCTGACGCGTTTCTATACGACGGTCGTCGACCAGTTGCGCGATCACATCACGCGCAATACGTACGCGGCGATGCTCGATCTGCCGCACGCGAAAGAGCGCTCGATGGCGCGGCTTGCGCAGCATGAAAGCATCTATCAGGCGATCTGCGAGCATGCGCCCGACGGCGCCGCGCAGGCGATGGCGCAGCATCTTGCGTTTGTCGGCGAGCAGTTCAATGCCGCCGCATAGGCGCGCTGCGTAAATGCGGCGCAGCACGAACCGTGTGCGGCGGCCTTCGATCAGCCTTGGTCAGCCTTGCCGACGCAACTGCAGCGCGTAGGTGAACCGGTTTGCCGGAAACACGCTGACCGTGACCTCGAACACGGCGCCATGCTGGTCGACGTAGTGCCGCGTGATTTCAAGCGCATGACCGTCCGCTTCGACCGCAAGCGCCTTCGCAAGCCGCGCGGGCACGCCGACCGCGCGAATCTCCTGGCGCACTTCGCGCACGCTGCGCCCGAAGCGTTCTTCGACCATTGCGCAGATCAACCCCGAACTCTTGCGCAGCTCGCGCCGGATGCCGGCGCCGACCGCCGGCTCGAGATAGACGTCGGTCCAGCAGATCGGCTCGTCGGGCTTCGCGGGATCGACGCGCAGCAACTCGACGCGCAGCCACCGCGAGCCGGTTTCGACGCCTAGCTGAGCGGCGAGCGTCGGGCTCGCCGACACTTCGCCGATGGCCTGCACGTGCCGCTCGGTGACCACCGCGAACTGGGTCAGATCCTCGACGCTCGACAACGACTGCTCGTACGCCACGCGCGGCTTGCTTGCTTCGACGCGAATGCCCGCGCGCTTGCGCCGCGAGATGAGTCCGAGCTCCTGAACCCTTTCGAGCGCGGAGCGCACGGTCGCGCGGCTCACGCCGAATTGCGCGGAAAGATCGAGTTCGCTCGGCAGCGCCGCGCCGACTTCGAACGTGCCGTTGCCGATCGCCTCAATCAGTTGCTCCGCCAGTTCGGCATATCGGGGTTTCATGACAACGGTCCTTATCGGTTGAAGCCGGGTTCGCAGCGCGTGCACGGCGGCGCGCGGCCGCGGGGCGCGCTAATGCTAGCCCGCGTGCGGCGCGCTGCCAAGTCATGCGCGCGCGGCGTTTCTTGACCGCGAAGCATACAGGTAAACCCGAGGTTGACCCATCCCACATGCTGGAAATATAGTCCGGACTTATTCAAAATGTACGGACTTATTTGGACGTGATGCGCAGCAATGCGTCCGTCGAACGGTCCAGCGCGCCACGAACGGCATGGCAAACGGAGACGACATGGCATTTCATACGGACACCGCGAATGCGCGCAGCCCCGAAGCAGAAAGCGCGACATCGCGCAGGAAGCAGCCGGTCTATGCGCGGCTCGGCGTGCAGATCGTCGTAGGCATCGTCGCCGGCATTGCGCTCGGCTTTATCGCGCCGAAGCTCGCGGTCGATATGAAGATTCTCGGCGACATCTTTCTGCGCCTGATCAAGATGATCGTCGCGCCGCTCGTGTTCCTGAACGTCGTGCTCGGCATTGCCGCGGCGGGCGACCTGAAAAACGTCGGCCGCATCGGATTGCGCGCGCTGATCTACTTCGAGATCGTCTCGACCATCGCGCTCGCGTTCAGCATGGTCGTGGCGAATCTGTCCGGCGTCGGCGCCGGCATGCATCTGACGCAGAACGCCGCCGACGCGGCGGCCGCTCACGCGCAGTACGGCAAAGCCGCGCCGGTGTCGCTCGAGCATTTCATGCTGACGCTCTTTCCCGACAACTTCGTCGGCGCATTCGCGAACGGCTCGCTGCTGCAGGTGCTCGTGATTTCGATCGGCTTCGGCGCCGCCCTGCTGATGCTCAGGCACGACACGCGCGGCAGCGTCGAACATGCATTGACGCGCATGTCCGAGGTGTTCTTCAAGTTCGTCGACGTGATCATGAAGTTCGCGCCGCTCGGCGCATTCGGCTCGATCGCATTCGCGATCGGCAGCAGCGGCATGAATGCGGTGATCTCGCTCGGCTATCTGCTGGTCGTGATGTATCTGTCGCTGGCGTTCTTCGTGGTCGTGGTGCTTGGCATCGTGTTGCGGCTCTACGGCTTCAACGTGTTCCGTTTTCTGCGCTACTTCAAGGACGAAATCTTTCTGCTGTTCGCCACCGCGTCGTCGGAAAGCGCCTTGCCGCGTCTGTTCGAAAAGCTCGAGCGGCTTGGCTGCTCGCGGCAGTCCACCGGACTCGTGCTGCCGACCGGCTATGCGTTCAACCTCGACGGCACGGCCGTTTATATGTCGCTGTGCGTGATGTTCGTCGCGAACGCGTATGGCGTGCCGCTGAGCCTGCATCAGCAGCTCGGGCTGCTTTTGCTGATGCTCGTTACGTCGAAGGGCGCGGCAACGGTTTCCGGCGGCACGTTCATCGTGTTCGCGGCGACCGTCACCGCGTCGGGCATGCTGCCGATCGAGGCACTGCCGATTCTGTTCGGCATCAACCGCTTCACGTCCCAGGCGGTCGCGATCTGCAACTCGATAGGCAATAGCGTCGCGACGCTCGTGATTGCGAAGTCGTCGGGCGAGTTCGATCCGATTGCCGCACGCGACGAGTACCAGCGCGTATTCGGCGCGCGGCCCGGCAAGGTCATCTGATCATCGGATTCTGGTTCGTTCGTTCAAGGAAGGGTTATGCGTATCACTGCGGTCAGGGAAATCTCGGTCCCGCTCGAAGGCAATGTCGCGAATGCGCTCGTCAGTTTTGCGGAGCACGACGTGTCGCTCGTCGCGCTGCATACCGATGTGATTCGCAACGGCAGGCCGGTCATCGGCTATGCATTCGATTCGATCGGGCGCTTCGCGCAAGGCGGCATTCTGCGCGACCGGATGATTCCCCGGCTGCTTGCTGCGCCGCCGGAAAACCTGCTCGACGCGAGCGGCGCATGCTTCGACCCGCAGAAAGTGCTGCACACGATCCTGCGCAACGAGAAGCCGGGCGGCCACGGCGACCGCGCGGCGGCTGCAGGCGCGCTCGAACTCGCCGTCTGGGACCTGAACGCGAAGCTCTTCGACGAACCCGCGCATGTGACGATCGCGCGCCGTTACGGGCGGCGCGGCAAGACCGAAGGCGTCGACGTGTATGCGGCCGGTGGCTATTACTACGCGCAAGACAGCACGCAGCGCCTTGCCGACGAATTCAACGCGTATCGCGAGCAGGGCTTCGACGCGTTCAAGATGAAGATCGGCGGCGCGAGCCTCGAGCAGGATCTCGCGCGCATCGAAGCGGCGCTGGGCGTGGCGGGCGCCGGTCAACGGCTCGCCGTCGATGCGAACGGCCGCTTCGATCTCGACACGGCGCTAGCCTACGCCAACGCGATCGCACCTTACGACCTGCGCTGGTACGAGGAGATCGGCGACCCGCTCGACTTCGATCTGAACCGGCAGGTCGCCGAGGCCTACACGGGTCGTATCGCGACGGGCGAGAACCTGTTCTCGCTGCCCGACGTGAAGAATCTGACGCGCTTCGGCGGCATGCGCGCGGGCCTCGACGTGTTCCAGATGGACGCGGGCCTCGCCTACGGGCTCACTGAATACGCCCGCATGATCGAGCTGATCGAAAGCCATGGCTTCGATCGCGCGCAGGCCTATCCGCATGGCGGACATCTGATCAACCTGCATATCGCGGTGGGCCTCGAACTTGGCGGCTGCGAAGCGTATCCGGGCGTGTTCCAGCCGTTCGGCGGCTATGCGGCCGGCTGCGGCGTCGGCGGCGGGCTCGTGCGTCCGACGCAAGCGGCGGGATTCGGACTCGAAGAAAAAGAGGGGCTGCGCCCGTGGCTCGCGCATCTCGCTGCCTGATTCGGCGTGAGGCGGCGTGATGCAACCCGATGTAACCCGATGCGGCCTGATGAAGCCGACGCAATGAAGCCGACGCAACGAAGCCGAGGCATTGAAGCCGAGGCAATGAAGCATTAAGGATTCAAGGAACCTGACGACAATGGCAACCACTGTTTTCGACTCTGCGCTATTTCGCGACATGTTCGGCACGCCCGAGATGCGCGACGTGTTTTCCGACACCGCCTATCTCGCGCGCTGCGTCGACGCCGAGACCGCGCTCGCGCGCGCCCAGGCGAAGGCCGGTCTGATTCCCGGGCAGGCCGCGCGCGAAATCACCGCACGCGCCGACTTCGCGAAGCTCGATCTCGAGCAGTTGCGGCACGAAACGGAGATCGTCGGCTATCCGATCCTGCCGCTCGTCAAACAGCTGAGCGAGATGTGCGGCGAAGCGGGCCGCTATGTGCATTGGGGCGCGACGACACAGGACATCATGGACACCGCGACGATGCTGCAATGCATGCGCGGTGTCGCGATCGTCGAACGGCAACTCGACGAAGTGCGCGACGCGCTGCGCGGCCTCGCTGCCCAATATGCCGACACGGTCACGGCCGGCCGCACGCATCTGCAGCATGCGCTGCCGGTCACGTTCGGGTTCCGCGCGGCCGTGTGGCTGTCGTCGCTGCATCGGCATGCGGAGCGTCTGCAGCAGGCGAAGGCGCGCGTGCTGATGGCGCAGTTCGGCGGCGCGGCCGGCACGCTCGCGTCGCTCGGCGACCCGGTGCGCGCGCTCGAAACGCGGCGTCTGTTCGCGCAGGAACTCGGCCTGCGTAACCCGGAGATCACATGGCATGTCGCGCGCGACGGCCTCTGCGAACTCGTGTCGTTGCTCGCGAGCATCGGCGGCTCGCTCGGCAAGATCAGCGTGGACGTCATGATGATGGCCGCCTCGGAATTCGGCGAAGTCGCGGAGCCGTTCGTGCCGGGCCGCGGCGCAAGCTCGACGATGCCGCAGAAGCGCAATCCGATTTCGAGCGAACTGATGTTCGCCGCCGCGAAGATGTTGCGCGAGCGCGCCGCGCTGATGCTCGACGGCATGATGCACGACTTCGAACGCGCGACCGGCCCGTGGCATCTCGAATGGAGTGCGGTGCCGGAAAGCTTCTTGCTCGTATCGAGCGCGCTGCATCAGGCGAACTTCATGCTGCGCGGCCTGCATGTCGACGCGGCGAGGATGCGCAAAAACCTCGATCTGACAGGCGGTCTGATCGTCGCCGAAGCGGTGATGATGGGGCTCGCGCCTGCGCTCGGCCGTCAGCATGCGCACGACGTGGTGTATGACGCGTGCCGCGTCGCGATCGAAGAGAGCCGCACGCTGTACGACGTGTTGGCGAACAACGCATCGATTCGCGAACGCTTCGACGATGCGCAACTGCGCACGTTGACCGATCCGTCGAAATATCTCGGCGCCGCGTCGTTGATGGCACGTCATGTTGCGCATGCACAGGGAGGCTCGCACTGAACCGGTCGCGAACGCTTCACTAACGGATCGCTAACTTCCTGTTACGAATGTGCGAGCGATGTAGCACCTGTGTCGAACATCGGCTTCTACACTGCGAACCGGGTTCACAGTCATGCACTCAACGTGCAAGGAGTCACAAAATGAACAAGAAAGTGCTTGGCGCGATGGTTCTCGGTTTTGCGGCATTGGGCGTGTCGACGGCGGCGTCGGCGCACGTCGATGTGGCGGTCGGACTCGGCATTCCCGTGGCGCCTGTCTATGAAGCGCCGCCGCCGCCGGTAGTCGTCGCACCGGCGCCGGTCGTGGTCGGCTATGGCGGATACGGTCCCGACTGGCGCGAGCGCCGCGAGTGGCGCGAGCGCGAATGGCGCCGTCGTGAATGGCGCGAGCATGAGTGGCGCGAACATCACGATCGCGGCTGGCACTAACGCGGTATCCGGCGGTATCGGCGGTACCCGGCGACATTAGCCGGTGCTGCGCCGGGATGAAGCGGACCGGCCGCGCGGCGAGGGCGCGGCCCGTCTGGCTTCGGCGGGCGTGGCTGCGGCGGATTCGGGCGCGGCAGCAGCGCCCCGGTTCTTCTCGCGCGCCGTGACCCTCACCTCCACGCTCGACAGATGATCGCGCATTCGCTGTTCGGCGAGTTCGCTGTCGCGCGCGATCATCGCGGCCACGATGGCCTGATGTTGTTCCGCGAAATGTTTGCGCGTTTCCTGGTCGGCGGTTTTTTCGCGCAGCGCCGGTTTTACACGCACGCCGTTGATCGCTTCGAGCAGCGCGATGATCGCGGGGTTGCGCGTTGCCTGTGCAAGCAGCAGATGGAAGCGGTGGTCCCACTGTTGCCATTCGTAATCGTCCTTCGTCGATGCGTTTTTCCTTGCGACTTTTTCGAGTTCCGCGAGATCGGCGGGGCTTGCCTTCATCGTCGCAAGCGCAACGAGTGCAGGCTCGATCATGAGCCGCATTTCCGCGACGTCCGACGGGCTCGTGCCGACGGAGAGACCGTTCAATGTCTGCGCAAACCTGAGCGGACGCGCGCCGAGATACGTGCCGCGGCCGACGCCGCGCCAGATGCGCCCCGCCGCTTCGAGCGATGCGAGCGCGTTGCGCAATTCGCGCCGGCTGACCGATAGATCTTCGGCGAGCTTGCGTTCCGCCGGGAGCAAGTCGCCGTCGCGCAGGTCGTGCTGCGCGATATAGCTCGCGATGCGATCCAGCACCGAAATTTCAGTCATGGTTTGCCCCGAACCATTTTTTGATTGGTTCGATGTTAGCATTAATGGAAGCGTTTTCAATGTTTTTCTTGACTAGCATATATTGGCTGTAAATCATTAGATAAGAGCAAAATTCAAGTGCTTGCGAGGAATGAATTGCTGGATGAACCAATCTCGATTGGTTCGGATTGCGGCCCATGCAAAGCGCGCTCATCGCGAGATTGATTCAATGGCATTCACCACCCGTCCCGAGCTGATCGGCACCTTCGGCATGGCCGCGTCCACGCATTGGCTGGCCACTGCATCCGCGATGGCAGTGCTCGAAAGGGGCGGCAACGCATTCGATGCGGCCGCGGCGGCGGGTTTCGTGCTGCAGATCGTGGAGCCGCATCTGAATGGGCCCGGCGGCGAGTTGCCCGTGGTGTTCTACAGCGCGCGCGAAAAGCGCGTCCGCGTGCTGTGCGGCCAGGGCGTGAGCCCGGTCACGATGACGATCGAGCGGATGCGTGGCATGGGCCTCGAAGTGGTGCCCGGCACCGGCTTGCTGCCGGCGGTCGTGCCCGGTGCGTTCGGCGCATGGATGACGCTGCTGCGCGATTACGGCGAGTTGCCGCTCTCCGATGTGCTCGGCTATGCGATCGGTTACGCGCAGCACGGCTATCCGGTGCTGCCGCGCATGGCAGCGTCGATTCTCGCGATTCGGGATTTCTTCGCGGGCGAATGGACGACGTCGGCGCAGCAGTGGTTGCGCAATGGCGAAGCGCCGCGGCCGAACCAGTTGTTCAGCAATCCGTCGATCGCCGCCACCTATCGGCGCATTCTCGAAGAAGCGGGCAGCGGCGACCGCGCCGCGCAATGCGAACGCGCGCGGCATGCGTTCTATGCGGGCTTCGTCGCGGACGCCATCGATCGTTACTTCCGCACGACCGCCGTGCTCGATACGTCCGGCCAGCGCAATCGCGGCCTGTTGACCGGTGAGGACCTCGCGCGCTGGACGCCGTCGTACGAAGATCCGGTGTCGTACGACTATGCGGGCTTCACGGTGCACAAGACCGGCCCCTGGGGTCAAGGGCCGGTGTTTCTGCAGCAGCTCGCGCTGTTGAAGGGTTTCGATCTCGCGAGCCTCGACCCGCTTGGGCCCGACTTCGTGCATACGGTCATCGAATGCGCAAAGCTCGCGTTCGCAGATCGTGAAGTGTTTTATGGTGATCCTTTGCACGCCGATGTACCGCTCGATACGCTGCTGTCGGACCGCTATAACGATGCGCGCCGCAAACTCGTCGATCCCACGCGCGCCTCGCTCGAATTCCGCCCCGGCGAACTCGCTGACTCACACGGCAATGTTCGTGGCGACAGCCTGCTGCGCGCGCAAAAGATCATCGCGAATGCGGGGCGTCAACAGCCGGGCGGCTTCGGCCAGGGCGAGCCGACGTTCGCGCCGCTGCCGGAATTGCGCGGCGATACGGTGCACCTCGATGTCGTGGACCGCTGGGGCAACATGGTGTCGGCAACGCCGTCGGGCGGCTGGCTGCAGGCGTCGCCCGCGGTACCGGGTCTCGGCTTCAACGTGACGACGCGCGCGCAGATGTTCTGGATGGAAGCGGGCCTGCCGTCGTCGCTCGGCCCGGGCCGCCGGCCGCGCACGACGTTATCGCCGACGCTCGTCACGCGCGACGGCGCGCCGTATGCGGCGTTCGGTTCGCCGGGCGGCGATCAGCAGGACCAGTGGTCGCTGCAACTGTTCTTGCGGCATGTGCATGCGGGCATGGACCTGCAGGCCGCGATCGATGCGCCGTCGTTTCAGACTGCGCATTTTCCGGGATCGTTTTATCCGCGCGCGATGCAGCTCGGCAAGATGTCCGCCGAAGCGCGTTTTCCGGCGCGCACGCTCGCCGAACTGCAAGCGCGCGGGCACGACCTCACCGTTGCGGACCCGTGGGCGCTGGGGCGCGTGTGCGCCGTGAGCCTGCGCGATGGCCTGATGCGCGGCGCGGCGACGCCGCGGCAGATGCAGGCATATGCGATTGGGCGCTGAGCATGCGGGCGCGGGTTTTATCGGAAGCGGGTGCGCCGGTTTTTGCGCCGGTTTTTGCGCGAATCTTTGCGCCGGGTTTTGCACGATGGCGCGCCGATGTTGCGTGCGTCGTCATGTTCCGTCGTGACGTTCGCGGGTCACGCCGGGATGCGAGGATCGAACGCCTCGCGCGCGTCATGTGACTCAAGCGTTGCGTTTTCAGGGGGAAGTTCATGTCTACCGTTGCGGCTCGACTCGAACGCTTGCCGTTATCGGGCTTTCATCGAAAGCTGTTGATGATCGGCGGGCTCGGCTATCTGTTCGACGGCCTCGACTCGTCGTCGCTGGCATTTCTGCTGCCGATCGTCAGCAAGCTCTGGCATTTGAGCAGCGCGCAGACCGGGCTTGTCGCGAGCAGCACGTATATCGGCTATTTCTTCGGCGCGTTCGTCTGCGGTGTGACCGCGGACGTGATCGGACGGCGCCGCATCATGATGAGCGCGCTGTCGATCTATTGCGTCGCGTCGTTCGCCAGCGGTCTTGTCGGCGACTGGCACGCGTTCTTCGTGCTGCGGATGATCGCGGGCTTCGGCTCGGGCGCCGAGGCGGTCGTGATCGCGCCGTTTCTCGCCGAATTCGTGCCGCGCCGCTATCGCGGCGTGTTTTGCGGCGCGCTTGTGGGCTTCATGTCGTTCGGCTATCTGACGTCGTCGGTGCTCGGCTTTTCGATCGTCCGCAATTTCGCCGACGGCTGGCGCTATGTCGCGATGCTGACCGCGGTGCCGGTCGTGATGCTGCTGTGGTGGCGGCGCTCGCTGCCCGAGTCGCCGCGCTGGCTCGAAAGCCGCGGGCGCCTGCGCGAAGCCGACGAAATCGTGACGGGCGTCGAAGACCGGTTCATCAAGCGCGGCATGACGCTCGCACCGGTGCGCCAGGTCGTGCTCGATGGGCCGCCGTCGCCGCGGCGCAGCGTGCGCGGCGGCGCCTGGCGCAATATTGCCGCGCTCTGGTCGACGCGGCTCGCGGGCGTGACCGCGATCAGCTGGGCGATGTGGTTCTCCGTCGCATTCGCGTACTACTCGTTTTTCGCGTGGATTCCGAGCCTGCTCGTGAAGCAGGGCTTCACGATTACGCAAAGCTTCGGCTATTCGATTGCGATCTACGCGTCGCAGATTCCCGGCTATTTCTCGGCCGCGTTTCTGAACGAGCGGATCGGGCGGAAGGCGGTGGTGTCGTCGTATATGTTGCTCGGCGCGCTCGCCGCCGTCTGCCTCGCGCTGTCGCAGGCGGAGTTCGAGATCATGGCCGCGGGCATGTGTCTGTCGTTCTTCATGAACGGCGCGTTCGCGGGCGTCTATGCGTACACGCCCGAAATCTTTCCGACGGCAGTGCGCACGACGGGCGTCGGCACGTCGTCGTCGTTCGGGCGCATCGGTTCGGTCAGCGCGCCGATTCTGGTCGGCTTCGTCTATCCGGCGTTCGGCTTTGCCGGCGTGTTCGGCATGACGACGGCGGTGCTCGTGGTCGGCGCGGCGATCGTGTTCTTTCTCGGCATCGAAACGCGCAACCGCTCGCTCGAAGACATCGAAAAGCATGAACTGGCCGCGAAGCCGGACCTCGATGAATTGCGCGGCTCGCGGCGCATTCACGGCTGACCGGGCAGCGCCGGCGCAATCAGCGGAGCCAGCGAAACCCATCATCGGAACCATCGGACCATCGATATGCAACCTGACTCCCGCCCGCTCGATCTGGATGACGTTGCGCGGCTCGCGCGCGCAATGCGCACCGCGCGCCAGCCCGACGCGATGTTTCGCGAGATCTACGCGGTTGCGTGCGAAACGCTCGGCTGCAGGCTTTTCACGATCATGTCGTTCGATGCAGGGCGTTACGAGGTCGAGCGGCTGTACACGAATATGCCGACCGTGTATCCGCTGGGGGGCCGCAAGAAGAAGCGCGGCAGCGCGTGGGCCGAGCACACGCTGCAAAACCTGCTGCCATTTCGCGCGACCGATGCGGCCGGCATTCGCGCCGCATTCGACGACCATGCGGTGATCACCGGCATGGGGCTCGGCTCGATCCTGAATATTCCGGTTGCGTATGACGGGCGGTGTATCGGAACGATGAACCTGACGCACGTCGAAGGCTGGTACACGCAGGCGCACGAGGAAGCGGGGCTCGTGATCGCGTCGTTTCTTGCCGCGCCGCTCGCGCTCTATCAGTGCTGCGCGAAACCGAAAACGGCGCAGCCGGCCAGAGCCGGCTGCGCGTGACGGAAAAGCTCACGCGACGGCCGGTGCCGCCGCGTTGCCGACTCGAATTTCAAACGTAGATATCGACCTGCGAACCGGACGGCTTGTCCGTGCCGTCGGCCGACGTGTCCGGCGACGCGGGCTGCTGCGGCTTGTGCCCGCTCGTGGCGCCCGAATGGTGCGGCACATGCGGCGTTTCGTATCCGGACGTCTGGTTCGAGGTCTGCCCGGACTGCGAGTCGGGCCAGAGCACGTCGAACAGCGACTGCTTCGTGCCGTCCTGCGTCGTGACGGTGCCGTCCTCCGCGCCGCCTTTGGTCGGGTCTCGCTGCGGGTCGCGCTTCTTCTGCACATCTGCCGCGATGCGCTGCGTTTCATAAACCTGCCGGCCTGCAATTCTCATTGCTGCTCCTTTTTTTGATGTCGGCAAATCGACTGCTCGAACCTCGCCGAGCTTCCATTTCGTTTACGACTCTTTTAAAGGTTTCTTTAACGTTTTGCAAATGAGGGTGGTATGAACCCGCATGGCGGGCTGCCCGTGCGCGGTCATCGCCAGCACGATTCGTTGCCGGCTGGCAGAATTGCGTCTTCCGCCGCGAAGCGAAGGCGCTTCGCATTGCCGCCCCCCGCAGTCAAATCCCTACACGTCAAATGGCCGAATCGCGCAATTCCGGACGTGCGCTCGTCATTGCATCGGTCATGGCCTCGACGGCCATGATCGCGATCGAAATGACGATCGTCTCCACCGCCATGCCGCAAATCGCGACGCAGTTAGGCGGACTCGATCTCTATAGCTGGGTGTTTTCGTCGTTTCTGCTCGCGCAGACGGCAATGACCGTCGTGTTCGGCAAGCTCGCCGATCTGTTCGGGCGCAAGCCCGTGATGCTCGTCGGCATCGCGATCTTCCTCGCGGGCTCGCTGCTCGCGGGCTTCGCGTGGTCGATGCCGGCCATGATCGCGTTCCGGCTGATCCAGGGCATTGGCGCAGGGGCGATCCAGCCGGTTGCGATGACGATCGTCGGCGACCTCTATCCGGCCCACGAGCGCGGCAAGGTGCAGGGTTATCTGGCGAGCGTCTGGGCGGTCTCGGCCGTGGTCGGACCCGTGGTCGGCGGCTTCATCATCCACGCGCTGTCGTGGGCGTGGATCTTCTGGATGAACGTGCCGATCGGGCTTGCGGCGACGGCGGGCTTTATCGCGTTCCTGCACGAAAAGCCCGGGCATCGGCGGCCGTCGATCGATATTGCCGGTGCGGCGCTGTTCACGGTCGCGGTGGCGGCGCTGATGATCGCGCTCACCGATGCAGGCGCGTCTGCAGGTCGGCATGCGCTCTATGCGTGCGCGGTGTGCGCGATTGCTTCCGTGCTGTTCGTGATCCAGGAGCGGCGCGCCGCCGAGCCGATGATTTCGTTTGCCTTGTGGAGTCGCCGGCCGATCGCCGCGACCAATGCGTCCACGCTGCTCTCGGGCATGGTGCTGATGGGCGTCACAACGTTCCTGCCGATCTACGTGCAAGGCGTGCTGCAGCGCTCGCCGGTGGTGGCCGGCATGGCGCTGACGGTGATGATGGTCGGCTGGCCGGTCGGCGCGACGATTTCGGCGCGGCTGTTTCGCCGTTACAACCTGCGCTCGATTCTGGTGGTCGGCAGCGTGTTCATTCCGGCGGGCGGCGTGGTGTTCGCGCTGATGGGCGTCGATAGCGCGCCGCTCACGGCAGCGTTCGGCTCGCTCGTGATGGGCTTCGGCATGGGCTTGTCGGCCACGGCGGCGCTCGTGCTGATCCAGGAGCTCGTCGAGGCCAACCAGCGCGGCAGCGCGACGGCGTCGAATCTGTTCTCGCGCAATCTGGGCAGCACGCTCGGCGCGACGGTCTTTGGCGCCGTGTTCAACTTCGGGCTGGCGCACGCGAAGCAGATCGGCGCGGTGACGCCCGAACAGCTGCGCGCCGCACTCGATGCATCGGCGCAGAAGCTCGGCGCCGCCGCCGATACAGGCGTGCGGGTCGCCTTGCAGCAGTCGTTGCATCTGACGTTTGCGGGCGTGCTCGGCGTCTCGATTGCGCTGTTCCTGCTTGCGATGCTCGTGCCCTCGGTGGTGATTCGCCACAAGCGGGAGGTGACGACGCCGGTCGCGCATTGAAAGGTTGATCGGAGCGCCGTGCTTTACCCATGCAGCGTATCGATGATCGCCTGCGTAATGCCCGGCCGGTCATACGACGCTCGCTGAATCATCCCGACCGTGCGCAGCATCGGCGGATTGGAAATGGACAGCACGCGCAGCGAGGGATCGTTGCGCCAGTTGCCGCGATGCAGCAGCGGCAGCACCGCGACGCCGACGTTCTCCCGCACGAGCGCGACGATGGTCTCGATCGAATTGAGTTCGAGATATTCGTTGACGGCAAGCCCCGCCTCGCGCAGCGCCTGCTCGACGACACGCCCGGTGCGCACGCGCCGGTCGAAGCGCAGAAAGCCGTGACTGCGCAGAATGCGCTGCGGGTCGGTGTCGGCTATCTGGCTGCTCGTGACCAGTACGAGCGGCTCGCTATACAGGGTGGTCCACTTCAGCGTGTCGGGCAGCGTCGCATCGGCGCGTGCCACCACGGCCGCGATATCGACGTCGCCCGCTTCGACGAGCGCCGCGAGTTCGTCGGAGCGCGCCGACAGCAGCCGCACATCGAGCTGCGGATGCGCGGTTTTCAGGCGCGCGACGACGAGCGACAGCGCGCCGATCACCGACACCACCGCGCCGATCGTCAGCGGCCCGATCATCGAATCGGCCGGGTCCGCGTCGAGCTCGTCGAGCAGATCGAGAATCTGCTCGACCTTCGGCCAGATTTGCTGCCCATCGCGCGTCAGCACGATGTGCCGCCCGCTGCGCGCGAACAGTTGCCGCCCGAGCGCCTGCTCGAGCCCACGCATCTGCAGGCTGACGGCGGCCTGCGTCAACGCGACTTTTTCCGAGGCGGCAGCGAACGATCCGGTTCGCGCGACGGCCCGAAAGGTTTTCAACATCCGCAGCGTGGGCATGCTCGATCGTCAAGAAAAATTTAAGTGTCGGCAAGAAATATTAATATTTTCTGTCGGATGCCGCACTCATAATCTTCGCTTCAATTGACGCTTGAAAGCGTCTCCGAGGACGACCAGCCCGTGGGGAGTATCACAGCATGAGCGATGGCGAGCGCCGACCGGTACTCGAGGTCAGCGGCTTTTCGTTGAAGTTTTCGCGCTCGGCCGCGATGCCGAATCTCGTCGACAACGTGTCGTTTGCGGTCGGCACCGGGGAAACGCTGTGCATCGTCGGCGAATCGGGCTGCGGCAAAAGCGTGACGTCGCTCGCGCTGATGGGGTTGCTGCCGAGCCCGCCCGCGCAACGCGTGGCCGGCACCGCGCGCTTCGACGGCCGGGACCTCTTTACGCTCTCCGAGCGCGAGCTGGCCGATATTCGCGGCAACCGGCTCTCGATGATCTTTCAGGAGCCGATGACGTCGCTGAATCCGGCGTTTACGGTCGGCGAGCAGATCGGCGAAAGCATCCGGCGGCATCGCGGTTTGAGCCGCGCCGAAGCGCGCGAAGCGGCGCTCGAGATGCTGCGGCTCGTGCGTATTCCCGCGCCGGAAACGCGCCTCGATGCGTATCCGCATCAGTTGTCGGGCGGCATGCGCCAGCGCGTGATGATCGCGATGGCGCTCGCGAACCGGCCGCGTCTGTTGATCGCCGATGAGCCGACCACCGCGCTCGACGTGACGATTCAGGCGCAGGTTCTGTCGCTGATCCGCAATCTGCAGGCCGAAACCGGTACCGCGATGGTGCTGATCACGCATGACCTCGGCGTCGTCGCGGAAGTCGCGGACCATGTCGCGGTGATGTACGCGGGTCGTATCGTCGAATACGGCACGGTCGCCGATCTGTTCGACGATCCGCAGCATCCTTACACGATCGGCCTGATGGGCGCGATTCCGTCGACGGGCAAGCGCGAAGGTTCGCTCGCGACGATTCGCGGTTCGGTGCCGTCGCCGGAACAGATGCCGAACGGCTGCCGTTTTGCGCCGCGCTGCCCGTTCGCCGAGCAGCGCTGTGTCGATGCGGCGCCGCCCGACCAGTTCGTTACGGGCGTGCATCGGGTGGCGTGCTGGCTCGCGCCGGTCGAGCAGACCGCTCCTGCCGCGGGCGGGCAACGTCAAGGCGCGTCGATGCGCAAGGAGCTCGCATGACGGCGACCGCTATCCAGACCCTCGTCGCGGCTTCCGATGCCGCGGCGCCCGCAGCGCACGCGCCGATCATCGAAGCGCGCGCATTGACGAAACACTTCGGCGGCGAGCGCCATCTGTTCACGCGCACGCCCGTCGTCCATGCGGTCAACGATGTGTCGTTTTCGGTCGGCGCGGGCGAGACCTTTGCGATCGTCGGCGAATCGGGGTGCGGCAAGTCGACGCTCGGCCGCCTGCTGCTGCGGCTGATCGAATCGACGCAGGGCCGCGTGCTGTACCGGGGTCAAGACATCACGCATCTGCACGGCGCGCCGATGCGGCGGCTGCGGCGCGAAATGCAGCTGATCTTTCAGGATCCGTTCGCGTCGCTGAACCCGGGCATGACGGTCGGGCAGATCGTCGGCGAGCCGGTCGCGTTGCATGGGCTTGCGCGCAATGGCGCCGAGCGCCGCGAGCGCGTCGCGCAGTTGCTGCGCACGGTCGGGTTGCAGCCGGCCTACGCGGACCGCTATCCGCACGAGTTTTCGGGCGGCCAGCGGCAGCGCATCGGCATTGCGCGCGCGCTGGCCGGCGAACCGAAGCTGATCGTCGGCGACGAGCCCGTGTCGGCGCTCGACGTGTCCGTGCAGGCGCAGGTGATCAATCTGCTCGAAACGCTCAAGCAGGATCTCGGCCTCACGCTGATCATGGTCGCGCACGATCTCGCGGTGATCCGCCATATGAGCGACCGCGTCGCCGTCATGTATCTCGGCGAAATCGTCGAACTTGCGCACGTCGATGCGTTGTTCGACACGCCGCTGCATCCGTACACGCAGGCGCTGCTCGGTGCGATTCCGGTCAGCAGCCCGCACGAGCGCCGCGCGCGCGTCGCCTTGACCGGCGACCTGCCGAGCCCGACCGCGCCGCCGCCCGGTTGCCGTTTCCATCCGCGTTGCCCGCATGCGAAGCCGCTGTGTTCGCAGGAGCGGCCGCCGGCCGAAACGCTCGCCGACGGACGGCGCGTGGCGTGCCATTTCTGGCGCGAGATACAGAACGCGGGCGGCGGGGCGCCTCTCGCCGCGCCTGTCGGCACGAAGCTCGCGGAACGGCTTGCGATCTATCGCGAGCGGCAGGCGGCGCAAGCCGCGCAGGCCGCGTCATAGAACAACCTGCATCACACCGCTTTATTGAACCGGGAAAAAAAGGAAAGACCGCATGCGTAGAATCTTGATGGCCGCGGCGCTCGCGCTCAGCGCATCCGCCGCGATGGCGCAGACGAGCCAGATCCGGATCGGCCTGCAGGACGACATCGGTACGCTCGACCCTGCGCGCAGCGTGCAGTTCGTCGACCGCATCGTGTTCGCGTCGCTGTGCAATTCGCTCGTCGATATCACGCCGGACCTGAAGATCGTGCCCATGCTCGCGACGTCGTGGACCACGAGTGCCGACGGCAAGACGGTCACGTTCAAACTGCGGCAGGGCGTGAAGTTCCAGGACGGCGAGCCGTTCAACGCGGCGGCCGTGAAGGCGAATATCGAGCGCGACATGACGTTGCCGACGAGCAATCGCAAGAGCGAACTCGCGTCGATCGACCATGTCGATGCGATCGACGCCAATACGGTCGCCTTCGTGCTCAAGCAGCCGGATGCCGCGCTGCTCGCCACGCTGTCGGATCGCGCCGGCATGATGCTGTCGCCGAAGACGTTCGCGGACGCGGCCGGCGTCGCGACGCATCCGGTCTGCTCGGGCCCGTACAAGTTCGTGCAGCGCGTGCAGAACGATCGTGTCGTACTCGAGAAATTCGACGGCTACTGGGATGCTGCGAAGTATCCGATCCAGCGCATCACGTTCCTGCCGATTCCCGATGCGACCGTGCGTCTCGCGAACCTGCGCTCGGGCTCGCTCGATATGCTCGAGCGCGTTGCGCCGTCGGACGTGAATGCAGTCAAGAGCGACGCGAACCTGAAGCTCGTGACCACGCCGGGCCTTGGCTACTATTACGTCACGTTCAACATCAACAACGGCTCGCGCAGCAACCCCGTGCTGCGCGACAAGCGCGTGCGCGAAGCATTCGATCTGTCGATCGATCGCGATGCGATCAACCAGGTGATCGGCGCCGGCATCTTCACGCCGGCGAACCAGGCGCTGCCCAGATCGAGCCCGTACTTCGACGCCGCTCTGCCCGCGCCGCATCGCGACGTCGCGAAGGCGAAGGCGCTGCTGAAGGCGGCCGGCCACGAACATGTCGACATCGAGTTCACGTATCCGAACAACACGGTGTCGAGCCAGATCGTGCAGATGCTGCAGGCGATGGTCGGCGAAGCCGGCTTCAACCTGAAGCTGCGGCCGACCGACTACGCCGCGCAACTGAGCGCAGCGCATAGCGGCGACTTCGAGGCGATGTACCTCGGCTGGTCGGGCCGCGTCGATCCGGACGGCAACCTGCATCAGTTCAATACGTGTGCGGGCAACCTCAACTACGGCAAGTACTGCAATGCGGAAGTGGACAAGCTGCTCGACGCCGCGCGCGTGAAGCTGACCGTCGCGGACCGCAAGGCGCAGTACGACGCGGCTGCGAAGGTGCTGGCCGACGAAGACCCGAACGTCTACATCTACATACAGCCGTGGCCGTATGTGCTGTCGAAGAAAGTGCAGGGCTTCACGCCCTATCCGGACGGGCTGATTCGCTTGCGCGGCGTCAGCATCAAGGGCTAGACGCCATGCTCAGGATCATCGCCAATCGCCTGCTCGTCGCGGTGCCGACACTGATTCTCGTGTCGATGCTGATCTTCGGCCTGCAGAAGCTGTTGCCCGGCGACCCGGTGATGGCGATGGCCGGCGAAGATCAGGACCCGCAGCTGATCGCGTCGCTGCGCGCCAAGTATCACCTCGACGAGCCGGTGCCGACGCAGTACGTGCTGTGGGTCAAGGACGTGCTGCACGGCAATCTCGGCGCGTCGCTGCGCACCGACGTGCCGGTCACGTCGCTGATCGCGCAGAAGCTGCCCGTGACGATCCAGCTTGCGGTGATGGCGATGATCTTCGCGATCGGCATCGGCATTCCGGCCGGTGTGATTTCCGCGTCGAGCCGTGGCGGGCCGCTCGATTACGGCGCGAATATTCTTGCGCTGTCGGGCATGTCGATTCCGAATTTCTGGCTCGGCATCATGCTGATTTTTCTCGTGTCGGTGCGCTGGCATTTGCTGCCGTCGTCGGGCTATGTGCCGCCCGGCGAAGACTTCTGGCTCAGCATGAAAACCATGCTGATGCCCGCTTTCGTGCTCGGCGCCGCGCTCGGCGCGCAACTGATGCGGCATACGCGCAGCGCGATGCTGTCCGTGCTGCGCACCGATTACATCCGCACCGCGCGTGCGAAGGGGCTGTTGCGTCTGGCCGTCGTCGTCAAGCATGGCTTTCGCAATGCGCTGATTCCGATCGTCACCGTGCTCGCGCTGCTGTTCGGCGAACTGCTCGCGGGCGCCGTGCTGACCGAGCAGGTGTTTACGATTCCGGGCTTCGGCAAGCTGATTGTCGATGCCGTGTTCAATCGCGACTATGCGGTCGTGCAAGGTGTCGTGCTCGTCACCGCGCTGTCGTTTATCGTCGTGAACCTGTTTGCCGATGTGCTTTATATCGTGCTCAATCCTCGTATGAGGCGCAGCTGATGGCTACTCCCGCGTCTCCCGTGCGTGCGCCTTCGTCCGCTGCCGCGGCCGGTGTCGCCGCGGGTGCTTCCGATACGCTACCGCGCCGCAAGCGCCGCGGCCTCACGAAGTTCATGCGCAATCGCGCCGCCGTGTTCGGCGCGGTGCTTGTGCTGCTGGTCGTGGTCATGGCGCTATTCGCGCCGTGGCTGTCGCATTACGACCCGGTGCAGGCGAGCTTCCTCACCGTGCGTCAGCCGCCGTCGGCCGCGCACTGGTTCGGCACCGACGAGCTCGGCCGCGATGTGTTCGCGCGGCTGCTCTATGGCGCGCGTGCGTCGTTGCTTGCCGGCGTTGTTTCGGTGTGTATCGCGGTCGTGATCGGTTTGCCGCTCGGCTTGCTGGCCGGTTACTTCGGCAAGCTCGTCGACGGCGTGATTTCGCGTGTTGCCGATGCGCTGCTGTCGATTCCGTTTCTGATTCTCGCGATCGCGCTCGCCGCGTTTCTCGGCCCGAGCCTCACGAATGCGATGGCGGCGATCGGCATATCGGCGATGCCGCGCTTCGTGCGTCTGACGCGCGGCCAGGCGCTCGCGGTGAAGGCGGAGGAATATGTCGAAGGCGCGCGCGCCATCGGTCTCGGTCACGTGCGGATCATCGTGCGCTATATCCTGCCGAATGTGCTGCCGCCGATCATCGTGCAGGCGAGCCTCACGATCGCCACCGCGATCATCGCCGAAGCGAGCCTGTCGTTTCTCGGGCTCGGGCAATTGCCGCCGGCGCCGTCGTGGGGTTCGATGCTGAACACCGCGAAGGATTTCGTGAGCCAGGCGCCGTGGATGTCCGTCTTTCCCGGCGTCGCGATTTTCCTCGCTGTGCTAGGTTTCAATCTGCTCGGCGATGGTTTGCGCGACGCGCTCGATCCACGCGAATCGTAGCGTGCACGGCGTGAGCATTTCAGTCGCTGCCCGGCTCGCTTCTTTCAACACTTCATCCGTTTGAGTTTCACATGACACGTTTCAACTGGCAAAACCCCTATCCGACGCAGCGCCTGCCTGTGTTCGCGCGCAACATCGTTTCGACGTCGCATCCGCTGGCCGCGCAGGCCGGCCTGCGGATGCTGTGGAAAGGCGGCAATGCGGTCGATGCGGCGATCGCCGCAGCCGCGATGCTGACTGCGGTGGAGCCCGTGTCGTGCGGACTCGGCGGCGATGCGTTCGCGCTCGTCTGGGACGGCAACAAGCTGCATGGCCTCAATGCATCGGGTACGGCGCCCGCCGCGTGGAACGTCGACTACTTCAAGGGCAAGTACGGCGAAGAAAACGGCATTGCGATCCAACCGAAACGCGGCTGGGATTCGGTTACGGTGCCGGGCGTGATCGCAGGCTGGGAAGCGCTGCACAAGAAGTTCGGCAAACTGCCGTTCGGCGATCTGATGGAACCGGCCATCGAGGTATGCGAGCGCGGTCATGCGGTGGCGAGCGTCGTGGCGCACAAATGGGCGGCCGCGGTGCCGGAACTCAAGGACGTGCCCGGCTATGCGCAAACCTTCATGCCGCACGGCCGCGCGCCGGAAGTGAGCGAGCTGATCCGTTATCCGGGGCATGCGAAGACGCTGCGTCTGCTTGCCGAGAAAGGTCCGCGCGTCTTTTACGAAGGCGAGATCGCCGAGCGCATCGAGGCGTTCGCGCGCGAGCACGGCGGCGCGATGACGGCGGCCGACCTGCGCAACTACCGCGCGGACTGGGTCGAGCCGATCTCGAAGGAATATCGTGGTCATAAGGTGCACGAGATTCCGCCGAACGGCCAGGGCATCGCGGCGCTGATCGCGCTCGGTATTCTCGAGCAGTTCGACGTGAAGTCGCTGACTGTCGACAACGTCGAATCGCAGCACTTGCAGATCGAAGCGATGAAGCTTGCATTCGCCGATGTCTATCGCTATGTGGCGGACCCGCGCTCGATGGACGTGACGCCCGAGCAGATGCTCGACGACGCGTACCTGAAGTCGCGCGCGAAGCTGATCGACCCGAAGCGCGCGACGCATTTCGATTTCGGCATGCCGAAGTCGGGCGGCACGATCTATATGTCGGCGGCCGACGAAAACGGCATGATGGTCAGCTTCATCCAGTCGAACTATATGGGCTTCGGCTCGGGCATCGTCGTGCCGGGCTACGGCATCTCGATGCAGAACCGCGGCTGCGGTTTTTCGATGGACAAGAAGTCGCCGAACGTCGTGGAAGGCGGCAAGCGGCCGTTCCACACGATCATCCCGGCGTTCCTCACGCAGGAAGTGAATGGCCGCGACGAAGCGGTAATGAGCTTCGGCGTGATGGGCGGCGATATGCAGCCGCAAGGCCATCTGCAGTCGATCGTGCGTATGCTCGACTACGGCCAGCAGCCGCAGGCCGCGTGCGATGCGCCGCGCTGGAAGGTCAACCGCGACTTCACGATCGACGTCGAGTCGACGCTCGATGCGCAGTGCGTGCGCGGGCTCGAGGAACGCGGTCACCAGATCAAGTCGTTCGTCGATCCGTATATGGACTTCGGCTCGGGCCAGTACATCTGGAGGCTCGATCGCAACGATCCGGACCGCGGCTATGTCGCGGCGAGCGACAGCCGCCGCGACGGACTGGCAGCCGGATTCTGATTACACGCGGCCTCGTGCCGCGGCCCATGCCTGAATGCTTCACCTGCCGGGCAGGCGCTGGATTGCCTGCCCGCGTATCTTTTCCCCTCCCGTTCGTCCTGTTGTTCGTCCTGTAATTCGTCCTGTTGCTCACGCAACCATCGAGCGACCCTCTCGCGACCGCCACGCCGCTTCGCGTTGACGTCGATCGCTTCGTCCCGGTCCATCGCATTCCACGCGCATCCGCAGCGGCACGCCTGTGCCGGGTTTGGGCACGCCTTATGCGTCAAAGGGTTAGCCAACATGCATGCATCCACTACGCATCGGCGCTAAACTTTTTGACAATTTCATTAAGAAGAATTTACCGGAGCTATCATGCGCTGGATCGTTCTGGCATGGTTCCTTTCGAGTGCCGCATACGTATTCAACCGCGGAACGCAGCGCTTTAAATTCTGGCGGCAGTTGTCCGATCATTCGACCTTTCTCGCACCGATCAATATCTGGTGTTATCTGCTTTCGTCGATCAAGCCGGGGCCGTATATCGCCTCGTCGTCGTTTCCCGAACTCGCGCCGCTGCGCGCGAACTGGCAGCGGATTCGCGATGAGGCGCTCGCGGTCGATGCCGAGCAGAAAATCGCGGCCGCGGCCGATTACACCGATATCGGTTTCAACTCGTTCTTCAAGACCGGCTGGCGTCGTTTTTATCTGAAGTGGTACGACGCGCCGCATCCGTCGGCCGAGTCGCTGTGCCCGTACACGACAAAGCTGCTGCAGAGCATTCCGTCGGTGAAGGCCGCGATGTTCGCGCAATTGCCGCCGGGCGCGAGCCTCGTGCGGCATCGCGATCCGTACGCGGGGTCCGTGCGCTATCACCTTGGGCTCGTCACGCCGGCGGACCCGAAGTGCTATATCGACGTCGACGGCCAGCAGTACTACTGGCGCGACGGCGAGGAGGTGATCTTCGACGAAACGTATATCCACTACGCGAAGAACGATACGAATGTGTCGCGCATCGTGCTCTTTTGCGACATCGAGCGGCCGATGCGTTTTCGCTGGGCGTCGGCAATCAACCGGCTCGTGTCGAATACGCTGATGCGCGCGGCCTCGTCGCCGAACGAGGTCGGCGACCGCACCGGTGTGCTGAACCGCATGTTCAAGTACGTCTACGCAATCCGGCGCGTGGGCAAGAAGATCAAGGCGTGGCATCGGCCCACGTACTATTTCGTCAAATGGACGCTGTTCGGCTCGATCATTGCCGGCGTGTTTTATCTGATGTGAACGCTTTGCGGCTGTCGACGCTTGCGCAACGGATGGAAGCCGGCGATAAAACGCGGCGCGTCAAAGTGCATGCGTTAGATTAGACGCGTCAAGAGAAGCAAAACGTATGGAAAGGCAATGGTGCAGCCGACGCTGCGCGATTGCCTTTTTTGCTTTGTGAAGTCTTCGCGGCAGCGGCGCGTTTGTGCAGAGTCGGTTTTTCGCTGCAAAGTTTTGCGCCCAACGATTGTTATATTATAACATTGACGGATCGATATCCCGGCCGTGCCCGGTTAGCGCACCCTTAACGCACTCTTAACGCACTCTTTGCACGAGCGATCCATGACCAAGCTTCCCGTAACCGTCTTGTCCGGCTTTCTCGGTGCCGGCAAAACCACGCTGCTCAATCACGTTCTGAACAACCGCGAGGGCAAGCGCGTTGCCGTTATCGTCAACGACATGTCCGAAGTCAATATCGACGCGCAACTCGTGCGCGACGGCAGTCAGTTGTCTCATGTCGACGAGAAGCTGGTCGAGATGAGCAATGGCTGTATCTGCTGCACCTTGCGCGAAGATCTGCTCGTCGAGATCCAGCGTCTTGCGAGGGAGCAGCGCTTCGATTACCTGCTGATCGAGTCGACAGGTATTTCGGAGCCGCTGCCGGTCGCCGAGACGTTCACGTTTCGCGATCAGGAAGGCCGCAGTCTTTCCGATATCGCGCAGCTCGACACGATGGTCACCGTCGTCGACGCATATCACTTCGCGCGCGACTACGGTTCGCACGATTTCCTTGCCGAGCGCGGCGAGACGATGGGCGATGAGGATCGACGCACGGTCGTCGATCTGTTGACCGAGCAGGTCGAATTCTGCGACGTGATCGTGCTGAACAAAACGGATAGGGTCAGTGCGAGCGAGCTCGAGCGGCTCAAGGGGGTGCTGCGCGCGCTCAATGGTCGCGCACAGATCGTCGAAAGCAGCTTCGGGCGCGTGCCGGTCGATCGCGTTCTGAACACCGGGCTCTTCGATTTCGAAGCGGCTGCGCAAGCGGCGGGCTGGCTCAAGGAAATGCGCGGAGAGCATATTCCGGAGAGCGAGCAGTATGGGATCGTGAGCTTCGTCTATCGCGCGCGTCGTCCGTTTCATCCGCAGCGATTCTTCGACTGGATCCAGCAGGAGTGGCCCGGAGTCGTGCGCTCGAAAGGCTATTTCTGGCTCGCCTCGCGTCACGATCTGGTCGGCGAATGGTCGCAGGCGGGCGCGATTTCACGTCACCATCGCGCGGGCACATGGTGGGCGGCGGTGCCGAAAGCGTCGTGGCCGCAAAGCCCCGAAGCGTTGGAAATCATTCAGCGTCGCTCGGAGCCGCCCTATGGCGACCGTCAGCAGGAACTCGTGCTGATTGGCACGGGGATGAATGAGGCGACGTTGCGCGCCGCATTCGATGCGTGTTTGCTCGACGATGACGAACTCGCACTCGGCGCAAAGGAATGGCTGCGGTTCGACGATCCGTTTCCTTCGTGGGCGGTGCCGCAGTAGCAGTTGCTACGTGTGCAGGCTTCGATGCGAAATCGAACGTGAAATCCGGGCGATTCCGCGTTCGAACGCGAACGGTTGGTTGCGCGGACAACCGATACGACACGCAACGAAGCAGCGAACTCTCCCTCCGTCGCCTCCTTCCATCGCATGCGCGGCAAGTCCCGCCGCGCACTGCATATCCTGCGCCAGCGGTTCGGTTTCTCGTCTGAACTTCTACAGCGCTTGCGGTCGTCAGCGCACAGACCCGCGACGTTTGACGCGCGCACAGTGAAGGCGCCAGGACACAAGATCGATTATTGAAATTCGACTGTTGCTATTTCGTCAAAAACAATACAGCGACGCGTGATCAGGCATAAAGTTAAAGTGCTTTATCAAGTCTCTTGTGCAGTGCGGGGGTGTGCTATGAAACGCAGAACAACGCGACAGATGGTGAGGGTGCTTTCCGATATCCGTCGTTCAGCCAACTGCAGGGCTTTGCGCGCGGCTGCGGTGATTCGCGAGATGGAACTCGCGGAGATCGAAGCGGAAGAGGAAGAACGCGAGAGCCGCGAAACCGCTCGCGAAGAGGCGCGCGACAAGCCGAGCTGGAGAACGTCGTGAAAGCCGCGGGCGATCGGTCGCTACGCCTGCTGGTCGAGAAGTGGCTCGCACCGCTCGCGGCGACGCCGCTGCACGTCACGCACTTCGGCCGCACGCGCAACGACGGGACGCGTTACGTGCAGGGTTGAGGCGCGGTCGGTGGATGGGCTGCGTGCACTGTTCTTTTTCAGGCATGACGACGGGTGCTGGTGCGTGTTTCCGCCGACGGTCGACAGGGCGAAGCGAAGCAGCGAGCAGGTTGCTGTCGAGGCTGCGTAGCCCGAGTAACCCACGTAATGCGGTGAGTAATGCGGTGAGCGGCGCAAGTACCGCAGTGTGCGACGCCTATCCCACCGACGCAGATTGCCTGCGCGCATGCCATATCGGCATCACCTGGCAGACGATCAGCCCGATCAACATCAGCACGCATCCGAACACCGCGCGCGCCGTCAGCGTCTCGCCGAGCACGAGCCAGCCGGCGAGCGCCGCGAACACGCCTTCCATGCTAAAGATGACGGCCGCGTGCGCGGGCGCCGCGTGTTTCTGGGCGACCACCTGAATCGTGTACGCAACGCCGACCGACAGCGCGCCGCCATACAAAATGGTCGGCGCCGCGCGCACGATGTCGGCGGCGCGAACCGGCTCGTACGCAAGCGCAATCGCGCTGCAAACCACACCGCACGCAACGAACTGCACGAGCGCGAGCACGAGCGGATCGTGTCGCCGCGCGAAGCGTCCGACGAGCACGACCTGCGCGGAAATCACGAGCGCGCCGGCGAGCTGGTACCCGTCGCCGTACAGCATCGAAAAGTGCTCGTCGACGCTGAGGAAATACATGCCGGCTGCTGCGAGCGCGGCGCCAAGCCAGGTGCCGAGCGCCGTCTGATGGCGCAGCACGACGCCCATTAGCGGCACGATCACGACGTATAACGAACTGATAAAACCGGCATTCGCGACCTTCGTGTATTGCAAACCGATTTGCTGCAGCGAAATGGCCACGGCGAGCAGCAGGCCGAGCCACGTACCGTCGCGTAGCAGCGTGAAGCGGACTAGCGGCAATCGTGCGGGCAATGGTCGTGGCGTTGGCGCCGGCGTGTGCAAGCGTTCCTCGATGAGCGGCTTCGCGGCGGCCGACCACGGCCGCAGGCATGCGAGCAGCACCAGCACCACGCAGGCGCCAAGCAGAAAGCGCAATCCGGTGAATAGAAACGGCCCGATCGTGTCGAGGCTTAGGCGTTGCGCCACGAAGGCGGAGCCCCAGATCATCGCGGCAACGAGCATCAGCAGGTTCGCGCGCAGGTGTTGTCGAGTTGTGGTTTTCAAGCGGACGGATTCTCACGTTCAAGTCGAACATGATAACGGACCGCGCAACGGCAAAATCGCGCGCGCTTTACGTCGTCGTGCTGTGCGTCACGCTATCCATCAGCGCGCGCATCCGCTGCCAGTGGGAGCCTTCCCAGAACACGCGCCGGCACACGTCGCAGGTGACGAATTGCGAATGCCGCTCGAGCACGCCATCGGGCGCGCGGCCCGCCGCTTCGTCTTTTGAAATGCGGCGCAGCGGCGCATTGCAGGTGAGGCACAGACGGAACGGTTGCGCGCTGCCGTTGAGGTCGAGGCGTCTGAAGATTTCGCGGAGCTGCGCTTCGGGCTTGAGCGCGCGCACATAGCAGCCGTGCGTGATCGTGCGGCGCTTGAGCAGTTCGCGGTCGCGCGTGAGGACGATGCGGCTTTCATCGAGCGCGAGCGCCTCGATGCGCGCGTCCTCGTAGTGGTTGTCGTAAAGCGTATCGAAGCCTGCGAGACGCAGCAGTTGCGCGAGACCGCCCAGATGCGCGTCGGCGATAAAGCGCACCACACGCAGCGGCTGCTCGCGTACGCGCAATAGCGGCCGGATATCGAGTGCTTCGAATTTCGGGTAGACGGCGACGCGGTCGCCTTCTTTCAACGGATGATCGAAACCGACCGATTCTCCGTTCACCAGAATGAGCTCGACTTCGGTATGCGGCACGCCGAGTGCTTCGATCATGTGTTTCGCGGTCGCATCGCGTGCGCAGGCGCAGCTGAACGACTGCCGCCGCAGGGGCCGGGCCAGAAAGTCGTTGAGCTCCTCGTAGAAGCGGAAAATCGCGGTGACCATGCGCCAGTATCGCATTTGCCCCGGCGCCGCCGTCAGGCCATCGTCGAATTTCGAAACGAATCTGCACAGGTCGTTGGCTTGTGCTTTACTTCCGGTTCTGTCGAAGAGGAGCCACAGATGGACATCGGTTTTATCGGTCTCGGCGAGATGGGCGCCGCGATGGTCGAAAACATTCTGAAAGCCGGGCACCAGGTTCGTGTCTGGAACCGCTCGCCCGAGCGTGCGCAACGCCTCGCGCAAGCGGGTGCGCAAGTCGTCGGTTCGGTCGCGGAGGCCTTCACGGGCGACGCCGTGTTCTCGATGCTCGCCGACGACGCGGCGGTGCGCGAAGTGATCAACGCAGGTGTGCTCGAACAGGCGCCGCGCGGGCAGATCCACGTGAACATGGCGACGATCTCGGTCACGCTCGCCGGCGAACTCGCGCACGAGCATGCACAACGCGGCCTCAATTACGTCGCGGCGCCCGTGATGGGGCGGCCGGACGTTGCCGCAGCCGGCAAGCTGACGATCGTCGCGGCCGGTCCGGCCGAAGCGATCGATCGCGTGCAGCCGGTGCTCGATGCGGTCGGCCAGAAGACGTGGCGCATCGGTTCGCTCGCGCAGCAGGCGAATGTGATGAAGCTTGCGACGAACTTTCTGATCGGATCGGCCATCGAGTCGCTCGGCGAGGCGTCGGCGATGCTGGCCGGCCACGGCGTCGGGATGCAGGATTTTCTCGACGTGATCACGAGCAATCTGTTTCAGGGCGTCGTGTATCAGGGCTACGGCAAGATGATCGCCGAGCAGCGCTATGAGCCCGCGCTCTTCAAGGCGCGCCTCGGCATGAAGGACGTGCGGCTCGCGCTTGCCGCGGCCGAATCGGTGAATGCGCCGTTGCCGATCGCGAGCGTCGTGCGCGACAGCCTGATCGAAGCGATGGCGCATGGCGACGGCGAAAAGGACTTTGCGGTGCTCGGGCAGGTCGCTGCGCGCCGGGCGGGACGGTAGGAGGCGTCGAGGTGCGTGCGCCTCGCGGTTGCGAATCGCTGTGGCTCTGCGTCGTATCTGCGTCGTATGCGAACGATGATTAGCGCATGACGCAGAGCACAAAAAGCGCCGCATGCGAGCCGCGTGAAACGGAGCTGTACGACTTCTGTGGCTGATCTGCAACGGAAAAGCAATCGTTTGCATGGGTTGTTGCGTCGCACCAAAGCTTTTGCTATAGTGATTCCTGTCTCCTCCATGTCTCCTCTGATATGGATTCAGCCCGCCACCATGGCGGGCTTTTTTTTGCCTGCTTTTCGCCAATTTCCGGGTGTAAGCCGGTCCACTGGGCCGGAAAAGCGCCGCTATGCGCGAATGCCAGAAAAGAAAAAGGCTGGCGTTTTATCGCCAGCCTTCGCATCCATCCATTCCCTTTGCTGCCCGAGTCAGACAAGCCGATGCGCGACGCGTCCGGCTTGTGCGAATCACGCGCTCAAGGTTTCAACCCGGCTCCCTCATCGGCCCCGATCGCGAGGTTCATGCATTGAATCGCCGCGCCCGACGCACCCTTGCCGAGATTATCGAGACGCGCGACCGTGACAAAACGCTCGTCGTTGCCGAACACGAACAGATCGACGCGATTCGTGTCGTTGTTCGCCTGGACGTCGAAAAAGCCGCTGTCGAGGTTGTCGTCGGCGTTGAACGGCGCGACGCGCACGAACGCTTCCCCCTGGTAGTACTCGGAAAACAGCGCCTGCACGTCTTGCGGCGTCACGCGCTTGGCCAGCTGCGACGGCGAAAAGTAGCTCGTGACCGCGAGCCCCTTATAGAAGCTGCCGACGATCGGCGTGAACACCGGCGGCGATGTCAGGCCCGTATGCGCGGCCATTTCCGGCAGATGCTTATGCGCGAGACCGAGCGCGTACGGACGGGGGCTGTCGAGCTTTGCGTTACCGCCCGCTTCGTACTCGGCAATCATCTTCTTGCCGCCGCCGCTATAGCCGGTTAGCGAATAGCTGTGTACGGCGAGGTCCGGCGCGACGACGCCGGCCTCGACGAGCGGCCGCATCGCGAGCACGAAGGCCGATGCGTGGCAGCCGGGCACCGCAATGCGCTTCGCGTGGCGTACGCGCTCGCGCTGCGCACGCGCCAGTTCGGGCAGGCCATACGCCCAGTCGGCGTGCGTGCGAAACGCGGTGCTCGCGTCGATCAGCACCGTACGGTCGTTGTCGACGAGCGACGCCGATTCGCGCGATGCGACATCGGGCAGGCACAGAAACGTGACGTCCGACGCGTTGATGAGGCGGCGGCGCTCGTCGAGGTCCTTGCGCTTCGCTTCATCGATGCGCATCACGTCGACGTCGCCGCGTTGCGACAGATATTCGAAGATTTTCAGGCCGGTCGTGCCTTCCTGTCCGTCGACAAAAACTTTCGTGCTCATCTCGATCTCGCTTGGGTGAACCGGAGCGCCTTGAAAACTGTTGCGGTGTGGCGGCGCCGGACCGACATTTTAAGACCGGATGGCGCCGTGTGCGTGGCGCGTCGGGAAAAACGTGTAAGCAAACGTCGCGCATGCCGGTCGCGTTCACGCGGCTGTCATCAACGGCCGTACGTGACGGTCATGCGGGCGAAGCCGATCGTCGCCGTGTTGATCTCGTGGTCGAACATCAGCGCCGGGCGGCCCGGTCCGAAGCGCAGGTCGGCCGTATCGAGCGCGTAGACGGTGATCACATAGCGATGCGGCTTGCCCGGCGGCGGGCATGGTCCGCCATAGCCGTCGACGTCGAAGTCGTTGCGCGCTTCGACCGCGCCGATCTTGTTGAGGTAACCGGACGCGCTCGCGTTTTCCGGCAAGCGGTCGACGTTGGCCGGAATCCCGACGACGGCCCAATGCCACCAGCCGCGGCCGGGTGCATCGATGTCAAACATCGTGATGGCGAAGCCGCGCGTGCCGGCCGGCGCATCGCGCCACGACAATTGCGGCGATCGATTGCCGCCCTTGCAATCGTCCTGGTTGAAGACTTGTGCCTGGCCGACCGTGCCGCCGGCTTTGACGCTCATGCTCGAAACGGTGAACGCAAGCGCGGGCTGTGCGACTTGTGCCGCTTGTGCGTACGCAGTGGACGAGATGACGGTTGGCGCGAGACTTGCCGCAACGGCCATTAACAAGTCAGCAAACGAAAATGCGTGAAAGTTTGCAAAGAACCGAAACGCAGAAAGGCGAACGTTCGAGCAACGCATACGCATGTGCCGATTCTCCTGTGCGACGGGCCCAATGGAGCGGACGGCTGCAGCGCTTACCCCGGTGCCATGTGACCACGATGATATTGTCCCTGTTTTGTACCGCGAAGCCGAATCGAGTCTAACATTACGTCTGTACGTAGCTGTTCTTTGTCGCTGTTGTTCCTGATAGAGACGGCCCGCGACGGGTGAAATCGGCTATAGTCGGACACCCGCTGCTGGCGGGTAACGGCAGGCCCGAGAAATTTAGAACTAAAGAATAGTTGCATGACGGAAGTTTCGGAGCGTGGGTTATCAGGCGAAGGGAGCGCGATGCAAAATCCAATCAAGGTCGTCGTGGCCGACGACCATCCGGTGATTTTGTTTGGCGCCGAGCAGGCGTTGCTCAAATTCCCGGGCATTCAGGTCGTGGCGCGTGCGCGTCAATCGACAGAACTCGTGAAAGTGCTGCAGACCGTTCCGTGCGACGTGCTTGTGACGGATCTCGCCATGCCGGGCGGTCAATACGGCGATGGTTTGCCGCTGATCGGCTACTTGCGGCGCAATTTTCCGGACTTGCCGATCGTCGTACTAACCATGCTCGAAAATGCGGCGTTATTGAAACGCCTTTCCGAGCTCGGCGTGATCTCGGTCGTCAACAAGGCCGACGACCTCAGTCATATCGGCCTCGCGGTTCAGCACGTGGGGCGCAATATCGAATATATGAGCCCGTCCGTGAAAGCAGCATTGGAAACATTGCGCATGAACGCGGGTGGCAAAAACGATGAAGTGATTCTGTCGAAACGCGAACTCGAGGTCGTTCGGCTCTTTGTGTCGGGCATGACGATTAAGGAAATTTCTGAGCAGCTCAGTCGCAGCATTAAGACGATCAGCACGCAGAAAAACACGGCGATGCGCAAGCTCGGTCTCGAGCGCGACTCGGAGTTGTTCCAGTATGCGCAGAGCAACGGCTTGATGAATCTGTCGTCGTTTGCACCCGGCGAGGCGAGCGAGGCGGGCAAGCCAGGCGAGGCGGGCGCAGCGGGAGCGGCCGACGAACCGTGACGGTGATCGACGCGTGCCGCGTCGGCGACAGCGAGTTAGCAAAGCAAAAAAGCCGCACATCGTGTGACGACGATGTGCGGCTTTTCTTTCGCCTCGTGCGGCGAAATTCGATCTAGTGCATCGGCTAACCGTGCCGACTTACTGCGGTGCCGCTGTCGCCCCGCCATGCGCGGCCGACCACTCAGCCGGCGCATGCAAGAACTTTTCGACTTCGTCGAGCGTCTTCGATTCGAAGTAGCCGGCGTTTTTCGCGACGCGCAGCACATCCCACCACGTTGCGAGCGCGTGCAGATCGACGTCGATGTCTTTGAGCACCGACACGCTTTCCTTGAAGATGTTGTAGTGGAACACGACGAAGCAGTGGTTCACCGTCGCGCCCGCGGTGCGCAGCGCATTGATGAAGTTGAGCTTGCTGCGGCTGTCCGTGGTCAGGTCTTCGACGAGCAGGACACGTTGGCCTTCGGTGAGCAAGCCTTCGATCTGCGCGTTGCGGCCAAAGCCTTTCGGCTTTTTGCGCACGTATTGCATCGGCACCATCAGGCGATCCGCGATCCACGCGGCGAACGGAATACCGGCGGTTTCGCCGCCCGCCACCGCATCGATCTGCTCGTAGCCGACGTCGCGCAAAATGGTCGATTCAGCCATTTCCATCAGGCCGCGGCGCAGGCGCGGATACGAAATCAGCTTGCGGCAGTCGATGTACACCGGGCTCGCCCAGCCGGACGTGAAGATATAGGGTTTCTCGGCGTTGAAATGCACGGCCTGAACTTCGAGCAGCATTCGGGCGGTCGTGTCGGAGATCGTCTGGCGATCGAAGCCTGTCATGGGCGGTCCTTCGGTGTGGTGCACGCTACGCGCGCACGTAAATTGTGACGTAACCAAGCGGGAGGGACGGCGTGGTGCTTACACGCGTCGCGATGACTGCGAAGCCTCTGCGGGCCGAACTGCAGCGAAACTGCGGCGAAACTGCGGCGAAACTGCGGCGAAACTGCAGCGGTCCGGGCTGATGCGCGTAGCCCGCGATTTTACCCGATTCGGACCCGGTCGACGAGACCTGCGGGCGCCCGTGGCCCTGTCGAGGCGGCCAGTGCAGACGTTTTTGTCCACGCTTGTGGCGTGCCCGCATGGCTATTACACTCACGCGGCTTTCGCGAACGGCGCACCAACACGTCTTACCCACGCCCCAATGAATCTTGCCCCTTCCGACACTGCCGGCTCCGGTTCCGGCGCCCGCCCCGGCTACCCCGCGCGAGCGCTGATCGCGTCCGCGCTCGGCTACGCGATGGACGGCTTCGACCTGCTGATCCTCGGTTTCATGTTGCCGGCCATTGCGGCGGAGTTGCATCTGTCGTCGGCGCAGGCGGGCGCGCTCGTCACGTGGACGCTGATCGGCGCGGTCGCGGGCGGTTTGATCTTCGGCGTGTTGAGCGACTACTTCGGCCGCGTGCGGATGCTCACGTGGACGATCCTGCTGTTCGCCGTATTCACCGGCCTGTGCGCGCTCGCGCAGGGTTATGCGGACCTGCTCGTGTACCGGACGATTGCCGGCATCGGACTCGGCGGCGAATTCGGCATCGGCATGACACTGGTCGCCGAAGCGTGGCCCGCCGCGCAGCGTGCGCGCGTGTCGTCGTATGTCGGGCTTGGCTGGCAAACCGGCGTGCTCGCGGCTGCGTTGCTCACGCCGCTTCTGTTGCCTCTCGTCGGCTGGCGCGGCATGTTCGCCATTGGGCTGCTGCCGGCGGTCCTGTCGTTTTTCGTGCGGCGGCGTGTCGAAGAACCGGCGCTTTTCAGCGAACGTGCCGCGCGCGGCATGCGCAAGCCGCCGCTCAAGCTGCTCGTCGCCGACGCTCATGCAATACGCACGAGCATCGGTGTCGCGATTCTCTGTTCGGTGCAGAACTTCGGTTATTACGGCCTCATGATCTGGCTGCCCACCTATCTGACGAAAACGTTCGGCTATTCGCTGACGCGCTCAGGTTTGTGGACCGCGGTGACGGTGCTCGGCATGGCCGCCGGCATCTGGCTGTTCGGCGTCGCCGCGGACCGCTTCGGGCGCAGGCCGGCGTTTCTGTTCTATCAGGCGGGCGCGGTGCTGATGGTGTTCGTCTACGCGCACCTCGGCACGCCGTTAGCGCTGCTCGTCGGCGGCGCGGTGATGGGCCTGTTCGTCAACGGCATGATCGGCGGCTATGGCGCACTGATTTCGGAGCTCTATCCGACCGACGCGCGCGCGACCGCACAAAACGTGCTCTTCAATTTCGGCCGCGCGGTCGGCGGATTCGGGCCGGTCGCCGTCGGCTCGCTCGCGGCGCGTTACTCGTTCGGCGCGGCGCTTGCACTGCTGGCGTCGATCTATCTGCTCGACATCGTCGCGACCTTGCTGCTGATCCCCGAGCGCCGCGGCGCCGCGCTTGAATGACAGTGCCGGACGCGATCGGCTGCGTCCGTATCGCATTGCAGCGTGACAAGCGGCACGGTCTTTCGCGATCCTATCTGCTGTTGGCCCACCGGTTCGTGCCGGGTCTTCATTCGTAAGCGGTACACTAGCCGACCCTGAATCGCTCGCGACTGGCCGGATCACGCTCGCACCGCCCCTCTCTTCACGCCCGCTGCCGGTTGCCTGAATCTGAGCGAACGGGTTCGAATTCCTAACGTCTCGCAGGTCAAAACATGGACGAACAACTGAAGCAAAGCGCTCTCGCATATCACCAGAATCCCCGCCCAGGCAAGATTTCGGTTACGCCGACCAAGCCGCTGTCGAACCAGCTCGATCTGTCGCTCGCGTATTCGCCCGGTGTCGCGGCCGCGTGCATGGCCATTCACGGCGAGCCGCTCGATGCGCAGAAGTACACGTCGCGCGGCAATCTGGTCGGCGTCGTCACGAACGGCACCGCGGTGCTCGGTCTCGGCAATATCGGGCCGCTCGCCGCCAAGCCGGTGATGGAAGGCAAGGGGTGTCTGTTCAAGAAATTCGCCGGCATCGACGTGTTCGATATCGAGCTCGACGAATCCGATCCCGACAAGCTCGTCGAGGCGATCGCGATGCTCGAGCCGACCTTGGGCGGCATCAACCTCGAAGACATCAAGGCGCCCGAATGCTTCTACATCGAGAAGAAGCTGCGCGAGCGCATGAAGATTCCGGTTTTCCACGACGATCAGCACGGCACGGCGATCATTGCGTCGGCGGCGATCCTCAATGGTCTGAAGGTGGTCGGCAAGGATCTCGCGAGCGTGAAGCTCGTGTGCTCGGGCGCGGGCGCCGCGGCGATCGCGTGTCTCGATCTGCTCGTGAACCTCGGGCTCGCGAAACAGAACATTCTCGTCACCGACTCGAAGGGCGTGATCTACGAAGGCCGTGACAATCTCGATCCGTCGAAGGCGCGCTATGCCGCGCATACCGATGCGCGCACGCTCGCCGATGCGATCAAGGGCGCGGACGTGTTCCTCGGCTGCTCGAGCGCCGGCGTGCTGAAGCCGGAAATGGTGAAGGACATGGGCACGCAGCCGCTGATTCTCGCACTCGCGAACCCGGAGCCCGAGATCCGCCCGGAAGAAGCGAAGAAGGTGCGGCCCGACTGCATCGTCGCGACGGGGCGCTCGGACTATCCGAATCAGGTGAACAATGTGCTGTGCTTCCCGTTCATCTTCCGCGGCGCGCTCGACGTCGGCGCGACGACGATCACCGAGGAAATGAAGCTCGCATGCGTGCGCGCGATCGCCGAACTGGCCGAAGAAACGGACCAGGGCGACGAAGTCGCGAAGGCGTACGAGGGGCACTCGCTCGAGTTCGGTCCCGACTATCTGATTCCTAAGCCGTTCGATCCGCGTCTCATCATCAAGATCGCGCCGGCCGTCGCGCAGGCTGCGATGGAGTCGGGCGTCGCCACGCGTCCGATCAAGGATATGGACGCGTATCGCGAAGAACTCGGCGCGACCGTCTATCGCACGGGCCTCGTGATGCGACCGGTGTTTGCCGCCGCGAAGTCGCAGGCGGCGGCGCGTATCGTGTTCGCGGAAGGCGAGGACGAGCGTGTGCTGCGCGCCGCGCAGTTCGTGCTGCTCGAGAAGATCGCGCGGCCGATCATCATCGGGCGTCCGGCGGTCGTCGAAATGCGGCTCAAGAAGATGGGCTCGAAGCTGAAGTGCGGCGAAGACTTCGAAATCGTCAATCCGGAAGACGACCCGCGCTACCAGAAGTGCTGGCAGGAATATCACGAGATCGGCGCGCGCGAGGGGGTGACGCCCGAAGTCGCGAAGGCCGCGATGCGCAAGTTCAATACGCTGATCGGTGCGATTCTCGTGCGCCTCGGCGATGCGGACGGGATGATCTGCGGGATGATCGACCAGTACCACACGCATCTGAAGTTTATCGACCAGGTGCTCGGCAAGGCCGAGAACGTGCGCAACTTCGCGGCAATGAACCTGCTGATGCTGCCGGGCCGCAATCTGTTTATCTGCGACACGTATGTCAATGAATGCCCGAGCGCGGAAGAGCTCGCCGACATGACGCTGCTGGCGGCAAGCGAGATCGAGAAGTTCGGCATCGCGCCGAAGGTGGCGCTGCTGTCGAGCTCGAACTTCGGCAGTTCGCCTTCGTCGTCGTCGCAGCGCATGGCGGCGGCGCGCAAGCTGATATCGGCGCGTGCGCCGAACCTCGAAATCGACGGCGAAATGCACGGCGACGCGGCGCTCTCCGAGGCGGTGCGCAAGGCGGCATTCCCCGGCACGACGCTCGCGGGCGAAGCGAACCTGCTGATCATGCCGAACGTCGAAGCGGCGAACATCACGTATAACCTGCTGAAGATGATCGGCGGCGATGGCGTGACGGTCGGGCCGTTCCTGCTTGGCGCCGAGAAGCAGGTCCATATCCTGACGCCGGCTGCCACGGTGCGGCGCATTATCAACATGACGGCGGTGGCCTCGGCGAACGTCGCGGTGCGGCAGGTGGCGGCCGCTGCGGCCGCGAAGTAGGCGGCGCGCGCGGGGGCTGCGTCGGCACTCTGCGGTATAGGCCGCCGACGTGTGCCTCGCAAATCGAAAAGGGCGTCTCGAACGGATCGAGGCGCCCTTTTTTGTGTCGAGCGGCCGGCTTGCGGTCAGGCCGTCGCTCGAGTCGACTCAGACACCGTGACCGATGTCGAACCTGTCTTTCGCGGTGGCGCGCTTGCCGTGCGCAGGATGTAGTTTCCCCGCCTTGCCCAAACCGAACGGCGGCATGTTGACGTAGATCGCTTCGTAGTGACCGGGCGTGACCAGATACGTCTCATGCCATATGCCGAATTCACTGCTTGTGTCGCCGGCGCGATTGAACGCTTTCCACGCCGGGATGTGTTCCGCGAATGCATTGATCGCGTAGTCGAGCAGTTTTTCCTTTGACTCCCAGTATTGGAGCAGCAGCGTCGTACGGCCGTAAAAGCTTTCGAACGACAGTAGACCCAGTTCAGGCTTCTCGCTCAGTTCCTTCAGCATGCGGTTCATCGCGAGGACCGGCGGCAGCCATTTATGCACTTTCCAAAGCCGCTTGAAGCGCAGGCCGATCAGAAAGACGACGAAGCTGTCCGGCATTTCTGCGGACATTCGTTGCTGATGGAGCGTCGGTTGACGCAGCGTGTCGTTCATGTTTGTCGCTCCGTGGGCTTTGCGATAAACCGACGTTACCGGTGTTCGCGATGCGACCAGGCGGAATGGCGCAAAAAGCACAAACTGAACGAACCGGGCTCCGGTCCGCGCGCGAGGCATGTGATGTTCGCCGCCGTCGCAACACGCACGGCGGCGATGCATCGGTCAGGCCACGTGCCGGGTCCAGCCTCCCGCGGGGGCACGCCATTTCGCGAGCAACTGCGACCATTTGGACCGCACGCCTTTGAGGTTGTTTTCCTTTACGTGCCCATAGCCGCGGATGCCATCGGGCAGGTTGGCGAGTTCGATCGCGAGCGCACGCCGTTCTGCCGGGATGGGAGCCGACGCGCTCTGATTGAGACCGGCGATCAGTTCGCGCACGAGCGCCTCGTACTCGACGATCAACGCGCGTTCGGTGCGGCGCTCTTCCGTTTTGCCGAATAGATCGAACGCCGTGCCGCGCAGGAAGCGCATGTTCGCGAGCACGCGCATCGCGCCGAGCATCCACGGACCGAACTGCTTTTTCACGAGATGACCGTGCGCGTCCTTCTTCGAAAGCGCGGGCGGCGCGAGATGAAATTTGAGCTTCCAGTCGCCTTCGAAGTTCGCCTTCAGCTTCTCGATAAACACCGGGTCTGTATAGAGGCGTGCGACCTCGTACTCGTCTTTGTATGCCATCAGCTTGTGCAGATTCTTCGCGACGGCCTCGGTCAGCGCAAGCTGCGTATCTGACGTATGCGACATATGCGACGCATCGAGCGCCGTCTCGACCGCGCGCACTGCGTCGACAAGCTTCTTGTAGCGCGCCGCATAAGCGTCGTTCTGATACGCGGCCAGATACTTGACGCGCTTGTCGATCAACGTGTCGAGCGCCTTCGGCGTATGCAGCGACACGATCTTGCTGCCGGCCGTATCGGTGTCGGGCGCGCGGCCCTGCAATCCCGCCAGCGCGCGCACCGCGGCGAGATCGTGCGCGGCGCGCCGGCCCCATTCGAACGCGGCGAGATTCTTTTCGACCTGCACCGCGTTCAGCTCGATCGCACGGCGCAGCGACTCGTGCGTCAGCGGCACCCAGCCGCGCTGCCACGCGTAACCGAGCACGAACGGGTTCGTATAGATCGCATCGCCGAGCAGCGACACTGCGAAACGGTTCGCGTCGACGGCCGACACGTTGTCGCTGCCGGCCGCCGCGCGCACATCGGCGTCGGTGCTGGCACCGGGGAAGCTCCAGTTCGGGTTCTTGATGAATGCGGCGGTCGGCGTCGGTGCGCTATTGAGGACGACATGCGTGCGGCCGTTTTGCATGCGCGATACGCACTCGTCGCTGGCGGTCACGATCGCGTCGCAGCCGATCACGAGGTCTGCTTCGCCCATTGCGATACGCGTCGCGTGGATATCGTCGGGCCGGTTCGCGATCTGCACGTGGCTCATCACCGCGCCGCCTTTTTGCGCGAGGCCCGTCACATCGAGCACCGTTACGCCCTTGCTTTCGAGGTGCGCAGCCATGCCGAGCAAGGCGCCGATCGTGACGACGCCGGTACCGCCGACACCCGTGATGAGCACGCCGTACGGCTGGGCGATGGCGGGCACGTCAGGCTCCGGAACCGGCGGCATCGTATCGGCTGCGACGCCGGTTGCGGCAGGCTTGCGCAATTGACCGCCTTCGACGGTGACGAAGCTCGGGCAAAAGCCCTTCAGGCAGGAATAGTCCTTGTTGCAGGTCGACTGGTTGATCTGCCGCTTCGTGCCGTATTCGGTCTCGAGCGGCTCGACCGATAGACAGTTCGACTGCACCGAGCAGTCGCCGCAGCCCTCGCACACGGCTTCGTTGATCACGACGCGCTTCGCCGGGTCCGGATACGCGCCGCGTTTGCGGCGGCGGCGCTTCTCGGTCGCGCAGGTCTGGTCGTAGATCAGGATCGTCGTGCCTTCGATCTCGCGCAGCTCGCGCTGCACGTCGTCGAGCTGATCGCGATGATGCACGGCGATGCCGGGCGCGAGGCCGACGTTCGGCGTGTACTTGTCGGGCTCGTCGGTAACGATCACGATGCGCTTCGCGCCTTCGGCGGCGAGCTGATGCGTGATTTGCGGCACCGTCAGCGTGCCGTCGACAGGCTGGCCGCCCGTCATCGCCACCGCATCGTTGTACAGAATCTTGTACGTGATGTTCGCCTTCGACGCGATCGCCGCGCGAATCGCGATCAGCCCCGAGTGGAAGTAGGTGCCGTCGCCGAGATTCGCGAACACGTGCTTGTCGTTCGTGAACGGCGCCTGGCCGATCCACGCGACGCCTTCGCCGCCCATCTGGCTGAACGTGCTGGTGCTGCGGTCCATCCACACGGTCATGTAGTGACAGCCGATGCCGGCCATTGCGCGCGAACCCTCGGGCACATTCGTCGACGTGTTGTGCGGGCAGCCCGAGCAGAACCACGGCTTGCGCTCGACTTCGACGCGCGGCCGCGCGAGCGCTTTTTCCTTCGCGTCGATCACGGCGATGCGGGCCGCAATGCGCGCGCGTACATCGGACGGCAGATCGAACTTGTCGAGTCGCGTGGAAATTGCCTTCGCGATGATTGCCGGCGATAACTCGTAATGCGCGGGCAGCAGCCAGTTGCCCATCGGCACCGACCATTCGCCGCCGGCGCCGTCCTTCTCGTCGAATTTGCCGAACACGCGCGGACGCTGCGCATCGGGCCAGTTGTACAGCTCTTCCTTGATCGCGTATTCGAGAATCTGGCGCTTCTCCTCGACGACGAGAATCTCTTCGAGGCCGCGCGCGAACGCATGTGCGCCTTGCGCTTCGAGCGGCCAGACGCAGCCGACCTTATAGAGCCGGATGCCGATGCGTGCGCAGGTTTCATCGTCGAGACCCAGATCGCACAGCGCCTGGCGCACGTCGAGATACGCCTTGCCGCCGGTGATAATGCCGAAGCGTGCATGCGGCGAGTCGATCTCGATGCGATCGAGTCTGTTCGCGCGTACGTAGGCAAGACCGGCGTACCACTTGTAGTCGAGCAGCCGCGCTTCCTGCACGAGCGGCGGATCGGGCCAGCGGATATTGAGTCCGCCTTCGGGCATCGCGAAGTCGGTCGGCAGAATGATCTGCGTGCGGTGCGGATCGATGTCGACCGAGGCCGACGATTCGACGACGTCGGTCACGCACTTCATCGCGACCCAGAGACCCGAATAGCGGCTCATCGCCCAGCCGTGCAGGCCGAAGTCGAGATATTCCTGCACGTTCGACGGGAACAGCACGGGCAGCCCGCAAGCCTTGAAGATGTGCTCGGACTGATGCGCGAGCGTCGACGATTTGGCCGCGTGGTCGTCGCCCGCCAGCACCAGCACGCCGCCATGGCGCGACGAGCCGGCCGAGTTGCCGTGCTTGAAGACGTCGGCCGAACGGTCGACGCCGGGACCTTTGCCGTACCACATCGAAAACACGCCGTCGTGTTTCGCGCTCGGGTACAGGTTGACCTGTTGCGAGCCCCAGACCGCCGTGGCGGCGAGGTCTTCGTTGACGCCCGGTTGAAATACGATCTGATGCGCCGCGAGGTGCTTTTTCGCCTTCCACAGCGAGAGGTCGAGGCCGCCGAGCGGCGAGCCGCGATAGCCGGAGATAAAGCCGGCCGTGTCGAGCCCGGCAGCCTTGTCGCGCTCCTGCTGCAGCATCGGCAGCCGCACGAGCGCCTGGATGCCGCTCATATACGCGCGACCGCGTTCGAGTGTGTATTTGTCGTCGAGCGTGACCGACGTTAACGCGGCTTCGAGCGAGGCTCGCTGACCTGCGTCCAGTGGGGCATTCATTGTGTGCACTCCTCCAGCGACTTTGGGATCACCAAAAACTGCATGGCGCCTCGGCATCTCGTGAATGCGTTGGCGCGGCCGTCATGGCCTGGCCGCCATCATGACGGGTTTTGACCGATGGTAGCACCCGGAAAAACCCGCCGCATCGCAACACGGCCGCTGTTGCGCGGACTTCGGACCCCACCTTCGACGACGCACGTACGGCCTCCGGTATGACGCGCCGCACGCCGGTGTAACAAGCTGTAAAAGCCTCCGGCGGCAGGAACCGGCTGTCGAACGCTTGTCTAACACCCCACCTGCGCTTTCCGGCAACGTTCCACATGGGGTGGAGCTTCGCAGCGCAGGCAATCGGAACAGGAGCAAGCATGAACAGCAAGCACGTTCAGACCTTCCTGATGGTCTCGGCAGCATTTTTCGCAATCAACGCACCGGTACGCGCGAATAGCGCGCAATCCGCGTCCAACACGGGCTCGAACGGCATCGTTCGAGCGGCGCAAACCTTAACGCGCACATCGGCGGACGCATATCGCGACGGCACTTCGACCAGTATTTCACTGCGCGCACCATCAGGCGAATGACGCCGTTCGTTTCGTCATTCGCCTGCTCGTTCAGCTTTACGTCATGCCTCGTTGATTCGCCGGTTTGTCCCGCACTTCGCCCCGCCCTCCGATTCAGGCGTTGTCTTTCACCACGCCGCGACGGATCTGATCGAGTTCGATCGATTCGAACAGCGCCTTGAAGTTGCCCTCGCCAAAACCCTGGTTTCCCTTGCGTTGGATGATCTCGAAGAAGATCGGCCCGATCTGGTTTTCCGTGAAGATTTGCAGCAGCAGGTCGTCATGCGCGCCGTCGATCAGGATCTTCCGTTTGCGTAGTTCATCGAGCGGTTCGACGTGGTTCGGTATGCGTCGCTCGACCAGTTCGTAGTAGGTATCGACCGTGTCGAGCAGCGCAATGTTCGACGCGCGCATACCGTCGACAGTGCGATAGATGTCGTTGGTGCCGAGCGCGATGTGCTGAATGCCTTCGCCGTGATACGCGTCGAGATACTCCTGGATCTGGCCGGCGTTTTCCGAGCCCTCCTCGTTGATCGGAATGCGGATCTTGCCGCACGGCGATGTCATCGCTTTCGACTTCACGCCGGTGACCTTGCCTTCGATATCGAAGTAGCGGATTTCGCGGAAGTTGAAGAGGCGCTCGTAGAACTCGGCCCATTCGCGCATGCGGCCGCGGTGCACGTTGTGGGTCAGGTGATCGATATAGGTGAGGCCGTGGCCGGCAGGCCGGTCGGCTATGCTCGGGTCCGCGCCCGGGATCGGCTCGAAGTCGACATCGTAGATGCCGATATCGCCGATGCTGCCCGGCTTCGCGCCGTTCTTGCCGCGCCAGCGGTCGACGAAGTAGATGAGCGAATCGCCGACGCCTTTGATGGCCGGAATGTTCAGCTCCATCGGGCCGGTCTTGTTGTCGAAACCCCATGCGCCGAGTTCGAGCGCGCGGCGATAGGCATGCGCCGCGTCCTGTACGCGAAACGCGATCGCGCAGATCGACGGACCGTGCAGCCGCGCGAAGCGTTGCGCGAACGAATCGGGCTCCGCGTTGATGATGAAGTTGATATCGCCCTGCCGGTACAGCGTCACGTTTTTGTGCCGGTGGCGCGCGATCGCCGCAAATCCCATCTGCTCGAATACTCTGCCGAGCGCCTTCGGGTCGGGGGCCGCGTATTCGATGAACTCGAAACCGTCGGTGCCGACGGGGTTGTCCCACGTTTTCAGTTTCATGCAAGTCTCCATCCGGAATGCGATGCGTCCGGCCGTCCGGCACGCGGACGCCATGAAGCGAGTCTATCGGCGTCGCGCGGGTGAAAGCTTGCGAAGTTAATCGTGGCTGGCTACATTTTGGCTATTTAATGGCGCGTGTGCGCGTCAGGACGGCAGAAAATGGCTGCAACAGAACTCGATGCGATCGACCGGCGTATTCTCGCGATTCTCCAGGAGGACGGGAGGCTGTCGAATCAGGAAATCGCGGAACGGGTCAATCTTTCGCCGAGCCCGTGTTTGCGGCGCATTCGCCGGCTAGAGGAAAGCGGCGTCATTCGCGGCTATGTCGCGCTGCTCGATGCGCAGCAGTTGGGGCTTCATCTGCTCGCGTTCGTCAACGTGCGGCTTGAAAAGCGCGGGACGCCGACGGGCGGCGGCGCGCGTGGCGACGCCGCGCACGCACACGCCGGCAGCACGCATGCGGAGCTGTTTCGCGCGGCTGTGCAGACGTGGCCCGAGGTGGTGGCGTGCCATGCGATGACCGGTGAGATGGACTACCTGCTGCGCGTGCAGGTTGCGGATATGGCGCATTTCTCGCACTTCGTGCAGGACGTGCTGCTGCATCATCCGTCCGTCGTCGATGTGAAGTCGAGCTTTTCGCTCGAGACGTTCAAGGAAACGACGGCCTTGCCGATCAGATGAAGCCGGGAGCCGGGTTCAAGCGTGGTTCAAGCCGGATTCAAGCCGGATTCAAGCCGGGTTCAAGCCGGGTTCAAGCGGAAAATCAGGCCGCGAGTTCCGCCGGCAACAGCGATTCGAGCAGGGTTGACGTTTGCTGGGCCTGGCGCTTGAGCGCGTAGTCGAACGCGGCCGCCTGCTCTTCGAGCATTTCTTTCAGAATGCTGGACTGATCGGCCGGTGCGAGCGTCAGATACGCGTCGGCTTCGCCGTATGCGCGCTCGATCCGCATGCCGGCCTTCCTGGCGATATGCATCATGGTCCTGTTGCGCGACAGGCAGTGCATATAGAGCGTGGTGACGTGCGTGTTGCGGCTGCGGGTCGCCGCGCGTTCGAAAAGCTTCGTGCCGATACCCTGGCCGCGCGCGCTCTCGAGTACCGATACGCCAAGTTCGGCCGTGCGTTCGCCCGCTTCCGACGGCAGATACGCGAGGTGCGCGACGCCGACGAGCGCGAGTTCGCGGTTAAACACGCCGAATACCCTGTCGCGCTCGAAGTCGAGCGTGCGAACGTAGTTCTCGACGACGTGATCGGGCACGAACTGGCCGAAGCGCAGCAGGCGGTCGTCTTCGTCGAGGCTCAGGAAGTGGGCGAGCAGGCGTTCGCGGTCTTTCGAACTCAGTTCCCGAACCAGCACTGGCGCAAGGCCGGCCGCGCTCAACACGCGATCGGGCAGCGCGATCGGCTCTTTTGCTTGGGCAGTCGTCTTGCTCATGGCGGGTTCTCCTATTCATCTGACGGCATGATGCGCCGCAGCAGTGATTTTAACTGAAAGCTACATTCATCACTAGGGAAAACCCGTATTTCAGACATATCTGAGCCGTTCGAGGGCTCGCCTGTTCGTGTAAATCCTTGATTTTCTGGGTATTGAGAGTGAGTGAGGGCTCGCATTGCAATCTGCTTTGCGTCGCAAATTAGCCACGCAGCATGCTGCTCTGCAAAATTATTTCACTGTGGAAAGCCCGTGATCGACCATGTCGACAACCTGCTGTGCAAACTCGCGGTAGCCCATCCGGCCGCCCGGCTTCAGCCACGTGAAGGTCCAGTTGATCATGCCGAACACCATCATCGTCAGGGCAGTCTGGTTCTCGCGCGCGACGCGCTCGGGGTAGGCGCGCGCAAGCTGGCGCGCGAACGCGGCAACGACATCGCGCTGGCGGTTCAGGATCACGTCGCGCTGCGCTTCGTCGAGGTATTTCACGTCGTTGAGCAGCGCGACGTGCCGGCTATGCGAGGTCTCGTATTCGGCGAGGAACGCGCGGATCAGCTCCGCGAACGTTTCGCGTTCGGTGAGCGCGCGCCGCTGGCTCGAGCCTTCCACCTCGGCGATGATCAGCATCAGCCGCTTCGTGTAGCGATCGAGCAGGTCGAACAGGATCGCTTCCTTGCTCTCGTAGTAATGGTAAAGGCGCGCTTTCGAGGTGCCGCTCGCGGCGGCGAGATCGGACATCGACGTGCTCGGGTAACTGGTCTGCGCGAACTTTTCCGCGGCAAGTTCGAGAATCTGGTCGCGTTGCGTTTCGTGGTCGGGGGCTCGGGTGCGGGCCATGGTTCTTGTTTTCTCGAAAGCTGAAAGGGCCGTCCGTGCGCGGCAATCGGGCGGCCGCGCGCGGGCGGCCCTAGTGTAAGCGGATCGCGACAGCGCGGAGCGGTTTTCCGCTTATCGTTCGTCGTAACTGACGACCACTTGATCCGTCACCGGATGGCACTGGCAGGTCAGCACGAAGCCGTCGCGAATCTCATGCGCTTCGAGCGTGTAGTTCCGGTCCATTTTCACTTCGCCCTCGAGCACCTTCGCGCGGCATGTGCAGCAGACGCCGCCCTTGCACGCATAGGGCAGCGCGAGTCCGGCGCGCAAGCCGACGTCGAGCAGGCTCAAGCCGTCATACGGCAGGCGCAGCTTGCGGCGTTTGCCGTCGAGCACGATCTCGAGATCGGCAGCCGGCGTGTCGTCGGTGATCCCGGCGGGCGGCACGCCTGCTTGAGGCAGCGGCGAACCGAAGCGTTCGACGTGGACTTTCTGCGACGCGACTCCGGCCGCTTTTAACGCCGCTTCGGCGGCGTCCATCATCGGCGCCGGGCCGCAAATGAATGCCTCGTCGATGGCGGCGGCGGGCACGAGCGTCTCGAGAAACGCCGCGCATTTGCGCTCGTCGAGCACGCCGTTGAACAGCTCGACGTCCTGCAGATCGTCCGACAGCACGTGGTACAGCGCGAAGCGGTTCATGAAGCGGTTCTTCAGGTCCTCGAGCGCTTCGGCGAACATGATCGAGTCGACGCTGCGGTTGCCGTAGATCAGCGTGAACGTGCTGCGCGGCTCGATCTCGAGCGTCGTCTTGATGATCGCGAGGACCGGCGTGATACCGGAGCCGCCGGCGAACGCGACATATTGCTGGCCTTGTGCCGCGTTCAGATGGGTGAAGAAGCGGCCGTCGGGCGTCATCACGTCGACTGTGTGGCCGGCCTTCAGCGTGTCGAACGCGAAGGTCGAGAAGCGGCCGCCGCGCACGCGCTTGATGCCGATACGCAGTTCGCCGTGCCGATCGTAGTCGGTGACGCCGACGCAGATCGAATACGAGCGGCGCGTTTCCTCGCCGTCGATATGGGCCTTCAGCGTGACGAACTGGCCCTGCGTGAAGCGGTATTGATCGCGCAGCTCCGGCGGCACCTCGAACGCGACCGAGACAGCGTCGGCCGTTTCTTGACGGACTTCGCGAATGCGCAGCGCGTGGAATTGCGGAGTGGGGCTCGCCATATCGGTCGGTTAATACCTTTGACGGGGTTAGTAGGGTTTGAAGTAGTCGAACGGTTCGCGGCAGTCGACGCAGCGGTACAGCGCCTTGCATGCAGTCGAGCCGAATTGCGCGAGGCGTTCGGTGTGTGGGGACCCGCAGTGGGGACAGGGCGGGGCGGGTGCCGTTCGTGCGGTTGGTGCGGTTGGTGCGGTTGGTGCGGTTCGTGCGGTTGGTGCGGTCGATGCCGCGGGCTTGTGCGGCGCGAAGCGGATGACCTTTTCGTCTGCACGCGCGTGCGCGGTGGCCTTGTGGTCGCCCACAGCAGCGCTTTGGCCGATCGGCGGCGCAATGCCGTAGGCACGCAGTTTTTCTCGCGCGTCGGCGTCGATCCAGTCGGTGGTCCAGGCAGGCGCGAGCACGGTCTCGATTCGATACGGCGTGAGGCCCGCAGCATCGAGCGCATGGCCAATGTCTTCGGCGATCTGCCACATCGCCGGGCAGCCCGAATAGGTCGGCGTGACGATAACTTCGAGCGCGCCGTCGCACGCGCGGCGCACGTCACGCAGGATCCCCAGTTCCCGGATCGAGACGACCGGGATCTCGGGATCCGGTACTGCCTCGAGTGCTGTCCATGCGCGGGCGACGCCTTCGTCATCGTCTTTGTTGGCGTGGTGGCGCAGGGCGGGTGTCGTCGTCATCGAGGTGCTCCGTTTGGCGCGATCGGCGATTACCAGGTCGCGCCTGGATGCTGCCGCGCGACGCTCTGCATTTCCGCGAGCAGATAGCCCATGTGTTCCGAGTGCTCGCCATGCTTGCCTGCGCTCACGTGCTTGACGGGCTCGGGTAGCGCGAGCGTCGCTTCGTCGAGCGCGGCGCGTACGTCGTCGAACCAGGCGGCTTCGAGATCGGCCGTCTTCGGTCCGATGCCGGCGGCCGCGATCGATTGCTCGATCGCATCGGTGCTGAAAAATTCGCGCGTGTACGGCATCAGGTAGTCGAGTGCCGCTTGCGCGCGGCGATGCGATTCGTCGGTCCCGTCGCCGAAACGGATCAGCCACTCGCGCGCGTGGTGCATGTGGTAACGCGCTTCCTTGACCGACTTCGCGGCGATTGCCGCCAGTTGCTCGTCGCACGAGCGCGTCAGCGCGCTCCACAGGTGCGCCATCAATGTCGAATGGAGAAAGTTGCGCACGATCGTTACGGCGTAGTCCCTGTCCGCGCGTGCGCTGCCGGCGAGCGGCCCGTAGTGCGGCAGTTCGGCGAGCGTGTAGTTCGCGAATTCGTGTTCGCCGCGGAAGTACGCGTAATCGTCTTCGGTACGGCGTTGGCCGGTGAGCATCGCATCGAGCGTTGCCGCGTGCGTGTAGAGCAGGCGCGCCTGACCGATCAGATCGAGGCTCATGTTCGCCAGCGCGATGTCTTCTTCGAGCACGGGACCGTGCCCGCACCACTCGGCATTGCGTTGGCCGAGAATCAACGCGGTGTCGGCAAGGCGCAGCACGTAGGCAAGGTGATGGGGCGTGGCGGTCATATCGTCGGTCCGGCTTTGCGCTTACATGTGGTTGACTTCGTCGGGCAACGTGAAGAACGTCGGGTGGCGATAGATCTTGTCGGCCGCCGGCTCGAACAGCTCGCCCTTTTCTTCCGGCGCCGAAGCCGTGATCGCCGACGACGGCACGACCCAGATGCTCACGCCTTCCTGGCGTCTCGTGTAGACGTCGCGCGCCATGCGCAGCGCCATCGACGCGTCCGCTGCGTGCAGACTGCCGCAATGCTTGTGGTCGAGCCCCTGCTTGCTGCGCACGAAGACTTCCCAGATTGGCCATTCCTTGTTCACGGTCGATCTCCTTGTTTGGTCGGGCTGCCGGCTATGAGGCGCGGTCGGTCTGACCGCGGCGGCTCACGCGGCCTCCTGCTGCGCGCGGCGGCGCTGCTTTTCCGCATGCGCGAGCGCGGCTTCGCGTACCCATGCGCCGTCGTCGTGCGCCTTTGCGCGTGTCGCGAGGCGCTCGCGATTGCACGGGCCGTCGCCATTGACGACGCGCCAGAATTCGTCCCAGTCGATCGCACCAAAGTCGTAATGGCCGCGCGCTTCGTTCCACTTCAGCCGGTCGTCCGGCAACGTGACGCCGAGTACCTTTGCCTGCTCGACGGTCGCATCGACGAATTTCTGCCGCAGGTCGTCGTTCGTGATCCGCTTGATGCCCCATTGCGCGGACTGGTTGCTGTGTACCGAGTCCTTGTCGCTCGGGCCGAACATCATCAGCACCGGCCACCACCAGCGGTCGACCGCCTGCTGCACGAGACGGCGCTGCGCGTCGGTGCCCTTCATCATCGTGAGTAGCGCATCGAAACCCTGTCGCTGATGGAACGACTCTTCCTTGCAGATGCGGATCATCGCGCGCGCATAGGGGCCGTATGTGCAGCGGCACAGCGGAATCTGGTTCATGATCGCGGCGCCGTCGACGAGCCAGCCGATCACGCCGACGTCCGCCCAATCGGGCGTCGGGTAGTTGAAAATGCTCGAGTACCTGGCCTTGCCGGCGTGCAGCGCCGCGATCAGCTGATCGCGCGAGACGCCGAGCGTTTCGCACGCACTGTAGAGATAGAGCCCGTGACCGGCTTCGTCCTGCACCTTCGCGAGCAGGATCGCCTTGCGCTTCAGGCTCGGCGCGCGCGAGATCCAGTTGCCTTCGGGCAGCATGCCGACAATCTCCGAATGCGCGTGCTGCGAAATCTGGCGCACGAGCGTCTTGCGGTACGCGTCGGGCATCCAGTCCTGCGGCTCGATTTTTCCGTCGGCGGCGATCACGGCGTCGAAGCGTTGCCATTCCGGCGACATTGCGCCGGCGTTCTGCGGAGAATCTGGCGGTGACGCGTGGCTCTGGATGTCGAGAGATTGCGTGTACATGGCTGGCGCTCGCTGAATGCGTGGGGCGGTTTTCTTCGACGCGTTCGGGTGAGGTCTGCGACCTGTTGCGTCGTCGCGTAGTATAAACCAACCGACCGGTCGGTTAATAGATGTTTTGGAGCGCGTTTGATCGGGTGGTGACTGTCTCGGCGGCTATGTGCGTGCGGCGCCAGGCGCAGATGCGAAACCGCTGAGCATGAGTCCATCGATCGTGCACAATGTGCGCTTCATTTTTCCGCCGATCTCATCACGATGCTCGTTCGCTCGCTAGCCGCCGCCGTTTGCAGCGCGGCATTTCTGTTCGCGGCGCCCGCCGCCGCCTTTGCAGTTGAAACATCTGGTCAGTGGACTACCGCATGGGCTACGGCGCCCCAGTCCATTCCGCAAGGCGCGGACTTGCCGGCCCTCTATCGCGCGCCGGACGTGGCGGGCCGCACCGTGCGCCAGATCATTTATCCCACGCTGTCGGGCAGCGCGGTGCGCGTCCGTGTCGATAACGCGTACGGAAAAGCGCCGCTCGTGATCGAGGAGATGAGCGTTGCGCGGGCGGGGGCGGGAGCAAGAACGCAAGGCGATGCGGTTCGTGTGACGTTTGGCGGCAAGCGCGCGGTGAGCGTACCGCCCGGCGGCGCGCTGGACAGCGACGCGGTGCACGCCGAGGTGGTGGCGGGTGCCGCGTATGCCGTCAGCACCTATATGGGACCCGGGCAGTCGATGACCGCGTGGCACCGGCTTTCGAGCCAGGTGAACTATGTATCGTTGCCGGGCAATCACGTGCAGGAGGCGTCTGCGCAGGCCTACCGGCAGCGCTTTACGCAGTACGCGTGGATAACCGGTTTGATGGTTGAAACGTCTGCGCCGGCGGCGGTTGCGGTCGCGGCGGTCGGCGATTCGATCACCGATGGGATGCGCTCGAGTCTCAATGCGAATCGTCGCTGGCCGGATGCGCTTGCCCGCAGACTGTCGCAAGCCGGCGACCGGTCGATCGCGGTGCTCAACCTCGGAATCAGCGGTAACAGGCTGCTAAGCGATTCGCCTTGCTATGGCGATGCGTTGCAGTCGCGCTTTCACCGCGATGTGCTCGAGCAATCCGGCGTGCGGACGGCGATTCTGCTGATCGGCATCAACGACATCAACTTTGCGTCAATGCCGCCGCACGCGGGGCTCGACTGCGATACGCCGCACACCCAGGTGACGGCTGGAAGCCTGATCGAAGGATATCGGCGGGTGATTGCCGCCGCGCACGCGCGCGGTGTTCGCGTGATCGGGGCGACGCTGACTCCGGCGTCGCTGCCGTCACAGCGGGAGAGCACGCGGCTTGCGGTCAACCAATGGATCAGAACCGGCCGCGCGTATGACGGCGTCGTCGATTTCGACGCGGCGCTGCGCGACCCCGCGCATCCGTCGCAGTTGCGGCGCGCGTACGATAGCGGCGATCACATCCATCCGAACGACGCGGGTTATGCAGCGATGGCGGATGCTATCCCGCTGCAGTTGCTGACGGACGCCACGCGGTAATTTCGAGGCGTCCGATGGCGCCAGGGATGACGCGAGAAATATTCTGCGTCATTCACTTGTCATATGACGTTGGGTCGCCTAATATTCGCGTCTTCGTTCACGGGCGAGCGTGTTGTCGGTGCTGTTGCGGAAGTCTGCGGCGGTAGTCGGCGATACCGGAAGTTCCAGGCAGTTTTAAGCTTGAGCGAAATAGATGTTGACGAAGCGGGAGATAGGTTGCATAATCCCGCTTCTCTGCTGCAGCGAGTGGCAGACACGAAGAAGGCGGTGGCGGGTTCAGTGGAATGCGCCGGAAGGGAAGCCCGATTCGTGAATCGATCTTTAACAATTCACAGCCGATAAGTGTGGGTGCTTGATGGCGGCGCACGATGACCTCTCGGGGTTATCGGATAGCGAAAGTATCAAGTGTCTCACACAGTATTGAAGGGTCTTCAGAGATGGAGATCCAACTGTCAGTACGTTGAGTGAGCGACCGGTTCATCGCAGGAAACTGCGAAAAACATGAACCGAAAACAGTAACAGGCATTGAACTGAAGAGTTTGATCCTGGCTCAGATTGAACGCTGGCGGCATGCCTTACACATGCAAGTCGGACGGCAGCGCGGGGGCAACCCTGGCGGCGAGTGGCGAACGGGTGAGTAATACATCGGAACGTGTCCTGGAGTGGGGGATAGCCCGGCGAAAGCCGGATTAATACCGCATACGATCTGAGGATGAAAGCGGGGGACCGCAAGGCCTCGCGCTCAAGGAGCGGCCGATGGCGGATTAGCTAGTTGGTGGGGTAAAGGCCCACCAAGGCGACGATCCGTAGCTGGTCTGAGAGGACGACCAGCCACACTGGGACTGAGACACGGCCCAGACTCCTACGGGAGGCAGCAGTGGGGAATTTTGGACAATGGGGGCAACCCTGATCCAGCAATGCCGCGTGTGTGAAGAAGGCCTTCGGGTTGTAAAGCACTTTTGTCCGGAAAGAAAACTTCGTCCCTAATATGGATGGAGGATGACGGTACCGGAAGAATAAGCACCGGCTAACTACGTGCCAGCAGCCGCGGTAATACGTAGGGTGCGAGCGTTAATCGGAATTACTGGGCGTAAAGCGTGCGCAGGCGGTGATGTAAGACCGATGTGAAATCCCCGGGCTTAACCTGGGAACTGCATTGGTGACTGCATTGCTGGAGTATGGCAGAGGGGGGTGGAATTCCACGTGTAGCAGTGAAATGCGTAGAGATGTGGAGGAACACCGATGGCGAAGGCAGCCCCCTGGGCCAATACTGACGCTCATGCACGAAAGCGTGGGGAGCAAACAGGATTAGATACCCTGGTAGTCCACGCCCTAAACGATGTCAACTGGTTGTCGGGCCTTCATTGGCTTGGTAACGTAGCTAACGCGTGAAGTTGACCGCCTGGGGAGTACGGTCGCAAGATTAAAACTCAAAGGAATTGACGGGGACCCGCACAAGCGGTGGATGATGTGGATTAATTCGATGCAACGCGAAAAACCTTACCTACCCTTGACATGGACGGAACCTCGATGAGAGTTGAGGGTGCCCGAAAGGGAGCCGTCACACAGGTGCTGCATGGCTGTCGTCAGCTCGTGTCGTGAGATGTTGGGTTAAGTCCCGCAACGAGCGCAACCCTTGTCCCTGGTTGCTACGCAAGAGCACTCCAGGGAGACTGCCGGTGACAAACCGGAGGAAGGTGGGGATGACGTCAAGTCCTCATGGCCCTTATGGGTAGGGCTTCACACGTCATACAATGGTCGGAACAGAGGGTTGCCAAGCCGCGAGGTGGAGCCAATCCCAGAAAACCGATCGTAGTCCGGATCGCAGTCTGCAACTCGACTGCGTGAAGCTGGAATCGCTAGTAATCGCGGATCAGCATGCCGCGGTGAATACGTTCCCGGGTCTTGTACACACCGCCCGTCACACCATGGGAGTGGGTTTTACCAGAAGTGGCTAGTCTAACCGCAAGGAGGACGGTCACCACGGTAGGATTCATGACTGGGGTGAAGTCGTAACAAGGTAGCCGTATCGGAAGGTGCGGCTGGATCACCTCCTTTCCAGAGCTTAAGCGCTCAAAGTTGAGCACTCACACTTGTCGGCTGTGCATTGAAGGACAGGCTGAAGGGGTCTGTAGCTCAGTCGGTTAGAGCACCGTCTTGATAAGGCGGGGGTCGCTGGTTCGAATCCAGCCAGACCCACCATGTCGGCTGCCGTTGGCGCTTTGGCGCTTACGGAAGCCCCACCCCCGAAGGGGGCGGAAGGTGGAGAGCAGATCCCTTGAAAGTTGTCGTGCGGGGGATTAGCTCAGCTGGGAGAGCACCTGCTTTGCAAGCAGGGGGTCGTCGGTTCGATCCCGTCATCCTCCACCAATTACCAGTGCCTAGTGTCCGGTCAGCAGGTGAGCCGGGTATTACGCATTGGCAATTGCGCCAGTCAGCTCTGGTATGAAGCGGTAAGGCATATCGGCTGTCGTTCTTTAACAATCAGGAAGAAGCAGTAGTAGAGATCAATGAAAGCGTCTGTGAGATGGGCGTGAGTAGATTGGTCAGGGTTGTGATTGTATCGAAGTATTTTTTAGGGTCCTCGATGAGAGGGCGCTTGGAATACGGCACAACACGCAAGTGTGTGGGCTGCCTGTAAGTGCTAAAGCACTAACGGGCAGCGACACGCTAAAACTCAGCCTGTAGTGCGTGTGGTCGAAGGGACGCAAGTCCGTGGAGACACACCCGTTATAGGGTCAAGCGAACAAGTGCATGTGGTGGATGCCTTGGCGATCACAGGCGATGAAGGACGCGGTAGCCTGCGAAAAGCTTCGGGGAGCTGGCAAACGAGCATTGATCCGAAGATGTCCGAATGGGGAAACCCACTCCGAATGGAGTATCCGTGGCTGAATACATAGGCCATGTGAAGCGAACGCGGCGAACTGAAACATCTAAGTAGCCGCAGGAACAGAAATCAACCGAGATTCCCAGAGTAGTGGCGAGCGAAATGGGAGCAGCCTGTACTCTTTATCTGTACTGTTAGCCGAACGCTCTGGAAAGTGCGGCCATAGCGGGTGATAGCCCCGTAGGCGAAAGCAGTGTGGAAGAACTAGGTGTACGACAAGTAGGGCGGGACACGTGAAATCCTGTCTGAAGATGGGGGGACCATCCTCCAAGGCTAAATACTCGTGATCGACCGATAGTGAACCAGTACCGTGAGGGAAAGGCGAAAAGAACCCCGGGAGGGGAGTGAAACAGATCCTGAAACCGCATGCATACAAACAGTCGGAGCCTGGAAACGGGTGACGGCGTACCTTTTGTATAATGGGTCAGCGACTTACATTCAGTGGCGAGCTTAACCGATTAGGGCAGGCGTAGCGAAAGCGAGTCCGAACAGGGCGAATCAGTCGCTGGGTGTAGACCCGAAACCAGATGATCTATCCATGGCCAGGATGAAGGCACGGTAACACGTGCTGGAGGTCCGAACCCACTAGTGTTGAAAAACTAGGGGATGAGCTGTGGATAGGGGTGAAAGGCTAAACAAATCTGGAAATAGCTGGTTCTCTCCGAAAACTATTTAGGTAGTGCCTCGTGTCTCACCTTCGGGGGTAGAGCACTGTCATGGTTGAAGGGTCCATTGCGGATTACTTCGCCATAGCAAACTCCGAATACCGAAGAGTGCAATCACGGGAGACAGACATCGGGTGCTAACGTCCGGTGTCAAGAGGGAAACAACCCAGACCGCCAGCTAAGGTCCCCAAATATGGCTAAGTGGGAAACGAAGTGGGAAGGCTAAAACAGTCAGGAGGTTGGCTTAGAAGCAGCCACCCTTTAAAGAAAGCGTAATAGCTCACTGATCGAGTCGTCCTGCGCGGAAGATGTAACGGGGCTAAGCCATATACCGAAGCTGCGGATGCGCGCGCAAGCGCGCATGGTAGGAGAGCGTTCCGTAAGCCTGCGAAGGTGCACTGGAAAGTGTGCTGGAGGTATCGGAAGTGCGAATGCTGACATGAGTAGCGATAAAGGGGGTGAAAGGCCCCCTCGCCGTAAGCCCAAGGTTTCCTACGCAACGTTCATCGGCGTAGGGTGAGTCGGCCCCTAAGGCGAGGCAGAAATGCGTAGCTGATGGGAAGCAGGTCAATATTCCTGCACCAGTGTGAAATGCGATGGGGGGACGGATCGCGGAAGGTTGTCCGGGTGTTGGAAGTCCCGGTCGCTGCGTTGGAGAAGGTGCTCTGGCAAATCCGGGCACGTAATTCAAGGGCGTGGCGCGAGCTCCTTCGGGAGCGAAGCAACTGGAAGGGGTTCCAGGAAAAGCCTCTAAGCTTCAGTTTCACATTGACCGTACCGCAAACCGACACAGGTGGGCGAGATGAGTATTCTAAGGCGCTTGAGAGAACCCGGGAGAAGGAACTCGGCAAACTGGTACCGTAACTTCGGGATAAGGTACGCCCTTGTAGCTTGATGCGCCTGCGCGCAGAGGGTGAAGGGGTTGCAATAAACTGGTGGCTGCGACTGTTTAATAAAAACACAGCACTCTGCAAACACGAAAGTGGACGTATAGGGTGTGACGCCTGCCCGGTGCCGGAAGATTAAATGATGGGGTGCAAGCTCCTGATTGAAGTCCCGGTAAACGGCGGCCGTAACTATAACGGTCCTAAGGTAGCGAAATTCCTTGTCGGGTAAGTTCCGACCTGCACGAATGGCGTAACGATGGCCACACTGTCTCCTCCCGGGACTCAGCGAAGTTGAAGTGTTTGTGATGATGCAATCTCCCCGCGGCTAGACGGAAAGACCCCATGAACCTTTACTGCAGCTTTGCATTGGACTTTGAACCGGTCTGTGTAGGATAGGTGGGAGGCTACGAAGCTGGAACGCCAGTTTCAGTGGAGCCGTCCTTGAAATACCACCCTGATCTGTTTGAGGTTCTAACCTTGGACCCTGAAGCGGGTTCGGGGACAGTGCATGGCAGGCAGTTTGACTGGGGCGGTCTCCTCCCAAAGTGTAACGGAGGAGTACGAAGGTACGCTAGGTACGGTCGGAAATCGTGCTGATAGTGCAATGGCATAAGCGTGCTTGACTGTGAGACTGACAAGTCGAACAGGTGCGAAAGCAGGTCATAGTGATCCGGTGGTTCTGTATGGAAGGGCCATCGCTCAACGGATAAAAGGTACTCTGGGGATAACAGGCTGATACCGCCCAAGAGTTCATATCGACGGCGGTGTTTGGCACCTCGATGTCGGCTCATCTCATCCTGGGGCTGTAGCCGGTCCCAAGGGTATGGCTGTTCGCCATTTAAAGAGGTACGTGAGCTGGGTTTAAAACGTCGTGAGACAGTTTGGTCCCTATCTGCCGTGGGCGCTGGATATTTGAAGGGACCTGCTCCTAGTACGAGAGGACCGGAGTGGACGAACCTCTGGTGTACCGGTTGTGACGCCAGTCGCATCGCCGGGTAGCTATGTTCGGAAGAGATAACCGCTGAAAGCATCTAAGCGGGAAACTCGCCTTGAGATGAGATATCCCCGGGGCTTCGAGCCCCTTGAAGGGTCGTTCAAGACCAGGACGTTGATAGGTCAGGTGTGGAAGCGCAGTAATGCGTTAAGCTAACTGATACTAATTGCCCGTAAGGCTTGATCCTATAACCGGTGTGTTTTGCGGTCATGGTTAATGCTCCAGCATCTACCAGGACCCCACCCCCGTCAGGGGGGGGCAGCGCAGACACACGGTCGAGTGAGCCGCGTTGTGCCAGACAACACAACCCACCCCCTGCTACACCACGCTTCTTCCCGATTGGTCCGGCTGCCCGCGCGCAGCAGGACAACCCGTCATGCCTGATGACCATAGCGAGTCGGTCCCACCCCTTCCCATCCCGAACAGGACCGTGAAACGACTCCACGCCGATGATAGTGCGGATTGCCCGTGTGAAAGTAGGTAATCGTCAGGCTCCCCCTCAGTTGAAAACACCAACCCCGCCCTCAAAAGCGGGGTTCGTGCGTTTACAGCAAACACTTATAAGTGGATCTGTCTTGGGGTGACAATGGTTAAGCTTAGTCTTGACATTGCGATGTTGCTCCCCCATAATCATCAGTTCTCTGCGGAGGGGTGCCCGAGTGGCTAAAGGGGGCAGACTGTAAATCTGTTGGCTTACGCCTACGTTGGTTCGAATCCAACCTCCTCCACCAGAATACGGCTTAAGCAGTTGTTGGGAATCGATGGATCCTTGCGGGTGTAGCTCAATGGTAGAGCAGAAGCCTTCCAAGCTTACGACGAGGGTTCGATTCCCTTCACCCGCTCCAGCAAAGAAGTAGCGCCCATGTGGCTCAGTGGTAGAGCACTCCCTTGGTAAGGGAGAGGTCGGCAGTTCGATCCTGCCCATGGGCACCAGCAGGTGTCAGTGATTGTTTGCGCCCCGCGCAACGTACGGAAAAAACCCTCTTAGGAGTCGAAAATGGCCAAAGGTAAGTTTGAGCGGACCAAGCCGCACGTGAACGTGGGCACGATCGGTCACGTTGACCACGGCAAGACCACGCTGACGGCGGCGATCACGACGGTGCTGACCGCGAAGTTCGGCGGAGAAGCGAAGGCGTACGACCAGATCGACGCAGCGCCGGAAGAAAAGGCGCGCGGCATCACGATCAACACGGCGCACGTGGAGTACGAGACGGCGAACCGCCACTACGCCCACGTTGACTGCCCGGGTCACGCGGACTATGTGAAGAACATGATCACGGGCGCGGCGCAGATGGACGGCGCGATCCTGGTGTGCTCGGCGGCGGACGGCCCGATGCCGCAAACGCGTGAGCACATCCTGCTGGCGCGTCAGGTGGGTGTGCCGTACATCATCGTGTTCCTGAACAAGTGCGACATGGTGGACGACGCGGAGTTGCTCGAGCTGGTGGAAATGGAAGTGCGCGAGCTGCTCTCGAAGTACGACTTCCCGGGCGACGACACGCCGATCATCAAGGGTTCGGCGAAACTGGCGCTCGAGGGCGACAAGGGCGAGCTGGGCGAAGTGGCGATCATGAACCTGGCCGACGCGCTGGACACGTACATCCCGACGCCGGAGCGCGCGGTGGATGGTTCGTTCCTGATGCCGGTGGAAGACGTGTTCTCGATCTCGGGCCGCGGTACGGTGGTGACGGGTCGTGTCGAGCGTGGCGTGATCAAGGTCGGCGAGGAAATCGAGATCGTCGGGATCAAGGCGACGGCGAAGACGACGTGCACGGGCGTGGAAATGTTCCGCAAGCTGCTGGATCAGGGCCAGGCGGGTGACAACGTGGGTATCCTGCTGCGCGGCACGAAGCGTGAAGACGTGGAGCGTGGTCAGGTGCTGGCCAAGCCGGGTTCGATCACGCCGCACACGCACTTCACGGCTGAGGTGTATGTGCTGAGCAAGGACGAAGGCGGCCGTCATACGCCGTTCTTCAACAACTACCGTCCGCAGTTCTACTTCCGTACGACGGACGTGACGGGCTCGATCGAGCTGCCGAAGGACAAGGAAATGGTGATGCCGGGCGACAACGTGTCGATCACGGTGAAGCTGATTGCGCCGATCGCGATGGAAGAAGGTCTGCGCTTCGCGATCCGTGAAGGTGGTCGTACCGTCGGCGCAGGTGTCGTCGCCAAGATCATCGAGTAAGCCAGCTAGTTCTCGTTGATCGGTTGTTTTCGGGGTTGGCGGTGTCGTCAGCCCCAAATGGTTTAGGGGTATAGCTCAACTGGCAGAGCGTCGGTCTCCAAAACCGAAGGTTGGGGGTTCGATTCCCTCTGCCCCTGCCAATTCTTGCGTCGATCTGGCGCTCGTTAAGGTGTTATGGCGAATCCATCCGTCGAAACTGTAAATGCGTCTGGTGACAAGCTGATGCTGGTCGTTGGCGTATTGTTGGTCGTGGCCGGGTTCGTGGGGTTCTTCTGGCTCAACGGTCAGGAATGGTACGTCCGCGGTGCGGCTTTGGCCGTCGGGTTGATCGCGGGCGTCGCTGTCGGTCTTCTTTCCGCGCCCGGCAAGGGTTTTATCGCGTTCGCCAAGGACTCGTATAAGGAAGTTCGCAAGGTCGTATGGCCGACTCGCAAAGAGGCAAGTCAAACGACCCTCGTGGTCTTCGGGTTCGTGTTAGTCATGGCGCTGTTTCTCTGGATTTGTGACAAATCCATTGAATGGGCGATTTTCTCGGCGATTCTGGGTTGGAAATGATATGAGTGATACGCCGGCCTCCCCGAGTGGAAAACGTTGGTACGTCGTGCACGCCTACTCCGGCATGGAGAAGAGCGTGCAGCGTGCGCTTCAGGAGCGCATTGAACGTGCTGGCATGCAGGACAAATTTGGCCAGATTCTTGTGCCGACCGAAGAAGTGGTCGAGGTGAAGGGCGGTCACAAATCGGTGACGGAACGTCGCTTCTTCCCTGGTTACGTGCTGGTCGAAATGGAGATGACCGACGAAACCTGGCATCTCGTCAAGAACACGGCGAAGGTCACCGGATTCGTCGGCGGGGCGCGCAACCGCCCGAGCCCGATTTCGCCGCGCGAAGTTGAAAAAATCATGTCGCAGATGCAGGAGGGCGTGGAGAAGCCGCGTCCGAAGACCCTGTTCGAGGTCGGCGAGATGGTTCGCGTAAAGGACGGTCCATTTACGGACTTCAACGGAAGCGTCGAAGAAGTCAACTACGAGAAGTCGCGAGTTCGCGTTTCTGTCACGATTTTCGGTCGAGCTACACCGGTCGAGCTTGAATTCGGGCAGGTTGAAAAGTTGTGATCGATTTCCGCAGATCGCGCCCGCTGGCGCGATCTGCGTTTCGCGCTTACGGTCCGCGTAATGACCGTTGAGGAGCGTCAGTAGCCGAAGTTTGTGCGAACGCGCGTTACTACTCACCGAACGCCCACGCGTTCCAACGAGGTTTTCAGTTATGGCAAAGAAAATTGTCGGCTTTATCAAGCTGCAGATTCCTGCAGGTAAAGCCAATCCGTCGCCCCCAGTCGGCCCGGCACTGGGTCAGCGCGGCCTGAACATTATGGAGTTCTGCAAGGCGTTTAACGCGCAGACTCAAGCGATGGAACCGGGTCTGCCGATTCCTGTCGTTATCACCGCTTTCGCAGACAAGAGCTTTACGTTCGTCCTCAAGACCCCGCCGGCTACCGTTCTGATCAAGAAGGCAGCGAAGGTCGACAAGGGTTCGAGCAAGCCGCACACCGACAAGGTCGGCAAGATCACGCGCGCACAAGCTGAAGAGATCGCCAAGACGAAGATGCCGGATCTCACGGCAGCCGATATCGATGCAGCGGTCCGTACGATCGCTGGCAGCGCCCGCTCGATGGGCATCACCGTGGAGGGCGTGTAAATGGCCAAGCTTTCGAAGCGTCTGCAATCATTCGCAAATAAGGTCGACCGCCAGAAGCTTTACCCGATCGACGATGCATTGTCGATCGTGAAGGAATGCGCAAGCGCGAAGTTCGATGAGTCGATCGATGTCGCGGTGCAACTCGGTATCGATGCGAAGAAGTCGGATCAGGTGGTTCGCGGTTCGGTCGTACTGCCGGCAGGTACCGGCAAGTCGGTGCGCGTCGCTGTGTTCGCGCAGGGTGAAAAGGCTGAACAGGCTCGTGCCGCTGGCGCCGATATCGTCGGTATGGAAGACCTCGCCGAGCAGGTGAAGGCGGGCAACCTGAATTTCGACGTCGTCATCGCTTCGCCGGACACGATGCGTGTCGTCGGCACGCTGGGTCAGATTCTCGGCCCGCGCGGTCTGATGCCGAACCCGAAGGTCGGCACGGTGACGCCGGACGTGGCCACGGCTGTGAAAAACGCCAAGGCCGGTCAGGTGCAATTCCGCGTCGATAAGGCGGGGATCATCCATGCAACCATCGGCCGTGCATCGTTCGAGTCGACGGCGCTGCGCAGCAATCTCGACGCACTCGTCGACGCTTTGCAAAAGGCGAAGCCGGCCACGAGCAAGGGCGTGTATCTGCGTAAGATCGCTCTGTCGAGCACGATGGGTGTCGGCGTGCGCGTCGATCAGACGTCGCTGGCTGCACAGTAATAATAAGATTTACCGCTTCGCCGCATCAATGGGCGGAGCGATATAAAGGGCTTTGGGCGGTCGCTAGCCGGGCATTAAGCAGCAAGCGACCGGTTGTCAAAGACCGTTGGCGGAAGCGCAGCAGTCAGGCGTGCCCTTAATGCAAGCCAACGCAGATGGCGAACCCGAAAAGGTTTTGTGGTGATTGAAGCCGTTTCTCACTTCGCGGCGACGCGAATGTGAAGCGGTCGAGATACTCCTGGACTGGTCGGACGCCGTTGTTGAACGCGATGCATGAAACGTAAGTCGAGTGCATCGAATCTGGAGGTTAACCGTGCCACTGAACAAAGAAGGTAAGCAGGCCGTCGTGGCTGAGGTTTCCGCGCAAGTCGGGAAAGCTCAAACCATCGTTCTGGCCGAGTATCGTGGGATCACGGTTGGCGATCTGACCAAGCTTCGTGCGAAGGCGCGCGAGCAACAGGTGTACCTGCGAGTGTTGAAGAACACGCTGGCGCGTCGCGCCGTCGAGGGTACCCCGTTTGCTCCGCTGGCTGAGCAGATGACCGGTCCTCTGATCTACGGCATCTCTGAAGATGCAATTGCTGCTGCTAAAGTCGTCAACGAATTTAGCAAAAGCAATGACAAGTTGATCATCAAGGCCGGTTCCTACGAAGGCAAGGTGATGGACAAGGCAGGCGTGCAAGCGTTGGCCAACATCCCGAGCCGCGAGGAACTGCTCTCCAAGCTGTTGTTCGTTATGCAAGCGCCTGTTTCCGGCTTTGCGCGCGCGTTGGCTGCGCTGGCTGAGAAGAAGCAGGGCGAAGCTGCTTAACGTGACTTCGGCGCTTTGGTTGAGCGCACAAGATCGCTGGCTGTATCCGAATTCAATCTAGGAGTATTTCAAATGGCAATCGCAAAAGAAGACATCCTCGAAGCCGTAGGCTCGATGTCGGTTCTGGAACTGAACGAACTGGTCAAGGCGTTCGAAGAGAAGTTTGGCGTGTCGGCTGCTGCTGTGGCAGTTGCTGGCCCGGCTGGCGGCGGCGGCGGTGCTGCTGCAGTTGAAGAGCAAACCGAGTTCACGGTTATCCTGACTGAAGCCGGTGGCAACAAGGTTTCCGTCATTAAGGCCGTTCGCGAACTGACGGGTCTGGGCCTGAAGGAAGCGAAGGATCTGGTCGATGGCGCACCGAAGCCCGTTAAGGAAGCTGTGCCCAAGGCTGCTGCTGAAGAAGCCAAGAAGAAGCTGGAAGACGCAGGCGCGAAAGCTGAAATCAAGTAATTTTCGGCGCGCTCTGCGGAGGCTGGCGGTTTTTGCACCGCCGGCCTTTTTGTGCTTTGTGGGGACGACGTTTTCCAACATCGTTTTTGGCAGCGATGTGTCCCAAGAAGCCAAAGAAAATCGCCACTTCGTAACATCGGTGACGTTTCTCTTTGTCTTCTGAAGCGACTGCAGAAGGCAAGTTTGGTCGGGTAGCGGGCAACACAGGCATCCGCTGCCGTCAGCCAGCGGTTGGTAGCGGCCAACCACCAAGCTTCTCGGCTCGTTCAAGCCATCGGACGGCCAACGGGTCTCAGTCGGTGAACACTCGGGTTGTCACATCAAGGTATCTCGCCTCGACAACAATGCCCGCCGTGATTCGGAGATCGTATGCAATATTCCTTCACCGAGAAGAAGCGTATTCGCAAGAGTTTCGCGAAGCGCCCCATCGTTCACCAAGTACCTTTCCTGCTGGCTACCCAGCTTGAATCATTCAGCACCTTTCTGCAAGCAGAAGTGCCGGCCACGCAACGTAAGCCTGAGGGTCTGCAGGCAGCGTTTACGTCGGTGTTCCCAATTGTTTCCCATAACGGCTTCGCGCGTCTAGAGTTTGTCAGCTACATGCTGTCGCCGCCGGCGTTCAACATCAAGGAATGTCAGCAACGCGGCCTCACGTATTGCTCGGCGCTGCGCGCGAAGGTGCGGCTCGTGCTCCTCGACAAGGAATCGCCGAGCAAGCCCGTCGTCAAGGAAGTCAAGGAGCAGGAAGTGTACATGGGCGAAATTCCGCTCATGACGCCGACCGGCTCGTTCGTCATCAACGGCACCGAGCGCGTGATCGTATCGCAGCTGCACCGTTCGCCTGGCGTATTCTTTGAACACGATAAGGGCAAGACGCACAGCTCGGGCAAGCTGCTGTTCTCGGCTCGTATCATTCCCTACCGCGGTTCGTGGCTCGACTTCGAATTCGATCCGAAGGACGTGCTGTACTTCCGCGTCGACCGTCGCCGCAAGATGCCGGTCACGATCCTGCTGAAGGCAATCGGCCTCACGCCGGAGCAGATCCTCGCGAACTTCTTCGTATTCGATAATTTTGCGCTGATGCCGGAAGGCGCGCAGATGGAGTTCGTGCCGGAGCGTCTGCGTGGTGAAGTCGCGCGCTTTGACATCACAGACCGCGACGGCAACGTGATCGTCACGAAGGACAAGCGGATCAACGCGAAGCACATCCGCGACCTCGATAACGCGAAGACGAAATTTATTTCGGTTCCCGAAGATTATCTGCTGGGCCGCGTGCTCGCGAAGAACGTGATCGACGGCGATACCGGCGAAGTCATCGCGAACGCGAACGACGAGATCACCGAGACCGTGCTCGAGAAGCTGCGCGAAGCGAAGATCAAGGACATCCAGACGCTCTACACGAACGATCTGGACCAGGGTCCGTACATCTCGTCGACGCTGCGTATCGATGAAACGGCCGACCGTATGGCCGCGCGTATCGCGATCTACCGCATGATGCGTCCGGGCGAGCCGCCGACCGAAGAAGCGGTCGAGGCGCTGTTCAACCGTCTGTTCTACAGCGAAGACGCATACGACCTGTCCAAGGTTGGCCGTATGAAGTTCAATCGCCGTGTCGGCCGCGACGAAATCATCGGGCCGATGACGCTGCAGGACGACGACATCCTCGCGACGATCAAGATCCTCGTCGAGTTGCGCAACGGCAAGGGCGAAGTGGACGACATCGACCACCTCGGCAACCGTCGTGTGCGTTGCGTCGGCGAACTGGCGGAAAACCAGTTCCGCGCGGGTCTCGTGCGTGTCGAGCGCGCGGTGAAGGAGCGTCTTGGCCAGGCGGAAAGCGAAAACCTGATGCCGCACGACCTGATCAACTCGAAGCCGATTTCGTCGGCGATTCGCGAGTTCTTCGGTTCGTCGCAGCTGTCGCAGTTCATGGACCAGACGAACCCGCTGTCGGAGATCACGCACAAGCGCCGTGTGTCCGCGCTGGGCCCGGGCGGTTTGACGCGCGAGCGCGCAGGCTTCGAAGTGCGCGACGTGCACCCGACGCACTATGGGCGCGTGTGTCCGATCGAAACGCCGGAAGGTCCGAACATCGGTCTGATCAACTCGCTCGCGCTGTACGCGCACCTGAACGAGTACGGCTTCCTCGAAACGCCGTATCGCAAGGTGACGGACGGCAAGGTGACCGACCAGATCGATTACCTGTCGGCGATCGAAGAAGGCCGTTACGTAATCGCGCAGGCGAACGCGGCAGTGGCCGACGATGGTTCGCTGACCGACGAACTCGTGTCGTCGCGTGAAGCCGGCGAAACCATGATGGTCACGCCGGATCGCATCCAGTACATGGACGTGGCGCCGTCGCAGATCGTGTCGGTCGCGGCTTCGCTGATTCCGTTCCTCGAGCACGACGACGCGAACCGCGCATTGATGGGTTCGAACATGCAACGTCAGGCTGTGCCGTGTCTGCGTCCTGAGAAGGCCGTGGTGGGTACGGGCATCGAGCGTACCGTGGCGGTCGACTCGGGTACGACGGTGCAGGCGTTCCGTGGCGGCGTGGTCGATTACGTCGACGCAGGCCGTATGGTGATTCGCGTGAACGACGACGAAGCGGTTGCAGGCGACGTCGGCGTGGACATCTACAACCTGATCAAGTACACGCGTTCGAACCAGAACACGAACATCAACCAGCGCCCGATCGTGAAGGTCGGCGACATCGTGTCGCGTGGCGACGTGCTGGCCGACGGCGCCTCGACGGACCTCGGCGAGCTCGCGCTCGGCCAGAACATGCTGGTCGCGTTCATGCCGTGGAACGGCTACAACTTCGAAGACTCGATCCTGATCTCGGAGAAGGTCGTGGCCGACGACCGTTATACGTCGATCCACATCGAAGAACTGAACGTTGTTGCTCGCGACACGAAGCTCGGACCGGAAGAAATCACGCGCGATATTTCGAACCTCGCGGAAGTGCAGCTTGGCCGTCTCGACGAGTCGGGCATTGTGTACATCGGCGCGGAAGTCGAAGCAGGCGACGTGCTGGTCGGCAAGGTCACGCCGAAGGGCGAAACCCAACTGACGCCGGAAGAAAAGCTGCTGCGCGCGATCTTCGGCGAGAAGGCGTCCGACGTGAAGGACACGTCGCTGCGCGTGCCGTCGGGCATGAGCGGCACGGTCATCGACGTGCAGGTGTTCACGCGTGAAGGCATCCAGCGCGACAAGCGCGCGCAACAGATCATCGACGATGAGCTGAAGCGCTATCGCCTCGACCTGAACGACCAGCTGCGTATCGTCGAAGGCGATGCGTTCCAGCGTCTCGCGCGCATGCTCGAGGGCAAGGTCGCGAACGGCGGTCCGAAGAAGCTCGCGAAGGGCACGAAGATCGAACGCGCTTACCTCGAAGATCTCGACCACTACCACTGGTTCGACATCCGCCTCGCGGACGAAGAAGCAGCGGCGCAGCTCGAAGCGATCAAGGACTCGATCGAACAGAAGCGTCACCAGTTCGATCTCGCGTTCGAAGAGAAGCGCAAGAAGCTCACGCAAGGCGACGAACTGCCGCCGGGCGTGCTGAAGATGGTCAAGGTGTATCTCGCGGTCAAGCGCCGTCTGCAGCCTGGCGACAAGATGGCAGGCCGTCACGGTAACAAGGGTGTCGTGTCGAAGATCGTGCCGATTGAAGACATGCCGTACATGGCCGATGGGCGTCCGGCCGACGTCGTGCTGAACCCGCTTGGCGTGCCGTCGCGGATGAACGTGGGTCAGGTGCTCGAAGTGCATCTGGGTTGGGCCGCGAAGGGTCTCGGCTGGCGTATCGGCGAAATGCTGCAGCGTCAGACGAAGGTCGAAGAGCTGCGCGCGTTCCTGACGAAGATTTACAACGAGTCGGGTCGTGCAGAGGAAATCGAGAGCTTCAACGACGACGAAATCGTCGAACTGGCGAGGAACCTGCGCGAAGGCGTGCCGTTCGCCACGCCGGTGTTCGACGGTGCGACCGAAGACGAAATGTCGAAGATGCTCGACCTCGCGTTCCCGGACGACATCGCGCAACAGCTCGGCATGACGAAGTCGAAGAACCAGGTGCGTCTGTACGACGGTCGCACGGGTGAGGCATTCGAACGTCCGGTGACGGTCGGCTACATGCACTACCTGAAGCTGCACCACCTCGTCGACGACAAGATGCACGCGCGTTCGACGGGCCCGTACTCGCTCGTCACGCAGCAGCCGCTCGGCGGTAAGGCGCAGTTCGGCGGTCAGCGCTTCGGTGAGATGGAAGTGTGGGCGCTCGAAGCGTACGGCGCATCGTATGTGCTGCAGGAAATGCTGACGGTCAAGTCGGATGACGTGACCGGCCGGACCAAGGTGTATGAGAACCTGGTCAAGGGCGATCACGTGATCGATGCCGGCATGCCGGAATCCTTCAACGTGCTGGTGAAGGAAATCCGCTCGCTCGGTATCGACATCGATCTGGACCGCAACTAATCGGACTACGGAGAGAAAGCAATGAAAGCTCTGCTCGATCTATTCAAGCAAGTCCAACAGGAAGAAGTTTTCGACGCGATCAAGATCGGTCTGGCCTCGCCCGACAAGATCCGGTCATGGTCGTTCGGTGAGGTCAAGAAGCCGGAAACGATCAACTACCGCACCTTCAAGCCGGAGCGGGATGGTCTGTTCTGCGCGAAGATCTTTGGTCCGATCAAGGACTACGAGTGCCTGTGCGGCAAGTACAAGCGCCTCAAGCATCGCGGCGTGATCTGCGAGAAGTGCGGCGTCGAAGTGACGCTCGCGAAGGTGCGTCGCGAACGGATGGGCCACATCGAACTGGCCTCGCCGGTTGCGCACATCTGGTTCCTGAAGTCGCTGCCGTCGCGTCTGGGCATGGTGCTCGACATGACGCTGCGCGACATTGAGCGCGTGCTGTACTTCGAAGCATACGTGGTGATCGATCCGGGCATGACGCCGCTCAAAGCGCGGCAGATCATGACCGAAGAGGATTACTACAACAAGGTCGAAGAGTACGGTGACGAATTCCGTGCCGAAATGGGCGCGGAAGGCGTGCGTGAACTGCTGCGTGCGATCAACATCGACGAGCAGGTCGAGATGCTGCGCACCGAACTGAAAAACACCGGTTCGGAAGCGAAGATCAAGAAGTACGCGAAGCGCCTGAAGGTGCTCGAGGCGTTCCAGCGTTCGGGCATCAAGCCCGAGTGGATGATTCTCGAAGTGCTGCCGGTGCTGCCGCCGGAACTGCGTCCGCTCGTGCCGCTCGACGGCGGCCGTTTCGCGACGTCGGACCTGAACGACCTGTATCGCCGCGTGATCAACCGTAACAACCGGTTGAAGCGTCTGCTCGAGCTGAAGGCGCCTGAAATCATCGTTCGCAACGAAAAGCGGATGCTGCAGGAAGCCGTCGACTCGCTGCTCGACAACGGCCGCCGCGGCAAGGCGATGACGGGTGCGAACAAGCGTCCGCTGAAGTCGCTCGCCGACATGATCAAGGGTAAGGGCGGTCGTTTCCGTCAGAACCTGCTCGGCAAGCGCGTCGACTACTCGGGCCGTTCGGTCATCGTGGTCGGCCCGACGCTGAAGCTGCACCAGTGCGGTCTGCCGAAGCTGATGGCGCTCGAACTGTTCAAGCCGTTCATCTTCAACAAGCTCGAAGTGATGGGCGTGGCGACGACGATCAAGGCGGCGAAGAAGGAAGTCGAGAACCAGACGCCGGTGGTGTGGGACATCCTCGAAGAGGTGATCCGCGAACACCCGGTCATGCTGAACCGTGCGCCGACGCTGCACCGTCTTGGCATTCAGGCGTTCGAGCCGGTGCTGATCGAAGGCAAGGCAATCCAGCTGCACCCGCTCGTTTGCGCGGCGTTCAACGCCGACTTCGACGGTGACCAGATGGCTGTTCACGTGCCGCTGTCGCTCGAAGCGCAGATGGAAGCGCGCACGCTCATGCTCGCGTCGAACAACGTGCTGTTCCCGGCGAACGGCGATCCCTCGATCGTGCCGTCGCAGGATATCGTGCTCGGCTTGTACTACGCGACGCGCGAAGCCGTGAATGCGAAGGGCGAAGGCATGTCGTTCACCGGCGTGTCGGAAGTGCTGCGTGCGTACGAGAACAAGGAAGTCGAGCTCGCCTCGCGCGTCAACGTGCGGATCACCGAAATGGTCCACAACGAAGACAAATCCGAAGGCGCGCCGGCGTTCGTGCCGAAGATCTCGCTGTACGCAACCACGGTCGGCCGCGCGATCCTGTCGGAGATTCTGCCGCCGGGACTGCCGTTCTCGGTGCTGAACAAGCCGCTCAAGAAGAAGGAAATTTCGCGTCTGATCAACACGGCGTTCCGCCGTTGCGGTCTGCGCGAAACCGTGATCTTCGCCGATCAACTGATGCAGTCGGGCTTCCGCCTTGCAACGCGCGCCGGTATTTCGATCTGCGTCGACGACATGCTCGTGCCGCCGCAGAAGGAAACGATCGTCGGCGACGCTGCGAAGAAGGTGAAGGAGTACGACCGCCAGTACATGTCGGGTCTCGTCACGGCGCAGGAACGTTACAACAACGTGGTCGACATCTGGTCGGCAACGTCGGAATCAGTCGGCAAGGCGATGATGGAGCAGTTGTCGACGGAACCGGTGACGGACCGCGACGGCAACGAAACGCGTCAGGAATCGTTCAACTCGATCTACATGATGGCGGACTCGGGCGCGCGTGGTTCCGCGGTGCAGATTCGTCAGCTGGCGGGTATGCGCGGCTTGATGGCGAAGCCGGACGGCTCGATCATCGAGACGCCGATCACCGCGAACTTCCGCGAAGGCTTGAACGTGCTGCAGTACTTCATCTCGACGCACGGCGCACGTAAGGGTCTGGCGGATACGGCACTGAAGACCGCGAACTCGGGTTACCTGACGCGGCGTCTGGTCGACGTGACGCAGGATCTGGTCGTCGTCGAAGACGATTGCGGCACGTCGCAAGGCGTGGCGATGAAGGCGCTCGTCGAAGGCGGTGAAGTCGTCGAAGCGCTGCGCGACCGGATTCTCGGGCGCGTCGCGGTGGCGGACGTCGTCAATCCGGAAACGCAGGAAACGCTGTACGAATCGGGCACGCTGCTCGACGAAACGGCGGTCGAAGAGATCGAGCGTCTCGGCATCGACGAAGTGCGTGTGCGCACGCCGCTTACGTGCGAAACGCGTTATGGCCTGTGCGCATCGTGCTACGGTCGCGACCTCGGCCGCGGCTCGCTCGTGAACGTCGGCGAAGCGGTCGGCGTGATCGCGGCGCAGTCGATCGGCGAACCGGGCACGCAGCTCACGATGCGTACGTTCCACATCGGTGGTGCGGCGTCGCGCGCGGCGGTTGCTTCGTCGGTCGAAGCGAAGTCGAACGGTACTGTGCGTTTCACGTCGACGATGCGTTACGTCACCAACGCGAAGGGCGAGCAGATCGTCATCTCGCGTTCGGGTGAAGCGATGATCACCGACGATCACGGCCGCGAGCGCGAGCGTCATAAGGTGCCGTACGGCGCCACGCTGCTGCAGCTCGACGGTGCGCAGATCAAGGCGGGCACGCAACTGGCCACGTGGGATCCGATGACGCGTCCGATCATCACCGAGTACGGCGGTACGGTGAAGTTCGAGAACGTCGAGGAAGGCGTGACGGTCGCCAAGCAGATCGACGACGTGACGGGTCTGTCGACGCTCGTCGTGATCGACGTGAAGCGTCGCGGCTCGCAAGCGTCGAAGAGCGTGCGTCCGCAGGTGAAGCTGCTCGATGCAACCGGCGACGAAGTGAAGATCCCGGGTACCGAGCATGCGGTGCAGATCGGCTTCCAGGTCGGCGCGCTGATTACCGTGAAGGACGGTCAGCAGGTTCAGGTCGGTGAAGTGCTTGCACGTATCCCGACCGAATCGCAGAAGACGCGCGACATTACCGGTGGTCTGCCGCGTGTGGCCGAGCTCTTCGAAGCACGTTCGCCGAAGGACGCCGGTATCCTCGCCGAAGTCACCGGTACGGTGTCGTTCGGTAAGGATACGAAGGGCAAGCAGCGTCTCGTGATTACGGACCTCGAAGGCAACCAGCACGAGTTCCTGATCGCGAAGGAAAAGCAGGTTCTGGTGCACGATGGTCAGGTCGTCAACAAGGGCGAAATGATCGTCGACGGGCCGGCGGATCCGCACGACATCCTGCGTCTGCAGGGCGTCGAGGCGCTGTCGCGTTACATCGTGGACGAAGTGCAGGACGTGTACCGTCTGCAGGGCGTGAAGATCAACGACAAGCACATCGAAGTAATCGTGCGTCAGATGCTGCGCCGCGTGCAGATCTCCGACAACGGCGATACGCGTTTCATCCCGGGCGAACAGGTCGAGCGGTCGGACATGCTCGACGAAAACGACCGTATGAACGCGGAAGACAAGCGTCCGGCAACGTACGAGAACGTGCTGCTCGGTATCACGAAGGCGTCGCTCTCGACCGACTCGTTTATCTCCGCGGCGTCGTTCCAGGAAACGACTCGCGTGCTGACCGAGGCGGCGATTATGGGCAAGCGCGACGATCTGCGCGGCCTGAAGGAAAACGTGATCGTCGGCCGTCTGATTCCGGCTGGTACGGGTCTCGCGTTCCACAAGGCACGCAAGAGCAAGGAGATGTCGGACCGCGAACGTTTCGACCAGATCGCAGCCGAAGAGGCCTTCGAGTTCGGTACGCCGGAAACGCCGGCTGCCGAGCAGCAGGCGCCGCACACCAACGAGTAAGCTGCGGGTGACGGCGGGCGGCGCAAGCCGCTCTGCCCTGAGCTTCGTACTTGAGTTGGCAAAAGCCGCTCAGTCATCGCGACTGAGCGGCTTTTTTTTCGCGCATGCGAACGCGAGTTCCAACATTTCTCGTGCTATTTGCGCAGCGTCAAGAAAGCTGCAAATCACCTTCTGAAGTTAGCTCAGGTATTTCGGGGCGCGAGCGTCGAGCGCGCAATCTGCAAGCGTTGATGCCGCCGGAGCCTGCAGAGGTTCCACGAGGACATTCAACGAATATGTCCGCTCACGTCACTCGCATTGGAGGGCCGATTCTATGCCTGGCAGTTTCATGTCGACATTTCACCGCGTACCTGATCCGGAGCCGTATCGCTCTCGACCGATGGACGACAACCTTACCCGTCCCACGCAAGGCAATCTGGCGGCAGTTCGCAAGACTGAAATGTTTAGCGAATTGCGAAATGAGGTCGGCCGCGAAAACATGCATACGTTCTCGCGAACGGGTTCAGGCTTGCCGCCCGAACGATCGCACCTCGTCGGGCAGCGCCTGGTCGAACCTTATGTGAGCCACCTGCAAAACACGGGGCAACTGTCGGATCAGCATGTAGCCGGCATCTTGCGCGGCATGGTGAAGCGGCTGGGCAAGCCTGCGCTCGATCAGCAGATGGGCAATCCGCAGCAGTATGTTTCGCACGGGTTCGATCACTCGGAGCGAGTGGCTGCGTATACCGATAAGATCGTGAAGGCATATCCGGAAATAGCGGACAAAGCTGCGAGCAAATACAACGTCCCTCCAGCAACGGCACGGCTCCTATTCCAGGTTCTGGCGCATTGGCATGACGTCGGCTATCCGGATCTCGATGGCCGGCCGAAGGCGACGCATGGACTGTCCGGTGCGTCGAGGTTCGACAGTGTGGCGGATGAATTGAACCGTCTGATCGTGCGCGAAAAGGGCCATGCAAACGAAGTGCTTTCGGATATGAGAAAAGCGATTCAACTGCACTCCGCGGACGTTGATGCCGGGCCTTATCCCATCAATGTCAAAACCGACAGGGGGTCGTTGCTGGTTTCCGATGTCGACGCTTTGAAGAAGCTGTTGCATCACTATTCCGTTGCATCGCGTCGTCCTCATCGGGTCTCAGCAATAGAAGTTCGCGGTGACCACGCTGACGATTTGAAGAAACAGATCGAGAGCGTTCTTAAGAGTCAGCCGCCCGGTCAATCAGCCAGTGTGACCGCAGATAAAACTAGGCCGGAGTACACAGGGCGACCAGCGTCGCTCGATAAAGGTAACGAAGTTAAAGTGGGACTACGCTACACCGACCAGGAGCTCACCAAAAACCCGTTCGCCATTATTCGTTTCGCGGACAACCTCGATATGGCTGCGGACCGTTTGAGCCCGCTCCAGCGATCTCCGGCATTCCGGGCCATGTACTGGAAGCTCGGCGACCACGGTCCGATCGGCAGCGCGCTCGGTGCACTCGGCAAGCTCGATACTAAAAATGTTTCTGATGTGCGTACGATTTTGTCCGGCCTGCGAGAAGCCGGAACGGCGCACGAGCCAGGCGATATTGATACGTCCATTCTGTCGAATGTCGCTCGACAATTCAGCCCTGATTCAATCCGCAATCTCAATGCTGGCGCGGCCCGTCAGAGACTAATCAAGGCGACCGTCGACAGCATATTGAGTAGCCCGATCGCTGAGGGGCTTTCTGATCCGGAGCGTGCCAGCCTGCGTGAAACGGGATACCGGCTAAACGGAGAATCGATCCGGCATTTCGGCGGCTGCGAAGCGATCGAAAGCGTCGACGTTAAACGAGGGAAGGTGCTTGTGACGGTCAACGGGCCCTTGTACCAGAAGCTAAATGAGGTAAAGGACCCAGATGGAATTGGCATCGGGGAATATCAAATCGAGCGCACAAGACAGGCGTTTTCGAGTCTCACGATCAACGGCCGGCGCCCGGTCGTCGAGGTGGTCGAACGGAACCCGCCCTGATCCGGAGTTGGCCGATTTCCACTACCTCGGAGCGGTTCCCAATGCTTCGCTTATCGCATCGAGACAGCCGGCCGCGTCGCCGATTACCAGTTCGACCGTGCAAGCGAGCATCAGGTTGAGCGGAAGACCGAAGTCCTCGACAACAAAGCCGCGCGAGCAAAATGCAGTCTCGGCGTCCATGCGGACGGCTGCGCGCGCAACGAGCGGCCGCCCGTCCGATCGATAGCCCCAGACGCGCTTGCCCAGCGCAATCGCGAAGCCCACCTCGAACGCCGTACCCGCATCGGGCTCTCCCGCACCGCGAAAGTCGTTCAGATTCGCCATCACTGCATCTGCAGCGCGGATCAAGGCAAGATTGGCGTCGCATATCCATCGAGCGGCGACCTGCGCGTCGAGGCCGGCGGGCAGGCCGCCGTCGCTTGGATAGAGGCCGGTGAGGCCTCGCTCGATACACAGCGCTTTGAGCTGCTCTCCGTGCGCGGCCGCATCGGGCCGAAACACGTCGAAGCCGGCCAGATAAATTTGCGGCGACTTCCGGGTCGCGCTTCGTGCCACTTGCATGCACTCTCCAGACAGATGTGAGCCTGATCACGAGTGTATCGCGCAGGCGCGCCTCTCACACCTTGGCCATGTGGCTAACGCGGCACTCAAAACGCGGGCACGGCGCCAATGCGTTGGTAAAATTCGTCGCTGGGGTTCCTCGTTGTCTTTTTTGTCTGCTGCTTCTTACCGTCATCCTCAATCGTTCATGTCCCGTTCGCTCGAAATTCTTAATGATGTCTTCGGCTACCCCGCGTTCAGGGGGCAACAGGCCGAAATAGTCGAGCATGTGGCGGATGGCGGAGACTGCCTCGTGCTGATGCCAACCGGCGGGGGCAAGTCGCTGTGCTATCAGATTCCATCGCTCGTGCGCCGAGAAAAGGGTCTCGGTGCGGGCATCGTCGTATCGCCGCTGATTGCGCTGATGCAGGATCAGGTCGCCGCGCTAACCGAGGTCGGCGTGCGGGCTGCCTATCTGAATTCGACCTTGTCTGGTGCGGAGGCAGCCGCGATCGAGCGCGCGCTGCGGCAAGGGGACATCGACCTGCTCTATGTCGCGCCCGAACGATTGATGACGCCGCGCTTTCTCGAGTTGCTCGAGCGCGCGCACATCGGACTGTTCGCAATCGACGAAGCGCACTGCGTGTCGCAATGGGGGCACGATTTCCGCCCGGAGTACATCCAGTTGTCGGTGCTGCACGAGCGATTCCCGTCGGTGCCGCGCATCGCGCTGACTGCGACTGCGGATGCAATCACGCGTGACGAGATCATTCATCGGCTTGCCCTCGACGACGCACGCGTCTTCGTTTCGAGTTTCGACAGGCCAAATATCCGATATCGGATCGTCGAAAAGGACAATGCTCGCGCGCAGCTGCTCGACTTTATTCGTGCCGAGCACACGAGGCCCGATGGCACGACTGACGCCGGCGTTGTCTATTGCCTGTCGCGGCGCAAGGTCGAGGAAACCGCGGAATGGCTCCAAGGGCAGGGCGTGCGCGCGCTGCCATATCACGCCGGAATGGAGTTCGAGATCCGGCAGCGGCATCAGGAAATTTTCCAGCGCGAGGAGGGTGTCGTGATCTGCGCGACGATCGCGTTCGGTATGGGCATCGACAAGCCCGACGTTCGATTTGTCGCGCACCTCGATTTGCCGAAAAGCGTTGAAGGCTACTATCAGGAAACGGGCCGCGCAGGCCGCGATGGGATGCCGGCGAATGCGTGGATGGTCTACGGCCTCGGCGACGTCGTCCAGCAGCGCAAGATGATCGACGAGTCGGACGCCGACGATGCGCATAAGCGAGTTCAGACCGGAAAGCTCGACGCGCTGCTTGGCCTGTGCGAAACAGCAACGTGCCGACGGGTGCGACTGCTCGCCTATTTCGGCGAGTCGAGCGAGCCGTGCGGAAATTGCGACACCTGTCTCGAGCCGCCGGCATCGTGGGACGCGACGCGCGAGTCGCAAATGGCGCTGTCGTGCGCGTTTCGCGCGCAGCGCGCAAGCGGTTTCAATTTCGGTGCGGGGCATCTGATCGATGTCCTGCGCGGCAACCGCAATGAAAAGATCCTGCAGCGCGGCCACGACAGGCTGAGTACCTTCGGAATTGGTTCGGAGCTGTCCGAGCACGAATGGCGCGCCGTGTTCCGGCAGCTTGTCGCATTCGGATTCTTGACGGTCGATCACGACGGCTTCGGAGCGCTCGTGCTAACCGAAGCAAGCAAGGCCGTGCTCAAGGGCGAGCAGAAAGTGACAATGCGGCGCTACGTGAAGCCAACGCGCTCGCGGCAGGCATCGGGGCGCACGAGCGAACGCGCGGACCCAACCGTCGGCATGAGCGCACGTGAGCGCGCTCGTTGGGACCGGCTGCGCGCGTGGCGTTCCGAGACGGCAAAAAGCGACGGCGTGCCCGCGTACGTCATTTTTCACGATGCAACGTTGGCCGAAATCGCCCGCAGCGAGCCGGAATCGCTCGAGGATTTACGCCAGATTCCCGGCATGGGGGCGCGCAAGCTGGATCGATTTGGGCCCGACCTTCTGGAAGTCGTGGCCGCCGACTGAGCGTGGTGCTTCGCCGTCGGCAGGACAGGCACAATAATGCGCAACTTGTTGACTCTCTTAGTATTTTCGGAATATTATGCTAGGTTCCGGTTCTTGGGGTGTCGGTGCGAGCACTTGCATTATTTGAGTGCGTGTCGATGTCGCCACGTTTGTCACCGAACCGGAGTTCGATGCGCAGTCGTTTTCGCTTTGCCCGGAAACAGATGCGTCGATTTTGTCCAATTTCAGGAATAAACAATGCCAACCATCAATCAACTGGTTCGCAAAGGCCGCACGTCGGAAACGACGAAAAGCAAGAGCCCGGCCTTGCAGGACTGCCCCCAGCGTCGCGGCGTGTGCACCCGTGTGTACACCACGACGCCGAAGAAGCCGAACTCGGCACTGCGTAAGGTCGCAAAGGTGCGCCTGACGAACGGTTTCGAAGTCATCTCGTACATCGGCGGCGAAGGTCACAACCTGCAGGAGCACTCGGTTGTGCTGATCCGCGGTGGTCGTGTGAAGGACTTGCCGGGTGTTCGTTATCACATGGTTCGTGGCTCGCTCGATACCCAGGGCGTCAAGGATCGTAAGCAGGCTCGTTCGAAGTACGGTGCGAAGCGCGCCAAGGCCGGCAAGTAAGGCAGCAAGAGTCCCCGGTCAGTCGTTGAGTCGTTTCAGGTCGCCTGCAAAGGCGTTATAGGCGGTGGTGCCGGATTGCCGGTGCTGTCGAGTAAGTGGTCACCCGACCAGGCTGGTAAGTCGTAAAAGATGAATCGGGTTAGTTGGTGGCCGCGGAGTCGGGCGCAACAAGCGTCGCTCCAACTGAAAAGGTAAAGGAAGAAACATGCCGCGTCGTCGCGAAGTCCCCAAGCGGGAAGTGTTGCCGGATCCGAAATTCGGTAACGTTGATGTTGCAAAATTCATGAACGTGCTGATGCTCTCGGGCAAGAAGTCTGTGGCCGAGCGCATCGTGTATGGCGCTTTTGAACAGATCCAGACCAAGGGTGGCAAGGACCCGCTGGAAGTGTTCACGGTAGCGCTCAACAACGTGAAACCGGTGGTTGAAGTGAAGAGCCGGCGCGTTGGTGGTGCGAACTATCAGGTTCCGGTCGAAGTGCGTCCGTCGCGTCGTATGGCATTGGCGATGCGCTGGTTGCGTGAGGCCGCGAAGAAGCGCAGCGAGAAATCGATGGCGTTGCGTCTGGCCGGTGAACTGTCGGAAGCCGCTGAAGGTCGCGGCGGCGCGATGAAGAAGCGCGACGAAGTGCACCGGATGGCGGAAGCCAACAAGGCGTTCTCGCATTTCCGTTTCTAAGCATCCCGACCCCGGGTTAGCAGTCAATAACGGAAAGAAATTCCGGGCGGGTGCGCTAAACAGGCGCCTCGCCCGTTTGTGTTAGGGCGCGCGGGTATTTCACTCCCTGCCGCGTCATTCCCATAGAGGATCAAAGTGGCTCGCAAGACACCTATCGAGCGCTACCGCAACATCGGTATTAGCGCTCACATCGACGCCGGCAAAACGACGACGACCGAGCGCATCCTGTTCTACACCGGCGTGAACCACAAAATTGGTGAAGTGCACGACGGCGCTGCCACCATGGACTGGATGGAGCAGGAGCAGGAGCGCGGCATCACCATTACCTCCGCTGCTACGACCGCTTTCTGGAAGGGCATGGGCGGCAACTATCCGGAGCACCGGATCAACATCATCGACACCCCGGGTCACGTCGACTTCACGATCGAAGTCGAGCGCTCGATGCGCGTGCTCGACGGCGCATGTATGGTTTATTGCGCGGTCGGTGGTGTGCAGCCGCAGTCGGAAACGGTGTGGCGCCAGGCAAACAAGTACAAGGTGCCGCGTCTCGCGTTCGTCAACAAGATGGACCGTACCGGCGCGAACTTCTTCAAGGTCTATGACCAGTTGAAGACGCGTCTGAAGGCCAACCCGGTCCCGGTCGTGGTGCCAATCGGCTCGGAAGAAAGCTTCAAGGGCGTCGTCGATCTGCTGAAGATGAAAGCGATCATTTGGGACGAAGCGTCGCAAGGTACGAAGTTCGACTACATCGATATCCCGGCTGAACTCGTCGACACCTGCAACGAGTGGCGCGAGAAGATGATCGAATCGGCTGCCGAAGCCAGTGAAGAGCTGATGGAAAAGTATCTCGGCGGTGAAGAGCTGAGTGAGGCCGAGATCGTCAAGGCGCTGCGCGATCGCACGATTGCGTGCGAAATCCAGCCGATGCTGTGCGGTACTGCGTTCAAGAACAAGGGCGTGCAGCGTATGCTCGACGCCGTGATCGACTTCCTGCCGTCGCCGGTCGATATTCCGCCGGTGAAGGGCGAGCTTGAAAGCGGCGAAGCCGCGGAGCGCAAGGCATCCGACGAAGAGAAGTTCTCGTCGCTCGCGTTCAAGATCATGACCGACCCGTTCGTTGGTCAACTGATCTTCTTCCGGGTCTATTCGGGCGTCGTGAATTCGGGCGATACCGTGCTGAATTCGACCAAAGGCAAGAAGGAGCGCCTCGGCCGTATTCTGCAGATGCACGCTAACCAGCGTGAAGAAATCAAGGAAGTTCGCGCTGGCGATATCGCTGCTGCGGTCGGCCTGAAGGAAGCGACGACGGGCGACACGCTCTGCGATCCGGCTAACCCGATCGTGCTCGAGCGCATGATTTTCCCGGAGCCGGTGATTTCGCAGGCTGTCGAGCCGAAGACGAAGCCTGACCAGGAAAAGATGGGCATGGCGCTGAACCGCCTCGCGCAGGAAGACCCGTCGTTCCGCGTGCAAACGGACGAAGAGTCGGGCCAGACCATTATTTCGGGCATGGGCGAACTGCACCTCGAAATTCTGGTTGACCGGATGAGGCGTGAATTCGGCGTGGAAGCGACCGTCGGCAAGCCGCAGGTGGCGTACCGCGAGACGATCCGCAGCACGGCGGCGGACGTCGAAGGCAAGTTCGTCAAGCAGTCGGGCGGCCGCGGCCAGTACGGCCACGCGGTCATCACGCTCGAGCCGAACGAGCAGGGCAAGGGCTATACATTCCTCGACGAGATCAAGGGCGGCGTGATTCCTCGCGAATACATTCCGGCTGTCGACAAGGGCATTCAGGAAACGCTGAAGGCCGGTGTTCTGGCTGGCTTCCCGGTCGTCGACGTGAAGGTCCACCTGACGTTCGGTTCGTACCACGACGTTGACTCGAACGAAAACGCGTTCCGCATGGCCGGCTCGATGGCGTTCAAGGAAGCGATGCGTAAAGCCAGCCCGGTGATCCTCGAGCCGATGATGGCCGTCGAAGTGGAAACGCCGGAAGACTACATGGGCAACGTGATGGGCGATCTGTCGGGCCGTCGCGGCATCGTGCAGGGCATGGAAGACATGGTGGGCGGCGGCAAGATCGTCCGCGCAGAAGTGCCGCTGTCGGAAATGTTCGGTTACTCGACGTCGCTGCGCTCCCTCACGCAGGGCCGCGCAACGTATACGATGGAGTTCAAGCACTACGCCGAAGCGCCGCGCAACGTCTCCGAAGCGATCATCAACGCGAAGGCGAAGTAATCATTCGGCAACGCAAGCGCCGATCAACTTTTTTGAAAGAAGAGAAACATGGCTAAAGGTAAATTCGAACGGACCAAGCCGCACGTGAACGTGGGCACGATCGGTCACGTTGACCACGGCAAGACCACGCTGACGGCGGCGATCACGACGGTGCTGACCGCGAAGTTCGGCGGAGAAGCGAAGGCGTACGACCAGATCGACGCAGCGCCGGAAGAAAAGGCGCGCGGCATCACGATCAACACGGCGCACGTGGAGTACGAGACGGCGAACCGCCACTACGCCCACGTTGACTGCCCGGGTCACGCGGACTATGTGAAGAACATGATCACGGGCGCGGCGCAGATGGACGGCGCGATCCTGGTGTGCTCGGCGGCGGACGGCCCGATGCCGCAAACGCGTGAGCACATCCTGCTGGCGCGTCAGGTGGGTGTGCCGTACATCATCGTGTTCCTGAACAAGTGCGACATGGTGGACGACGCGGAGTTGCTCGAGCTGGTGGAAATGGAAGTGCGCGAGCTGCTCTCGAAGTACGACTTCCCGGGCGACGACACGCCGATCATCAAGGGTTCGGCGAAACTGGCGCTCGAGGGCGACAAGGGCGAGCTGGGCGAAGTGGCGATCATGAACCTGGCCGACGCGCTGGACACGTACATCCCGACGCCGGAGCGCGCGGTGGATGGTTCGTTCCTGATGCCGGTGGAAGACGTGTTCTCGATCTCGGGCCGCGGTACGGTGGTGACGGGTCGTGTCGAGCGTGGCGTGATCAAGGTCGGCGAGGAAATCGAGATCGTCGGGATCAAGGCGACGGCGAAGACGACGTGCACGGGCGTGGAAATGTTCCGCAAGCTGCTGGATCAGGGCCAGGCGGGTGACAACGTGGGTATCCTGCTGCGCGGCACGAAGCGTGAAGACGTGGAGCGTGGTCAGGTGCTGGCCAAGCCGGGTTCGATCACGCCGCACACGCACTTCACGGCTGAGGTGTATGTGCTGAGCAAGGACGAAGGCGGCCGTCATACGCCGTTCTTCAACAACTACCGTCCGCAGTTCTACTTCCGTACGACGGACGTGACGGGCTCGATCGAGCTGCCGAAGGACAAGGAAATGGTGATGCCGGGCGACAACGTGTCGATCACGGTGAAGCTGATTGCGCCGATCGCGATGGAAGAAGGTCTGCGCTTCGCGATCCGTGAAGGTGGTCGTACCGTCGGCGCAGGTGTCGTCGCCAAGATCATCGAGTAAAATCGCTGGCTTGCTGCAAGCAGTAGATGGTGCCCGGGGTGAGGGCGCCCGCTCCCGCGGAAATCCTCGCCCCTCGTTCTTTTACCCATTTGGCGGTGCAACATCGCCTCGCTCTTTTTAAGGAATCGTCATGCAGAACCAGAAAATCCGCATTCGTCTGAAAGCTTTCGACTATCGCCTGATCGACCAGTCGGCGGCCGAAATCGTCGATACCGCGAAGCGGACTGGCGCAATCGTTCGTGGTCCGGTGCCGCTGCCGACCCGCATCCAGCGTTTCGACATCCTGCGCTCGCCGCACGTCAACAAGACGTCGCGCGATCAGCTCGAGATTCGCACGCACTTGCGCCTGATGGACATCGTCGACCCGACGGACAAGACGGTCGACGCGCTGATGAAGCTCGACCTGCCCGCTGGCGTGGACGTCGAGATCAAGCTGCAATAAGCCTCGCAAGGCACCCAGTTCGAGGGGTGCCGCTAAGTCTTTGATTGCTTGCGGAAAACGAAAGGCCTCGCTATAATGCAAGGCTTTTCGCGCATTTGCGCAAAAAAGTCGTGGTGGTTCGCGCCCGGCAGATCACTCTGTAAAGCGCTGAGAAACGCGGCATTTTGTAAATTAGCCCCGACCAATCGCAGTCGGGAATGGAGAAAACGATGAGCCTTGGACTCGTAGGTCGCAAGGTTGGCATGACCCGTATCTTCACGGCTGAAGGGGATTCAATTCCCGTCACCGTGCTGGACGTGTCCGACAACCGCGTGACGCAGATCAAGACTGTTGAAACCGACGGCTACACGGCTGTTCAGGTTGCTTTTGGCGCGCGCCGTGCATCGCGTGTGACGAAGCCGCTCGCAGGTCATCTCGCCAAAGCCGGCGTTCAAGCCGGTGAAATCCTCAAAGAATTCCGCATCGATGCAGCCAAGGCAGCTGAGCTGTCGAACGGCGCGATCGTTGGCCCGGATCTGTTCGAAGTGGGCCAGAAGGTCGACGTGCAAGGCGTGTCGATCGGTAAGGGCTACGCCGGCACCATCAAGCGTTATAACTTCGCTTCGGGCCGCGCTTCGCACGGTAACTCGCGTTCGCACAATGTGCCGGGCTCGATCGGTATGGCGCAGGACCCGGGTCGCGTGTTCCCGGGTAAGCGCATGACCGGTCACCTCGGTGACGAAACGGTCACGGTGCAGAACCTCGAAATCGCTCGTATCGACGCTGACCGCAAGCTGTTGCTCGTCAAGGGCGCCGTTCCGGGCGCGAAGGGCGGCAAGGTCTTTGTGACGCCGGCTGTGAAAACGCCTGCGAAGAAAGGAGCGAAATAATGGAACTTAAGCTCCTGAATGCCGATGGTCAGGAAGGTGCGGCAGTTACCGCGTCGGACGTCGTGTTCGGCCGTGACTACAACGAAGCGCTGATCCACCAGATCGTGGTTGCGTACCAGGCCAATGCTCGCAGCGGCAATCGTGCGCAGAAGGACCGTGAACAGGTTCATCACTCGACGAAAAAGCCGTGGCGTCAAAAGGGTACGGGCCGTGCTCGTTCCGGTATGACGTCGAGCCCGTTGTGGCGCGGCGGTGGTCGTATCTTCCCGAATTCGCCGGAAGAAAACTTCTCGCACAAGGTCAACAAGAAGATGCATCGCGCAGGTCTCTGCTCGATCTTCTCGCAGTTGGCCCGCGAAGGCCGCATCTCGGTGGTCGACGAGCTGACGCTCGAAGCACCGAAGACCAAGCTGTTGGCCCAGAAATTCAAGGCGATGGGTCTCGATTCCGTGCTCGTTATTACCGACACGGTTGATGAGAACCTGTACCTCGCGTCGCGCAATCTCGCCCACGTGGCGGTTGTCGAGCCGCGCTATGCCGACCCGCTGTCGCTGATCTACTTTAAGAAAGTGCTGATCACGAAGGCTGCGGTCGCCCAGATCGAGGAGTTGCTGTCATGAGCGAGATTCGCAAAAACGATCATCGTTTGATGCAGGTCCTGCTCGCGCCGGTGATCTCCGAAAAGGCGACGCTGGTGGCCGACAAGAACGAGCAAGTCGTGTTCGAAGTTGCGCCGGATGCCACGAAGCAGGAAGTGAAGGCTGCTGTCGAGCTGCTGTTCAAGGTGGAAGTCGATTCCGTCAACGTGCTGGTTCAGAAGGGCAAGGCAAAGCGCTTTGGCCGCTTCATGGGCAAGCGCAAGGACGTGAAGAAAGCGTACGTCTGCCTGAAGCCCGGCCAGGAAATCAACTTTGAAGCGGAGGCCAAGTAATCATGGCAATCGTGAAAGTTAAGCCGACTTCGCCGGGTCGCCGCGCGATGGTCAAGGTGGTGAACAAGGAATTGCACAAAGGCAAGCCTTACGCACCGCTGCTCGACGTGCAAAAGTCGAAGGCAGGCCGTAACAACAACGGTCACATCACCACGCGCCATCAAGGCGGTGGCCACAAGCATCACTACCGTGTCATCGACTTCCGTCGCACGAAGGACGGCATTCCGGCGAAGGTCGAGCGTATCGAGTACGACCCGAACCGCAGCGCGAACATCGCGTTGGTGCTGTACGCAGACGGCGAGCGCCGCTACATCATTGCGCCGAAGGGCGTGACGGTCGGCCAGCAGCTGATGTCCGGTTCCGAAGCGCCGATCCGCGCAGGCAACACGCTGCCGATCCGCAACATTCCGGTCGGTACGACGATTCACTGCATCGAAATGCTGCCGGGCAAGGGCGCGCAAATGGCGCGTTCGGCTGGCACGTCGGCGATGTTGCTGGCTCGTGAGAGCGTCTACGCACAGGTCCGTCTGCGTTCGGGTGAAATTCGCCGCGTGCACGTCGAGTGCCGCGCGACGATCGGTGAAGTGGGCAATGAAGAGCACAGCCTCCGTCAAATCGGTAAGGCCGGCGCGAACCGCTGGCGCGGTATCCGTCCGACGGTGCGCGGCGTTGCCATGAATCCGGTCGATCACCCGCACGGTGGTGGCGAGGGCAAGACGGCAGCAGGTCGCCATCCGGTGAGCCCGTGGGGTACGCCGACGAAGGGCTATCGCACCCGCAGCAACAAGCGCACGACGAGCATGATCGTCCAGCGCCGTCACAAGCGTTAAGGAGTAGGCAATGGCACGTTCAATCAAAAAAGGTCCGTTCTGCGACGCCCATTTGCTGAAGAAAGTTGAGGCGGCTGCAGCTACGCGTGACAAGAAGCCGATCAAAACCTGGTCGCGTCGCTCGACGATTCTGCCGGACTTCATCGGTCTGACGATCGCTGTTCACAACGGCCGTCAACACGTTCCGGTGTATGTCACGGAAAACATGGTCGGCCACAAGCTTGGCGAGTTCGCATTGACCCGTACGTTCAAGGGTCACGCGGCCGACAAGAAGGCCAAGAAATAAGGGGCAATCAAGATGGAAGTGAAAGCAATTCATCGCGGTGCCCGCATCTCGGCGCAGAAAACGCGCCTTGTGGCTGACCAGATCCGCGGTTTGCCGGTCGACAAGGCGCTGAACGTTCTGACGTTCTCGCCGAAGAAGGCGGCTGGCATCGTGAAGAAGGTCGTGCTGTCGGCGATCGCGAATGCGGAGCACAACGAAGGCGCCGATATCGACGAGCTCAAGATCAAGAGCATCTATGTCGACAAGGCTGCGTCGCTCAAGCGTTTCACCGCGCGCGCGAAAGGCCGCGGCAACCGCATTGAGAAGCAATCCTGTCACATCACTGTGACGGTCGGGAATTAAGGGGTCATACGATGGGACAGAAAATTCATCCGACTGGCTTCCGTTTGGCCGTCAGCCGCAATTGGGCGTCGCGTTGGTACGCGAACAACAACAATTTCGCGGCGATGTTGCAGGAAGACATCGGTGTTCGTGAATACCTGAAGAAAAAGCTGAAGAACGCGTCCGTCGGCCGCGTCGTGATCGAGCGTCCTGCAAAGAACGCGCGCATCACCATTTACAGCTCGCGTCCGGGTGTCGTGATCGGCAAGAAGGGCGAAGACATCGAACTGTTGAAGTCGGAACTGCAGAAGCGCATGGGCGTTCCGGTTCACGTCAACATCGAAGAAATTCGCAAGCCGGAAACCGACGCGCAACTGATTGCCGATTCCATCACACAACAGCTCGAGCGGCGGATCATGTTCCGTCGCGCGATGAAGCGTGCGATGCAAAACGCGATGCGTCTTGGCGCCCAGGGCATCAAGATCATGAGCGCCGGCCGTTTGAACGGCATCGAAATCGCTCGTACGGAGTGGTATCGCGAAGGCCGCGTGCCGCTGCATACGCTGCGTGCGGACATCGACTACGCGACGTCGGAAGCGAAGACGACGTACGGCATCATCGGCGTCAAGGTGTGGGTCTACAAGGGCGATACGCTCGGCCGCAACGATGCACCGGTGGTGGAAGAAGTCGCCGAGGAAAAGCGTCCGCGCCGCAACGCACGTCCGGGTGGCGATCGCCGTCCGCGTCGTGACGGTGAAGGCGGTGGTCCGGCAGGTGCTCGCCGTGGCGGCCCGCGTCGTGGTGGCGCCGGCGGCGCTGGCGGTGCTGCCGGCGGCGATGGCAAGACTGGAGAATAACCATGCTGCAACCGAAACGCAGGAAGTATCGCAAAGAGCAGAAGGGTCGTAACACCGGTGTGGCGACGCGCGGCAACGCGGTGTCGTTCGGTGAGTATGGCCTGAAAGCTATCGGTCGCGGCCGCCTGACCGCGCGTCAGATCGAAGCGGCGCGTCGTGCAATGACGCGTCACATCAAGCGCGGCGGCCGCATCTGGATCCGCATTTTCCCGGACAAGCCGATCTCGCAAAAGCCGGCTGAAGTACGTATGGGTAACGGTAAGGGTAACCCGGAGTACTACGTCGCCGAGATTCAACCGGGCAAGATGCTGTATGAAATGGACGGCGTAACCGAAGAACTGGCACGCGAAGCGTTCCGTCTGGCTGCAGCAAAGCTGCCGCTGAAGACGACCTTCATCGTTCGCCAGCTTGGCGCCTAAGGAGTGATGATGAAGGCATCCGAACTTCACCAGAAAGATAAGGCCGCGCTCAACAAGGAGCTGTCGGACCTGTTGAAGGCGCAATTCGGCCTGCGCATGCAGCTCGCGACCCAGCAGCTCACGAATACGAGCCAGCTGAAGAAGGTTCGTCGCGACATCGCACGTGTGCGGACCGTCCTGACTGAGAAGGCGAACCAGAAATGAACGATAGCGTAAAAACCTCGCTTAAGCGGACGCTGGTCGGCAAGGTCGTCAGCAACAAGATGGACAAGACGGTCACCGTGCTGGTTGAGCACCGCGTCAAGCACCCGATCTACGGCAAGTACGTCGTACGGTCAAAGAAGTATCACGCTCACGACGAAGCGAACAACTATAACGAGGGCGACCTCGTTGAAATCCAGGAAACTCGTCCGATTTCGAAGACGAAAGCCTGGACGGTATCGCGTCTCGTCGAGGCTGCTCGCATCATCTGATGCAACTGCGGCTCATAACGGGTCGTTGAAGTAGTTGAAATCGCAGCAGGTTGTACTTGCGAGACCGAGATTATTTGATATAATCTCGGTCTTCCCTCTTCGTGGGAGCCCAGCTGTTGCCTGCAGTTGGCAATTGCAATAGCAGATTGGCGGGCAAATCGTAAGTGGTAACCCTGGTGGGAAGATGGTTCGGGCGGCAGCCTGCGCTAAATGACTCACCGGATTTGCGATGGCGGGTTTCGTTAGCCGTCGCTGCCTGTTCTAACCCAAGCAGCCACGCGGCTGACGGGACCAAGACTGACCGGCTGTGCCATGGTGGTGCAATCGGATTAAGTTGGGAAAAGTAAATCATGATCCAGACCGAAACTCGGCTTGAAGTGGCCGACAACACGGGTGCGCGTGAAGTCATGTGCATCAAGGTGCTCGGCGGCTCGAAGCGTCGTTATGCCAACATCGGCGACATCATCAAGGTGAGCGTCAAAGAGGCAACGCCGCGCGGGCGCGTGAAGAAAGGCGAAATCTACAACGCTGTGGTGGTCCGCACCGCCAAGGGCGTTCGCCGTCAAGACGGCTCGCTGATCAAGTTCGACGGCAACGCCGCCGTGCTTTTGAATACCAAGCTTGAGCCTATCGGTACCCGTATTTTCGGGCCGGTCACGCGTGAGCTGCGTAGCGAACGTTTCATGAAGATCGTTTCGCTCGCGCCGGAAGTGCTGTAAGGAGCCGAGATGAACAAGATTCGCAAAGGCGACGAAGTCATCGTCACGACCGGTAAGGACAAAGGCAAGCGCGGAGTCGTGCTGGCCGTTGGAGACGAGCGTGTGACGGTCGAGGGTATCAATATCGCCAAGAAGCATGTGAAGCCGAACCCGATGAAGGGTACGACGGGTGGTGTGGAAGCGAAGGCAATGCCGCTCCACGTCTCGAACGTCGCTCTGGTCGACGCGAATGGTAAGCCGTCGCGTGTCGGCATCAAGGTCGAGGGAGACAAGAAGGTCCGTTTCCTGAAGACGACTGGTGCTGTGCTGGGCGCCTGACGCTGCGGAGTAAAAAATGGCACGTTTGCAAGAATTCTATAAAGAGAAGGTTGTCCCCGGCCTGATCGAGAAGTTCGGCTACAAGTCCGTCATGGAAGTGCCGCGCATCACCAAGATCACGCTGAATATGGGTCTTGGCGAAGCCGTCGCTGACAAGAAGATCATCGAGAACGCCGTCGGCGATCTGACGAAGATCGCGGGTCAGAAGCCGGTGATCACGAAAGCGCGCAAGGCAATCGCGGGCTTCAAGATTCGCCAGGGCTATCCGATTGGTGCGATGGTCACGTTGCGTGGCCAGGCGATGTACGAATTTCTCGACCGTTTTGTGACGGTTGCGCTCCCGCGTGTGCGTGACTTCCGTGGCGTGTCGGGCCGTGCATTCGACGGTCGTGGCAACTACAACATCGGTGTGAAAGAGCAGATCATTTTCCCCGAAATCGACTACGACAAAATCGACGCGCTGCGTGGGCTGAACATCAGCATCACCACCACCGCGAAGACCGACGACGAAGCAAAGGCACTGCTCGCCAGCTTCAAGTTCCCGTTCAGAAACTGAGGTTACCGTGGCTAAACTGGCACTGATCGAACGTGAAAAGAAGCGTGCTCGCCTCGTAGCAAAGTACGCGGCGAAGCGTGCAGAACTAAAGGCGATCATCGACGACGCGAGCAAGTCGGACGAAGAGCGCTATGCCGCTCGTCTGGATCTGCAACAACTGCCTCGCAATGCAAACCCGACGCGTCAACGTAACCGTTGCGCGATCACGGGTCGTCCGCGTGGCACGTTCCGTAAATTCGGGCTGGCTCGTAACAAGATTCGTGAAATCGCGTTCCGTGGCGAGATCCCTGGCCTGACCAAGGCGAGCTGGTAATAGGAGAAACATAAGATGAGCATGAGTGATCCTATCGCCGATATGCTGACTCGCATCCGCAATGCGCAGATGGTCGAGAAAGTTTCGGTGACGATGCCCTCGTCGAAGGTCAAGATTGCGATCGCGCAGGTCCTGAAGGACGAAGGCTATATCGACGACTTCGCAGTGAAGTCCGAGGGCGCGAAGACGGAGCTGAATATTGCTCTGAAGTACTACGCCGGCCGTCCGGTCATCGAACGCCTCGAGCGCGTGTCGAAGCCTGGCCTGCGCGTGTACCGCGGCCGCAATGAGATTCCGCAGGTCATGAACGGCCTCGGCGTTGCAATCGTGTCGACGCCCAAGGGTGTGATGACGGATCGCAAGGCGCGCGCCACGGGCGTGGGCGGCGAAGTCATCTGCTACGTCGCTTAAGGCCGAAAGGAGAGAGAAACATGTCTCGAGTAGGTAAAAGCCCGGTTGCGCTGCAGGGCGCAGAAGTGGCGATCAGCGGCGAGCGTATTACCGTCAAGGGTCCGCTGGGCACAATCTCGCAAAACGCGAATCGCCTCGTGAAGGTGGTCAACGACAACGGCACGGTGAAGTTCGAGCCGATTGACGACAGCCGCGAGGCAAACGCAATGTCGGGCACGATGCGCGCACTGGTGGCGAACATGGTGAACGGCGTGACCAAGGGTTTCGAGCGCAAGCTGACGCTGGTTGGCGTTGGTTATCGTGCGCAAGCACAAGGCGACAAGTTGAATCTGTCGCTGGGTTTCTCGCACCCGGTGGTGCACCAGATGCCGGAAGGTATCAAGGCTGAAACCCCGTCGCAAACCGAAATCGTGATCAAGGGGATCGACAAGCAGAAGGTCGGCCAGGTTGCCGCGGAAGTGCGCGGTTACCGTCCACCCGAGCCCTATAAGGGCAAGGGTGTGCGCTATGCCGACGAGGTCGTGATCCTCAAAGAAACGAAGAAGAAGTAAGGGTGCGCAATCATGGATAAGACTCAATCTCGCCTGCGCCGCGCTCGTCAGACGCGTATCAAGATCGCTGAGCTGCAGGTCGCGCGCCTGGCCGTTCACCGCACGAACACGCATATCTATGCTCAAGTGTTCTCGCCGTGCGGCACCAAGGTGCTCGCCAGCGCGTCGACGCTCGAAGCCGAAGTGCGTGCGCAGCTCGCCGACCAGTCGGGTAAGGGCGGCAACGTTGCCGCTGCGACCCTGATCGGCAAGCGTATCGCTGAAAAGGCCAAGGCTGCCGGCATCGAATCCGTCGCCTTCGACCGCTCGGGTTTCCGCTACCACGGCCGCGTGAAAGCGCTGGCTGATGCCGCGCGCGAAGCCGGGCTCAAGTTCTAAGGGAAGAATTCGTCATGGCAAAGATGCAAGCGAAAGTTCAGGCTGACGAACGCGACGACGGCCTTCGCGAAAAAATGATCTCGGTCAATCGCGTGACCAAGGTGGTGAAGGGTGGCCGGATTCTAGGCTTCGCCGCACTGACCGTGGTTGGCGATGGTGATGGCCGCGTCGGTATGGGCAAAGGCAAGGCGAAGGAAGTGCCGGTTGCCGTCCAGAAGGCGATGGAACAGGCGCGCCGCAACATGTTCAAGGTGCCGCTCAAGAACGGCACGCTGCAACATGAAGTACACGGAAAACACGGCGCATCGACGGTCCTGCTCGCTCCGGCGAAGGACGGTACCGGTGTGATCGCCGGCGGTCCGATGCGTGCAGTGTTCGACGTGATGGGTGTGCAGAACGTCGTGGCGAAGAGCCACGGTTCGACGAACCCGTACAACCTCGTTCGTGCGACGCTCGACGGCCTGCGCAAGCAGTCCACGCCGGCGGATATCGCGGCGAAGCGTGGTAAGTCCGTCGAAGAAATTCTGGGCTAAAGGTGGGCACGATGTCTGAAAAAACTGTGAAGGTTCAGCTCGTCAAGAGCCTGATCGGCACCCGCGAATCGCACCGTGCAACGGTGCGCGGCTTGGGCCTGCGCCGACTCAACTCGGTCAGCGAACTGCAAGACACGCCGGCTGTGCGCGGCATGATCAACAAGGTCTCGTACCTTGTTAAGGTCATCGCTTAAGCGGCTGATCGGGTACTCAAGGAGTTGATAATGGAATTGAATAACCTGAAACCGGCAGAAGGCGCGAAGCACGCAAAGCGTCGCGTCGGCCGCGGTATCGGCTCCGGCCTCGGCAAGACCGCAGGTCGTGGTCACAAGGGTCAGAAATCGCGTTCGGGCGGCTTCCACAAGGTCGGCTTCGAAGGCGGTCAGATGCCTCTGCAGCGTCGTCTGCCGAAGCGCGGCTTCAAGTCGCTGACGAAGGAATTCGTCGGTGAAGTGCGGCTGGGCGATCTGGAAAAGTTGCCGGTCGACGAAATCGATCTGCTCGCACTGAAGCAGGCCGGTCTGGTTGGCGAGCTTATGAAGAGCGCGAAGATCATTGCGACGGGCGAGTTGAAGCGCAAGATCGTCGTGAAGGGTCTGGGTGCGACGAAGGGTGCACGTGCTGCGATTGAAGCAGCGGGTGGCTCTTTTGCCGAGTAACGAGCAAGCGGATTGCCGTCACTAGCATTTGCATCGGAGAAGGTACTTGGCTAACAGTCCGAGTCTCGCAAAACCCGGTCGCGGCGCGGCGAAGTTCGGCGACCTCCGTCGGCGTGCAGTGTTCCTGCTGCTGGCGCTGGTCGTCTATCGTATCGGCGCGCATATTCCGGTGCCGGGTATCGACCCGGATCAACTGGCGAAGCTGTTTCAAAGCCAGGCAGGCGGCATCCTGGGCATGTTCAACATGTTCTCGGGTGGCGCGTTGTCGCGATTCACGGTGTTTGCGCTGGGGATCATGCCGTACATCTCGGCGTCGATCATCATGCAGTTGCTGGCAATCGTGTCGCCGCAGCTGGAGGCGCTGAAGAAGGAAGGTCAAGCCGGGCAGCGGAAGATCACTCAGTACACACGAGTCTTCACCGTTCTGCTTGCGACGTTCCAGGCCTTTGGCATCGCGGTTGCGCTTGAGAATCAGCCAGGCCTCGTGCTCGATCCGGGCATGGTGTTTCGGTTAACGACAGTTGTGACGCTGGTAACGGGAACGATGTTCCTGATGTGGCTTGGCGAGCAGATCACGGAGCGTGGTCTGGGCAACGGTATCTCGATCATCATTTTTGGTGGCATCGCGGCGGGTTTCCCGAATGCGATCGGTGGTCTCTTCGAGCTCGTGCGTACCGGGTCGATGTCGATCATTTCGGCAATCATCGTGGTCGCGCTAATTGCAGCAGTGACGTATCTGGTGGTGTTCATCGAACGCGGCCAGCGCAAGATCCTTGTGAACTACGCGAAGCGTCAGGTTGGCAACAAGATCTACGGTGGCCAGTCGTCGCATCTGCCGCTGAAGTTGAATATGTCGGGCGTGATTCCGCCGATCTTTGCATCGTCGATCATCCTGTTTCCGGCGACGATTCTGAGCTGGTTCAGTTCCGGCGCGAACAACGGCGGCTGGTTTGCAGACACCCTGCACAACATTGCCGAAGCGCTGAAGCCAGGCCAGCCCGTGTACGTGTTGCTGTATGCGTTGGCGATCGTGTTTTTCTGCTTCTTTTACACCGCGCTGGTGTTCAACAGCAGGGAAACGGCCGACAACCTGAAGAAGAGTGGCGCATTCGTCCCGGGTATCCGTCCGGGCGACCAGACGGCACGCTATATCGACCGGATTCTTACGCGTCTGACGTTGGCCGGAGCGATCTATATCGTGTTCGTTTGCCTGCTGCCCGAATTTTTGGTGCTGCGCTGGAACGTGCCGTTTTATTTTGGTGGAACGTCGCTACTGATCATCGTGGTGGTCACCATGGATTTCATGGCGCAGGTGCAGTCGTACGTAATGTCGCAACAGTATGAATCGCTGCTGAAGAAAGCCAATTTCAAAGGCGGCGGCGTCCCAATGCGCTAAAGGACTTATGGCCAAAGACGATGTCATCCAGATGCAGGGCGAAGTGATTGAGAACCTGCCTAATGCTACCTTCAGGGTAAAGCTGGAGAACGGCCATGTCGTATTGGGACATATCTCCGGCAAGATGCGGATGCACTACATCCGGATCCTGCCGGGCGACAAGGTGACAGTTGAGTTGACGCCTTACGATCTGTCGCGTGCGCGGATCGTGTTCCGGGCGAAGTGATTTGAAAAAAGGGTAATATCATGAAAGTGATGGCATCGGTTAAGCGCATCTGCCGCAACTGCAAGATCATCAAGCGCAAGGGCGTTGTCCGCGTGATTTGCAGCTCTGATCCGCGCCACAAACAGCGTCAAGGCTGAACGCCGCGCTTTTGCTTGCGCTTTTTGTTTGAGGAAAAACAATGGCTCGTATCGCAGGGGTGAATATCCCGAACCACCAGCATACCGAAATTGGCCTGACGGCTATCTACGGTATCGGCCGCACGCGCTCGCGCATCATCTGCGAAGCCGCTGGTGTGGCATTTTCGAAGAAGGTCAAGGACCTGAACGACGCAGACCTCGAAAAGCTGCGTGAAGAAGTCGGCAAGTACATCGTCGAAGGCGATTTGCGTCGCGAAACGACGATGAACATCAAGCGTCTGATGGACCTCGGCTGCTACCGCGGCGTGCGTCATCGCAAGGGCCTGCCCCTGCGCGGCCAGCGTACGCGTACCAATGCGCGCACGCGTAAGGGTCCGCGTCGCGCAGCGCAATCGCTGAAGAAGTAAGCGAGACTGACAGTTACAGGAAAACGTATGGCTAAGGCTTCGAACAACACCGCGGCGCAACGCGTTCGCAAGAAGGTCAAGAAGAACGTCGCCGAGGGCGTGGTTCACGTTCACGCGTCGTTCAACAACACCATCATCACGATCACCGATCGTCAGGGCAACGCGCTTGCCTGGGCGACGTCGGGTGGCCAGGGCTTCAAGGGTTCGCGTAAGTCGACCCCGTTCGCAGCCCAGGTTGCAGCGGAATCGGCGGGCCGTGTGGCGATGGAATACGGCGTCAAGAACCTCGAAGTGCGAATCAAGGGCCCGGGTCCTGGTCGTGAGTCGGCGGTCCGTGCGCTGCATGGCCTTGGCATCAAGATCACGGCGATCTCGGACGTTACCCCGGTTCCGCACAACGGTTGCCGTCCGCCGAAGCGTCGTCGTATCTAAGACGTACTTTTTGCTTGCGCCTGTTTCCGCCGGGTGTTGAACCGGTGGCGACGGGCGACTTGTTTTATTGAATCGACTAAGCCCACCGTTCGACCCAAGGGGGTCGGACTAGCGTGAACGAGAGTTCACGTGATCAAACATAGAAGGAACGCAAAGTGGCACGCTATATCGGCCCTAAAGCCAAGCTGTCCCGCCGTGAAGGCACTGATCTCTTCCTGAAGAGCGCCCGCCGTTCGCTCGCCGACAAATGCAAGCTCGACAGCAAGCCGGGCCAGCATGGCCGCACATCGGGTGCGCGCACGTCCGATTACGGCACGCAGCTGCGCGAAAAACAAAAAGTGAAGCGCATCTACGGCATTCTCGAGCGCCAATTCCGCCGTTACTTCGCGGAAGCCGACCGTCGCAAGGGCAACACCGGTGAGAACCTGCTGCAACTGCTCGAGTCGCGTCTGGACAACGTCGTCTATCGTATGGGCTTCGGCTCGACGCGCGCTGAAGCGCGTCAGCTTGTGGGCCACAAGGCGATTACCGTCAACGGTACGGTCGCGAACATCCCGTCTCTGCAAGTGAAGGCAGGCGACGTCGTCGCGGTGCGTGAGCAGGCGAAGAAGCAGGCGCGCATTCTCGAAGCGCTGTCGCTGGCTGAGCAAGGTGGTCTGCCGAGCTGGGTCGCTGTCGACACGAAAAAGTTCGAGGGCACGTTCAAGCAGATGCCGGAACGCAGCGACATCGCTGGCGATATCAACGAAAGCCTGATCGTCGAATTGTATTCGCGCTAATCGGATTAACGGCCGGGGTACCCTGATTGCGTTGTGCAAGGGGGTGTCTCGGCTGTTTATTTTCAGGTTGTTACCGGTCAGCCTTATCGGTGTAACGAGCCGAGGGTATTGAAAAGGAAAACCTATGCAAACCAGTTTGTTGAAACCCAAGATTATCGCCGTTGAATCGTTGGGCGAAAGCCACGCGAAGGTGGTCATGGAGCCGTTCGAACGCGGCTATGGCCACACCTTGGGTAACGCGCTTCGGCGCGTATTGCTGTCGTCGATGATCGGCTATGCGCCGACCGAAGTGACGATCGCAGGCGTCGTGCATGAGTATTCGACGCTGGACGGTGTGCAGGAGGACGTGGTCAACCTGTTGCTGAACCTCAAGGGCGTGGTGTTCAAGCTGCATAACCGTGACGAAGTGACGGTTACGCTGCGCAAGGAAGGCGAAGGCGTCGTCACCGCGGGCGATATCGAGCTCGCGCACGACTGTGAAGTGATCAACCCTGATCACGTGATCGCGCATCTGTCGAAGGGCGGCAAGCTCGACGTTCAGATCAAGGTTGAGAAGGGCCGCGGTTATGTGCCGGGCAACGTGCGTCGCTACGGCGAAGAGTCGGCGAAGATCATCGGCCGTATCGTGCTCGACGCATCGTTCTCGCCGGTTCGCCGGGTGAGCTACGCAGTCGAAAGCGCGCGCGTCGAGCAGCGTACCGATCTCGACAAGCTCGTGATGAACATCGAAACCAACGGTGTGATTTCGCCGGAGGAAGCGATTCGTCAGTCGGCGCGTATTCTGGTCGACCAGCTGTCGGTGTTTGCCGCACTGGAAGGTACGGAAGCCGCGGCGGAAGCGCCGTCGCGCGCACCGCAGATCGATCCGATCCTGCTGCGTCCGGTCGATGATCTCGAGCTCACCGTTCGTTCGGCAAACTGCCTGAAGGCCGAGAACATCTACTACATCGGCGATCTGATCCAGCGCACCGAAAACGAGCTGCTGAAGACGCCGAACCTCGGTCGCAAGTCGCTGAACGAGATCAAGGAAGTGCTCGCTTCGCGCGGTTTGACGCTCGGTATGAAGCTCGAAAACTGGCCGCCGGCTGGTCTCGACAAGTAAATCGGCAAGTTCGTCGTGGCGCGCGGTCAAGCAGCGCGCACGACAGCAGTACCGCAACTGGCGAAGACGCGGATTTTCCTTTAAAATCCGCGTCTTGCTGTTTTTCTCTACCGGCCCGTGCACACCGCATTCTCATCGGCATGAGAAGCGACGTGCGATAGAAGAGCTGGATCAAAACTTCGAATCAAGGAAATTGAAATGCGTCACCGTCATGGCCTGCGGAAACTGAACCGCACGAGCAGCCACCGTCTGGCAATGCTCCGTAACATGTCCAATTCGCTGATCGAGCACGAAGTCATCAAGACCACGCTGCCGAAGGCGAAGGAACTCCGTAAAGTCGTCGAGCCGCTGATCACGCTCGGCAAGAAGCCGTCGCTGGCTAACCGCCGTCTGGCGTTCAACCGTCTGCGCGATCGTGACTCGGTCACGAAGCTGTTCGATGTACTCGGTCCGCGCTTCGCGAACCGTCCGGGCGGCTATCTGCGTATCCTGAAGTTCGGTTTCCGCGTCGGCGATAACGCACCGATGGCGCTCGTCGAACTGCTCGACCGTCCGGAGCCGGTTGAAGCCGAGAACGTCGCGGAAGCTGAATAAGCTCGCTGTCGTCGGCTGATACGAAGAAACACGAAAACCAGGCCTTGCGCCTGGTTTTTTGCTTTCGGCTCCCACTCTCGGCTTCGGCCTCTGTGCCTCAGGCGCTTTGCTTTGCCTGCCGGTCGACTGACAAGTGACCGGCAAGAGTCTACCCGCTGGTTCGCCGCGAAAGCTCGATGGAGCAAGGTGATACGATAGCGGAAGCGAATTTTGTACCGCTGTTTTGTCCGGTGAAGGAGGCGTCGGAAATCATGAACGTGATCCTGATGATGACCACGGTGCCCGACACGACCATCGCCGAAAAGCTGACGACGGAGATCCTCGCCGCGCGGCTTGCCGCATGCGCAACGCAACTCGGCGCCACGCGTTCGAGCTTTCACTGGCAGAGCAAGATCGAATCAGCCGACGAAATCCAGTTGCTGTTCAAGACCAGCATCGCCCGGGCGCAGGAACTCGAGCAGTTCATCCTGTCGCATCATCCTTACGACACCCCGGAAATCCTCTCGTGGCAAGCGATCGCGTCGGCCGCGTATGGGCAGTGGGTCAACGCGGAAACTCAACGTCCCATCCATGTTTAACGGCCTCAATTCGCCTTTGCTCGGTGTCATACGTGTTGCCAGACTGCTTTTCACGTGTCTGCTGATCACGCTGTTCTCGGTCGGCGCGGCTCGTGCCGCTGACGATTTCCTCGACCCTGCCGTCGCATTCAAATTCAGCGCGACTGAACAGCCCGGCGAAGTCGACGTCCACTACAAGATCGCGGACGGGTACTACATGTACCGCGAGCGTTTTTCGTTTGCGGTTCGTAACGGCACGTCGACGATCGGTGCTCCGCAACTGCCGGCCGGTCACGTCAAGTTCGACGAGACCTTCCAGAAGAACGTCGAAACCTATCGTGGCGAACTGACCATTCGCATTCCGGTGAAGCAGGCAAACGGAGCGTTCGATCTCGCGGTCACGTCACAGGGTTGTGCCGACGCGGGCATCTGCTACCCACCGATGGAGCGCGTGTATCACGTGAGTGGCGCGGCGCTCCAGGCGGCAGGCGCCGGCGCGACGACGAGCGCCATGCAGGCGACCAGATCCGCGATAGACACATCCGCCTCGACGAGCTGGTACGAACGCGCGACGAGCGCGGACTACGCGCAATCGTTGCTGCAAGGCGGTGGGTTCTTCGCCATCGTCGGCTTGTACTTCGTCGCCGGTATGGTGCTGAGCCTCCTGCCGTGTTCTTACCCGATGATTCCGATTCTTTCCGCAATCATCATCGGTGAGGGCGCGCGCGTGACGCGCGCGCGCGGCTTCGGCCTGTCGGTGTCGTACGTGATCGGTATGGCGCTCGTCTATACGGCGCTCGGCATTGCGGCGGCCCTTGTTGGGCAGAGCCTCGGCGCGTGGCTGCAAAACCCGTGGGTACTCGGCGCGTTCGCGGTCCTGCTAACGGCGTTTGCGCTGACCTTGATCGCCGGCGTCGATATCGCGTTGCCGCAGCGTTGGCAAAGCGGGGTGTCGAAAGCGTCGGAGCGGCGATCGGGCGGCAAGTTTGCGGCCGTCGCGGCGATGGGCGCGCTGTCAGCGCTCGTCGTCGGCGCCTGCATGACGGCACCGCTCTTTGCGGTGCTCGCGTTTATCGCGCACACGGGCAACGCCGCGCTCGGCGGTGCCGCGCTGTTCGCGATGGGAATCGGGCTCGGCGTGCCGCTGCTTATCATCGGTCTGGGCGCGGGCACGATTTTGCCGCGCGCTGGCTCATGGATGGACAGTGTGAAAGTGTTCTTCGGCGTCGTTCTGCTGGCGGCTGCACTGTGGATCGTGTGGCCCGTGCTCGGCGGTACTGCACAGATGCTGTTGAGCGTGTTGTGGCTACTGATCGCAGCGGCGGCGTTGGGGCTATTCTCGCCGCCGCGGCATTCGGGCAATGGCAAAGCACTCTGGCGCGGTCTCGGACGCGGCATCGGCGCTGCGTGCGCGATCTGGGCGGCAGTGCTGCTGGTTGGCATCGCGACTGGTTCGACCGATCCGCTGCGGCCTCTCGCGTTGCTTGCGAGCCGTGCGTCCGGGGGCGCGGGCGCGCAAGGAGTGGGTGACGCCGCAAGGGCACCAAGCGACCTCGCGTTCGCGCCAGTCAGTTCGTCCGGTCAGCTGGACCAGATGGTGAAGACCGCCGCACAGCCCGCGATGCTCGATTTCTACGCGGATTGGTGCGTGAGCTGCAAGGAGATGGAGAAGTTCACGTTCAGCGACCCGCGCGTCAGTGCGCGCTTGAAGCAGTTGACGCTGCTGCGTGCCGACGTCACCGCAAACGATGCCGACGATCAGGCACTGTTGAAGCGTTTTAATCTCTTCGGGCCGCCAGGCATCATCTTCTTCAATCGGGATGGGAAGGAAGTGTTGCGCGTGGTCGGCTACGAATCGGCGGATACGTTTCTGCGTAGCCTCGACCGCGTCGCAGCCGGGAAACAATTGCCGCAGTCTTGAGTCCCACGCGGCGCCGTCGCCGTCGTCAGTTGCGGCTTGCGGGCGAATCCCCTTCGCCAGAACGCGGTGCGCCATGTCGAAAGAAAAGGCAGGGCATCCTCGAGAATGTCCTGCCTTTCATCGCGTCATTGACCTGAGACAGGTCGAACCGTGATGTTTCGCCGATCGCATCACGATCGCATCGACAACGCGCGCCCGCCCTCGGCAGCCGCGCGCGATCCGCGACAAAGCCTCAACAATCGCCGCTCACTTCCGAGCGCGAAGCAATCTCGCAGCATCGAGCGCGAAGTACGTCAACACGCCGTTCGCACCGGCGCGCTTGAATGCGAGCAGCGACTCCATCATCACCTTGTCATGGTCGAGCCAGCCGTTTTGCGCGGCTGCCTTCAACATCGCATACTCGCCGCTTACCTGGTACACGTACGTCGGGAAATGAAACTCGTCGCGTACGCGGCGCACGATATCGAGGTAGGGCATGCCGGGCTTGACCATCACCATGTCCGCGCCTTCGTCGATGTCGGCACGGATCTCTCGCATCGCCTCGTCTGAATTGGACGGATCGAGCTGATACGTCATCTTGTTGCTCTTGCCGAGATTCGCCGCGGAACCGACTGCATCGCGAAACGGACCATAAAAGGCCGACGCGAATTTTGCCGAGTACGCCATGATCCGCGTATGAATATGCTCTTCGCTCTCGAGCATCTCGCGAATCGCGCCGATGCGGCCGTCCATCATGTCCGATGGCGCGACGATGTCGACGCCGGCTTCAGCCTGCGCCTTCGCCTGCTCGCTCAGGATCTCGACCGTCGCATCGTTGATCACGTAACCGGACTCGTCGAGTACGCCGTCCTGGCCGTGGCTCGTGTAAGGATCGAGTGCAACGTCGGTTAGCACGCCGAGCTCGGGGAAGCGCTTCTTCAGCTCGCGCACCGCACGCGGAATCAGACCGGCGGGATTCGTGGCCTCGCGGCCATCCGGCGTCTTCAGCGACGGTTCGATGACCGGGAACAGCGACAACACGGGCACGCCCAGTTCGACGCATTGCTCGGCCACACCCATCAACAGATCGACCGATACGCGCTCGACGCCGGGCATCGACGGCACCGCTTGCCGCACATTGTTGCCCTCGATGACGAACACGGGATATATCAGGTCATTAGTGGTGAGAACGTTCTCGCGCATCATGCGGCGCGAGAATTCGTCGCGGCGCATGCGGCGCGGACGGTGATGCGGGTAAAAACTCATATCGAAACTCGTGCGAATGTGAAACGGAGGGCGTCTGGCTGCCAGAAACTTTTTGAGACAATGGTATATCATACCGATCGAGCGAGGCGCGCTGCGCCAACCTCCCCGCTTCTCCTCCCTGAGCGGGTGCCTGTCGTTATTCGATTAGGCTGTTTAGCCCGCCGTCTACATGCGGCGGGTTTTTTTATGCTCGACCGAACTCGCGCGCTGTGCGCCGTGGTTCCCAAAGTGTGTGCAGAACGCTGCAGCGCAGTGATCGACAGGCGACCACGCTATTACGGCACGGCCCCGCGCTGCAGCGCCGTCGCTCAAGCCTGCTACGTCATGCTTCGCCCGTCGGATTCGCTGCGGGATCGTCCACGGCATCAGGCGCAATCCAGCTTTCGATCAGTTCATGGGCCTCCTCGAGACCCGTTCGCTTGAGCGCCGAAAAGAGTTGTGCCGAGAGTTCGCCCTGATAGCCGGCCGCGCGATACTCTGCGAACCCCTTCTTTGTCGTGCGTAACGCGTTGGTGCTTTCCTGACGCGTCAATTTGTCGCATTTGGTCAGCAACGTATGAATGGGCTTGCCGGTCGGGGCAAACCACTCGATCATCCGCCGGTCGAGTTCGGTGAGCGGTCGCCGGGAATCCATCATCAGGATCATCCCGCGTAGTTGCGCGCGCGTTTGCAAGTAAGTCGACAGCAACGCTTCCCAATGGGCTTTTGCCGCACCCGGCACCTCGGCGTAGCCATAGCCCGGCAGGTCGACCAGATGCGCAACGGGTTCCTCGGCCGGCCCCACCGAAAAGTAATTGATGTGCTGCGTGCGTCCCGGCGTTTTACTCGCGAACGCGAGCCTCTTCTGATTGCATAGCACATTGATCGCCGTGGATTTGCCCGCGTTCGATCTCCCGGCAAACGCGATCTCAGGCTGCGCGGAGGGCGGCAGATCGCGCAAATGATTGACAGTGGTGAAAAAGCGAGCCTGGTGGAGCAGAAAGGGCATGGAGGAGACCGGGAACGGGACGCAGCAAAGGGGCGAAGAAACTGGGCGTACAAACTGCGCGCAGAAGCGGGATGCAAATGCAGACCGCAAAACGCGCTACAGAAGCAGGCGCGATAGCCGCCGGGGCAAGCCCGACTGGCGTCTTGGCGATTAGCGAGTTATTGTACAATACGATGGTTTACTGAAAACCTGTGGAGTGTCGCGTGGATCAAAGTGTTATCAGGCGCGCGCTCAATACGTGACTGGGGTTGCGAGGTAATTCAATCAGGTAATTCGGTCGCCGTCGTATTTTGCAGAACCTCTAATTCCCACAAGACGAAACAGGGTGTGCGAATGAATCGACTGGGCAGGATTCTGGTGGTGCTTCACACAGCAGCAGGTCTTTCAGGTTTGGCGGTACAGGCAAAAGCAGCGGATCAGTCGAAGCCGGATTTGAATCGGGGGCAGGCAATCGCAGCGCAGGTTTGCGCTTCGTGTCACGGTGCGGATGGCAACAGCGCGGGCGGCGCGTATCCGAAGCTCGCCGGGCAGCATCCCGAGTACCTCGTCAAACAGCTCAAGGATTTCAAAACGCAACCGGGCGCGAAACAGCCCGCGCGTAACAATCCGATCATGGCAGGCATTGCAGGCGCGTTGTCGGATCAGGACATGGTGAACGTCGCGGCGTATTTCGCGACGCAAGCGCCGAAGCCCGGTTACGCGCACAACAAGAACACGGTGCCGCTCGGGCAGAAGATTTATCGGGCCGGCATTGCGGACAAGGGCGTGCCGGCTTGCGCAAGCTGCCATGGGCCGACAGGCCAGGGCATTCCGTCGCAGTATCCGCGCGTATCGGGGCAGTGGTCCGACTACCTTGTTGCGCAGTTGACGGCGTTCCAGCAAGGGCCTGGCGCGCGCAACAACAACGAGGCAATGCATCAGATTGCGCAGCGTCTGTCCGATAGCGAGATCAAGGCCGTCGCTGATTACATGGCCGGTTTGCATTAAGCTAGCGTCCGCGCGCAAGTCGCGTTGCGCGGCGAGCCGCGGGGCGAGCCGAAACTCGTGGCCGTTTTGCGGTGCGCTGCAGTTGTGTAGCGAAACGGTACTTGAACCGGTAAATGAAGCGGTACATGAAGCCGCGGCGACACGCCGCATCAGCCGGCAAAAAAACAAGAAAAGGGTGAGGGCGTCGCCACGATGCGATGGCCCTGCACCCTTTTTTGCTGTTCAGTTGGAGTTTGAATGAGCGTTACCACATCGGGTCTGCAGTCGAAATCGCGCCAGCGAGTCGCGCGCGAAGCCATCGAGTTGCTCAGTTCGATGCGCTTTGCAATCGCGATGCTGGTGATTCTCGCGATCGCGAGCATCATCGGCACGGTCCTCACACAGGACGACCCGTATCCGAATTACGTCAATCAGTTCGGCCCGTTCTGGGCGGACATCTTCCGGTCATTGAGCCTCTACACCGTGTACAGCGCGTGGTGGTTCATGCTGATCCTCGGCTTTCTGATCGCGTCGGTGTCGTTGTGCGTGATCCGCAACGCGCCGAAGATGCTCGCCGACACGAAGAGCTGGAAGGACAAGGTACGCGAAGCGAGCCTGCGCGCGTTTCACCACAAAGGCGAGTTCGCCGTGACGCAGACGCGCGCGCAAGCCGTTACGACGCTCACGCAACTGTCCGTCAGGCTCGGCTACCGGTTCGTCACGCGCGAGTCCGAAGGGGCGACGCTGATCGCCGCGAAGCGCGGCGCGCTGACGAAGCTCGGCTACATCTCGGCACACCTTGCGATCGTCATCATCTGCATTGGTGGCCTGCTCGACAGCAATCTGCCGATCAGGCTGCAAATGTGGCTTTTCGACAAGACGCCGATCAACAGCAACACGGTGATCAACGAGATTCCGCCCGAGCATCGGCTGTCGCAATCGAATCCGACGTTCCGCGGTTATGCATGGGTGCCCGAAGGGCAGCATGTGTCGACCGCGATCCTGAACCAGCCGAACGGCTCGCTGATTCAGGACCTGCCGTTCTCGATCCAGCTGAACAAGTTCATCGTCGACTACTACTCGACGGGGATGCCCAAGCTCTTCGCAAGCGACATCGTTGTTATCGATCACAAGACCGGCAAGCAGATTCCCGCGCGTGTCGAAGTGAACAAGCCATTCGAGTACGACGGCGTGTCGATCTATCAGTCGAGCTTCCAGGACGGCGGCTCCGAGATGAAGATGACCGCCTTCCCGATGACGGGCGCAAGCGCGAAACCGGTTCCGTTCGACGGCACGATCGGCAACTCGACACCGCTGACGGACGCGATTCCGGGCTCGGATGGTCAAACGGTCGAATTCGCCGATTTCCGCGCGATCAACGTCGAAAACATCACGAACGGCAACGGCCAGACGGACGCGCGCGGCGTCGCGCAGCACGAAACGCTGAAGCAGGCCTTCGACGAGCGCCTCGGTTCCGGCGCCAAGACGTCGAAGCCGGTCGATCTCCACAACGTCGGCCCGTCGGTGCAGTACAAGGTGCGCGACAAGAACGGTCAGGCGCGCGAGTACAACAACTACATGCTGCCCGTCGAGGTCGGCGGCGACCGTGTGTTTCTCGCCGGCATGCGCACGAATCCGGACGATCCGTTCCGTTATCTGCGCATCCCGGCCGACGAAGGCGGCACGGTCAAGGAATGGATGAACCTGCGCGCGGCGCTCGAAAATCCGGCGACGCGCGCTGAAGCCGCGCGTCGTTTTGCGCAGCGCTCGGTGCCGAATGCGGAGCCGGAGTTGCAGCAGCATCTCGAAGAAAGCGCAGCACGTGTCCTGACCCTCTTTGCAGGCGCCGACAGCAGTCTCGCCGCTCCGGCGAGCGCCCAGCCGAACGCACAGCCGCACGGCCCCGGCGGTTTCCAGGCCATCGCGATGTTCATCGATCATTCAGTGCCGAAAGCGGAGCAGGAAAAGGCGGCAGGTTTGTTGCTGCGCATGCTCGAGGGCTCGATGTGGGACGTTTGGCAAATCGCGCGCGCGCAGGCGGGCGAGGCGCCGGTACAGCCCGGCGACGCGTCGAGCCGTTTCGTGCAGAACTCCATCAACGCAATTTCCGACAGCTTTTTGTACGGATCGCCGGTTTTTCTGCAGCTCGATTCCTTCAAGCAGGTGCAAGCTTCGGTATTTCAGTTGACGCGCGCGCCGGGTAAAAAAGTCGTGTATCTTGGCAGCCTGCTTCTCGTGCTCGGCATCTTCTCGATGTTCTACGTGCGTGAACGGCGGCTGTGGTTCTGGCTCAAAGACTCGGATCATGGCGTCAACGTCGTGATGGCGATGTCGAGTGCTCGCAAGACATTCGACTTCGACAAGGAGTTCAAAGAGACGCGCGACGCGGTCGGCACGGCGCTTGGCGCCAGGCTGGTCGACGAATCGGTAGCGTCCGCTGCGTCCGGCGGTGGCAGCCACCCGGCTTAAACGGAGCGTGGCTTACAACCCGGCCCACAAGATTCGACCCGGTAAGATCATGGACTTGACCCAAGTTTCCTCTTCCACACTCAAGCAGCGGCGTGCTGGCGCAATCGCATCGCATTCCGGCCTGCTCGACGATCGTCCCTTCCTGAAGCGGCTGACGCCATTCGACTGGCTGTTCGCGCTGGCGCTCATGGGCGGCGCGGGGTTTGCGCTCTCGCGCTACCACGCGTTCATGAACTACTACGACAAACTGGTGCTGGTCTGCGCGGTGCCGGTGTTCGTCGTGCTCGGCTGGCGCTGGAAGCCCGTGCGGCCGCTCATGATCGCCATCGCGGCGCTCTCGCTGGCGGCCATCGGCATTTACCACGGCGACCTGTCGCGCGCCGATCACGCGTTCTTCCTCAAGTATTTCCTGTCGAGCCAGTCGGCCATCCTCTGGATGAGCGCGCTCTTCGTGTTCGCCACGCTGTTCTACTGGATCGGCCTGCTGTCGCGCTCCGCCTCGGGTGCCGCGATCGGCTCCAAAATGACCTGGGCGGCCGTGCTGATGGGCTTCACCGGCCTCATGGTGCGCTGGTACGAGTCGTATCTGATCGGCGCCGACGTCGGCCATATTCCGATCTCGAACCTCTATGAAGTGTTCGTGCTGTTCAGCCTGATTACGGCGCTCTTCTATCTGTATTACGAAATGCACTACAACACGCGTGCGCTCGGCGCGTTCGTGCTGCTCGTGATCAGCGCGGCGGTCGGCTTTCTCATGTGGTATTCAATCGCGCGCGATGCGCAGCAGATCCAGCCGCTCGTGCCCGCACTGCAGAGCTGGTGGATGAAAATCCACGTGCCGGCGAACTTTATCGGTTACGGCAGCTTTGCGCTGTCGGCGATGGTCGGCGTCGCCTATCTGATGAAGGAGCGCGGCGTGCTCTCCGACCGCCTGCCCACGCTCGATGTGCTCGACGACGTGATGTACAAGTCGATCGCGGTCGGCTTCGCGTTCTTTACGGTCGCGACGATTCTCGGTGCGCTGTGGGCCGCGCAAGCGTGGGGCGGCTACTGGAGCTGGGATCCGAAGGAGACGTGGGCGCTGATCGTCTGGCTCAATTACGCCGCGTGGCTGCATATGCGCCTGATGAAAGGCCTGCGCGGCGCAGTTGCCGCCTGGTGGGCGCTGACGGGCCTGCTCGTCACGACCTTCGCGTTCCTCGGCGTCAATATGTTCCTTTCCGGGCTGCATAGTTACGGAAAACTGTAATATCCGTGCCCACGAACCGACTAATAACCGCCGCGTGCGATGCACCGGCGGTTTTTTTATGGTGGCGAGGGATGATTTCCGAATTCCTTTCGTTTGCTACAACAGGAGTAGTAGATGGCGGAATTCCGGACGAAACTTTGGACTGAAACCTCCGCCGTATACCGGATGATGAAATGGCACGCCCGACGCGGCGCGCGAGGAGCAGCAATATGTGGATCAAGCGTACCGACACGTCGCGACTGGCTGGCGACGACATTCCGCGCAGCGAGATCACGCCGCAGCGGATCTTCGAGAACAGGCGGCGCGTGCTGCAGGCAGCGGGCGCCGCAGCGTTGGGCGGACTGATCGGCGCGGGCGTTCACGAGGAGGCGCATGCGGCGTTCGCGTCGCCCGATGCGAACGCGCAGAAGCTCGTGGCCCGCACGAATCCGAAATTCGTCGTGGTCGACAAGCCGACGCCGTTTCAGGACGTCACGACTTACAACAATTTCTACGAGTTCGGCACCGACAAGTCGGACCCCGCGCATCACGCCGGCACGCTGCGGCCGCGGCCGTGGAAGGTCAGCGTGGAAGGCGAGATCAAGAACCCGAAGGTCTACGACATCGACGAACTGCTGAAGCTCGCACCGCTTGAAGAGCGCGTGTATCGGCATCGCTGCGTCGAGGGCTGGTCGATGGTGATTCCGTGGATCGGCGTGCCGCTCGCGGAGCTGATCAAGCGCGCGCAGCCGACCGGCAACGCGAAGTACGTGCAGTTCATCACGCTCGACGATCCGTCGCAGATGCCGGGACTGTCGGACCCGATCCTCAATTGGCCTTATTCGGAAGGCCTGCGGATGGACGAAGCGATGAATCCGCTCACGCTGCTGACCATGGGCCTGTACGGCCAGGTGCTGCCGAACCAGAACGGCGCGCCGGTGCGCATCGTCGTGCCGTGGAAATACGGCTTCAAGAGCGCCAAATCGCTGGTCAAGATCCGCTTCGTCGACAAGCAGCCGCCGACGAGCTGGAACACCTATGCGCCGAACGAGTATGGCTTTTACTCGAACGTGAACCCGAACGTCGACCATCCGCGCTGGAGCCAGGCGACCGAGCGCCGCATCGGCGAGGACGGCTTCTTCACGCCGAAGCGCAAGACGCTGATGTTCAACGGTTACGGCGAATTCGTCGCGTCGATGTATCAGGGCATGGACCTGAAAAAGAACTTTTGAGCGCGGAGGCAGACGCAGATGGTCACCGAGACGCAAACGGTATCGTCCGGGCGCAATGTGCCGCGTGCAGCGATGTCTGCCGCGAGCGAAGCCGGCGCAGCCGGCTCGAAAAAGAAGCGCGCCGCGGCGGGAAACGCGCGCTGGGTCGTACCGGCAAAGATCGCGGCATTTATCGCGTGTCTCTATCCGCTTGGACGGCTCGTGCTGTTCGGCTTTACCGGTCAGCTGGGCGCGAATCCGATCGAGTTCATCACGCGCTCGACCGGGCTCTGGACGCTCGTGTTTCTCTGCATCACGCTTGCCGTCACGCCGCTGCGCAAGCTGACCGGCATCAACCCGTTGCTGCGGTTTCGCCGCATGCTTGGGCTCTATGCGTTCTTCTATGGCGCGCTGCACTTTACGACGTACTTCTGGTTCGATAAGTGGTTCGACGTCGCGGAGATTCTGAAGGACATCGGCAAGCGTCCGTTCATCACGGTCGGATTTGCCGCGTTCGTGCTGCTGATTCCGCTTGCTGTCACGTCGCCGAAAGCGATGGTGCGCAGGCTCGGCCGCCGCTGGCAGGTGCTGCATCGCGCGATCTACGTGATCGCTGCACTCGCGATCCTGCACTTCTGGTGGATGAAGGCCGGCAAGCACGATCTGATCTTGCCGAAAATCTACGGCGCGATCGTGATTGCGCTGCTTGGATGGCGGCTGATCGTGTGGGTGCGTGACCTTGTAGCGCGGCGAAATGCTGCGCAGCGAGATGCGGTGCGGTGAGATGCGGTGCGGCGCTGATCGCCGGTGTTGCCGCGTTCAGCGCCTTGTCGAGAACTTGCTACGTTAGTCCGGCAGCAGCGATTCGCCCGCGAACAATTGCCTGACCTCTTCGCGCGCGCGAACGACGTGCACCTTGTCGCCGTCCACCATCACTTCAGCGGCGCGCGGGCGCGTGTTGTAGTTCGAGCTCATTACGAAGCCGTACGCGCCTGCCGAGCGGATCGCGAGCAGATCGCCGGGTTCCACGGCCAGCTCGCGTTCGCGGCCGAGCCAGTCGCCGCTTTCGCAGACCGGACCCACGACGTCGTAAACATGCTTGGGCGCATCACGTACGACGACCGGTTCGATCGCGTGATAAGCCTCGTACATCGCGGGGCGCGCGAGGTCGTTCATCGCGGCGTCGACGATGACAAAGTTCTTTTCGACGCCGGGCTTGAGGAATTCGACCTGGGTCAACAGAATGCCGGCGTTGCCGACAAGCGAACGCCCCGGCTCGAAATACACCTCGCGTTGCCCGTGCCCGCGTGCGTCGATGCGATCGAGCACGGTGCTGACGAACACGCCGATATCGGGCGGTGTTTCATCGTCGTAGGTGATGCCGAGGCCGCCGCCGACGTCGATATGGCGAATCGTCGAACCGTCGGCTTCGATCTGTTCGACAAGCTCGAGCAGACGGTCGATCGCATCGAGATACGGCGCGACTTCCGTGATCTGCGAACCGATATGGCAATCGATGCCGACCACCTCGAGGTGCCGCATCGCCGCGGCCGCACGATAGGTCTCGCGCGCGTCGTCGAACGCGACGCCGAACTTGTTCGCCTTCAGACCCGTCGAGATGTACGGATGCGTTTTCGCGTCGACGTCGGGATTCACGCGCAGCGACACCGGCGCCCGCTTGCCCATCGCGCCCGCCACTTCGTTGAGGCGATCGAGTTCGGAAATCGACTCGACGTTGAAACACTTCACGCCCGCCGCGAGTGCCTCGCGCATTTCCGAAGCGGTCTTTCCAACGCCCGAAAACACGGTATTTTCGGCCTTGCCGCCGGCAGCCAGCACACGCGCGAGCTCGCCCCCGGACACGATGTCGAAGCCCGCGTTCATGCGCGCGAACACGTTGAGCACCGCGAGATTGCTGTTCGCTTTCACGGCGACATGCACGCTTGCCCGGCGGCCCGCGCATGCGCCTGCATACGCTTGCCATGCGGCGGTCAGCGCCGCGCGCGAGTAGACATAGAGCGGTGTGCCGAACCGCTCGGCAAGCGACACGGCCGACACGCCTTCGGCGTGCAGCACGCCGTCGACATAGGCGAAGGCTGATCGAGTCATGCGAAGGTCTTGGTGAGGTCTTGAAGTCTCGGCAAGCGAGGGGCTTATTGCGCCTGCGCAGCACCCGATGCGGGACGCTGCGGCTGCGGCGCCGTGGTGCCGCTCGCGGGCATCTGCATTGCTTCGTCAGGCGACAGCGACAACGGTTCGCCGGTGGTGTCCGGCATGTCCGTCGACGCCGTTTCCGGCGTCGGCTTCACCTCGTCTGGCGATGGCGGTTGCGTCTGTTCCTGCGGCTTTGGCGGCAACGGCGGTACGGTAGGCAGATAGAGCGCGCCGCGTTGCCCGCAGCCGGAAAGCACGACGGCTGCGAGAATGGACAAAGCCGCTACAATCGCGCTCATCCGGAAAACGGCTCGCATGACTGTCCCTGTGTAACGAATCCGCTGGAGTTTAGCATGTCCGATAGTGATTACCTGGCTCGTGCAGAAGCTGTGCTGGCCGCCGTCGAGCGCGCACTCGACTACACCGACGCCGATATCGAGTTCGAGCGCAGCGGCAATGTTCTGACGCTCGAATTCGAGAACGGCACGAAGATCATCGTGAACCTGCAGCCGCCGATGCAGGAAATCTGGATCGCGGCGAAGTCAGGCGGTTACCACTTCCGCTTCGTCGACGGGGCATGGCGCGATACGCGCAACGGCACCGAATTCTTTACGGCGCTTTCCGACTACGCGACGCAGCAAGCCGGCGAACCGGTGCAAATCGCGCCTTGATCTGCCCCGCTTGACTTGCATTGCGTGACCTGCTTCTGCCCATGCGTTGCTTCGCAGGTGGCACGCGGTACGTGCCCTTGCTCTCGCCGGGTTGTGTAAGGGCGCGTGAGGGTGGCCTTAGCGTGCCCTTAGTGTGCCGCTAGTGTGCCGCTAGTGTGCCGCTAGTGTGCCGCTAGTGCCCGCGAAACAGGTTCATGATGTCCTGCTTCTCCTGCTCCCCGACCTGCTGCGGCGCGGCGCCCTCGGTTCCGCTTGCGACCTCGTCGGCGGGCGCTTGCGGGACGCCGACCGACGCGATAAAGCCATTGCCCGGCGTAAATGCGTCGAGATACAACTCGTCGCCGATCGTCGTGACGCCGCTGGGCATCGGCATCTTGTACTCGGGCACGCCTTTGAGCGCGCGCGCCATGTATTCGATCCATACCGGCAGCGCGAGCCCGCCGCCGGTCTCCTTGTCGCCGAGGCTGCGCGGGTTGTCGTAGCCGATCCATGCGATGGCGGTCAGCGTGTGCTGGTAGCCGGCGAACCACGCGTCGCGTGAATCGTTGGTCGTGCCGGTTTTGCCCCCGAGGTCGGTGCGCTTCAGCACGTTCGATTTCGCACCCGTGCCTCGTTGTGCGACGCTTTGCAGCAGGCTGTTCATCACATACGCGTTGCCCGGTTCGATCGCATGCGGCGCGCTTTGCCCGGCGACGAGCGGCTGCGCATGGGCAACCACGACGCCGCGCTGGTCGGTCACTTCCGCGATCAGATACGGATTGACGCGATAGCCGCCGTTTGCGAACACCGAGTAGGCGGCTGCCATCTGCAGCGGCGTGACGAGGCCCGCCCCGAGCGCCATCGGCAGATACGCCGGATGGCGATCGGCGTCGAAGCCGAATTGCGTGATGTAGCGCTGCGCGTACTTCGTGCCGATTTGATTGAGGATGCGGATCGACACGAGGTTCTTCGACTTCTGCAGCGCGGTGCGCATCGTCATCGGACCGTCGAAGCCGCCGCCGTAGTTTTTTGGCTCCCACGCCTGGCCGCCCGTTTCGGCGGCGCTGAAAAAGAGCGGCGCGTCATTGATCACCGTCGCGGGCCCGAGGCCCTTTTCGAGCGACGCCGAATAGATGAACGGCTTGAAGCTCGAACCCGGCTGCCGCCACGCCTGGGTGACGTGGTTGAACTTGTTCTTGTTGAAATCGAAGCCGCCGATCAGCGCGCGGATCGCTCCGTCCTGCGGCACGATCGAGATAAACGCGCCTTCGACCTGCGGCAACTGCGTGATCGACCAGTCGCCGTCGTCGTTCTTGACCACGCGCACGATCGCGCCGGGCCGGATCCGCTGGTTCGGCTGCGCACGCGCGCTCAGGGCGGAGGCCGCGTATCGGAGCCCGCTCGCGGTGATCGTCACCGAGTTGCCGCCGATCAATGTGGCTTGCACCTGCTTCGGGTTCGCCGCGGTGACGACCGCCGCGTAGATGTCGCCGTTGTCCGGATGTTCGAGCAGCGCGTCGTCGATGGCCTGTTCGCGATCGTCGGCGTCGGCCGGCAGATCGATGAACGCTTCCGGGCCGCGATAGCCATGCCGGCGTTCGTAGTCCATCAAACCCTTGCGCAGCGCACGATAGGCGACGTCCTGATCGGCCGAGTCGATCGTCGTGACCACATTGAGCCCGCGCGTGTAGGCCTCTTCGCGGTACTGCGCGTACATCATCTGGCGGACCATTTCGGCCACGTACTCCGCGTGCACGCTGAATTCCTTGCCCGCGCCCTTCACGACCAAAGGCTGGCGCGCCGCATCGTCGAACTGCTGCTGCGTGATGTAGTGCAACTCGAGCATGCGCTGCAGGATGTACTCCTGACGCACCTTCGCGCGTTTCGGATTGACGACCGGGTTATACGCGGAAGGCGCCTTCGGCAGTCCCGCCAGCATCGCGCATTCGGCAAGCGTAAGGTCCTTGAGGTCCTTGCCGAAATACACGCGCGCGGCGCTCGCGAAGCCGTACGCGCGCTGCCCGAGATAGATCTGATTCATGTACACCTCGAGAATCTGATCTTTCGAGAGCTTCGACTCGATCTTGTACGCGAGCAGCATCTCGTAAACCTTGCGCGTATAGGTCTTCTCGCTCGACAGAAAAAAGTTGCGCGCGACCTGCATCGTGATCGTGCTCGCGCCCTGTGTGGCGTGCCCATTCGTCAGCGCGACGAAGCCCGCGCGCGCGATGCCGGTCAGATCGACGCCGCCGTGATCGTAGAAGCGCGCGTCCTCGATCGCGAGCACGGCCTTCTTGAGGTTGTCCGGCACATCGCGGATGTGCACGATGTCGCGCCGCTCCTCGCCGAACTCGCCGATCAGCACGTGGTCGGCCGTATAGATGCGCAGCGGCACTTTCGGTTGATAGTCGGTGAGCGCCTCGAGCGAAGGCAGATTCGGCGTCGCGACGACGAGCGCATAGCCGAGCACGAGCGCGACACACAGGATGCCGGCGAAGATAAGGCCTACGAAACCGAAGATGAGCGTGAGCCACAACGGACGCTTGCGTTTGCGAGGCGCCGCAGGCGAAGAAGACGGATTCGACGTTTGTTGCATATGACCACCAGAAACCAGTCCCGCGATTATAGCCGCGCGCACCGTCAGCTTTCGGTGGCCTTACATTGCGGCGCCCATCGGCGAGGCCCATCGGAGCATCCGGCGATCGCTGCGACGCTGAAAACGGCGTTGCGAACGGCGTCGCGGAATGACATCACTGTAGTCCCTCAGCGCACGACCGGGCAGTCGTTGTGCGCGCGTTAGCCATTCGGCCGAATTTCACAGACGAAACAGTCTCGACACAATCCTCTCCGTTGTCCGCGTTCGAATGGGTTGTCCGCGGGTTGGTGAAAGGGAGGCAAGATGGCGTTGAAAACTTCGTTGGAAATGGCGGTGCGCCGGTTCGCGGCTGGCATCGACCTGGGGCCGCAAACGGTGCGGCTCGTCGTGCTGAGTCGGGGCATATGCGGCAATGGGCCGCTGCGTATCGATTGTGTCGCGTCGATGCCGGTGCGGTCCGGTGCGATGGCGGGCGCCGAGATCGTCGATCGGCCGGCGGTCGCACAGGCGCTCTTCGATGTGTTCGACTGCATGCCGTCCGAACACATCCTGCTTTCGCTGCGATGTGCAATGGCGATTCCGGGTTCGGCCACGCTGACGGCGAGCGTGCCGCTCGAGCAGCTTCAACAGCTCGCGCCGGCCACGCGGCGCACGCGCTCGCGCAGGCCGGTCGCCGAATACGCGGAAGGCGACATGCTGAGCGCACTCGAGCCCGCTGTGCTGATAGAGATCGAACGCATCGCCGGCGTCGAGCGGCACGCGCTCGCAGTTGACTGGTATGTCGACAGGTCGGCGCTGCGAGGCGGCGAAGTCACGATTGCCGCCACCGCGAGGCAGCATGTCGAGGCGCGCATCGAATGCGCGGCGATTGCCGGCATCACGCTGACCGCGATCGACGGCGAACCGCATGCGGCGCTACGCGCGATGCGCTATTCGGCGACGCAGGAACTGGAGCCGGGCGACGCGTACGCAGCCCTCTGGATCGGCGGCGACGGCGTCTATGGCTGGCGCCTTGCCGACGACACGGTCGTGGCCTGGATGCACTATCCGTCGCCCGAGCACGGCTGTCTTGCCGATGCACTGCGCGACCTCGCCGAGGGTGCCCGGCTTTCGACGGTGTTCGTGGCGGGCGATGTCGATCTGCTCGACGGTGTCTCGATGTCGCTTGCCGATATCGGCGACGTACTCGGCTGCATGGTGTTCCCGTTCGAATGCACGCTGCTGGGCCAGGTCGCCGTCCCGTTCGAAACCGATCTGCTGCACGATCCCGCATCCGCGGTGGCGTTCGGACTCGCCGTGCGCGGCGTGTACGAATGAAGCGGCTCGCGTTGCGTGCCGGCGTTGTGCCGTCGCAGCGTGTGCGGCCGGTGCGGACAGGCGGATTCAATCTGCTGCCGCATCGGCAGCTCGCCGCGCGCCGCGAACGGCGGCGCCGTATCGTCGAAGTCTTCGCGGGGATCGCCGCCGGATGCGTGGCAGTGCTGATACTGGCGGCCTGGCAGACTGTCGAACGTGTGCGGCTCGATGCCGGGCGTGCATCGTTCGAGCGCTCGCTCGCGCAACTGTCGGCGCCGCTCGCCGAGCATAAGCGTCTCGCGCGCGCCGCCGAGCAAGCGCGTATGCGCGCGGAGCACGCGGCGATGCACTCGAAACCGCTCGTTCATCTGCTATCGCTGCTTGACGCATTAAGCAGCGAGTCCGATGACAAGGTGAGTTTGCGGCAGCTGCGCCAGCGCGAGCACGAGACGGAACTGCTTGCGAGTGCGCACGATCATGCGGCACCGGCGTCGTGGGTAAAACGTCTAGCCGCGATACGCGGTGTGAAGGACGCCGAGGTCAAGGACCAGCGCCGCGCGACGGCAGCGATGCACGGCGCCGGACAAAACGCGAGTGGCGCAATCGAATTTTCGGCGCGCCTCGAATGGGAAGGTACGCGTGAACCGACGGTGCGCAATGTTGCGCCTGCCGCAGCGCGTACGGAACGAGGCGCTCACATGCGAGGTTTGAAATGAGTACGACGCTTACGGGCCGCCTCGGCCCGATCGATCGGGCAAGAGCGCAACAGCATCGGGCAGCGGGTTCTTTTGCGCTGAGCGCATCGCTGCGCAGGTGGCGTGGGCGAAGTCCGTTGCTGTTCCGGTTTCTGCCCGCAAGTCTGATTGCAATCGCGACGTTTGCGACTGGCGCGAACGCGTGGATGGCGGCGGACTTCACGGGCGTGCAAGCGATGCGTGCACTCGCTGATGAGTCGCGACGGCGCCTTCACGGCGCACAGCGTGCTGTCAGCGAACTGCCGGCCCTACGCGCATCCGCCGGCGCAGAAAACCTTGCGAGTCCGGCGCGGGCGTCGGAAAGCGGGGCTTCGACCGACGACGTGCGCATCGTGTCGCAACTGGCGGTGCGCGGCGGCATCACGTTGCTCGCGCTCGAACCCGGTGCGGTAACGGGGGCCGGCATCGATGCGATGCGTCCGTTGCGCATGACGGCGCTGGCGAGTTTCTCGCAATTGCTGGCCTTCATGCGCGCGCTGCCGAGCTTGCCCGTGCTGATCGTGCCAGGAGAGCTGCTGATCAGGCAGACCGGCGATGCGGGAGGCGGCCTGGTGTCGGTCAGCACGACGCTCAACGTGTTCGATGCGCTTCGTCCGTCCGATCAGCCCGAAAGCCAGAACGAAGACCTGACGAACGGTGATGACGAAGATATCGTTTTCTACGACCCTTTCGCGCGTCCTTTGCAATTCGACGCGCGCATGCCCGATTCGGATACGGTCGGTGTGCGCCTTGTCGGCCTCCTTTACGATCTCGCGCGTGGGCTCGGGCTCGTCGAGACGCCCGATGGCGAAGCAACGCTCGAGGCCGGACAGCGTGTCGGCGCTGACAGCGTCGCGCGCGTCGACGGGTTCGGCATTACGCTGGCCGCGCGTGATGGAAGCGAACACCGTTTGACGTTCGAGGAAGCGGTGCAATGAAGGCCGGATATTGCGTGAGGTCCATGCTCGTGTCGGCCGCGATGGCGAGTTCGGTTGCGTATGCATCGCTGCCGCCATTGCCTGAGTCGCTGCCTCAGTCGTTCCCTGAGTCGTTCCCTGAGGCGTTGCCGCTTAACGAGGCGATTGCACCGGCCGGTGTACCGCCCCTGCCGCAACTCGCCTCCAACGAGGCCCGTAATCCGTTTAACGGAAACTTTGCGAGCGATGAATCCGCGCAAGCCGATTTATCTGGCGACGCATCGGCCATTGCGTATGACGACGAGGCCGCACCGCGAAGAATCGCCGCAAACGGCGCGTCGACGCCACGCGTGGAACTGCCTCGCACGGCAGACTCGCAGACCGCGCTCGAGGGCCCGCCCGTGCCGCTCGCGCCGCTGTCGCGACTCACTACTGCGTCGAGCCGTCCCGTAGAGGACAATTTGCCGCCCGACCGGCCGATCTCGCTGAATTTCCGGCAAGCGGAACTAGGCGCCGTGTTGAATGCTTTCGCCCAGTTCACGGGCCTGAACATCATCGCGAGCGGCAAGGCACGCGCTACCGTCACGCTGCACCTCGACAAGGTGCCGTGGCGCACCGCATTCGATACGCTGCTTGATGTCAACGGGCTTGCGATGGAGCAGCGCGGCAACGTGATCTGGGTCGCGCCGCTTGCCGAACTGGCGGCCCGCGAGCGGCAGCGCTTCGAAGCGCACGCGCGCGGCGCGGATCTCGAACCGCTCGCGAGCCGCACGTTCGAACTGCACTATGCGCACGCGGACGAGGTTCGCAAGATGCTGACCGGCTCGGGCAACCAGCGCGTGCTGTCGAAGCGCGGCGCGGTGATCGCCGATCCGCGCACGAACCTGCTTTTCATCACCGATCTGCAGGCGCGTCTCGACGACATCGCGGAACTGGTCGAGGCGATCGACCAGCCGACGCGGCAGGTGATGATCGAAGCGCGTATCGTCGAAGGCGAACTGGGCTTTTCGCGCAATCTGGGGGTCAAGCTATCGATGGCGGCCACGAGCGAGGACGGCTCGGCTGTCGGTATAACGGCCGGCAAGGAGGGTGCGATCCACGATCTGTCGGCGCGGCCGATCTCCGGCTTCGATGCAGCAACGGCGGGCTTGACGCTGTTCGCCGCGCGCGCCACGCGCCTGCTCAACATCGAGCTTAGCGCGCTCGAAGCGGAAGGGCGCGGGCAGATCGTGTCCAGTCCGCGCGTCGTCACCGCGGACCGGATGAAGGCGATCGTCGAGCAGGGCACGGAATTGCCGTATCAGGCGAAGGTCGGTCAAGGCGTATCGGGCGTGCAGTTTCGCCGCGCGAGCCTGAAGCTCGAGGTCGAACCGCGAATCACGCCGGACGGCAGAGTCGTGCTGGACCTCGACGTCGCGAAAGATAGCGTCGGCGAGCAGACGGCCGCTGGCCCCGCGATCAACACGAAACACGTGCAAACGCGTGTGCAGGTCGAGGATGGCGGTACGGTGTCGATCGGCGGAATCTACGAGACCGACGATCGCGACGATGTGACTCGCGTGCCGGTCCTGGGCAAAATACCGGTTCTAGGCGCGCTTTTTCGCCATCGCGCGCATCGGGACGCGCGTAGCGAACTGGTGGTTTTCATCACACCGACCGTTGTCCAGACGAATTGACGCGCCGCCGCGCGCGCCGGGCCGCAGGCTCGACAAGCCGGCCGCTTTGCCAGTAAGCTGCGCACGAACCCAACCGGACTGAGTAAGAGGACACCGTTGCAAGAGCGGGACGCACACGCCAATGTATTTTTCGTCGGGCTCATGGGAGCGGGCAAGACGACCGTCGGCCGCGCCGTGGCGAGGCGGCTCGATCGTCCGTTCTTCGATTCCGACCACGAGATCGAGGAGCGCACGGGTGCCCGTATTCCGGTGATTTTCGAGCTCGAAGGCGAAGCCGGCTTTCGCGAACGCGAAGCGCAGGTGATCGAAGAGCTGACGGGCCGCGCGGGCATCGTGCTCGCGACCGGCGGCGGCGCGATCCTTCGGCCCGAGAATCGCGAGGCGTTGCGCAATCGCGGGCTGGTCGTCTATCTGCGCGCGAATCCGCACGACCTGTGGCTGCGCACGCGGCGCGACAAGAATCGCCCGCTGCTGCAGACCGAAGACCCGAAAGCGAAGCTCGAAGCGCTCTTCGAGGTGCGCGACCCGCTTTACCGCGAATGTGCGCACTTCGTGATCGAGACCGGGCGGCCGTCGGTGAGCGGCCTCGTCAATATGGTGCTGATGCAGCTCGAGATGGCGGGCGTCGGCAAACCACCCGCAGCATAATTGTGACCATGAGCACTTCGATGATTACCGTCAATGTCGATCTGGGCGACCGCGCCTACCCGATTCATATCGGCGCCGATCTGATCGGCAAGACCGGGCTGTTCGCGCCGCATATAGCGGGCACGTCGGTCACGATCGTCACCAACACGACTGTCGAGCCCTTGTATGGCGATGCGTTGCGTCGCGCGCTCGCGCCGCTCGGCAAGAACGTCTCGACGGTCGTGCTGCCCGATGGCGAAGCGCACAAGAACTGGGAAACGCTGAATCAGATCTTCGATGCGCTGCTCGGCGCGCGTGCCGATCGCAAAACCACGTTGATCGCGCTCGGCGGCGGCGTGATCGGCGATGTGACCGGTTTTGCCGCCGCATGCTACATGCGCGGCGTGCCGTTTATTCAGGTGCCGACTACGCTGCTGTCGCAGGTCGATTCGTCGGTGGGCGGCAAGACCGGCATCAACCATCCGCTCGGCAAGAACATGATCGGCGCGTTCTACCAGCCGCAAGCGGTGATCGCCGATATCGGCGCGTTGCGCACGCTGCCGCCTCGCGAGCTTGCCGCGGGCGTCGCCGAAGTGATCAAAACCGGCGCGATCGCCGATGCTGCGTTCTTCGACTGGATCGAAGCGAATGTCGACGCGCTGAATCGCTGCGATCCGCAGGCGCTGACTGAAGCGGTCAAACGGTCGTGCGAGATCAAGGCATCGGTGGTCGCGGCCGATGAACGCGAAGGCGGTTTGCGCGCGATTCTGAATTTTGGCCATACGTTCGGCCATGCGATCGAAGCGGGCTTGGGCTACGGAGAATGGCTGCACGGAGAGGCGGTCGGTTGCGGCATGGTGATGGCGGCCGATTTGTCCGTAAGGCTTGGCCATCTCGACGACGCAGCGCGCGAGCGCCTCGTTGCGCTCGTGAAGGCCGCGCATTTGCCGACGCGCGCGCCGGCGCTTGGCGCCGCGCGCTATGTGGACCTGATGCGCGTCGACAAGAAGGCGGAAGCCGGCGAGATCAAGTTCATCCTGCTCAAGCGTTTCGGCGAGACGCTGATCACGCGCGCGCCCGACGATGCAGTGAACGCGACGCTCGCGGCGACCGTCTAAGCGCCGAACGCGCCGAACGCGCGAGCCCTTGTTCCGGAGAGGCAGGTGACCGAAAGACTCAGCGACAATCCGCTCGAAGCGTCCGAGGCGCCGCGCGCGACTGACGCGTCGAACGAGGCCAATGCCTCTGCCGCGCCCGACGCGCGAGGCACGCCGCCGCTTTCATCATCGCCGCCGTCGGTTGCCGCACTCGAGGCTCATCTCGCGCCGTACGCCGCGCATTCCGCACAGTCTCGCGGCCGTCGCCATCCGGAAGCGGCGCCGAGCGCCCGTACCGAGTTCCAGCGCGACCGCGACCGCATCGTGCACTCGACCGCATTCCGGCGTCTCGAATACAAAACGCAGGTGTTCGTCAATCACGAAGGCGACCTCTTTCGCACGCGGCTCACGCACAGCCTCGAAGTCGCGCAGATCGCACGTTCGGTCGCGCGAAACCTGCGCGTCAACGAAGATCTCGTCGAAGCGATCTCGCTGGCGCACGACCTCGGTCATACGCCCTTCGGCCATGCGGGACAGGATGCGCTGAACGACTGCATGCGCGAACACGGCGGCTTCGAGCACAATCTGCAAAGCCTCGCAGTCGTCGACGAACTCGAAGAACACTACGGCGCGTTCAACGGGCTCAACCTGTGTTTCGAAACGCGCGAAGGCATTCTCAAGCACTGTTCGCGCGAAAATGCGCGCCGTCTCGGCGCGCTCGGCGAACGTTTCCTGCAGGGACGCCAGCCGTCGATCGAAGCGCAGATCGCCAATCTCGCCGACGAAATCGCCTACAACAACCACGACGTCGACGACGGCCTGCGCTCCGGCCTCATCACGATCGATCAGTTGGCGGAAGTCGAACTGTGGCGCACGCACTTCGATGCGGCGCGGCGCGACTTTCCGGAAATCGAAGGGCGCAGGCTCGTTCATGAGACGGTACGGCGCATCATCAATACGCTGATCGTCGACCTGATCGACACGACGACACGCAATCTGCACCGTCATGCGCCGCAATCGCTCGATGACGTGCGCGCGGCGCCGCCGCTCGTCGCGCACAGCGAAACAGTGTCTGCGCAAGCGACGGTGCTCAAGCGCTTCCTGTACAAGAATCTCTATCGTCACTATCGCGTGATGCGCATGGCGAACAAGGCGCGGCGCGTCGTCACCGGCCTTTTCGATGCGTTCACCGACGACGCGCGATTGCTGCCGCCGAACTACCAGTCAACGGATCCAGGCGTGCAGGCAAGGCTGATCGCGCATTACATCGCGGGCATGACCGATCGCTACGCGCTGAAGGAGTATCGGCGGCTGTTCGTTGTCGACGACAACTGACATGGGCGCACCCGCCTGTGCCAATCGGCCTCGAACGCATCAGGACGAGCCCGCTGCCTGTTGTTCGCCGCGAGCTCGCCGCAAGTCCGCCGCAACAGCCTAACGTCCGCGCGACATCAAGGCGCCTGCCACAAGCGCAATCGCACCGACCATGGCGATCGTCCGCCATGGGTTTTCATGCACGTATTCGTCCGCGCCGTTCAATGCCACCTGAGCACGTTCGCGCATCACGCTACGCGTGTCGTTCAGGCGCTCGCGCGCGTCGTCGAGACGCTTGCGCACCTGGCTGCGCAACGCGGCGGCATCGGCTTGCGTGCCGTCGCCGAGTGTGCCCTCGAGTTCCGAGATCAGCGTGCGCAGTTCGCTCGCAATGTCTTCCGCGGCGTGACGGCTGTGGCGCGCAATCCGGCGCGCACGGCGCCCCGTCGTTGCCCACGATTCGCCAATCGCATCGCGCGTATTCGGTAGTGCAGTCATGGTCGCTCCGTCGATGATGGTTTGATGAAAGATCCCCTCTGCCCGACCAGCCGAACGCCCGGAAATCGGCACCGCCAACGGGCGCACCGGAAACGCGTCGCACAACGCGCTGGTACAAGCGGTAAAACCGTCAGGACGCAACTTCGATGCCTGGCCACGGAACCGATGGCGAGCGCGGAGAAGTGGCGCGCGCCGCAGCCGGACGCTCTGGCACAGACGCCTTGTAACCACCCGCCGTACGGTCCGTGCAGCAGAATTTTCAGCAGCGATGCCGCACAGCCGTCAAATTTACAACGCTTGCAGGAATGTCGTTACAAGCGCCCGACCGCGACGTGCGATCGCGTAAAAACGAAAGCGCCGCTACGGACCGCGCAACGGCGTTGTCGAGGCGGGAAAAACTCGTCTAACCTAGGTTAGAACCGATAGCCGACGCTCACGAGCGTGACGATCGGGTTCAGTCGAATCTTGGTTTCCGACTGCACGTTGAGCGTACCGACCGGCGTTTGCGCGGCCGTGTTCAGCTTTGCCGTGGTGCTGATCGGCAGATACGAAATCGAGAAGCCCGCGAACCAGTGTTCGGTGAACGCGTACGTGAAGCCCGCATTAAACACAGGCACCCACGAACTATCCGTGGTTACCGTGGTCGGACCATGCAGTACGCCCTGCTCGAATGCGCCGTTCGTGATTTTTTCGCCTGTGAACCAGACACGGCTCACACCGATACCGATATACGGACGGAACTTCGACTGGGGCGCAAGGAAGTAGTACTTGAGCAGCAGCGCAGGGCTCCACTGTTTCGCTTCACCGAGTTTGCCGAACTGTCCGAACTGTCCCGTGCCATCGATATCGAAGGTCGGTGGAACGCCGATATCGAACTGGGTGGCGATATGGTCGGTGATGAAGTAGCCCGCAGTGAAGCCGACGGTATCGGCAGTGCTGATTTTGGCTCCCGTGTTCGGTATCGTGATGTTGACGGGTGTGCCCCCTACGTTTGTCTCCTTCAACGGATCACTACTGGACTGAGGCGCGAGATGGAACCAGCCTGTCGTGACGTAAAAGCTTCCGGCCGTTTGAGCGTGAGCTGCGGTCGCAAGGCATGCGAGTGCGCATGCTGCAGCGGCCCCCGAGATGGCCTGTTTTAGTTTCATATGTGCTCCTCCTGAAAGGCCCGCACATTATGAACACTACGTTTGAAACAAACCATACGCGCTGGCTAGAGCGTTCACTCTGGGCTGCGCACGGTTTCTGGCACAGGCCCGCCGCGCGGAACGTCGCGCCGGTGGCGCCTGTCGGACCTTCGGGTATGTACCAACGCGAATATGGATAATCCAGCATGGCACGGCTTGCACGTCTTTATGTTCCTGACCAGCCGCAACACGTGATCCTGCGCGGACTCGACCAGCAGCCCGCGTTTGTCGACGACCAGGATTACGAGCTCTTTATCGATTGCCTGAGAGCGGCCTCACGCGATCATCACCTCGCGGTTCATGCGTACGCGCTGATGCCAGGCGCGGTGCAACTGCTCGTCACGCCCACCGACGAGTCGAGTCTGCCGAAAGCGATGCAGGCAGTCGGACGGCGCTACGTCGCGCACTTCAACCGGCGTTACTCGCGGCGCGGCACGTTGTGGGAAGGTCGCTATCGCGCGACGGTGATCGAGGGCGAGCGCTACTTTCTGCTCGCGAGCCGCGTCGTCGAAATGTCGCCGGTGCGCACTCACCTCGTCGCCGCCGCCGAAGACTACCGCTGGTCGAGTTACCGCCATCACATCGGCCTCACGCTCGATAGCCTCATCACCGACCATCCGCTGTACTGGTCGCTCGGCAATACGCCATTCGAACGGCAGCGCGCGTATCGCGAGCTGTGCGAGCAACCGCTCGACGAACGCGAGGCAAGCCAGTTGCAGCAGGCGACGCTCAAAGGCTGGGTGCTCGGCAGCGATTCCTATCGCGAATGGGCGGCGCGTGCGGCCAACCGGCGAGTGTCGCCGTTGCCGCGAGGCCGGCCGCGCAAAGTCCGCGACACCGCAGACCCGCCGGTGAAGTCGCAGTAGCCACACGCGTCAGGCGTTGGCAACGCTCCGAAGGTCCAACGAAAAGGCATTCATCATCAAGGGCTTGCGGCACGAACGGCATCTTCGTATGCCGTTTTCTTTTGTCTACGTATGATATGGAACTATTAAAATAACGGGGCGATGCACCATTGTGATAATTGGGGATCTATCACACGGTTTTGGTTGCTATTTCATTGATTTGTCGCGTATATTCCGAATTCCGGCGAGCCGGGGCGCAGCGCGTCCAGAGGTTCGTGCGGCGGCAGCGGCACTCCCCACCTCTGCTGCCGGCAACGCAACATGCAGCAGCGCAACGCATCACGCAGCAACAAAACAAACAGCAGCACACGATTTAACGGCCGCCCGGCCCCTGACAGACGGTGTCCCCCATGAACGACGAACAGCAACCGATCAGCGCAGGCGCGCACGCCTCGGTTCCCGCGGCGCAAGGTCTGTACGACCCGAAAAACGAACACGACGCATGCGGCGTCGGTTTCGTCGCGCATATCAAGGGCAAGAAAAGCCATGAGATCATCGAGCAGGGCTTGAAGATTCTCGAGAATCTCGATCACCGGGGCGCGGTCGGCGCCGATCCGCTGATGGGCGACGGCGCGGGCATCCTGATCCAGATTCCGGACGGCTATTACCGCGAAGAGATGGCGAGGCAGGGCGTCACGCTGCCGCCTTCCGGCGAATACGGCGTCGGCATGATCTTCCTGCCGAAGGAACACGCGTCGCGTCTCGCCTGCGAGCAGGAACTCGAGCGTACGGTGAAGGCCGAAGGCCAGGTCGTGCTCGGCTGGCGCGACGTGCCGGTCGACCACAACATGCCGATCTCGCCGACCGTGAAGGCGAGCGAGCCGCTGATCCGCCAGATCTTCATCGGCCGCGGCAAGGACATCATGGTGACCGACGCGCTCGAGCGGAAGCTGTACGTGATCCGCAAGACCGCGAGCCACCGCATCCAGGCGCTGAAGCTCAAGCACGGCAAGGAATACTTCGTGCCGTCGATGTCGGCGCGCACGATCGTCTACAAGGGCTTGCTGCTCGCGGGCCAGGTCGGTGTTTATTATCGCGACCTGCAGGACGAGCGCGTGGTGTCGGCGCTCGCGCTCGTGCACCAGCGCTTCTCGACGAACACGTTCCCGGCATGGGAGCTCGCTCACCCGTACCGCCTCATCGCGCACAACGGCGAAATCAACACGGTGAAGGGCAACGTCAACTGGCTCAACGCGCGTACCGGCGCGATCGCGTCGCATGTGCTCGGCGACGACCTGCCGAAGCTGTGGCCGCTCATCTATCCGGGCCAGTCCGACACCGCATCGTTCGATAACTGTCTCGAACTGCTGCTGATGGCCGGCTACCCGCTCGTCCACGCGATGATGATGATGATTCCGGAAGCGTGGGAACAGCACACGCTGATGGACGACAACCGCCGCGCATTCTATGAATACCACGCCGCGATGATGGAGCCGTGGGACGGTCCCGCCGCGATCGCGTTCACCGACGGCCGCCAGATCGGCGCGACGCTCGACCGTAACGGTTTGCGTCCGGCGCGTTATCTCGTGACCGACGACGACCTCGTCATCATGGCGTCGGAAGCGGGCGTGCTGCCGATTCCCGAATCGAAGATCGTCAAGAAGTGGCGTCTGCAGCCGGGCAAGATGTTCCTGATCGACATGGAACACGGCCGCATCATCGACGATAAGGAACTGAAGGACAACCTCGCCAACGCGAAGCCGTACAAGAGCTGGATCGACGCCGTGCGCATCAAGCTCGACGAGATCGAAGCGAAGGCCGAGGACGTCGTCACGGAGCGCCGTGAGGCGGCGGCGCTGCTCGACCGTCAGCAGGCGTTCGGCTATACGCAGGAAGACCTCAAGTTCCTGATGGCGCCGATGGCGCAAGCGGGCGAGGAAGCGGTCGGCTCGATGGGCAACGACTCGCCGCTTGCCGTGATGTCGAACAAGAACAAGACGCTGTACCACTACTTCAAGCAGCTGTTCGCGCAGGTGACGAACCCGCCGATCGACCCGATCCGCGAAAACATGGTGATGTCGCTCGTGTCGTTCGTCGGCCCGAAGCCGAACCTGCTCGACACGAACAACATCAACCCGCCGATGCGGCTCGAAGTGTCGCAGCCGGTGCTCGACTTCAAGGACATCGCGAAGATCCGCGCGATCGATCAGTACACGGGCGGCAAGTTCAGTTCGTACGAACTGAACATCTGCTATCCGGTCGCATGGGGCAAGGAAGGCATCGAAGCGCGCCTTGCGTCGCTGTGCGCGGAAGCGGCCGATGCCGTGAAGTCCGGCTACAACATGCTGATCGTGTCGGACCGCAAGACCGACCGCGACAACGTCGCGATTCCGGCGCTGCTCGCCACGTCGGCGATTCACACGCATCTCGTCATGCAAGGTTTGCGTACGAGCACGGGTCTCGTCGTCGAAACGGGCTCGGCGCGTGAAACGCACCACTTCGCGCTGCTCGCCGGTTACGGCGCCGAAGCCGTGCATCCGTACCTTGCGATGGAAACGCTCGCGCAGCTCGCGGCCGGCCTGAAGGGCGACCTGTCGGCGGAAAAGGCGATCTACAACTTCACGAAGGCAGTCGGCAAGGGCCTGCAGAAGGTCATGTCGAAGATGGGCATTTCGACGTACATGTCGTACACGGGCGCGCAGATTTTCGAAGCGGTCGGCCTCGCCGAAGACCTCGTGGTCAAGTACTTCAAGGGCACGTCGTCGAAGGTCGGCGGCATCGGTCTCTTCGAAGTGGCGGAAGAGGCGATTCGTCTGCATCGCGAAGCGTTCGGCGACAACCCCGTGCTCGCGACGATGCTCGACGCCGGCGGCGAATACGCGTACCGCGTGCGCGGCGAAGAACACATGTGGACGCCCGATGCGATCGCGAAGCTGCAACACTCGGCGCGCAGCAACTCGTACCAGACGTACAAGGAATACGCGCATCTGATCAACGACCAGACGAAGCGCCACATGACGTTCCGCGGCCTCTTCGAGTTCAAGGTCGACCCGATGCGCGCGATTGCGCTCGACGAAGTGGAGCCGGCGAAGGAGATCGTCAAGCGTTTTGCGACCGGCGCGATGTCGCTCGGCTCGATCTCCACCGAAGCGCACGCCACGCTTGCGGTCGCGATGAACCGCATCGGCGGCAAGTCGAACACGGGCGAAGGCGGCGAGGACGAAAAGCGCTATCGCAACGAACTGCGCGGCATCCCGATCAAAAACGGCGACACGATGAAGTCGGTGATCGGCGACGAGGTGATCGTCGACATTCCGCTCAAGGACGGCGATTCGCTGCGCTCGAAGATCAAGCAGGTCGCGTCGGGCCGCTTCGGCGTGACGGCCGAATATCTCGCGTCGGCCGACCAGATCCAGATCAAGATGGCGCAGGGCGCGAAGCCGGGCGAAGGCGGTCAGCTGCCGGGTCACAAGGTGTCCGAGTACATCGGCAAGCTGCGTTACTCGGTGCCGGGCGTCGGCCTCATTTCGCCGCCGCCGCACCACGACATCTATTCGATCGAAGACCTCGCACAGCTGATTCACGATCTGAAGAACGTGAATCCGTCGTCGAGCGTGTCGGTGAAGCTCGTGTCGGAAAGCGGCGTCGGCACCGTTGCGGCGGGCGTGGCGAAGGCGAAGGCCGATCACGTCGTGATCGCGGGCCATGACGGCGGCACCGGCGCCTCGCCGCTGTCGTCGATCAAGCACGCGGGCACGCCGTGGGAACTCGGTCTTGCCGAAACGCAGCAAACGCTCGTGCTGAACCGTCTGCGCGGCCGGATCCGCGTGCAGGCCGACGGCCAGATGAAGACGGGCCGCGACGTCGTGATCGGCGCGCTGCTCGGCGCGGACGAATTCGGCTTCGCGACGGCGCCGCTCGTCGTCGAAGGCTGCATCATGATGCGCAAGTGCCATCTGAACACGTGCCCGGTCGGCGTTGCGACGCAGGATCCGGTGCTGCGTGCGAAGTTCAAGGGGCAGCCCGAGCACGTCGTGAACTTCTTCTTCTTCGTCGCCGAGGAAGTGCGCGAGATCATGGCGCAACTGGGCCTGCGCAGGTTCGACGACCTGATCGGCCGCGCGGACCTGCTCGACATGAAAAAGGGCATCGAGCACTGGAAGGCGAGGGGCCTCGATTTCTCGCGCGTGTTCTATCAACCGGAAGTACCGGACGATGTCGCGCGTCTGCATGTCGAATCGCAGGACCACGGCCTCGAGCGCGCGCTCGATCACACGCTGATCGAAAAGGCCAAGGCCGCGATCGAGAAGGGCGAGCACGTGTCGTTCATCCAGCCGGTGCGCAACGTGAACCGTACGGTCGGCGCGATGCTGTCCGGCACCATCGCGAAGAAGTACGGCCACGACGGTCTGCCTGACGACACGGTGCACATCCAGTTGAAAGGCACCGCGGGCCAGAGCTTCGGCGCGTTCCTCGCGAAGGGCGTGACGCTCGATCTCGTCGGCGACGGCAACGACTACGTCGGCAAGGGCCTGTCGGGCGGCCGCATCATCATCCGTCCGACCAACGACTTCCGCGGCAAGTCCGAGGAAAACATCATCTGCGGCAACACGGTGATGTACGGCGCGATCGAAGGCGAAGCGTTCTTCCGCGGCGTCGCGGGCGAGCGCTTCTGCGTGCGTAACTCGGGCGCGACGGCGGTCGTCGAAGGCACGGGCGACCACGGCTGCGAGTACATGACGGGCGGCACGGTCGTCGTGCTCGGCGAGACGGGCCGCAATTTCGCGGCCGGCATGTCGGGCGGCCTCGCGTATGTGTACGACCCCGACGGCACGTTCGCGGGCAAGTGCAACCGCTCGATGGTCGCGCTCGATCCGGTGCTGCAGCAGGTCGAGCAGGAGCGCACGGTCGACAAGGCGCTGTGGCACGCGGGCCAGACCGACGAAGCGCTGCTGAAGGGTCTCGTCGAGCGTCACTTCCAGTTCACCGGCTCGCCGCGTGCGAAAGCGCTGCTCGAGAACTGGGACGCGGCGCGCCGCCAGTTCGTGAAGGTCTTCCCGACCGAGTACAAGCGTGCGCTTGGCGAACTGGGCGCGAAGAAGGCCAGCAAGGAAGTGCTCGCAGCCTGATTCAACGCGACGCCGTAGGGCACGAGGCCTGTAGCAAAACAAACCAGACGCGCACCCGCCGCTCGCATCGTTTGAATGCGACGGCGGGTGCCGATCCCCACCGAATTGGATAGACAAGAGAACCACATGGGCAAGGCAACCGGTTTTCTCGAGTTCGAACGCCGCCACGAGGCGTACGAAGCTCCGCTCACGCGTGTGAAGCACTACAAGGAATTCGTCGCGGCACTGACCGACGAAGACGCAAAGATTCAAGGCGCGCGCTGCATGGACTGCGGCATTCCGTTCTGCAACAACGGCTGCCCGGTCAACAACATCATTCCGGACTTCAACGATCTCGTGTTCCGCCAGGACTGGAAGAACGCGATCGAAGTGCTGCACTCGACCAACAACTTCCCGGAGTTCACGGGCCGCATCTGCCCGGCGCCGTGCGAAGCGGCCTGCACGCTCGGCATCAACGACGACCCGGTCGGCATCAAGTCGATCGAGCACGCGATTATCGACAAGGCGTGGGCCGAGGGCTGGGTCGCGCCGCAGCCGCCGAAGCACAAGACCGGCAAGAAGGTCGCGGTGATCGGCTCGGGCCCGGCGGGCCTCGCGGTTGCGCAACAGCTCGCGCGTGCGGGTCACGATGTGACGGTGTTCGAAAAGAACGATCGCATCGGCGGCCTGCTTCGCTACGGCATTCCCGACTTCAAGCTCGAGAAATGGCTCATCGATCGCCGCATGCGCCAGATGGAAGCGGAAGGCGTGACGTTCCGCGCGAATGTGTTCGTCGGCAAGGACGCGCTGCCCGCGCACATCGGCAATACCGCGAAGGAGACGGTCACGCCCGACGAACTGAAGGATCAGTTCGACGCCGTCGTGATCGCGGGCGGTTCGGAAACGCCGCGCGACCTGCCGGTGCCGGGGCGCGAGCTCGCCGGCGTTCACTACGCGATGGAGTTCTTGCCGCAGCAGAACAAGGTCAACGCGGGCGATAAGGTCGCGGACCAGATTCTCGCGAAGGGCAAGCACGTCGTCGTGATCGGCGGCGGCGATACGGGCTCGGACTGCGTGGGCACGTCGAACCGTCATGGCGCGAAGGACGTCGCGCAGTTCGAACTGCTGCCGCAGCCGCCCGAAGAAGAGAACAAGCCGCTCGTGTGGCCGTACTGGCCGGTCAAGCTGCGCACGTCGTCGTCGCACGAGGAAGGCTGCGAGCGCGATTGGGCGGTCGCGACGAAGCGCTTCGAAGGCAAGAACGGCAAGGTCGAGAAGCTGATTGCGGCGCGCGTCGAGTGGAAGGACGGCAAGATGCAGGAAGTGCCGGGCTCCGAATTCGAAATGAAGGCCGACCTCGTGCTGCTCGCGATGGGCTTCACGCAGCCGGTCTCGCCGGTTCTCGAAGCGTTCGGCGTCGACAAGGATGCGCGCGGCAACGTGCGTGCGTCGACCGAAGGCGACAAGGCGTATTACACGTCGGTCGACAAGGTATTTACGGCCGGCGATATGCGCCGCGGGCAGTCGCTCGTCGTGTGGGCGATTCGCGAAGGGCGGCAGTGCGCGCGTTCGGTCGACGCGTATCTGATGGGAAGTTCGGAGTTGCCGCGCTAACTGCGCGCGACAGCTAAACGTCTTCCCGGGCCGGCGCCGATTCGACGTGACGAAGCCTCGGCTGCGATGCAGCGAATTTGCAGGAAGAGGTGGAGACGACAAGTGCGGTACAGGGCCATGACTCGAAGGCCATGAGACCTTCGAGCTACCGCTCCGGAGGCCGGGCGCCCGCAAGGGCGGCCCGGCCCTCTGTTTTTTCGGGGCGCGGCAGTTGCCCGTTGGCCGATTCGTTCCGCCCTGGCGATAATGCGACGATGACTTCGCCGCGCCGCACGCGCAGAGCCCAAGCGATGCATCGACACAATCGACTGACCGGGAACGGCAGCGACGCCGCGCCGGAAAACCCGGCCGGCGACGCCCGGCGAAACCCGACGCAAGGCTGGCAGCGCTGCTTCATCGCGCTCGAACCCGACGCCGCCACGCGCGATGCGCTCGCCGCGGTGCCGATTCCGGCTGCCGCGCGTCGCGTGCCATACGATCAGTTGCATCTGACCGTCACGTTTATCGGCGCTCTGACGCACGAACTCGGCGCCGCGCTCATCGACGCTCTCGCGCCGCAGACCATTCCACTGAAGCCCGCGCCCGTCGCGTGCATCGAGCACTGGCCGCGCGCGTCGCATCCGCGGCTCACGGTGGCGATGCTCGCGATGTCCGACGAATTCGTCGCGCTCGACTGGCGCATGCGTAGCTTGATGATCGATCTCGGCCTGCAGGTCGACGCGCGCACGTTCCGGCCGCATGTGACGCTCGGACGCTTCCGTCGCGACGCGCCGGCTGCGGGCCACGCGCCCGAGCTAAAAGACGATCTGCTCGCGCGTTTCGAATCGTTGACCCTTTATTCGAGCACGCTGGCGCGCACCGGCGCGCGTTATCGCGCGCTGGCAAGCGTGCCGGTGATCGACGCGTAGGTGCGCGCGACGCACGGATGCACGGATGCTCGGGACGCTCGGGACGCTCGGGACGCTCGGGACGCACGCGAGACCCATGCCGCCCGTGAACGACCGGCCGTGCTTCACCCGCGATGACGATATCGCGCGATCGTCAGCCCCTCGAGATCGATCTCCGGCTGCTTCTGCGTGACCAGATTCGCCACGACGCGCCCCGAGCCGAGCGACATCGCCCAGCCCGTCGACCCATGCCCGATGTTGAGCCACAGACGATCGATACCCGAGGCGCCCAGCAGCGGCGCGCCATCGGGCGTCATCGGCCGGCGCCCGACCCAGAACTGCGCGGACGACGGCACGCTTGCGTGAGGAAACCAGTCGTCGAGCACTTTCATCAGCGTGCGCAGCGGCTGTTCGCGCAGCGTCGCCTGCCGGTTGCCGAGCTCCGCGGTGCCGGCGATACGCAGATTGTGTCCGAGCCGCGTGATCGCGGTTTTCAGCGCTTCATCCATTAGCGCCGCGCGTGGCGCTTTCTGGTCGTCGATGATCTGCAGCGTCGCCGAATAGCCTTTGACCGGATAAAGCGGCACCGGTACGCCAAGCGGCTCGAGCAGCGCGGCGCTGTCGACGCCGGCCGCGACGACCACTGCGTTTGCGGCAAGCGTCTCGCTGCCGTGCGCGCTCTCGACATGCACGCCGCGCACCGCGCCGCCTCGCGCGTCGAGTGCGCTCGCGCGCGTATCGAAACGGAAGCGCACGCCTTGGCGCTCGCAAATCGCGCGCAATTCACGCGTGAAGATGGCGCAGTCGCCGGCTTCGTCGTCGGGCAGGTAGAGGCCCGCGTGCGGCGGCTTGCGCGCCCAGCGCAGCCCCGGTTCGACCGACGCGCATTGCGCGCCGCTCAGTTCGCGATACGCGACGCCCGAGTCGCGCAGCATCGCCAGCGCGGGTTGCGCGAGTTCGAGGTCGTAGCCGCTGCGAAACAGCTGCAGATAGCCGTGGCTGCGCCGGTATTCGAACGGATGCGCGGCGCGAAATTCATGCAGACATGCGCGGCTGTAGTACGCAATACGCTGCATCCGCTGTTTGTTCGCACGGAATCGTTCGAGCTCGCATTCGCGCAGCCACCGGCCGATCCAGCGCCATTGCGCGGGGTCGAACGTCGGGCGGAAGACGAACGGCGACGCGCGGTTGAACAGATGCCTGAGGATTTTCGCCGGCATGCCGGGCGCGGCCCATGGCGTCACGTAGCCGGGCGCGATCACGCCCGCATTGCCGAAACTCGTTTCGAGCGCGACGTCGGTTTCGCGTTCGACGACGGTCACATCGCAGCCGCGCTCGCGCAGATAGAAAGCTGTGGCGACGCCGATCACGCCGGCGCCGAGAACGATCGTCTTCATGCACGCGAAAGTACCATCAGACGGCCAGAGCCGCTTGCGCGAGCGGCCTGGCTTTGAGCGCCAACGCGATACGCGCTTCGCCTACGCGGCCTCGCGTTCGACCGCGCGCTCGACATAGAGCGTCTGGTCGTGGAATGCCTCGAGCGTCTTGCGATGCGCGACGCTGACGATCGCCGCATCGGCAAGCCGTTCGGTCAGCGCCGTGTAGATCGCCGCTTCGTTGTCGGGGTCGAGCGCGCTCGTCGCTTCGTCGAGAAACAAAAAGTCGGGCTTTTGCAGCAGCGCGCGCGCGGCGGCGACGCGCTGCTGTTCGCCCGGCGACAGCGTGCGTTCCCAGTGCGCGGACTCGTCCAGACGCGTCGCGAGATCGGGCAGCCGGCACACGGTCAGCACGTCGCGGCACGCTTCGTCGGTGAACGCGTCGTCGAGCGACGGGTAGCAGAGCGCGCCCTTTAACGTACCGATCGGCAGATAGCTGCGCTGCGGAATGAACAGCAGCTTGGCGCCGGCCGGCGCTTCGATCGTGCCTTCGCCGAACGGCCACAAGCCCGCGAGCGCACGCAGCAGCGTGCTCTTGCCCGCGCCTGACGGACCGCGCACGAGCCAGCGCGATTTCGGCGCGATCCTGAACGAGCCGATCGACGCGATCGGTTGCCCGTCCGGACGCTTGAGCACGAGCTCCTTCACGTCGAGCACCTGCGTGTCGGTCAGATGCGTATTGATGCCGCCGTGCGCCGTGCCGCCGACCACCGATTCATGCAGATGCTGGTCTTTCATCACGCGATGGAATTCCCGCAGACGGTTGACGGTGGCGCGCCACTCGGCGAGCGAATCGTAATTGTTGATGAACCACGAGAACGAATCGCTGACCGTGCCGAATGCGCTCGTCAATTGCTGATAAACGCCAAGCGTGATGCTCTTCGAAAAGTACTTGGGCGCGGCCGCGATGTACGGGAACACGATCGCAAGCTGCGAATAGCTGATCACGACGATATTGAAGCGCCGCGTGAAACGCATGACGAGCCGCCAGTTATCGCGGATGTGGCCGAACACGCCTTGCAGCGATTTCTCTTCGGCCGGCTCGCCCTTGTACAGCGCGATCTGATCGGCGTTCTCGCGAATCCGGATCAGCGCGAAACGGAAGTCCGCTTCGACACGCTGCTGCTGGTAGTTGATCGACACGAGCGGGTGGTTGACCTTGTGCGTGATCCACGAGCCGATCGCCGCGTAGATCATCGCGACCCACACCATGTAACCGGGAATCGAGATCTCGGTGCCGAACACGTGGAACGCAAGCGCGCCCGACAGGTTCCACAGGATCACGATGAACGAGAACAGCGTGACCGTGGTCGAGAGCAGCCCGAGGGACAGGTTCAGTGTCGTGCTCGCGAGGCCTTGCAGGTCCGCCGAAACCCGCTGGTCAGGGTTGTCCGCGAGACGGTCGCGTTCGATGCGGTAGTAGGCGTCGTCGCCGAGCCATTCGTTCAGATACTTCGTGGTGAGCCACTGCCGCCAGCGGAATTCGAGCATCTGGCGGAAGTACGTGCGATAGGAGCCGAGCAGAATCAGCGCGAGCGCGATGACCGTGAACTGCAGCAGCGAATGCTTGAAAACCGGGTAGTTGTATTGCTGGATCGCATCGAAAAAGATGCCTTGCCAGCGGTTGAACCAGACGTTGGCGGCCACCATCGTCATATTCATCGCGATGACGAGCACGAGCAGGCCCCATGCGCGCCATCGGTCCTCGGACACCCAGTAGGGCTTGATGAGACCCCACGCGGTGATGTCCGCGGAGCTGTTCGGGTTTTCGGCCATATCTGTCCTTTAAAGCGCTGTCCTTTGAAGCGCTGTCTTCGAAGCGGCGTCGGGTGAACGACTCGTCGATGCGCAGGGGCCGCACGACGGGCGTAGAGCGACGCGTTCGCCGGTCGTTCATCGACGCGCGATTGTCGCGGCCACGGCTTAACCGGAGCTTAATCGCGTGCCCGATGCCGTGCATCGGCGAGCGGACGCGGCTGTGGCCCGGACGGTCCCGGCCCGGGCGCCGCTCTCGATACCGACTGCGTGTCGCGCATTATGTCAGAGGCGCCAGGACGGCTCATATCGAATTCGCCAGGCCGCATACAGTCTCGTGCAGGGCTCCGCGCATCGTCCCGTGTACGGTCTCCGTGCGGCGGCACATGGGCGTCCCGGCCGCATACACGGGCTCGTCATCCCGCGGGTTTTCGCGACGAGCCTTTTATGGTCTAATGACCTTGACGAAACAGGGGTGCTTTGGCGCGGACACACGTCGCGGCGAGGCTGAGAGAGACCCTTCGCACCCGATCCGGGTAATACCGGCGCGGGAAGTTTCGAAGTCTTTCGTTTCCCGCCGCGCGGCCTTTCATCCGGAAGGCGGTTGCCGGCGGGTTCTCCTGCCTCTGCATCCGCAGCCGCCTCCGCGTGTTTCGTCCTTGGGTACGTGCGTTTCGTTGCCGTACGGAAAGGATCCGATGACCGCTCAATCTTCAGTTCTTTATTTGTTCTGCACGCATGGCGCTCGACGCGGCACGCACGGTGTTGCTGCGCTGCGCAAGGGGCAGTCGGCATGACGGCGCGCGAGACATCTGCATCGCAGGCCGGCGTGCGGCGTGGCGCGGTGCCCGATTTCGCCGTGATCGGCGGCGGCTTGTGCGGACGGCTCGTCGCGTGGCGGCTCGCCGGCGCGGGCCACCGTGTCGCGCTGTATGAGCGCGGCGACGCGGCCGGCACGCAGTCGGCCGCGTGGGTCGCGGCCGCGATGCTTGCCCCGCTCGCCGAAGCCGCCAGCGCGGAGTTGCTGATCACGCGGCTCGGTGCCGCGTCGCTCGAGAGCTGGCCGCGCATCGTCGCCGAATTGCCGGAGCCGGTGTTCTTCCAGCGCAACGGCACGCTCGTCGTCTGGCATCACGGCGACCGCAGCGAGGCGCCGCTGTTCGAGCGGCGGCTACGCGCGAATGCACCGGCCGAACTGCTCGAGGGCGGATTGCTCGCGTTGTCCGGCGCGCAGATCAACGCGGCCGAGCCGGCGCTCGCGGGCCGCTTCACGCAAGGGTGGCTGCTGCCGCATGAAGGGCAGCTCGACAACCGGCAGGTGCTTGCCGCGCTTGCTGCAGGGCTCGCCGCGCGCGGCGTCGAGACGCATTGGAACACGGCCGTCGACGACCGCGAGTTGCCCGCCGCGCGCATCACGATCGATTGCCGCGGCCTCGGCGCAAAACCGGTGTTGCCGACGCTGCGCGGCATCCGCGGCGAAGTCGCGCGCGTGCACGCGCCGGGCATCGGACTTGCGCGTCCGGTACGGCTGCTGCATCCGCGCTACCCGCTGTATATCGCGCCGAAGCAGAACGACTTGTACGTGATCGGCGCGACTGAAGTGGAAGGCGAAGACATGTCGCCGGTCAGCGTGCGATCGGCGCTCGAATTGTTGAGCGCCGCGTTTTCCGTGCACCCGGGCTTCGGCGAAGCGCGCATTCTGGAGTTGAACTCGCAGTGCCGGCCGACTTTGCCCGATCATCGGCCGGCCATCGTCTGGGACGGTGGGCAGACGTTGCGCGTGAACGGTCTGTACCGTCACGGTTACATGATCGCGCCGGAAGTGGCGAACGAAGCGGTTCGTGCCGCACTCGCGCTTGCCGACGGCGCCTTCGCCGACATCGATGGATTCGCCGGCTGGCGCCGGCAGTGGCGCTGGACCGAGCTGTTCCACGTCGATCGTCCGACGTTGCGCGATGCGGCGCGCGAGTCTGCGTGAGCACGTTCGAGAGACGCGCGCGCCTGCACACACATTGAGACACACGATTATGGACATTCAAATCAACCAGAAGCCGCTGTCGTTGCCGGAAGGCGCGACCGTTGCCGATGCGCTTGCCGCGTTCGGCGCGCAGCCGCCGTTCGCGGTCGCGTTGAACGGCGATTTCGTTGCGCGCAAGCAGCATGCGGCGCGCGCGTTGCACAGCGGCGACCGGCTCGACGTCGTGCATCCGGTGGCAGGCGGCTGAGTTTTGCCGCTATGGCCGTCGCAGCGACCTGGGCGGCCGCGCATCTGCCGCATCACGCGCCACATGCTTCACAGACGCTGCAGGCACGACAGATCGCAAGCAACACACGAGATACAGGGCATCGACCCAAGGCAACGACCCAAGGCAACCAGGCAACTGCCACAGGCAAGGACTGACTGATGACTTCTACTCAAGCCGCGCCCGCCGACGCGCTCACGCTGTACGGCGAGACTTTCGCGAGCCGCGTGCTGCTCGGCACGTCGCGCTATCCGTCGCTGCAATCGCTTTCCGATTCGATCGAAGCGGCGCGGCCCGGCATGGTCACCGTCGCATTGCGCCGGCAGATGAACGAGGGCGGCGCGCAAGCGGGTTTCTTCGATCTGCTCAAGCGCCACGCCGTGCCGTTGCTGCCGAATACGGCCGGCTGTCAGACGGTCGGCGAAGTGATCACGACCGCGCAGATGGCGCGCGAAGTCTTCGAAACCGACTGGATCAAGCTCGAACTGATCGGCGACGACTACACGCTGCAGCCCGACCCGGTCGGCCTGATCGAAGCCGCCGCGAAGCTCGTGAAGGATGGCTTCAAGGTGCTGCCGTACTGCACTGAAGATCTCGTGATCGGCCGGCGCCTGCTCGACGCGGGCTGCGAAGCGCTGATGCCGTGGGGCGCGCCGATCGGCACGGGCAAGGGCCTCATCAATCCGTACGGCTTGCGCGTGCTGCGCGAGCGGTTGCCCGATGTTCCGCTGATCGTCGATGCGGGCCTCGGCGTGCCGTCGCATGCAAGCCAGGTGATGGAATGGGGCTTCGACGGCGTGCTGCTGAACACGGCCGTGTCGCAGGCCACGCATCCGGAGACGATGGCGCGCGCATTCGCGCTCGGCGTCGAAGCGGGCCGCACCGCGTATCTCGCGGGCCCGATGGCCGAGCGCGAGGCCGCGCATGCGAGCACGCCTGTCGTCGGCATGCCGTTCTGGCACCAGGATGGGAGCGCCGCGGCATGACCGACACACTGAAGCTGACGGGCCGCGACCTCTTCTGGCCGCCCGCCGACGAACTGACGGAAGCCGCCGAGCGGATTCGCGCGCGTCTCGGCGACTGGCCGCCGACGCACGCACCATGGCGCATCTGCCTGACCGCGCCCGATGCGCCGAACGGCGGCGATCTGCTCGTTGTCGCCGACGAGCAGCATCAGCAATATGGCGAGCAGATCGCGCGCTGGCTCGTACAAGGCGCGGGCGTGATCGAAGCGGGTAAAAACGGCGCGACGCTGCATCTCGGCGGCGAGCGCTATCGGCTCGAAGGGCAACTGGCTGAAGATTGGCTCGCCGCGCTCGCGGCGTTCCTCGATTGCGGCTTCGACCCGCACGACGCGCTCGTGCTCGCGCTCGCGTGGCGCGACGGCGACGAAAAGCGCGCCGCCGACGCGTGGCCGACCGACATCGCCCGTTTCCCGCGCGTCGCCGGCTTGCCGGCCGCGCCGTCGCAGCCGTTCGCGCCGTGTCCGCACGACCTCGGCCTGTACCCGGTGCTGCCGACCGCGGAATGGGTCGAGCGCGTCGCCGGCTTCGGCGTGAAGACAATCCAGCTGCGCCGCAAGTCGGCCGAGCCTGCCGCCGAACTCGCGAGCGAAATCGCGCGCGCGGTCGCGGCCGGGCGCAAGCACGACGCGCGCGTGTTCATCAACGACCACTGGCGCGCGGCGCTCGAAGCGGGCGCCTATGGCGTCCACCTCGGCCAGGAGGACGTGCATACGGCCGATCTGCACGCGATCGCGGCCGCGGGCCTGCGCCTCGGCCTGTCGACGCACGGCTACTACGAGATGCTGACGGCGCTGCATTTCCGGCCCAGCTACATCGCGCTCGGCGCCGTATTCGCGACGACGACCAAGGTCATGCCGACCGCGCCGCAAGGCCTCGCGCGCCTCGCGCGCTACGTGCGCCTGCTCGATGGCGTCGTGCCGATCCTCGCGATCGGCGGCATCAGCGGCGACGTGCTGCCGGCGGTGCTTGCGACCGGGGTGCGGAGCGCGGCCGTCGTGCGCGCGGTCATCGAAGCGGCTGATCCCGCCGCGGCCGTTGCATCATTGCAGAAAGCTTTCGGCAGCCGATCGTCAGATTAAGTAAAGGGACAGAATGCAACAAGGCAGCGTTTTCACGATGGCCCTATAATTCGGCTTCCGTGTAAAAGGACTGTCAGAGTTGCCTTCTTCTCCCGAGACCCTCCTCGAGCTACGCGACGTCGACTTCGGTTACAGCGACCGGCTCGTTCTGTCGAACCTGAATCTGCGCTTTGGGCGCGGTCAGGTCGTGGCGGTGATGGGCGGCTCCGGGTGCGGCAAGACCACGGTGCTGCGCCTGATCGGCGGCCTCGAGCGTGCCCGGCGCGGCCAGGTGCTGTTCCATGGCCAGGACATCGGCGCGCAGACGCGCGACGGCCTCTACGCGCTGCGCCGTCGCATGGGCATGCTGTTCCAGTTCGGTGCCCTCTTCACCGATATGTCGGTGTTCGAGAACGTTGCGTTTGCGCTACGCGAGCACACCGATCTTCCCGAAGAACTGATTCGCGACCTCGTGCTGATGAAGCTCAACGCAGTCGGCCTGCGCGGCGCGCGCGATCTCGCGCCGTCGGAAATTTCGGGCGGCATGGCGCGGCGCGTGGCGCTCGCGCGCGCGATCGCACTCGATCCCGAGCTGATCATGTACGACGAGCCGTTCGCCGGTCTCGACCCGATCTCGCTCGGCATCACCGCGAACCTGATTCGCACGCTGAACCGCGCGCTCGGTGCGACGTCGATTCTCGTCACACACGATGTGCCCGAATCGTTTGCCATTGCCGACTACGTGTACTTTCTCGCGAACGGCGGCGTGCATGCGCAAGGCACGCCGGACGAACTGCGCGCGTCGCAGGACCCGGTCGTGCGGCAGTTCATCGACGGCGCGCCGGACGGTCCGTTCAAGTTTCACTATGCGGGCAGCACGCCGCTTGCGGTGGATTTCGGCCTTGACGGCAACGGAGGCCGCTCATGATTTCAATCATCGGACGCTCGGTGCTCGGCGGCCTGGGCACCGCGGGCTACGGAGCGCGCATGTTCGTGCGCCTCGTGCTCGAGTTTTTTCCGCTGTTGCGCCGGCCGCGGCTTGTCACGAAACAGATTCATTTCGTCGGTAACTATTCGCTTGTCATCATCGCCGTGTCGGGGCTGTTCGTCGGCTTCGTGCTCGGGCTGCAGGGTTACTACACGTTGAATCGCTACGGTTCCGAGCAGGCGTTGGGTCTGCTCGTCGCGTTGTCGCTCGTGCGCGAACTGGGGCCGGTCGTGACCGCATTGCTGTTCGCCGGGCGCGCGGGCACCTCGCTCACAGCCGAGATCGGCCTGATGAAGGCGGGCGAACAGCTGACGGCAATGGAAATGATGGCCGTCGATCCGCTGAAGGTAGTCGTCGCGCCGCGGATGTGGGCGGGCATCATCGCGATGCCGGTTCTTGCCGCGATTTTCAGCGCGGTCGGCATCGTCGGCGGTTATGTGGTGGGGGTGCTGCTGATCGGCGTCGATGCCGGCGCGTTCTGGTCGCAGATGCAAGGTGGCGTCGACGTCTGGCGCGACGTCGGCAACGGCGTGATCAAGAGCGTAGTGTTCGGTTTTGCGGTGACGTTCATCGCACTTTTCCAGGGCTACGAAGCGAAGCCGACACCCGAAGGCGTGTCGCGCGCAACGACCAAAACGGTCGTCTACGCGTCGCTTGCCGTACTCGGCCTCGATTTCCTGCTGACCGCACTGATGTTCAGCTAGGTCCCGCGCGGGTGCGCCGGGAAGCGGCGCGTCGCGCGCGCCCTTCGGCTGCGCGCCGGCGCGTCAAGATTCACTTTGGGATGACGATGAAAAAGACTGCTCTCGACTTCTGGGTCGGCCTGTTCGTGGTGCTGGGCTTCATTGCGCTGCTGTTCCTCGCGCTGAAAGCCGGCAACATGAGCTCGCTATCGTTCCAGGCAACCTACCCGGTCAAGCTCAAGTTCGACAACATTGGCGGCCTGAAGCCGCGCGCGCCGGTCAAGAGCGCGGGCGTCACGGTCGGCCGCGTGGCGTCGATCGGCTTCGACAGCAACACGTACCAGGCGCTCGTTACGATCGATATCGACAAGCAGTACCCGTTTCCGAAGGACAGCTCCGCGAAAATTCTCACGTCGGGGCTTCTCGGCGAGCAATACATCGGGCTCGAGCCAGGCGGCGACACCGAAATGCTGAAGGCCGGCGACACGATTACGATGACGCAGTCGGCCATCGTGCTCGAAAACCTGATTGGACAATTCCTGTACAGCAAGGCCGCCGATTCGGGCGCGGCGAAGCCGGCGGCGCCTCCCGCGCCGGCACCGGCCGCGCCGGCTCAACCCGCCTCGGGCGCGGCTCAATAAGGAGAACAAGATTGCAGATGAAACTCCAGCGCGCCGCGGCGATCGCGCTTGCCGTAGCGGCTCTCGCCGGCTGCTCGACGGTTCAGACGCCGAGCAAGGACGACCCGTGGGAAGGCCTTAACCGTACCGTATTCACGTTCAACGACAAGGTCGACAGATACGCACTGAAGCCTGTCGCGCAGGGCTACGTGAAGATCACGCCGCAGCCGGTGCGCGACAGCGTGACGAACTTCTTCTCGAACATCGGCGACGTCTATGTCGCGGCGAACAACCTGCTGCAGTTGAAGATCGCCGATGGTGTCGGCGACATCATGCGGATCGTGATCAACACGGTGTTCGGCGTCGGCGGCCTGTTCGACGTTGCGACGCTCGCGAAGCTGCCGAAGCACGATACCGATCTCGGCATCACGCTTGGCCACTATGGCGTGCCGTCGGGCCCGTATCTGGTGCTGCCGCTGTTCGGGCCGAGCACGGTGCGCGACGCGGCCGGCTATGTCGGCAACTATTTTGCGAACCCGATCTCGTATATCGATTCGGATGCGATCAGCTGGAGCCTGTGGGGCGTGCAGCTCGTCAACACGCGCGCGAACCTGCTGAACGCGAGCGACGTGCTCGAAGGCGCCGCGCTCGACAAGTACTCGTTCGTGCGCAATGCGTATCTGCAGCGGCGCCAGTATCTGCTGACGGGCGGCACGAGCGGCGCGCTGCCGAACTATGGCGACGGCGCGGCGCTGCCGAATTACGATCAGGATGGCGCGGGGGCCGCAGGCGCGGCCGGCGCGGTGTCGGGCGGCGGGGCGGTTCCTGCGGCACCGGCATCGTCGGCGGCGCCGTCGCAGGCGCCCGAGGGTACGTCGGGTACATCGGGCACGCCGGCTGCTGAAGGTGCTTCTCCGGCTTCCGGTACGCCTTCAATCGACACGGTGCCCGGCGGTCAGGTCGTTCCGCCGGGGCGTTATCCGTCGCTGCGGCTGCGCTAGGCCGAACCGTTGCGAGCGCTCGTAACACCGGGATACAACTCTCGCAAGTTTCGCGTGGTTTACGATAGAACTTGCGTGATATCGTGGGCTCGAAGTTAGCGTTCCTCTTTTTGCAGGGCTTGAAATGAAAAAATTCTTCTTTATCCCGTTTTTCGCAGCATTATTCGCGTTCGGCGGCGCGGCGTCGGCGCAGACCGTCGATACGAATTCGCCGGACGGCATGGTGAAGACCGTTACGCAGCAGGTCATCGATACGATCCGCTCGGACAAGTCGATCCAGCAAGGCGACATCAACCGGATCACGCAGCTCGTCAACGAAAAGATCCTGCCGTACATCGATTTCCGCCGCACCACGCAACTGGCGATGGGCCGCAGCTGGCGCACCGCTACGCCGCAGCAGCAGGAGCAGGTGGTCGAGCAGTTCAAGATGCTGCTGATCCGCACGTACGCGGGCGCGCTCGCCCAGGTGCGCAATCAGGAAATCCAGTACAAGCCGTTCCGCGCCAATCCCGACGACACGGACGTCGTGGTGCGCTCGACCGTGATGAACAACGGTCAGCCGATCGAGCTCGACTATCGTCTGTACAAGACGCCGCAAGGCTGGCGCGTCTATGACATCAACGTGCTCGGCGCGTGGCTGATCCAGGCGTACCAGCAGCAGTTCCAGGAGCAGATCCAGCAGCACGGCGTCGACGGGCTGATCCAGTTCCTCACGCAGCGCAACCAGCAACTCGCGGCGGGCAAGCAGTCGTGAACGCCACGCCACAACGGGCTGGTGTGGCCGGCGCCGCCACCGGCAATCCGCCCGATCAGTTCGCGACCGGCTCGACGCTGACGCACGCGAGCGCTAAAGAGGCGCTCGCGGCCGGTCTCGCGCGCATCGCGGGCGGTGCGCGCGGCGTCGATTGCGCGCCGCTCGCGCAATTCGATTCATCCGCGCTCGCGGTGCTGCTCGCATGGCAGCGCGCCGCGCATGCGCGTGGCGCAGTGCTGGAAGTCGTCAATCTCCCCGCCGGGCTTGCAAGTCTTGCGCAGGCCTATGGCGTCGACACGCTGCTGTCGGCGCGACATTCGCGTTCCATCGATCCCGAGCGCCCGCCTTCGTGATGCGCAGCTGAAACCGGCGATCCGGATTTCAGCGCCGGGTCTGAGACAAGGTCTGACACAAGGTCGGACGCAAGGTCGGACGCAAGGTCGGACGCAAGGTCGGACACAAGGTCGAACGCAAGTTGCCCCCGCCTCTGCGCACCAGGTTTTGCCCCTGCAATTTCAGCTGCGGATTGCGCGCGCACTTTGCCCTATAATCAAACGTTTTTTGGGGCAAGCAACCGGCCCCAATTTCGTTTCGCCGCATATTCGTTGCATCCTTTCTCGTGCGCACCGCGCACTTTTCAGTCGCCGCCATCCGTCGGCGCATAGTCATGCCAGCCATAGAATTCCGTAACGTCAAGAAGCGCTACAAGAGTCTGCAAGCGCTCAAGGGCGTGAGTCTGACGGTTGAAGAAGGCGAGTTCTTCGGGCTGCTCGGCCCGAACGGCGCGGGCAAAACGACGCTCATCAGCATCCTCGCGGGTCTCGCGCGCGCCGACGAAGGCAGTGTCGCGGTGCGCGGCCATGACGTCGTCGACGATTTCCGTGCCGCGCGCCGCGCGCTCGGCGTCGTGCCGCAAGAACTGGTGTTCGATCCGTTTTTCACCGTGCGCGAAACCCTGCGCATCCAGTCCGGCTATTTCGGTCTGCGTCACAACGATGCCTGGATCGACGAAGTGATGGCCAATCTCGATCTGACCGAAAAAGCCGATGCGAACATGCGCGCGCTGTCGGGCGGCATGAAGCGCCGCGTGCTCGTCGCGCAGGCGCTCGTGCACCGGCCGCCCGTGATCGTGCTCGACGAGCCCACGGCGGGCGTCGACGTCGAATTGCGCCAGACGCTGTGGAAGTTCATTTCGCGTTTGAACCGCGAAGGCCACACGATCGTGCTGACCACGCACTACCTCGAAGAAGCCGAATCGCTGTGCGACCGCATCGCGATGCTGCGGCGTGGCGAGGTCGTGGCGCTCGAACGCACGAGCGAGCTGTTGCAGCGCTTCGCGGGCCTGCAGCTGTTCGTGCGTTTCGCGCAAGGCGTGCTGCCGGCCGAACTGCGCGCGCTCGAAGTCGAGGCGGGCACGGTCAATGCAAACGAGCATTCGCTGCGCCTGTCGACCTACGACGACGTCGAGCGGATTCTCTCGCAGTGCCGCGCGGCGGGCTGTACATTCGATGAGATCGAGGTACGCAAGGCGGATCTCGAAGACGTGTTCGTCCAGGTGATGAACGCGCCCGAAGTGGTCGAGGGGCTTGCATGAGCGGGTTTCGCACGCTGTTCTACAAGGAGCTTCTGCGGTTCTGGAAGGTGTCGTTCCAGACGGTGCTCGCGCCGATCGTCACCGCGCTGCTGTATCTGATGATCTTCGGCCACGCGCTGCGCGACCATGTGCAGGTGTATAGCGGAGTCGGCTACACGAGCTTCCTGATTCCCGGCCTCGTGATGATGAGCGTGTTGCAGAATGCGTTTGCGAACAGTTCGTCGTCGCTGATCCAGTCGAAGATCACCGGCAATCTCGTGTTCGTGCTGCTGCCGCCGCTGTCGCACTGGGAAATGTACGGCGCCTACGTGCTCGCTTCGGTCGCGCGCGGTCTCGCGGTCGGCTTCGGCGTATTTATCGTGACCATCTGGTTCATTCCGGTCAGCTTCACCGCGCCGCTCTTCATCATCCTGTTTGCGGTGCTCGGATCCGCGATTCTCGGCACGCTTGGCGTGGTGGCCGGCATCTGGGCCGAGAAGTTCGATCAGCTCGCGGCGTTCCAGAATTTCATCATCGTGCCGCTCACGTTCCTGTCGGGCGTGTTCTATTCGACGCACACGCTGCCGCCAGGCTGGCGCGAGGTGTCGCGGCTCAATCCGTTTTTCTACATGATCGACGGCTTTCGCTATGGCTTTTTCGGCCAGTCGGATATCAATCCGCTCGTGAGCCTTGCGATCGTCGCCGCTTTTTTCGTGGTGCTGGCCGTGCTCGCGATGCGTCTGCTCGCAAGCGGCTACAAGCTGCGCCACTAGCGGGCGCGAGCCCGCCCAGCAGCCCGGACAACCCAGGAGCGTCCCATGTTACCGACTCCCGAACAGATCAAGACTTACATCTCGGCAGGCCTGCCGTGCGAGCATCTCGAAGTCGAGGGCGACGGCCAGCATTTCTTCGCGACCATCGTGTCGACGAGCTTCGAAGGCAAGCGGCTGATCCAGCGGCATCAGCTCGTCTACGCGGCGCTCGGCGATCGCATGCGCGAAGAAATCCACGCTCTCAGCATGAAAACACTGACGCCTGCCGAGTGGCAGAGCGCGTAATCTGGAACACTAGTGCGTATTACACAAGATAGTCAGGGCGCCGTCAGCGGCGCCGCCCACCTTTCCGCTCAGGCGCAAAACAGCGCGCGCAACGAACAGGAACCGACAGGCATGGACAAACTCGTCATCGAAGGCGGTCGGCAGTTGGCAGGGGAGATTACCGTTTCGGGGGCCAAGAACGCGGCGCTGCCGATTCTTTGCGCAAGCCTGTTGAGCGCGGATCCGGTCCAGCTCGCGAACGTGCCGAATCTGCAGGACGTGCGCACGACGCTGAAGCTGTTGCGACAGATGGGCGTGCAGGCCGAAATGGCCGAGGACACCGGCAGGGTGATGCTCGATGCGTCGAAGGTGAACAACCTCGTCGCGCCGTACGAACTCGTGAAGACCATGCGTGCGTCGATCCTCGTGCTCGGCCCGCTCGTGGCGCGTTTCGGCGAAGCGAAAGTATCGCTGCCGGGCGGCTGCGCGATCGGTGCGCGGCCGGTCGACCAGCATATCAAGGGCCTGCAGGCGATGGGCGCCGAGATCACGATCGAGCATGGCTTCATCGAGGCGCGCGCGAAGCGGCTCAAGGGCGCGCGCATCATCACCGACATGATTACCGTGACGGGCACCGAGAACCTGCTGATGGCGGCCGTGCTCGCCGAAGGCGAGACGGTGCTCGAAAATGCGGCGCGCGAGCCGGAAGTGGCCGATCTCGCGCATCTGCTCGTCGCGATGGGCGCGAAGATCGACGGGATCGGCACGGACCGGCTCGTGATCCGGGGCGTCGACAGGCTGCACGGCGCCGAACATACGGTCGTGCCGGACCGCATCGAGGCGGGCACGTTCCTGTGCGCGGTCGCGGCTGTCGGCGGCGATGTGACGTTGCGCCACACGCGCCCGCAGACGCTTGAAGCCGTGATCGACAAGCTGCGCGAAGCAGGCGTCGCGATCGACGAGGGCGCGGACTGGATGCGCGTGCGGATGAACCAGCGCGCGAAGGCCGTGTCGTTCCGCACCTCCGAATATCCGGCGTTCCCGACCGACATGCAGGCGCAATTCATGGCGCTCAACGCGATCGCCGATGGCCCGTCGCGGGTGGTCGAGACGATCTTCGAGAACCGCTTCATGCATGTGCAGGAGCTCAATCGTCTCGGCGCGAACGTCACGATCGACGGCAATACGGCGCTCGTGAACGGCGTCGACAAACTCTCGGGTGCGAAGGTGATGGCAACCGATCTGCGCGCGTCGGCAAGTCTCGTGATCGCGGGTCTGTGCGCCGAAGGCGAAACGCTGATCGACCGTATCTATCACCTCGACCGCGGCTACGACCGGATGGAAGTGAAGCTCACCGCGGTCGGCGCCAATGTGCGGCGCATTTCGGGCAAGCAGGCATGAGCGCCGCGCCGTCGAAGGATACTGCGTCGTCGTCCCGGCAAACGTCTTCTGTGCAGGGCGTTGTCGCGCCATTGACGCTTGCGCTGTCGAAAGGGCGTATTTTCGAGGAAACGGTGCCGCTGCTCGCGGCGGCGGGCGTGGAGGTGGCTGAAGACCCGGAGTCGTCGCGCAAGCTGATTTTGCCGACCACCGATCCGAACCTGCGCGTGATCATCGTGCGCGCGACCGACGTGCCGACCTACGTCGAATACGGCGCCGCCGATTTCGGTGTGGCCGGCAAGGACGTGCTGATCGAACACGGTGGCAGCGGACTGTACCAGCCCGTCGACCTCGATATCGCGCGTTGCCGCATGTCGGTTGCGGTGAAGGCCGGTTTCGACTACGCGAACGCGGTGCGGCAGGGCGCGCGCTTGCGCGTCGCAACCAAGTATGTGGAAACCGCGCGCGAGCATTTCGCGGCGAAGGGCGTGCACGTCGACCTGATCAAGCTGTACGGCTCGATGGAACTGGCGCCGCTCGTGGGCCTCGCCGACGCGATCGTTGACCTCGTCAGCTCGGGCGGTACGTTGCGTGCGAACAATCTGGTCGAGGTCGAGGAGATCATGCAGATCTCGTCGCGCCTCGTCGTAAATCAGGCCGCGCTGAAGTTGAAGCGCGCCGCGCTGCGGCCGTTCCTCGATGCGTTCGAACACGCATCGAAACGCACGGCCTGACGACGCCCGGGCGGCGTCGTGATGCGAAGCAAAGCGCATTGCAAGGTGCACAGCCGAGCAAACCCCGCCCGTGCGTACTACCGAAACGGATACCAGCATGTCTATCAAGATTCGCAAACTCGATTCCAGCGCTGAAGGATTCCGGAAAGCGCTGCGCGCGGTGCTCGCGTTCGAGGCGAGCGAAGACGAGGCGATCGAGCGCGCGGTCGCGCAGATTCTCGCCGACGTGAAAGCGCGTGGCGACGCGGCGGTGCTCGAGTACACGAACCGCTTCGACCGGCTCGACGCGCAGCACGTGGCCGCGCTCGAACTGCCGATGGCGGAACTCGAAGCGGCGCTCGAAGGCCTCGAGCCCAAACGTCGCGCGGCGCTCGAAGCCGCGGCCGCGCGCGTGCGCGGTTATCACGAGAAGCAGAAGATCGAGTGCGGCAGCCATAGCTGGCAATACGAGGAAACGGACGGCACGGTGCTGGGCCAGAAGGTCACGCCGCTCGATCGCGCCGGCATCTACGTGCCGGGCGGCAAGGCCGCGTATCCGTCGTCGGTGCTGATGAACGCGATTCCGGCGCGTGTGGCCGGCGTGCGCGAAATCGTGATGGTCGTGCCGACGCCCGATGGCGTGAAGAACCCGCTCGTGCTCGCTGCGGCGCTGATTGGCGGCGTCGATCGCGTGTTCACGATCGGCGGTGCGCAGGCCGTCGGCGCGCTCGCCTACGGTACGGAAACGGTGCCGGCCGTCGACAAGATCTGCGGGCCGGGCAATGCGTATGTCGCGTCCGCGAAGCGGCGCGTATTCGGCACGGTCGGCATCGATATGATTGCCGGTCCGTCGGAAATTCTCGTGCTCTGCGACGGCACGACCGATCCGCGCTGGGTCGCGATGGACCTGTTCTCGCAGGCCGAACACGACGAACTCGCGCAGTCCATCCTGCTGTGTCCTGACAATGCGTTCATCGCGCGCGTCGAAGATGCGATCAACGAACTGTTGGCGTCGATGCCGCGCCGCGACGTGATCGCCGCGTCGCTGACGAGCCGCGGGGCGCTCGTCAAGGTGCGCGATATGACCGAAGCGTGCGCGATCGCGAACGAGATCGCGCCCGAGCACCTCGAGATCTCGGCGCTCGAACCGCAGCAATGGGCGCAGCAGATTCGTCACGCGGGCGCGATCTTCCTTGGCCGCTACACGAGCGAAAGCCTTGGCGACTATTGCGCGGGCCCGAACCACGTGCTGCCGACGTCGCGTACCGCGCGGTTTTCGTCGCCGCTTGGCGTGTACGACTTTTTCAAGCGATCGAGTGTGATCGAAGTCAGTGCGGAAGGCGCGCAAACGCTCGGCGAGATCGCAGCGGAACTCGCGTACGGCGAAGGACTGCCCGCACATGCACGCAGCGCCGAATACCGGATGAAGCAGAACGGCTAAAAGAAACAGCTAGAAGAAGACGGCTAGAGAAAGCGGCTGGCCGAGAACGGCGGGACCAGAACGAGCGGCTTTACCGACGCGGCGCAGGCCGCACGCTATGACCACACCACAAGACATCATCCGCCGCGACGTGCTCGCGATGACGAGCTACCCGGTGCCGGACGCGACCGGCTACATCAAGCTCGACGCGATGGAAAATCCGTTCGAGCTGCCGCCGCCGCTCGCTGCCCAACTCGGCGAACGTCTGTCGGGTGTCGCGCTGAACCGCTATCCGGCGCCGCGTCCGGGCGCGCTCATCGACAAGCTCAAGCGCGTGATGCGGATACCGGCGAATTGCGATGTGCTGCTCGGCAACGGTTCCGACGAAATCGTGAGCATGATTGCCGTGGCGTGCGCGCAGCCCGGCGCGAAGGTGCTCGCGCCCGTGCCCGGTTTCGTCATGTATCAGGTATCGGCGCAGCTCGCGAACCTCGAGTTCGTCGGCGTGCCGCTGAACGCCGATTTCACGCTCGATACGGGCGCGATGATCGCGGCCATCGAGGCGCACCGTCCGGCCGTCGTCTATCTGGCCTATCCGAACAACCCGACCGGCAATCTGTTCGACGAAAACGACATCGAGCGGATCATCGAAGCCTCGAGCCGAAGCCTCGTGGTGATCGACGAGGCGTACCAGCCGTTCGCCGGACATAGCTGGATGCCGCGCGCGGGCGAGTTCGACAACGTAGTCGTGATGCGCACCGTATCGAAGCTCGGCCTTGCCGGCATCCGCCTCGGTTATCTCGCGGGCCGCCCGGCATGGCTCGGCGAATTCGACAAGGTACGCCCGCCGTACAACGTCAACGTGCTGACCCAGGCAACCGCCGATTTCCTGCTCGATCATGTGGACCTGCTCGATGCGCAAGCCGCGCAACTGCGTTCGGAGCGCGCGAAACTGGCGCAGGCGGTGGCCGGCCTGCCCGGCGCCCACGTTTTTCCGAGCGCGGGCAATTTTCTGCTCGTACGCGTGCCCGATGCCTCCGCGACGTTCGAAACCCTGCTAAACGCGCGGGTTTTGATCAAAAACGTGAGTAAAATGCACCCATTGCTGGCGAATTGCGTACGTCTGACGGTCGGGTCTCCGGAACAGAACACGCAATTGCTTGCCGCGTTGAGACTCGCGCTGCATTGAGCGAGTGCCGACACGGCGGCTAATCCCCCACCTTACATTTCAAGCAAGCTTCGAGGAATTGTCATGCGCCTTGCGGAAGTCGTTCGCAACACCAGCGAAACGCAGATCCGTGTGAAGATCGATCTGGACGGCACCGGTCAGCAGAAACTGGCCACCGGCGTGCCGTTCCTCGATCACATGCTCGACCAGATCGCGCGGCATGGACTCGTCGATCTGGATATCGAGGCGCATGGCGACACCCATATCGACGACCACCATACCGTCGAGGACGTCGGCATCACGCTCGGCCAGGCCGTTGCAAAGGCGGTCGGCGACAGGAAGGGCATCCGCCGCTACGGCCACGCGTACGTGCCGCTCGATGAAGCACTGTCGCGCGTCGTGATCGATTTCTCCGGGCGTCCGGGGCTCGAATTCCATGTGCCATTCACGCGCGCGCGAATCGGCACGTTCGACGTCGATCTGTCGATCGAATTCTTCCGCGGGTTCGTGAACCACGCGGGCGTCACGCTGCATATCGACAATCTGCGCGGCCTGAATGCCCATCATCAGATGGAAACGGTCTTCAAGGCGTTCGGCCGCGCGCTGCGCATGGCGGTCGAACTGGACGAACGCGCGGCGGGGCAGATTCCGTCGACCAAGGGCAGCCTCTGATACGAATTTCGGGCACATTCTCGCGGCGGCTCGAGCGTGCCCAACCGGACCGGTGCCGTGTCGACGCGCCCCGCTTGCAATGGACATCCTGAAGTCGTTTATTTCGCTGCTCGCGCTGATCAACCCGGTCGGTGTAGTGCCGTTTTTTCTGAGCCTGACCGCGCAGCAGTCGGAAGCGGAGCAACGGCGTACGATCCGCATCGCATCGATTTCAGTGTTCTGCGTAATTGCGGTGACGTCGCTGTGCGGACAGCAGATCATCAGTTTCTTCGGCATTTCGATCGGCTCGCTCGAAGTCGGCGGCGGCATCATCATGCTTTTGATGGCGATCAGCATGCTCAACGCGCAGATCGGCAACGCGCGCGCGACGCCCGAAGAGCGCTACGAAGCCGAATCGAAGGACAACATCGCGGTCGTGCCGCTTGCGATTCCGCTTTTGACAGGACCCGGTTCGATCAGTACGGTCATCGTCTATTCGGCCAGCTTTCGCCATTGGTACGACCGCGTTAGTCTGATCGCTATCGGAGCGGTGCTCGCGGCCATCTGTTTCGTGTCGCTGCGTCTGGCCGAACCGATTGCGCGTTGGGTCGGTCGCACCGGTATCAATATCGGCACGCGGCTCATGGGTCTGATGCTGTCGGCGCTCGCGGTGGAATTTATCGTCGATGGCTTGAAGGCGCTGTTGCCTGCCCTGAAGTGACATGTGTTGAAGTGACAACCCTGGCTTGAAATGAAGACTTCGATTGCGATTGTGGATTACGGAATGGGCAACCTGCGCTCGGTCGCGCAGGCGCTGAAAAAGGCTGCGCCCGAAGCAGAGGTGGCGATCGTCGATCGCCCCGAGGCGATCCGCGCGGCCGACCGCGTCGTGCTGCCGGGTCAGGGCGCGATGCCGGACTGCATGCGCTCGCTCGCTGAATCCGGCCTGCAGGATGCGGTGCTCGAAGCAGCGCGCAACAAGCCGTTGATGGGCGTCTGCGTCGGCGAGCAAATGCTCTTCGACTGGAGCGCCGAGGGCGATACGCGCGGCCTCGGCCTGCTGTCGGGCAAGGTCGTGCGCTTCGAGCTCGAGGGGCAATTGCAGGACGACGGCTCGCGCTTCAAAGTGCCGCAGATGGGCTGGAACCGTGTCCGTCAGGCACAGCCGCATCCGTTGTGGGACGGCGTGCCTGACCAGAGTTTCTTCTATTTCGTGCACAGCTACTACGTGGTGCCCGACAATGCCGCGCAAACCGCGGGCGAAACGATATACGGCGCGCCGTTCACGTCGGCGGTCGCGCGCGACAATATCTTCGCTACCCAATTCCACCCGGAAAAAAGTGCGGATGCGGGCTTGCGCGTGTACCGTAATTTCGTGCACTGGAAACCATGAATTTTGCCGTCTTGCGCGACCAGTGCAGGGCCGTCGACGGGACACCCCCCACATTAGCAAGGCGGCCGAAAGAGTTGTACTAAACTAGCGGAACGGCTTCGCGCCGGCCGGACCTCAACCTTCTTCCCAGACATCACCCGATTGCTATGCTGCTGATCCCCGCCATCGACCTGAAAGACGGTCAATGTGTTCGCCTCAAACAGGGCGATATGGACCAGGCGACGATATTCTCCGAGGAGCCGGCGGCAATGGCCCGCCATTGGCTCGAACGCGGCGCGAGGCGCCTGCATCTCGTCGATCTGAATGGCGCATTCGCCGGCAAACCGCGCAATGAAGAGGCGATTCGCGCGATCATCGAAGAGGTCGGCGGCGAGATTCCGGTGCAGCTGGGCGGCGGCATCCGCGATCTGAATACGATCGAGCGCTATCTGGACGATGGCCTCGAGTACGTGATCATCGGCACGGCGGCGGTGAAGAATCCCGGATTTCTGCTCGAGGCCTGCACGGCGTTCGGCGGTCATATCATCGTCGGCCTCGACGCGAAAGACGGCAAGGTCGCCACCGACGGCTGGAGCAAGCTGACCGGCCACGAAGTGGCGGATCTCGCGCGCAAGTTCGAAGACTACGGGTGCGAATCGATCATTTACACGGACATCGGCCGCGATGGCATGATGCAGGGCATCAATATCGAGGCGACCGTACGTCTTGCGCGCGCGGTGAAGATTCCGGTCATCGCGAGCGGCGGACTGTCCAACCTCGCGGATATCGAGGCGCTGTGCGAAGTCGAAGATGAAGGCATCGAAGGCGTGATTTGCGGCCGGGCGATCTACTCGGGCGACCTCGACTTCGCCGCTGCGCAAACGCATGCGGACCGTTTGCGCGAATCGGACGACGCGTGAGCGGCGGCGTTGCCGGGCCGCGTGATCTGTCGATAGCTTCGTCGTCGACAACTTCGTCGTCGATCGTCACGTCGTCGTCGCGCATGCCGTCATCCCCGCATTGCAGCGCGCCGCCCATCATGTAGTAGCACAGCACACCGCTCACGTAAGCATTCGCACCATCATGGCCTTAGCTAAACGCATCATCCCGTGTCTTGACGTGACTGCCGGGCGCGTCGTCAAGGGTGTCAACTTCGTCGAGCTGCGCGACGCGGGCGATCCCGTCGAAATCGCGCGCCGCTATGACGAGCAGGGCGCCGACGAACTCACGTTTCTCGACATCACCGCGACGTCCGATCAGCGCGATCTGATCCTGCCGATCATCGAAGCGGTCGCGTCGCAGGTGTTCATTCCACTGACGGTCGGCGGCGGCGTGCGCGCGGTCGAAGACGTGCGGCGGTTGCTCAATGCCGGCGCGGACAAGATCAGCATCAATTCGTCGGCAATCGCGAATCCGCAGCTCGTGCGCGATGCGACGGACAAATACGGCTCGCAGTGCATCGTCGTCGCGATCGATGCGAAGCGCGTGTCGGCCGACGGCGAACCGTCGCGCTGGGAAGTGTTCACGCACGGCGGGCGTAAGGCGACCGGTCTCGACGCGATCGAATGGGCGCGCAAGATGGCCGGCTTCGGCGCCGGCGAAATCCTGCTCACCAGCATGGATCGCGACGGCACGAAAAGCGGCTTCGATCTCGCGTTGACGCGTGCGGTGTCGGATGCGGTGCCGGTGCCGGTCATTGCATCGGGCGGCGTCGGCACGCTCGCGCATCTTGCGGACGGCATCCGGGACGGCCGTGCGGACGCCGTGCTGGCCGCGAGCATCTTCCACTATGGCGAACATACGGTCGGCGAAGCCAAGCGCTTCATGGCCGATCAGGGCATTTCGGTGAGGTTGTGACGTGGTGAACGCTTCGGGTGTCGACTGGCTCGACAAGGTCAAATGGGACGCGAACGGCCTCGTGCCGGTCATCGCGCAGGAAGCCGCGACGAACGACGTGCTGATGTTCGCGTGGATGAACCGTGAGGCGCTCGCCAGGACGGTCGAGACGGGCCGTGCGGTGTATTTTTCGCGTTCGCGCCAGCGGCTGTGGTTCAAGGGCGAAGAGTCCGGACACGTGCAGCACGTGCACGAAGTGCGGCTCGATTGCGACGAAGATGTCGTCCTGCTCAAGGTCGAGCAGGTGTCCGGCATTGCGTGCCATACGGGCCGCCACTCATGCTTCTTCCAGAAATTCGAAGGCTCGGTCGACGACGGCGAGTGGGTCGCCGTCGATCCGGTACTGAAAGACCCCGAACACATCTACAAATGACGCAAGCACACACGCATGACACGCTGCTGCGCCTCGCGGCGATTATCGACAGCCGCAAGGGCGGCGACCCCGAGACTTCGTATGTGTCGCGCCTGTTCCATAAGGGCGACGACGCGGTGCTGAAAAAGATCGGCGAGGAGGCGACCGAAGTCGCGCTCGCCGCCAAGGATGTGCGCCACGGCCGCGAGGCCAAAGCACTGGTCTATGAGATGGCCGATCTGTGGTTTCATTGCCTTGTGGCGCTGTCGCATTTCGATTTGAGCCCGGCCGATGTGCTCGCGGAACTCGAGCGACGCGAGGGACTCTCGGGAATCGAGGAAAAGGCCTTGCGCAAGAGCCGCGACCGCGAGCAGAACGGCGACTGAGACCTTGCGTCGAGCGGCGCCGCGCCGACAGACAAGCGACGTCATCGAATCCGCGCTTTTGATCGCACCTGAAGGAGGACGCAACATGGAGCAGTCGCATGGCGGATATCCGCCGCCGACATACCAGAGCGCGGTCGAAATCGACCGCCAGCGCGGCCTGCGCACGCTGACGCACGTGCTGTATGCGCTCTACGCGGTCTACTGGCTGACAGGCGGCATATCCGTGCTGGTCGCGATCATCATCAATTATCTGAAGCGCGCGGAGACGGTCGGCACGCCGTACGAGGCGCACTTCGAGTGGCAGATCCGCACGTTCTGGATGGGCCTCATCGGCCATCTGATCGGCGTGGCGCTTTTCATCGTGCTGATCGGCGTGCCGATTCTATGGGCTGTCGCGATCTGGACGTTGTACCGTATTATCAAAGGCTGGCTGTATCTGTACGACAACAAGCCGCTGCAGAATCCGCGTGCGTGGTTCTGAGCGGTGAGCGACCGGCCGGCGCTTCTGCGTCGGCAGGCGCGCAAACGAAATCGGAAAACCTCGCGAAGAAATGCGCGGGGAACCGCGTAGCGAACCACGCGCAAGCATCGGGAAGACCATGAGCCACGATCCGAACTGCCTTTTCTGCAAGATCGCCGCAGGCGAAATTCCGTCGACTAAAGTTCATGAAGACGACGAGTTCGTCGCGTTCCGCGATATCCGGCCGGCTGCCGATACCCACGTCCTCGTGATTCCACGCAAACATATCGCCACGCTGACTGATTGCCACGAAAGCGACGCCCCTCTGCTTGGTAGAATGCTCGTACTGGTGGCACGTCTAGCGGACAAACTCGGCGTCGCCTATACGGGTGGTGAAACGGGTTTCCGGACGGTAATCAATACCGGTCCGGGTGGCGGTCAGGAGGTATATCACCTGCACGCGCATTTGCTGGCCGGTCCGCGGCCGTGGTTGCGCATGGGGTGACATATGTTCATCACCGAACGGCGGCGATACTGTCGGTCTTCCGAAAGTTTCGCAGGTTGGAGGTGATGCCGGTACCGGTTCGATAAGCAGAAAAAGGACGGAGCGCTTTCGCTCCAATTCGGGCTGCAAGGCCCAAGGGTTTTTCTTCACGTCGGTGGGCGACGGGAGACAAGGAGAGTTTTCATGGGTTCGTTGAGTATCTGGCATTGGCTGATCGTTCTGCTGATCGTTGCTCTGGTGTTCGGCACGAAGAAACTGCGCAACATCGGCAGCGATCTGGGCGGCGCCGTAAAGGGCTTTAAAGAAGGCATGAAGGACGCGGACGCACCGGCCGACGCGCAGGCGCAGCAACGTGAACTGCCGCGCGCGGGCACGATCGACGTCGACGCGAAAGAAAAGGCCACGCATTCGGGCGACTCGCGCTAAGCCGGCGTTTCGCGCGGCACACTGACGGGAAGCTCATTCGATGCTGGACCTCGGTCTCACCAAAATGGCGTTGATCGGCGTGGTCGCGCTGGTCGTGCTCGGCCCTGAGCGGTTGCCGCGCGTCGCCCGTACCGCGGGTGCGTTATTCGGTCGCGCGCAGCGCTATATCAACGACGTGAAGGCCGAAGTCACGCGTGAAATCGAGCTCGACGAGCTGCGGCGGATGAAAACCGAATTCGAATCGGCTGCGCAGAACGTCGAGACGACGATTCACGACAACCTGCGCAAGCACGAAACCGAGCTGAACGAGGCGTGGAAGGCGGGCACGTCGGTTTCGCCGAGCATCGCGGGAGGCGGCGCTGAAGATAGCGCTAGTTCGGCGTCGAACGGTGCGTCGACATCGCCGTGGAACGGTTTCGGCACCGCTACGCCGATGAACGCGCCGAAGCGCAAGAACTGGCGTATCAAACAAACGGCCACACCGTCGTGGTACAAACGTGCGACCGCGCGCCGTACCCACGTGCAATCGGGCGCGGCCCGCGTGGCGCGCCACAAGCCGGCCAGCATGCGGCGCACGACGCGCTTCTTCTGATAACTCGTGAATCCATCTCCTACCGAGGGCCGGTGTGAGCGACCCCCAGCACAAGCAGAACGAAGGTCCTGAAGAGACCTTCATCTCCCATCTCGTCGAACTGCGCAATCGCATCATTCGCGCCGGCCTTGCTGTCGTTGTCGTGTTCGTGGGGCTCGTCTACTGGGCTCCGGACATCTTCAGGCTGCTCGCGCGGCCGCTGATGATGAACCTGCCCAAAGACGGCAAGATGATCGTCACCGATGTGACCGGCTCGTTCTTCGTACCGATGAAAGTGACGATGCTCGTCGCGTTCGTCATTGCCCTGCCGATCGTGCTGTACCAGATCTGGGCATTCGTCGCGCCGGGGCTTTATCAGCACGAGAAGAAGCTCGTGATGCCGCTCGTCAGCAGCAGCTATGTGCTGTTTCTGTGCGGGATGGCGTTCGCGTACTTCGTCGTGTTTCCGACGATCTTCCGCGTGATGGCGCACTACAACGCGCCGCTCGGCGCGGAAATGACCACCGACATCGACAACTACCTGAGCTTCGTGCTGACGATGTTCCTTGCGTTCGGCGTGACGTTCGAAGTGCCGATCGTCGTCGTGCTGCTCGTGCGCATGGGCGTGCTGACGGTGCAGAAGCTCAAGCAGATTCGCCCGTACGTAGTGGTCGGTGCGTTTGTCGTGTCGGCGGTCGTGACGCCGCCCGACGTATTCTCGCAACTGATTCTGGCTATTCCGCTGATCGTTCTGTACGAAGCGGGCATTATCGCGGCGCGGCTTTTCGTCAATAAGCCGGCGATCGAGGTAGAGAAAGAGAGCGAGGGCAACGCGGCGCAGTAGTAATGCGGATCGCGGGTGGCAGAGGGGCGCGGCAGGGCGTTTAAACGCTGTTGCCGTCCACCCGCGGTCACCCGGCCGGTGGGCGGCGACAGTCGGATTGCAGTTCAGCCACCTCAGCCGCCGTCATCTCCCTGGTCTTCATCGTCCGAGGACGACTGCTTCGGCGGCGGCGGACGCTTGCCGATCATCACGGTCAGATCCATTTCCTTGTTCTTGCGCACCAGATGCACCTTTGCGTCGGTGCCCGGCTTGATCTGCGCGATGACGTTCAGAAGACGCGTGGTATCGGTGATGTCCTGCCCATTCACGCCGACCAGAATGTCGCCGGGCTTGATGCCCGCCTTGTCGGCCGGTCCGCCCTTCAGCACGCCGGCAACGATGGCGCCGGTCTTCTGCTCGAGCCCGAACGATTCCGCGATTTCAGGCGTCACATCCTGCGGCTCGACGCCGATCCAGCCGCGCGTCACCGTGCCGGTGGTAATGATGCTCTCGAGCACGCTGCGCGCGGTCGACACGGGAATGGCAAAGCCGATGCCGAGCGAGCCGCCCGAGCGCGAATAGATGGCGGTATTGATGCCGAGCAGATTGCCGTGAATATCGACGAGCGCGCCGCCCGAGTTACCGGGGTTGATCGGCGCGTCGGTCTGAATGAAGTTCTCGAAAGTATTGATGCCGAGATGGTTGCGCCCCAGCGCGCTGACAATGCCCATCGTCACCGTCTGGCCGACGCCGAACGGATTGCCGATCGCCAGTACGACGTCGCCGACGCGCGTCTGGTCCATGCGGCCGAGCGTAATGGTCGGCAGGTTGCTCATATTGACCTTCAGCACGGCGAGATCGGTTTCGGGGTCGACGCCAATCACCTTCGCTTCGCTCGTGCGGCCGTCGGCGAGCGCGATTTCGATCTGATCCGCGCCGTCCACGACATGCTGGTTCGTTAGAATGTAGCCTTCCGAACTCACGATCACACCCGAGCCCAGATTCGCTGCCGGCTGCTCCTGCTGGCGGCGGTTACGGTCGCCGAAGAAGTAGCGGAAGAGCGGGTCTTTCGCGCGCGGGTCGGGCGGTAGCGATCCGTCCTTGCTGGAGAACACGTTGACGACCGCCGGCATCGCTTTTTGCGCCGCGTCGGCATAGGAGCTTTCCAGCGGGCCGCCGCCGAGTCCCGGCGCGACTTCCCGCAGTGCGACGATCGGTTCGGCCAGTTGCTTGCCGAATTGCCCTTGTCGCTGCAGCCATTGGGGCTTGAGCGTCGCGATGATGAACATCAGCGCGAGCAGCACCGTCACCGCCTGGGCGAACAACAGCCAAAAGCGTCTGAGCATCTGAAAAATTAGAGGTTTATATGGATCGGATCGAACTGGAATTGTACTTGAACAACGTCCTCGAAGCCTCACGGTTCAAGGACTATTGCCCGAACGGACTGCAGGTCGAGGGGCGTCGCAAGGTCGAGAAAATCGCCACCGGCGTGACCGCTTCGCTCGCGTTTCTCGAGGCCGCGCTCGAGTGGGGCGCCGACGCGCTCATCGTTCACCACGGCTACTTCTGGCGCAACGAGCCGCCGCAGATCACCGGTCGTCAATACCAGCGCCTGAAGCTGCTGCTCGCCAACGACATCAATCTGTTCGCGTACCACCTCCCGCTCGACGACCATCCGGTCTACGGCAACAACGCGCAGCTCGGCGCGAGGCTCGGCCTGATCGGCGACGCGCGCTTCGGCGACAACGGCATCGGCTGGATGTCGACGCTGCCGATGCCGATCACGCTCGCGCACTTCTCGGCGCAGGTCGAGCACACGCTTTCCCGCGCACCGCTCGTGCTCGGCGACCCGGACCAGGAACTGCGGCGCGTCGCATGGTGCACAGGCGCCGCGCAAGGCTATTTCGACGCGGCGATCGAGGCGGGCGCCGATGTCTACCTGACCGGCGAGATTTCCGAGCAGAACACGCATATGGCGGCCGAAAGCGGCGTCGCATTCGTGGCGGCGGGGCACCACGCGACCGAGCGTTTCGGCGTCCAGGCGCTCGGTGCGCACCTCTCGGAAGCATTCGATCTCGAGCATCTGTTTATCGATATTCATAATCCGGTCTAGTTGCGACAAAAACGGTCCGAAGCGGTCAAAAGCATGCGAACCGAATCAATTAGAAAATACAGGAGATACTTAAATCTGCATAAGAGAAATGTTTGCGAACCGTGCGGGAATACCCTGATTTATCAACAACTTCGCATTGTTTTTGGTTGTCGGCCCTTGTAAATGGCGACTCCATTCGAGCAAACTAGCGGCGGTAGAAAGCGACGGAAGGAAAAAATCCAACCTAGAAGTGGGGCGTGTGATGCGAGACAAGGAAGATGGACGCGTCGACGGCGGCCGCCGTACCTGGCTGATCGCGACGACCGTAACAGGTGGCATCGGAGGAGTCGCCACCGTAATACCCTTTGTTGGTTCATTTGCACCATCGGAAAAGGCCAAGGCGGCGGGCGCGCCGGTCCAGGTCGATATCAGCGGCTTGAAGCCGGGCGACATGATGACGGTCGCGTGGCGCGGCAAGCCGGTGTGGATTCTGAACCGCACCGACAAGATGCTCGCCGATGTTCAGAAAGCCGATAACGAAGTCGCAGACCCGCAATCCAAAAACCCGTTTTCGATGCCGATGCCGGACTACTGCAAGAACGAGTTCCGCTCGCGGCCCGATCACAAGAATGTTCTCGTTGCCGTTGCGGTGTGCACCCACCTGGGCTGCACGCCGACACCGCGCTTCCAGGAGGGCGCGCAGCCCAATCTTCCGGACGACTGGCCAGGCGGTTTCCTGTGCCCGTGCCACGGCTCGACGTACGATCTCGCCGGGCGCGTCTTCAAGAACAAACCTGCGCCGCAGAACCTCGACATCCCGCCTTACATGTTCGTGGGCAATACGCTCGTGATCGGCAAGGACGAGAAAGGAGAAGCGTAATGGCGACGACCGAAAAAGATGTGGAGACAACGGCCGGGCTCGTAGGGTGGATCGATCGGCGCTTTCCGATGACGTCCACCTGGAAGGCCCACCTTTCCGAGTACTACGCGCCGAAGAACTTCAACTTCTGGTATTTCTTCGGCTCGCTCGCGCTGCTCGTGCTGGTCAATCAGATCGTCACCGGCATTTTCCTCACGATGAACTACAAACCCGATTCGACGCTCGCGTTCGCATCGGTCGAGTACATCATGCGCGAGGTGCCGTGGGGCTGGCTGATCCGTTACATGCATTCGACCGGCGCGTCGATGTTCTTCGTGGTCGTGTATCTGCACATGTTCCGCGGGCTGCTGTACGGCTCGTACCGCAAGCCGCGCGAGCTCGTGTGGATCTTCGGCTGTGCGATCTTCCTCTGCCTGATGGCCGAGGCGTTCTTCGGCTATCTGCTGCCTTGGGGGCAGATGTCGTACTGGGGCGCGCAGGTGATCGTGAACCTGTTCTCGGCGATTCCGTTTATCGGCCCCGACCTGTCGCTGTGGATTCGCGGCGATTACGTCGTGTCCGACGTCACGCTGAACCGCTTCTTCGCGTTTCACGTGATTGCGATTCCGCTCGTGCTGATCGGCCTCGTGATCGCACACATCGTGGCGCTGCATGAAGTCGGGTCGAACAACCCCGACGGCATCGAGATCAAGGCGAAAAAGGACGCGAACGGCATTCCGCTCGACGGCATTCCGTTTCACCCGTACTACTCGGTGCACGACTTCATGGGCGTCTGCGTGTTCCTGATGGTGTTCGCGGCGATCATCTTCTTCGCACCGGAAATGGGCGGCTACTTTCTCGAAGCGAACAACTTCGTGCCGGCCAATCCGCTGCAGACGCCGCCGGAAATCGCGCCGGTCTGGTACTTCACCGCGTTCTACGCGATGCTGCGCGCGACCACGGACCCGTTCAAGATCGTGCTGATGATCATCGTCCTGCTGCTCGGTCTGTTCGCGCTCGTGCGCGCGCGCGGCAAATGGCGCGTCGGCCTGCCGGTGCTTGCGGTGCTCGTCGTGCTCGCGATGTATTTCACCGAGTCGAAGTTCTGGGGCGTGGTCGTGATGGGCAGCGCGGTCGTGTCGCTGTTCTTTCTGCCCTGGCTCGACCGCTCGCCGGTCAAGTCGATCCGCTACCGGCCGTTCTTCCACAAGGTGTTCTACGCGATCTTCGTGTTCGCGTTCCTGACGCTCGCGTTTCTCGGCACGAAACCGCCTTCGCCGGCGGCGACGGTCATCGCGCAGATCTGCGCGCTCGTGTACTTCGCGTTCTTCCTCGGCATGCCGTTCTGGACGCCGCTTGGCCGTTTCAGGCAGCCGCCCGAACGGGTGCGGTTCAAACCCCACTGAATGCCACGCGAGGAGAACCCGAACATGAAGAAACTGCTTTCGATGCTCGCGCTGTTAGGCGCGATGCTGTGCACGCTGACGGCTGCCCCGGTTTTTGCGCAGGAGAATGTACCGCTGGACCGGGCGCCCGATAACACGGACAATTTTGCTTCGCTGCAACATGGCGCCCAATTGTTTGTAAACTATTGCCTGAATTGCCATAGCGCAAACCTGATGCGGTACAGCCGGTTGCAGGATCTCGGCATCTCGCAGAAGGAGATCGAGCAAAACCTGATGTTCACCTCGGACAAGATCGGCAACACGATGACGGTCGCGATGCATCCGGACGACGCGAAGTCGTGGTTCGGCGCGTCGCCGCCCGATCTGTCGGTCGAGGCGCGCGCGCGCAGCACGGCATGGCTGTACACGTATCTGCGCAGCTTCTACCGCGACGATACGCGGCCTACGGGCTGGAATAACCTCGTGTTCGAGAACGTGAGCATGCCGAATGTGCTGTGGCAGTTGCAGGGGCAGCGTACCGCGAAGTTCGAAGAAGAAACCGACGAGCGGACCGGCGAAAAGCTGCGCAAGTTCGCGGGCTTCCAGCAGGTGACCCCGGGGACGATGTCGCCGGTAGATTATGATTCGGCTGTGGCCGATCTGGTCGCGTACCTGTCGTGGATGGCCGAGCCGACGCAGAAGATCCGCCAGCAGCTTGGCGTGTGGGTTCTGCTGTTCCTCGGTCTCTTGAGCTTTTTCGCCTGGCGACTGAACGCCGCGTACTGGAAAGATATCAAATAAACACACCGTAGCGGGTGTGGGGCCGGTGCAAGGAAAGACCGCACAGGAAAACCTGTGAGGCCGGTTTTTCCGCGTGCTGGCCCTTCAGCTTTTTGAGGAAACGCAAAAATGATGGTTCTGTATTCCGGCACTACGTGCCCGTTCTCCCAGCGTTGCCGGCTGGTGTTGTTCGAGAAGGGCATGGATTTCGAGATCCGCGACGTCGATCTGTTCAACAAGCCGGAAGATATCGCGGTGATGAATCCGTACGGTCAGGTGCCGATTCTCGTCGAGCGCGACCTGATTCTGTACGAATCGAACATCATCAACGAGTACATCGACGAGCGCTTCCCGCACCCGCAACTGATGCCGGCCGATCCGGTGCAGCGCGCCCGGGCGCGCCTGTTCCTGCTGAACTTCGAAAAGGAACTGTTCGTGCACGTCGGCACGCTCGAGAACGAGAAGGGCAAGGCGGCCGAGAAGAATCACGAAAAGGCGCGCCTCGCGATCCGCGACCGCCTTACGCAACTCGCGCCGATTTTCCTGAAGAACAAGTACATGCTCGGCGAGGAATTTTCGATGCTCGACGTCGCGATCGCGCCGTTGCTGTGGCGCCTCGACCACTACGGCATCGAACTGTCGAAGAACGCCGCGCCGCTGATGAAGTACGCCGAGCGTATCTTCAGCCGTCCGGCGTATATCGAAGCGCTGACGCCGTCGGAAAAGGTGATGCGTCGCTGAGTCTGGCGAGTGTGTTGAACCTGGCGAGCGGCGTCGCACGCCGCCGCCATGGCCCCGTTGGCCGCCGTGGCTGCCTGCCCGGCACGAGGACTGTTGATGCAAGAAATTTCGACGAAGCCGTACCTGCTGCGCGCGCTGTACGAGTGGTGTACCGATAACGGCTACACGCCGCATATCGCGGTGCGGGTCGACAATCAGACACGTGTGCCGCGCCAGTTCGTGCGCGACAACGAAATCGTGCTGAATATCAGCTTCGAGGCGACGAGCCAGTTGCAGATGGGCAACGAGTGGATCGAGTTCAGCGCGCGGTTCTCCGGCAAGTCGCACAAGATCGAAGTGCCGGTGGCGAACGTGCTGGCGATCTACGCACGAGAAAACGGGCAGGGCATGGCGTTCCCCGTCGATTCGACGGGCGGCGAGGCGACCGACTCGGAAGCCGAAGGCGACGAGGCGTCCGCCGAAGAAGCCGGCTCGAGCGCGCAGGCCGCGCCGGCACTCGATGCTGCGGGCACCGGCGATGAGCAGGGCGCACAAGACAGTGCCCGGAGCGACGACGCTCCGCGTCCGGACGACGATGGCGGCAAGGGCGGAAGAGGTCACCTCAAGGTCGTGAAATGAAGTAGAATCGCGGTCTTACGCCGGCTTAGCTCATCTGGTAGAGCAGTTGATTTGTAATCATCAGGTGGCGGGTTCGAGTCCTGCAGCCGGCACCAGTATCGAGAAGCGGACGCGAGCGGACCCCACCGGGGTCCGCTTTTTTGTTTCGCCGCCTTCCCACTCGTCCATTCGATTTTCTCGCGGCGGCACTTTCGCGCTCCGGCGGGCGACGAAGACACTGCTGCATAATGTCTTTCGCCGCTCTCGTCCGATCATGACAACATCCGCCGATTCTTCCGCTGTTCCCAACGCTTCCGCCACGATCAGCTGGCCCGAAGCCGACGGTCCGCAGTCTGCCCGCTGGCGCTCCGAAGCGGGCGTGCCGCCGCCGAAACGCGTCGTACTCGCCGACGACCGGACGACGGCCGATTCCGCCTATCGACTCGCATGCGAAGGCACCGCGTTGCTTTGGCGCGGCGACTTCCAGAACGCGCGCCAACTGCTGCAGGCAATGACACGCCGTCTCGAACGCAAGCCGCCGAAGCGCGCGTCCTCGCCGCTCGACGCGTTCAACCTGCACCGGCAAGCGCAATCGCAGCGCGCACGCACGCTCGGCATGCTGCTGATCCCGCTCGATGCCGATTACACGATTCCGTTGCGTCGCGCGCCGAATGTGCAGAGCGCTTGCGCCGAAGCGTACGGTTCGCCGGGCAGCGAGGCCTCCGTGGTGTCGTTACGCGAACTGCTCGGTCTGATCGGCGCGCACGAATGGCGCAAGAAGGGCGTCGAGATTTCCGCGCTCGGCGAACGCATTCACCCGCACTACGGCGTGTTCTCGCCGGTGCGCGGCGAATATGTCGATCTCGTCGCGCGCCTGCCGTTGCCGTCGCTGAAGATGGCGTTCGATATCGGCACCGGGACCGGCGTGCTGTCCGCCGTGCTTGCGAAGCGCGGCGTCGAGAAGGTCGTCGCAACCGATCAGGACCCGCGCGCGCTCGCGTGTGCACGCGAAAACATCGAGCGGCTCGGCTACGCCGACCGCGTGGAGGTCGTCGAAGCGGATCTGTTTCCGCCAGGCCGTGCGCCGCTTGTCGTGTGCAATCCGCCGTGGTTGCCGGCGCGGCCGGCGTCGCCGATCGAATACGCGATCTACGATCACGAAAGCCGGATGCTGCTCGGCTTTCTCAACGGCCTCGCGGAACATCTCGAGCCGGGCGGTGAAGGGTGGTTGATCCTGTCCGACTTCGCGGAACACCTCGGCTTGCGCACGCGCAACGATCTGCTCTCGGCGATCGATCGTGCGGGACTCGTAGTCGCGGGGCGCGAGGACATCCGGCCGCGTCACCCGAAGGCGACCGATCCGTCCGACCCGCTGCATGCGGCGCGCGCGGCCGAAGTCACGTCGCTTTGGCGTTTGAAGGCGCGGTAAGCGTCAACGTGACCAACGCGGCGAAGCGCGACGTACAACGCGCGACGGTCAGCGCGAGACGGTCAGCGCGAGACGAACGACCCGCAACCTTATCGCCCCGCACTCGCCAGGTAACTCAACGCGCCCATCCCCGCGGCGAGACCGCTCGCAAAACACGCAGTCAACAGATAGCCGCCGGTCGGCGCCTCCCAATCGAGCATCTCGCCCGCGCAGAACACGCCGGGCAGTTCGCGAATCATCAGATGCGAATCGAGCGCTTCGAACGGCACGCCGCCCGCGCTGCTGATCGCCTCTTCGATCGGCCGCGCGCGCTCGAGCCGCAGCGGCAGCGCCTTGATCGCGCGCGCCACGCGTTCGATATCGAAGTAGTCCTGTTTCGACAAACACTCGTGCAGCAAGCCGAGTTTCACACCCGCAATGCCGATGCGGCTTTGCAGATGACTCGACATCGAACGCGAGCCGCGCGGCCGCACGACTTCGTCGATCACCCGCTCTCGCGACAGCCCCGGTGCGAGATCGAGCTGAACGACCGCCTCGCCGTCCGCCTGCATGCGTTCGCGAATCGCGCCTGAGAGCGCATAGACGAGACTGCCCTCGACCCCTGTCGTCGTGATGACGAACTCGCCTTGCCGGTGCTGCACCGCGTTGTCGATGTCGGTCACCGAGATCGCCACCGCCTTCACCGGCTGACCCGCAAAGCGTTCGCGAAACGGTTCGCTCCAGTCCCTGTCGAAGCCGCAGTTCGAAGGCGCGAGCGGCGCGACCGGCACATTGCGCGCTTCGAGCAGCGGCACCCACGATGCGTCGGAGCCCAGACGCGGCCAGCTGCCGCCGCCAAGCGCGAGGATCACCGCATCCGTGTGCAGGACCTCCTCGCCCGCCGGCGTCGCAAGGCGCAGCGCGTGCCGCGCGCGGCCGCCCGGCGCGTCCCAGCCCACCCACTTGTGCCGCATGTGAAAACGCACGCCCGACGTGCGCAGGCGGTGCAGCCAGGCGCGCAGCAGCGGTGCGGCCTTCATGTCGGTCGGAAACACGCGTCCGGAGCTGCCGACGAACGTGTCGACGCCGAGCTCGCTCGTCCAGGCGCGCAATGCATCGGGGCCGAAGCGGTCGAAAAGCCGTCCGATCTGCGCGTGGCGTTTGCCATATCGCGCGATGAAGCGGTCGAGCGGTTCCGAATGCGTAATGTTCATCCCGCCCTTGCCGGCCATCAGAAACTTGCGCCCGACCGACGGCATCGCATCGTAGACGTCGACCTGTACGCCGTGCTGGACGAGCGCTTCGGCCGCCATCAGTCCGGCGGGGCCGCCGCCGATGACGGCGACGCTATGACGGTCATGCAAAATCGACATGCGTGGCAGAGAAGAGAGAATGGTGACGGAAACTCGCGTCCGACACCGGTTACGTATGAAGCGCGCCGTCAGGCGGCGCCCGCATTTTCCCATACGCGTGCAGGGCGGCCCAATGCGCCGACGCGCGCCAATGCGCCAATGCCCAACGTCCGATGCGCGATCAGGACCGTCGTATTGTGCAACGCTCGCCTTTCGAAGCGCTTCGCGCTCTGACAAAGGACAGCCGTCTGGCAGCGCCCTTATTTTTATCGCATCTCGACCTATACTTTTTGACAACCCTCCATTGGACGCGCTTCGCGTCATTCCCCCGCGCACACGCCGCTTGCCATCTGATCGAACGAGGCGAACCTATGTTGCGGTTCGACCGCGCAGACCGGCAGGCGTCACACCGCGTGCGCATTCATTGATGTGAGGAGTACTGCCATGAGCCGCGTATTCATCGATTGTCGCGAATATCCGAGCGACATTGCATGTTCGGTCGCGTTATGCGCCGATTCGGAAAGCGAGTTGCTCGAAGCCGCCGTGCAGCACGCAGTCGCGGTGCACAACCACACGGACTCGCCCGAACTGCGCACGCAGCTGAAGACGATGTTCCACAACGGTACACCACCCGTCGAAACGGCACGCGCAGCGTGAGCGCGAAACCGGCGCGCGTCTCAGGTCACCACGCCCACTTGCCACGGCACGAACTCGTTCTGCCCATATCCGTGCAGCTCGCTTTTCGACCGAACGCCCGATGCGCAATCGAGCATCATCCGGAAAATCGCTGCGCCGAGTTCGTCGATCGATGCGGTGCCGTCGATCACGCCGCCGCAGTTGATGTCCATATCGTCCTGCTGCCGCTCCCACAGCGCCGTGTTGGTCGCGAGCTTCAGCGACGGCGACGGCGCGCAGCCGTAAGCGGAACCGCGGCCGGTGGTGAAGCAGATCAGATTCGCGCCCGACGCGACCTGACCGGTTGCCGACATCGGGTCGTAGCCGGGCGAATCCATGAACACGAAGCCTTTCGCGGTGATCGGCTGCGCGTATTCGTAGACATCGACGAGATTCGTCGTGCCGCCTTTTGCGACCGCGCCGAGCGATTTTTCGAGGATCGTCGTGAGGCCGCCCACCTTGTTGCCGGCCGACGGGTTGTTGTCGAGCGCGGCGTCGTTGCGCGCGCAGTAGTCCTGCCACCACGCGATGCGCGCGAGCAGCTTTTCGCCGACTTCGCGGCTTACCGCGCGCCGCGTCAGCAGGTGCTCGGCGCCGTAGACTTCGGGCGTCTCGGAGAGAATCGCGGTGCCGCCGTGCCGCACGAGGCGATCGACCGCGGCGCCGAGCGCGGGGTTGGCCGAAATGCCCGAATAGCCGTCGGACCCGCCGCATTGCAGCCCGACGTTCAGATACGACGCCGGCACCGGCTCGCGCGTGACGCGGTTCGCATCGCCGAGCATTTCGCGCACCATGGCGATGCCGCGCTCGATCGTCTTGCGCGTGCCGCCGCTGTCCTGAATCGTGAAGCTGCGCAGCTTCGGCTGATCGTCCTTGAGCCCGCCTGACTCGAGCACGCCACCGATCTGATTCGCTTCGCAGCCCAGGCCGACGAACAGCACCGAGGCGAAGTTCGGATGCGCGGCATAGCCGGCCAGCGTGCGGCGCAGAATCTTCATGCCTTCGCCGAGCGTGTCGATGCCGCAGCCGAGGCCATGCGTGAGTGCGATCACGCCGTCGACGTTCGGGTAGTCGGCGAGCGCCTGCGGATTCACGTCGCGCCGAAAGTAGTCGGCGATGGCGCGCGCAACGGTTGCCGAACAGTTGACGCTCGTCAGCACGCCGATGAAGTTACGTGTCGCCACGCGGCCATCCGCGCGTCGAATGCCCATGAAATGCGCGGGCTCGGCGGCGTAATCCGTTGCATGCACATCGATGCCGAACTCGTGTTCGCGCGCAAACTCCGCCATGCCGAGGTTATGCACGTGCACGTGCTGCCCGCGCGCGATCGCATCGCGCGCGACGCCGATGATCTGGTTGTAGCGCTTGACCGGCTCGCCTTTGGCAATCGCGCGCGCCGCGACCTTGTGGCCGGGCGGAACCAGCCCGGTGACGACGAGGTCTTCCGCGTCGATGCGCGTGCCGGGCACGAGCTGCCGGGTCGCGATGATCACATCGTCGTTCGGATGAAGGCGGATGGTGGAGTGAATGGATTGCGCAGCAACTGATTCAGTTGGCATGGGCTGGCCTCGGAACGGGGACGTTGGGCAGAGCGGCCTATCTTCGGGCTACCGCGCGGCGCCTCGAGCGAGGGGCGCGCGCACGCTTTTTTAGTGCAAACGACCAAAGAATAGCCGATTGCCGACGCCCTATGCGAGCGTGGCGAGAAGGCGCGACAGCCTTGTAAGCCGCGTAAAGCATGCGTGCCCTGGGTGCGCGTCGATGCGACGGCGCGCCTGATCGGGCGTCATCGCAGTACGGGTAGTCGCAGTGGGTGCGAGTTCGCGCCTTCGGTTTGCCGCGATTCGTTCGCGGCCAGTCAGCCAGGGTAGGCCTCGTCGACCTTCAACCCCGCAAGCTTGAAGATCACCCGCAGCGTTTGCGGTTTGATGTCGCGCCGGGACGCGAGCGTCGTCATCACGAAGTCGAGCACTTTGGCGTACTTCAGCATGATCAGGACCGTCTCGAGATCGACGCTGCCGTCTCGCATGACTTCAGCGAGGCGCAGCATCTCGACCGAGATATCGCGCGCCATTTCGAGCTCGAGCTGCTGTTTCTCGGTCCATTCCGGAGTCGTTGTCAGTTTCGCGAGCAGTTCCTGAAACTTCTGCTCCGCGTTTCCGTTGGGTGTCGTATCCATTGCCGCCTCTTCTGATCTGAGCGCGCTTACTGTGGGCAGTCGCGGCACGCTTCAGGTTAGGTTACGTCCGTCCCCGTCCTGTTACACATGGATCCATGCAGATCGCGCTGACGGGTACGACTTCCCCCGAAGTCGCCGGTTCACCGCATTGTTCGGGGCGGCCGGCAGCTTTGGTCGTTATTTCGCGCCGGCACGTCGGGCCTCGTGGTCCCGATGGCTTTACGCGCGTTGTGGCGCCCGGGCGTCACATTCGCATTGCACCGCCGATGCAGCGCCCGCATGGGGTCCAGCGCTGCATGAAGCGTTCCTACGTCCTGTTCGTGCACCGTTTTTAAACGCGGCGAACGGCGAAGCCCGCGGCGCTTTTCGGTAAACTGACAGCAACTTCTTCTTTTTTCCGTCGCCTGACGCACGTTTTTCATGCAATCGGTGGCACGCCAGTCGATGTCCGGTAAAAATTACGAGATCCGACCCGATCAATCCGTCGAGCTTCTAAAGGAGCTGCATATCCTCACGCGCGACGGCAAGATGAATCAGGACAGCCGTCGCAAGCTCAAGCAGGTCTATCACCTGTTTCAGTTCATCGAGCCGCTGCTCCAGGACGTGAAGGGAACGAACGGCTCGGTGTCGCTCGTCGATCACGGCGCGGGCAAGTCGTACCTTGGTTTTATCCTGTATGACCTTTTCTTCAAGGATCTGCGCGACAACTCGCACATCTTCGGCATCGAGACGCGCGAAGAACTTGTCGCGAAGTCGGAGGAACTGGCAAGGCGCCTTGGGTTTGGCGCAATGTCGTTTCTGAATCTGTCGGTGGCCGAGTCGATCGAGTCCGACCGGTTGCCGCCGACCGTCGATATCGTGACCGCGCTGCATGCATGCAACACCGCCACCGACGATGCGATCCGCTTCGCGCTCGAAAAACACGCGAAGTATGTCGTCGTGGTGCCGTGCTGCCAGGCGGAAATCGCGGGTGTGCTAAAGCGCAACAAGAGCAGGTCGCTCGGCAGCGCGCTGACCGAAATCTGGCGCCACCCGCTGCATACGCGTGAATTCGGCAGCCAGATCACCAATGTGCTGCGCTGCCTGCAACTCGAGGCGCATGGTTATCAGGTGAACGTCACTGAACTGGTCGGCTGGGAACACTCGATGAAAAACGAGCTGATCATCGCGCACTACAAAGACTTGCCGCGGCGCAAGCCCACCGAGCGGCTGCACGAAGTGATGGATACGTTCGGGCTCAACGAATTGCGCGAGCGGTTTTTCGTCGCCGCTTGAACGCGCGAGCGCGGCCGTGCCGTGCGAATCAGTCGGTATCGGTCTGCGCCGCCATCCATTGCTGCCAGCCTTGCTGGCCCAGCCGACGCAAGGTTTCCTGATTGCGCTCGTAGATGCCGGCAGCATCGGGAAACGCATCGACCGCGCGTTCGATGCTCGCTTCGCGCAGCAGATGCAGGATCGGATAAGGCGAGCGATTCGTATAGTTTTCGATGTCGTCCGGCTCGCTGCCTTCGAACTGATAGCACGGGTGGAAACTCGCGATCTGCAGCGTGCCTTCGAGACGCAGCGCCTTCAGCATCCGGTCCGCGAAATACAGGCAGTCGTTGTATTCGAGGAAATCGGCGAGCGCATGCGGAACAATCAGCAGGGTTGTATCGACGGCGGTAGGGGATGCGTTGGCCAGATTGCGCAACTCGCTTTCGAGGTCGGCCAGCACGCCTTCGATGTCCGCCGCATTGCTGACCGCATAGCGGATCTGGTCTTTCACATGCACCGCTTTGGCAAACGGACACAGATTGAGGCCGATTACCGCGCGCGTGAGCCAGTGGCGCGTCGCGGCAATGGTCGTCGCATCGTGTGAATCGGAGTCGGCGGGTGGCGAGGACGGCGGCATAGCAGGCACTGCGAGGGCCAGGACGGCGAAGCCGCTATTTTACCGGCGCGTCGGCGCACGCGGCCGCGATCAGTTGCGCGGCAACGGCCGGCGCCGCCGCGATCGGCCCGCAGCCCGGACCGTAGGTCTGACTTGCTGCATAGATGCCTTCGATCAGCAATGCGAGCGCGTCCGCGAGCGCCGCGGGCTCGCGCGCGCCCGCTTCTGCAGCCAGTTCATTGAGCCTCGCGACAAGCTTGGTCTTATTGCGGTTCACACATAGGCGGGCCGGGTGCGACGCGTCGGGGAACTCCGCCGATACATTGACGAAGGGGCAGCCCCGGTAGTCGGGTGAGGACGCGCGCTGCGCGAGGTCCGAAAAATAGTCGTTCAGCTGTTTGGCCGCATCGCCCGAATGCTTTGCAATGCGGCGCTCGAGGCGCTCGAAAAACTCGCGGTCGGCCTGTTCGAGCCATGCCACGACCAGGTCGTCCTTCGACGAAAACCGCCGATAGAGACTCATCTTGTTCACGCCCGCGCGCTCGACGACCGTATCGACGCCGACCGCGCGCACGCCTTCGCGGTAGAACAGTTCGGTTGCGGCGCGCAGCAACTGCTGTTGCGCTTCGCTCCCCGCGGTTTGCGACCGACGAGGCGTCGCGCGTGCGCCGCTTCGCGACGGCGGCTGTCCTTCGGCGCCAGCCGTCGACGCGTTCCGTGGCTTCTCAGCGTGTGATGAATCGTTCATGACAGTGTGCAAATACCGAATGAGTCGCCTTGACATGTTACTGACCGGTCACTACCATCGCAAGTCTGTTGTGACAGACCAGTCACAAATGATTCAAGTCTGACAAATTCAAAAGGTTCGGACGCATGGCACGGACCACCACCGATCGCGGATCACGACGGACGCTGACCATCGCGGCGGCGCGTGCACCCCTTTGCGCGGCGGCGTCCGTCGAAACGGAGAGCAACGGATGAACTGGGCTTCAAGACTCATCGGAGGGCGTTTTCACTACGGCTGGCTGGCGGTCGCCGTCGTGTTTCTCGTGCTGCTGGCGGCAGCCGGCACGCGTGCGACGCCGAGCGTGATGATGGTGCCGCTCGAGCACGAATTCGGCTGGAGCCGCGCGACGATCTCGCTCGCCATTTCGGTGAATATCGCGCTGTACGGGCTGACGGGTCCGTTCGCGGCGGCCGCGATGCAGCGCTTCGGTGTACGTCCCACGCTGCTCGCCGCGCTTGCTTTGATGGGAGCCGGCGTCGCGCTGTCGTCGATGATGACGGCCCCCTGGCAGATGGTGCTCGTATGGGGCGTGATGGTGGGCGGGTCGACCGGCGTCGCGGCGCTGACATTGTCGGCAACCGTCGTCAACCGCTGGTTTGCGAAGCGCCGCGGGCTCGTGATGGGCATCCTCACGGCCAGCTCGGCGACCGGGCAGCTCGTATTCCTGCCGATGCTGGCCGCCATCGCCGAGCACCATGGCTGGCGGCCGGTCGTATGGGTCGTCGCGCTCGCAGCCGGTGTCGTGCTGCCGCTCGTTGCGTTCCTGCTGCCCGAGCGTCCCGCCGATCTGACCTTGCGCCCGTACGGCGAGCCCGCTGATGCGCCGCTGAAAACCGACCAGTCGAAACAGAACCCGCTCGCGATCGCATTCGGCACGCTTGCGTTCGCGAGCAAAACGCGCGACTTCTGGCTGCTGTTCTTCAGCTTCTTTATTTGCGGCGCGAGCACGAACGGCTACATCGGCACGCATCTGATCGCGATGTGCGGCGACTACGGTCTCTCGGAAGTGCAGGGCGCTTCGCTGCTTGCCGCGATGGGTATCTTCGATCTCTTCGGTACGACGCTGTCGGGCTGGCTGTCCGATCGCTTCAACTCGCGCGTGCTGCTGTTCTGGTACTACGGCCTGCGCGGGTTGTCGCTCATCTACCTGCCGCATGCGTTTGGCATCGACTTCTTCGGCCTGCCGCTTTTCGCCGTGTTCTACGGCCTCGACTGGATTGCGACGGTGCCGCCCACCGTGCGCCTGGCAACCGATGTCTATGGCAAGGAGTCGGCGCCGGTCGTCTTCGGCTGGGTCGTGGCCGGACACCAGCTCGGTGCGGCATTTGCCGCGCTCGGCGCCGGGATGCTGCGCTCGAGTCTCGGCACCTACACGGTTGCCTCGATGATCTCAGGTGGCTTGTGCCTGATTGCCGCGGTGATCGTGCTGCGCATCAATCGTCGTCCGCGAGGGGCAGCGGTTCAAGCCGTCTGACGGACGTCGCGGCGCCATGCAGCCGCTGCTGTGTCGTAGTCGCCACTGCTTGCGCGTTCGCATGAGCGGATCGATCGCCGGTTTGGCGCTGGCGTTCCGGGTTATCCTATCCGGCCACTGCGCAATGATCGATCGTTCATGCACAACGACCGCGAGATGCACATGACCAAAAAAGTCGCTGCGACCGAAGTCCCCATTGAAGAATTGTTGGCGAGCCGCTGGAGTCCGCGCGCATTTTCGAACCAGCCGGTGAGCCGCGAGCATCTTCAGACTGTGCTCGAAGCGGCGCGCTGGGCGCCATCGGCATTCAACGGGCAGCCGTGGCGCTTTATCGTGTTCGATCGCGGTGTCGATGAAGTCGCGTTCAAGAAAGCATTCTCGACACTCGTGCCCTTCAATCAGGGGTGGAACGGCGCAGTGCCGGTGCTGATCGCCGTCACGGCGCATACGTTGACAAACAAGGGCAGCGTCAACCGTTGCGCGCCATATGACGCAGGCGCGGCGGCCATGGCGCTCGTCCTGCAGGCACACGCGCTTGGTCTCGCCGCGCATCAGATGAGCGGTTTCGACGTCGAGGCGTTCCGTCGCACGTTCGATATTCCCGACGACGTCGAAGTAATTTCGATGATCGCGCTCGGACACTTCGGCGAAGTCGACAAACTCGACCCGGTGCTGCGCGAACGCGAGAAATCGGTACGCACGCGCTTGCCGCTTACGGAGATTGCGTTCGCGGGAGCGTGGAAAAAGTCGTTCTAGCCGCGCAATGCGATAGCCGCAGATCGCGCCACGCACATCGCCTCCCACAACTCGCCTGACGGAGTCCGGGCCGCGTCAGTCATCTTCAACCGCGGACAACGGCGCCGCGACGCTTTCAAGCGAACGCCGCTCCGCGTCGACTCCCCATACCGCCGCAATCAGCGCCGCGGCCAGCATGAGCGTCGCACCGACGAGGTACCCGGAAAACACCTCGCCGCGTTGATGAGTATCGATCAGGCGTCCAAAGAACGCCGGCCCGACGATACCGCCTAGCGCGGTGCCGAACGCATAGAACACCGCGATCGCCAGCGCGCGGATTTCAAGCGGAAACGACTCGCTGACGGTCAGATATGCGGAGCTCGCCGCAGCCGAAGCGAAAAAGAAAATCACCATCCATGAGATTGTCTGCGTCGTGACCGTCAGCCAGTGCTGCTCGAACATGTAGCCGCTCACGGTCAGCAGCACGGCGGACAGGGCATAGGTCGTCGTGATCATCTTGCGCCGGCCGATCACGTCGAAGAGCCGCCCGAGCAGCAGCGGTCCGAGAAAGTTGCCGAGTGCGAAAGGCAGCAGGTACCAGCCGATATGATCGCCGGGCACGCCGTAAAAGTCGGTCAGCACGAGCGCATAGGTGAAGAAGATCGCGTTGTAGCAGAACGCCTGCGCCGTCATCAGCGACAGGCCGACGAGCGCGCGCTGCCGATGCCGCACGAATAGCGTGTCGAACACTTCGCGCAGTGTCGTGTGTTCGCGCGCGCGCAAGCGCAGGCGCTTCAGCGTTTCGGCGCCTTTCAGCTGGTGCCCTTCGTTGCGAAAGCGCGCTTCGATCTCCTCGACCACCGTACGTGCTTCATGCGCTTCGCCGTGCGTGAGCAGCCAGCGCGGACTCTCGGGAATCCACCTGCGCATCGGCAGGATCGCGAGCGCGAGCACCGCGCCGATCAGAAAGCACGCGCGCCACCCCCAGTCGGGCGGCATGAGCCCGGGGTCGAGCAGCACGAGCGAGCCTGCGGCGCCGAGTCCCGCGCCAACCCAAAACGTGCCGTTGATCGCAAGATCGGTCCAGCCGCGCACGCGTGCGGGCGTGAACTCCTGGATCGTCGAATTGATGGCCGTGTACTCGCCGCCGATGCCCGCGCCGGTCAGGAAGCGGAACAGCAGGAAAGTCGCGAGATTCCACGAGAACGCAGTCGCCGCCGTCGCGGCGAGATACAGCCCGAGCGTGACAAAGAACAGCTTGCGCCGCCCGAGACGATCGGTCAGCCAGCCGAAGCCGAGTGCGCCGAGCACGGCACCGGCGATATACGCGCTGCCCGCGAGGCCGATTTCCGCATTGTTGAAATGCAGCGACGGGCTCGATTTCAATGCGCTCGCCACCGCGCCGGCCAGTGTCACCTCGAGTCCGTCGAGCAGCCACGTGACGCCGAGCGCGAAGACGACCAGCGTGTGAAAGCGGCCCCACGGCAGACGGTCGAGCCGCGAAGGCAGGTCCGTCTCGATGATCGAAGACGATGCCGACTCTGCGCGTGCCGTTGCGGCGGGCGGTTCGGACATGGCGGCGAGGCTCCTTTTTCGTTAGGGGGCGGGGGCTGTCGGCGTGCGCCCGTTGGCACATAGTCTGGCAAGAAGACTGCGCGCGCTGCCGGTCAACGAGCGCAGCGCAAGCGAAGCCTTCTGCGTCCGGCGAACGGGTTTGCGCAAATTTCGTTCCGCGGCTCGCGATTGCTCGCGACGGCTTGCCGTGACCCGGCCGTTCGGTGCCGCACCCTGCGTCGACACACGCCGTGTTCGCGCGACGGGCACGCGAATCCGCATCACGGGTTGCCGCAGGTCTGCCTTTCGTGCTAAAAAGCCCGTCCCTTCTCTCGTTCGCGCGGGTGCGGGCGGCGCACCGCGCCGTCAGCCAGCGATGTCCTCATGACCTTTTGCGCGATTGACTTCGGTACGTCGAATTCGGCGGTCGCGGTGCCCGACAACGGCGCGCTGCGGCTCGCGCCGGTCGAAGGCGCGTACACGACACTGCCGACCGCGGTGTTCTTCAATACCGACGAAAACACCCGCGAATACGGGCGCGCCGCGCTCGAAGCGTACATCGATGGCTTCGACGGCCGCCTGATGCGCTCGATGAAAAGCATTCTCGGCTCGGCGCTCGCCGACAGCACGACCGAGCTCGGCGATGGCAGCGCGATCAAATACACGGACGTGATCGCGATCTTTCTCACGCATCTGAAGCGGCATGCGGAAGCGGGCGCCGGCGTCACGCTCGAGCGCGCGGTGCTCGGCCGCCCGGTGTTCTTCGTCGACGACGATCCGCGCGCCGACCGTCTCGCGCAGCAACAGCTCGAAGCCGCCGCACGCGCGGTCGGCTTTCGCGACATCGAGTTCCAGTATGAGCCGATCGCGGCCGCGTTCGACTACGAATCGCATCTGACGGAAGAGCAGCTCGTGCTGGTGGCCGATATCGGCGGCGGCACATCGGACTTTTCGCTCGTGCGCGTCGGGCCGCAGCGGATGGCGCGCATCGAGCGCAAGGACGACGTGCTCGCCCATCACGGCGTCCATGTCGCAGGCACCGATTTCGACCGGCGCGTCGAGCTGACGACGATCCTGACGGAGCTCGGCTACCGGGCCCTCGATCCCGAGGGCCGCGAGGTGCCGAACCGCATCTACTTCGATCTCGCGACGTGGCATCTGATCAATACCGTCTACGCGCCGAAGCGTGTCGGCGAACTCGCGCTGATCAGGCACCTGTACACGGAGACGTGTCATCACGACCGGCTGATGCGCGTCGTCGAGCGGCGTCTCGGACATGCGCTGGCCGCGTGCGCGGAAGAGGCGAAGATCGGTGTCGCGGCGGGCGGCGAGACGCTGATCGATCTGGAGATGGTCGAAGACGACCTGCGCGTGGCATTCGACGAAGCGCAACTGATCGAAGCGGGCAAGGAAGAAACGCGACGCATCGTTCAGGCGGCGCGCGATACGGTGCAGGTCGCGGGCGTCGCCGACCGCGACGTCGGTGCGCTGTATTTCACCGGCGGTTCGACGGGGCTAGCGTTTCTTTCCGGCGCGCTTTCCGCGGCGTTCCCTGGGGCGCGACCGGTGTTCGGCGACCGGCTTGCCAGTGTGGCCACGGGTCTCGGCATCCACGCGCAACGCGTGTTCAGCTGACCGGAAATCGCGCGCGTCGGGCGTTGTCTGCCCGCGCAGCCGCCTAACGGGTACTCCTCCCGCGCCAAACGACAGACAATAGCTGCCGACAAATGCAAAAAACCCCGCTTATGCGGGGTTTTTCTTGGTATTCCTGGGGTCTCCCCCAAGACATACAGCTTAGGCCGGCTTGATGTTAGCGGCTTGCTTGCCCTTCGGGCCCGTCTTCACTTCAAACGTGACCTTCTGGTTTTCCTGGAGCGTCTTGAAGCCTTCGATGCGGATTTCAGAGAAATGCGCGAACAGATCTTCGCCGCCGCCGTCCGGGGTGATAAAGCCAAAGCCCTTAGCGTCATTGAACCACTTGACGGTACCGGTTTCCATATTACTTTTTCCTAAAAGAGGTAAATAAGGCCGAAGCCTGTAGGGGGTGCACGAAAATCAAGGAAGGGGTAATAGGACCAGCCGGAGTACCGCTGATGGGCGAACCAACCAAAAGACCAATTCACTCGCCACTTGAAATCCTGCCCGATCTTTATACGGTCATTTCGAGAGAAGGTCAATAGTGTCCCCGTCTTCTTCACAGGCATTAACGCTTTATGCCAGAAACTGTATTTACAAAGCTTGCAAATCGCGCGAGTTTTTTGTATGAACGAACCGATTTTTCGTATTCAACGGCAGGTGCAACCGTTACACTACGCGCCTCGTTGACGGTTGCACCCATCGCATCGCGTCATTGACAGTTGTCTGCGCAGTTGTCCTTGACGTTGTCCTTGACGTTGTCCTGGCCGGGTGGCCCGAAGCGTGCGTAACGTGGGCGGCGGCCGGTGCTCAATCTGTGGTCGGCGCGGTCCTTCGATACGGTCTCAAAGATCAGGAGAAGACGTGACAAGTTCTATTCAACGGAAGATCGGCCCGATCGCGCTGCTGCTGACCGGCCTCGGTTCGATCATCGGGTCCGGGTGGCTGTTCGGCGCCTGGAAGGCGGCAAAAATTGCAGGGCCGGCAGCGATTTGTGCATGGGTGATCGGCGCGGTGGTGATACTCGCGATCGCGCTCACCTATGCGGAACTCGGCGCCATGTTGCCCGAGTCGGGCGGTATGGTGCGCTACGCGCGCTATTCACACGGCGCACTCGTCGGATTCATCAGCGCGTGGGCGAACTGGATCGCGATTGTGTCGGTGATCCCGATCGAGGCCGAGGCGTCGATCCAGTACATGAGCACGTGGCCTTACCCTTGGGCGCATGCGCTCTTCGTCGACGGATCGCTGACGACAAACGGGTTATTGCTGTCCGCCGCGCTCGTGATCGTCTATTTCCTGTTGAACTACTGGGGCGTGAAGCTGTTCGCGCACGCGAACTCTGCGATCACCGTCTTCAAGTTCATCATCCCTGGCGCGACGATTCTCGGTCTCCTGCTGACCGGTTTTCATCGCGAGAACTTCGGCGAGGCGGGCACGTTTGCGCCGTACGGCTGGTCGGCGGTGCTCACCGCCGTGGCGACGAGCGGCATCGTCTTCGCATTCAACGGGTTCCAGAGCCCCGTCAATCTCGCGGGCGAAGCGCGCAATCCCGCGAAGAGCGTGCCGTTCGCGGTGATCGGTTCGATCCTGCTTGCGCTCGTGATCTACGTGTTGCTGCAGATCGCCTACATCGGCGCGGTCAATCCGGCCGATGTGATGAAGGGCTGGAGTCACTTCACGTTTGCGTCGCCGTTCGCGGAACTGGCGATCGCGCTGAACCTGAACTGGCTCGCCATTCTTCTCTATGTCGACGCGTTCGTGAGCCCGAGCGGCACCGGCACGACGTATATGGCCACCACCACGCGAATGATCTACGCAATGGAGCGCAATAACACGCTGCCGAAGATGTTCGGCGTCGTGCATCCGCTCTACGGCGTGCCGCGTATGGCCATGTGGTTCAACCTGCTCGTGTCGTTTATCTTCCTGTTCTTCTTCCGCGGCTGGAGTTCGCTCGCGGCGGTGATTTCGGTCGCGACGGTCATCTCGTATCTGACGGGCCCGATCAGTCTGATGGCGCTGCGCCGTACCGCAACTGACCTCGAGCGTCCGCTGCAGATCGCCGGCATGAAGGTGATCGCACCGTTCGCATTTGTCTGCGCGTCGCTGATCCTGTATTGGGCGAAATGGCCGCTGACCGGCGAAATCATCCTGCTGATGATCGTCGCGCTGCCTGTGTACTTCTACTATCAGGCGAAGGCCGGCTTTGCAGGCTGGGGCCGCGATCTGAAGGCTGCGTGGTGGCTCGTGGCCTACCTGCCGACGATGGCGGTGCTGTCGCTGATCGGCAGCAAGCAGTTCGGCGGTCTCGACGTGCTGCCATACGGGTGGGACATGGTCGTCGTGATTGTCTGCGCGCTGGTGTTTTATTACTGGGGTGTGCATACCGGTTACCGCACCGAATATCTGGCCGAGCGCGAATCGCATGATGAGATTCTCGAGGGGGTCGGCGCATAGGGTGGGGTTGCCAGGCGCTCGAAATCGACTGCCGGCGCGAGGCTTGCGCGGGCAACGTGAAAAGCCCGTTCGACGATGCTTCGCATCTCGGACGGGCTTTTTGTCTGGCGATCTTGGAAGCCAGTTTCACGGCGAGAGCGGCACCGCGCGACTTCTGCAAACCTCCGAAGCCGTTAGCAAACCTCAGGCATCGGTGAACACGTAGTTCGTCATCGCGAGCACGCGCTGATAGGTGCCGAGCGGCTGGATCTGCATCTGATAATCGTCGGCGGCGGCGCCTAGCGCGGCGAATACCGGCAGCAGGTGTTCGTCGGTCGGGTGCATCGATACCGCGTGCGGCGCGTGGCGTCGATAGTCGAGCAGCGCGTCGATATCGCGTGCGGCGAGACGCGCTTCGAACCAGTCGGTGAACTCCGTTACGCGCGGGTCGGCGTCTTCCGCGCGAGCCGAAAAGTCCGCTTCGCGCAGGTTGTGCGTGATCTGTCCGGAGCCGATCACCATCACGCCATCGTCGCGCAGCGCGCGCAATGCGCGCCCGACGCGGAAGTGGTGGCCGGGATCGAGGCGGGGCTGGATCGACAATTGTGCGACCGGGATGTCGGCGGACGGGAACATCAGCAGCATCGGCACCCACGCGCCATGGTCGAGCCCGTGCGGTTCGCTCGACGTGGCAATACCGGCGGCGTCGAGCAGTTCCGCCGCGTGGCGCGCGACATCGGGCGCGCCGGGCGCCGGATACCGGATGTCGTAGAGCTGGCGCGGGAAGCCGTGGAAGTCGTGGATCGTCTCCGGCTTGCTGGCGGTGCTCGCGACCGGCTTCGCAGTCATCCAGTGCGCGGACAGCATCAGAATCGCTTTCGGGCGCGGCAATGTGGCCGACAGCGAGGCAAATTCGGCGGACGGCAGCGACGGGTCGATCGGCAGCGTCGGCGCGCCGTGGGAAAGGAATAGCGTCGGCAGGCGGGTCATGGCGGCATCGGTCGCGGATTGGCGCGACGGGAGTGGGTTTCGATGCATCGACTCTATAGATGCACCGGCGTTTGATAAACGGGCTAAAGCGGAATTAATTGCGTCGTCAGCGTTGTGAATTGCCGCCGACTGAAGTTAGTTCGGTTGTTGGTTCAAGGGCGCCGGAATCTGAATCTATTCGTTTGCGCCCAACCCTTCCCACGCCGGCGCGAGCGACGGCCCGAGCGAAAGCAGATCGACGACGCGCGCCACCGTGTGGTCGACCATCTCATCAAGCGAAGCGGGCTTGCTGTAAAACGCCGGCACGGGCGGAAACACGATGCCGCCCATCTCGGTGACGGCCGTCATATTGCGCAGATGCACAAGGTTCAGCGGCGTTTCGCGCACCATCAGCACGAGGCGGCGGCGTTCTTTCAAGGTGACGTCGGCGGCGCGGCAAATGAGGTTGTCGCAGAGGCCGTGCGCGATGCTCGCGAGTGTCTTCATCGAGCACGGTGCGACGATCATGCCGTGCGTCGTGAACGAACCCGATGCGACGCTTGCGCCGATATCGCGCACCGAATGGACGACGTCCGCGAGCCGGTGCACGTCTTCTTTCGTCAATTGAAGTTCGTGATGAATATTGAGCCATCCGGCGCTGGACACGAGCAGATGGCTTTCGACACCGCCAATCCGGCGCAGCGCGTGCAGCAGCCGGATGCCGTAAATCGCGCCTGATGCGCCGGTGATTGCAACGATCACGCGGCGTGGTACGGCAATGCGTGTGTCCATGAAGTGCCTCGCAACCGGCAGGCTATCAGGCAGCTATTGGGCGGCCGCGGCGGGGTACCCGTGCAGGTGGCCATGCGGCCGACGCCCAAGGCGGCCCGCAGGCGTCGCGGGCCCTTGTTCCGCTGATGCGTTTCGTTAAGCCGCGGTAAACAACTGCTGGAGTTCGCCCGACTGGTACATCTCCATCATGATGTCCGAGCCGCCGACGAATTCGCCCTTCACGTAGAGCTGCGGGATGGTCGGCCAGTTCGAGAATGCCTTGATGCCCTGGCGGACCTCGTCGTCTTCGAGCACGTTGACGGTCTTGAACTCGTCGACGCCGCATGCCTTCAGGATCTGCACCGCGCGGCCCGAGAAGCCGCACATCGGAAACTGCGCGTTGCCCTTCATGAAGAGCACGACGGCGTTTTCGTCGACGATCTGCTTGATGCGTTGTTGCGTATCCATGACTGACCTTGCGATTCGGGAAATGAGTGGGGTTGACTACAAATGATAGCGGATTTCGTCAGGACGAGCCGACGGTGCCGACGGCGGCCGCTCGCCGCCGCTGATGCGTTCGATGCCGGCCAGATCGCATACGGAGCGCACGTCGTGGAACCCATGCGCGGCAAGCAGCGCGCGCACGGCCGCGGCCTGATCGTAGCCATGCTCGATCCACAGCGCGCCGCGCGCGGCGAGCCATGCGGGCGCCTCCGTCACGATCGAACGTATCGCGGATAAGCCATCGGCTTCGTCCGTCAGCGCGCCGCGCGGCTCGAAGCGCAGATCGCCTTGCGCGAGATGCGGATCGTCGCCGGCGATATACGGCGGATTGCTGACGATCGCATCGAAGCGCAGCGGCGGGGCGTCAGGCGAGCCGCCGGGTGGCCCTTCGCGCAGGGCGTCGAGCGGTGCGTACCAGTCGCCATGCAGCAAGGTCAGCGCGCCGCCGGGGCGTTGTGCATCGAGCAGACGTGCCGCATTGCGCGCGGCGACCTGCAACGCATCAATCGACCGGTCGACCGCCCACACCTGCGCATCGGGCCGCGCGGACGCGATCGCGACCGCAATCGCGCCGGTTCCCGTGCCGAGATCGAGCACACGCGGGCGTGTGCGGTTGGCGATGACGTGGAGCGCGGTTTCGACCAGCAGTTCGGTCTCCGGCCGCGGAATCAGCACATGCGGCGTGACTTCGAATTCGAGTCCGTAGAACTCGCGCGCGCCGACCAGTTGCGCGACCGGCTCGCCCGCGACGCGCCGCGCTTCGAGCCGATACCAGAGCGCGACCTGCGCAGCATCGAGCGGTTCTTCGGCGCGCGTGATCAGTTCGGTCCGCCGCCAGCCCAGAGCATGCCCGAGCAGAATGCGCGCCTCGAGCGCCGGCAGCGACGACGCGCGAAGCAGCGCGGCAACCGTGGCCGGTTCCGATTCGCCGGATACTCTGCCGGACCTTTCGTCGCTCATTTTTCTGCTCGTCTCGCCGGTCGTTCCGCCGCTTATTCCGCGTCCCCGAGCGACGCGAGCAACTCGGCCTGATGCTCGCTGACGAGCGCGGCGATCAGCTCGTCGAGATCGCCCTCCATGATCGCTTCGAGCCGATACAGCGTCAGGTTGATGCGGTGATCGGTGAGCCGCCCTTGCGGGAAGTTGTAGGTGCGGATGCGCTCCGAGCGGTCGCCCGAACCGATCAGGCTCTTGCGCGTGGCCGCTTCCTTCGCGTGCTGCTCGTGGTATTGCTTGTCCTTGATGCGCGCCGCGAGCACTTTGAGCGCGCGGTCCTTGTTCTTGTGCTGCGAGCGATCGTCCTGGCACTCGACGACGATACCCGTCGGCAAGTGCGTGACGCGCACGGCCGAGTCCGTTTTGTTGATGTGCTGGCCGCCGGCACCCGACGCGCGGAACGTATCGATGCGCAGATCGGACGGATTGATCTCGACTTCGCCGATTTCATCGGCTTCCGGCATGACCGCGACCGTGCACGCGGACGTATGGATGCGGCCTTGCGTTTCGGTGGCCGGCACGCGCTGCACGCGATGTCCGCCCGATTCGAACTTGAGCTTCGAGTAAGCCGCCTCGCCCGCAATGCGCACGATCACTTCCTTATAGCCGCCGAGGTCCGATTCGCTTGCCGACATCATTTCGACCTGCCAGCGATTACGCTCCGCATAGCGCAGATACATGCGCAGCAAATCGCCCGCGAACAGCGCCGACTCGTCGCCGCCCGTGCCCGCGCGGATTTCGAGGAAGATATTGCGCTCGTCGTTCGGGTCTTTCGGCAGCAGCATGCGCTGCAATTCCGCCTCGAGCTGCTCCATCCGCTCGCGCGCCGCGCGGTTTTCTTCTTCGGCGAATTCCTTCATCGACGGATCCGACATCAGTTCCTGCGCGGTCGCCGCATCGTTGACGGCCCGGCGCCACAGCGCGTAATGCTCGACTACGGGTCCGAGCTCCGCATGCTCGCGCGTGAGCTTGCGGTATTGATCGAGATTCGCGGTGACGTCCGCGCGGCTCAACAGGTCATTCAGTTCGGCCAGCCGTGTCGTGAGCTGGTCGAGCTTGCTTTGCATGCTCGTTTTCATCGGATTTTCGTTGCGCTCCGGAGCGGGGCTCCGGAAGCGATAGCCAGAATTCGGGAAGCGGGCGGCCTGTACCACGGAACTGCAAACAGGCACTACGGCCGCGGGCCGGGGCGCCGCGCACGTTCCGGAAAGCGCCAGTTGCTGCTGGCTGCCCGGAGCGCCGACGCTCGATGTGCGTTAGCGCAGCTAACGCTCGGGCGTGTGATTGTGTTTGTAGAAGCCGCTCATCAGTTCAATGAGGGTGGCGCGGTTGTCGCTGTTCGCGCGGTTCAACGCATGCGTCGGACCGTGGATCAACTTGTTCGTGATGGATTGCGACAGCGCTTCGAGCACGACGGCCGGATCGTCGCCGCGCGCGAGCATCTTGAGCGCTTTATCGACTTCGGCGCGGCGCAGCGCGTCCGCTTGCGTATGCATATGGCGAATGACCGGCACGATGCTGCGCGCGTCGAGCCACTGCATGAAGTTCTGCACGCGCGTTTCGATGATCGCCTCGGCCTGCGCGACGGCCGCCTGACGCGACGCATTGCCTTCGCGGACGATCGCGCCGAGATCGTCGACGGTGTACAGGAACACGTCTTCGAGCAAGCCGACTTCCGGCTCGATGTCGCGCGGCACAGCGAGATCGACCATGAAAATCGGGCGGTGACGGCGCGCCTTGACCGCGCGCTCGACTGCGCCCAGGCCGATGATAGGCAGCGTCGACGCCGTGCACGACACGATGATGTCGAATTCGTGCATGCGCGTGGGCAGCTCGGCAAGCTGAATCGCGCGGCCGTTGAAACGTTCGGCGAGGCGCTCGCCGCGCTCGGCGGTACGGTTCGCGATCACGAGTTCACGCGGCTGTTGCGCGGCGAAGTGCGTCGCGCACAGCTCGATCATTTCGCCGGCGCCGATAAAAAGCACGCGCTGGTTCGATACCTTGTCGAAAATGCGCTGCGCGAGCCGCACGGCCGCAGCGGCCATCGATACCGACTGCGCACCGATTTCGGTCGTGCTGCGCACTTCCTTCGCCACGGCGAACGTGCGCTGGAACAGCTGGTTCAGATACGTGCCGAGCGCGCCGGCCTCGGATGCCGTGCGCACCGCGTCCTTCATCTGACCGACGATCTGGGTTTCACCGAGCACCATCGAATCGAGCCCCGATGCGACGCGAAACGCGTGGCGCACGGCTTCCGACTGCGGCAGCGCGTAGACATGCGGTGCGAGTTCGTCGACCGGGAGGTTGTGGTACATCGACAGCCATCGGATCGCGGCTTCGCGGGCCGCGTGGTCGTCGGTGGCGCAGTAGAGTTCGGTGCGGTTGCAGGTGGAGAGGATCGCGGCTTCAGGCGCGTTGGGCGCCGCGCGGCCGAGCCACAGCGCCTTGAACGCGTCGAGCGCAGGCTTGATCTGTTCGAGCGGAAACGCCACGCGTTCGCGCAGGGCGACTGGCGCAGTGTGGTGATTGATTCCGATCGTTAAAAGCTGCATAAATGGGGACAGCCCGGCAACTGGGGCTATGGTTTAGCCCCATATTATAGCGTTTCCACGATTGTTTCAGTCCGGGGCGGCTCGTCCCCGTCCCCGTCGCCGTTGCCGTCTGCGGCGGAGACCGGGTCGAGCCGGTAGCCGTAGCCGTACAACGGCGTCAACGCGTAGCCGCGCTCGGGCCGCAATTCGAGCTTCGCGCGGATGCGCGAGGCATGCGTGTCGAGCGTGCGCGACTTGATGTCGCGGCGGCCCCAGACCGTTTCAAGTATCTGGGCGCGCGAAACGGGCCGCGACATATTGGAAAACAGCAGAAGCGCGAAGCGCAGTTCCTTCGGTGTCATCGGAATGACCTGACCCCGACAGACGACGAGCGAGCGTCCGCCGTCGAACGCATATTCGCCGAACGTCTCGCGCGCGCGGTTGCGCGGCCGGCGAAAGCCCGCGCGGCGAATCAGCGCATCGACGCGGGCGAGCATTTCGGGGCCACGCACCGGCTTCGCGACGCAGTCGTCGGCGCCCGCGTGCAGCGCCGCGACGAGTTCGCTTTCGCGCGGCGCTTTCATCGTGACGATGATGGGCAGGCCCGGCAGCACCTCGCGCGCGAGCGCGATGACGTCTTCGGCGCAGCGGTCGCCGGCCCAGACTTCGGTGACGAGAAGATCGAAGAAAAGCTGCCGGGCGCTGCAGAGGAACGGCTCGCTCGCGCTGAAGTGCTGGCACGCGTGGCCTGCGGCGAGCAGCAGGCGGGTGACGAGTGCCGCGTGGCGAAGGTCCGGCTCGATGAGGGCGATTCGCATGGGGACGCGTTGCAGACCGGCGCCTTAAGCTTGTGAGCGAGGGGGCGAGCGCGTAGGCGTGGTGGCTTGCCTAACGTTATTCCCGCCCCTAAACTCAACCGCTACCCATCGCCGCGCGACTGCTGGCGAACCGCCGATGAACAGCGGCGCAGATAAGCGCCGTGCTGACCTTCTGGTTAATGAGAGAAAAAATGCTAACTATCGTCGGCGTGCCGGCAAATGGGACAAATCCGAAACTTCGGACAATTCCGTCGCGGCCCGAGGGGCGTCGCTGATGGGGTGGTCCGGCGTCGTCGTCGTCGGCATCGCGGTCGGGCTGGCGGGCTGGTGGCTGCATCCGCTGCGGCGCAGAAGCGGCGCGCGGCTATGGGTGGCAGTGCTCGCGGGCGTGCTCGGCGCGGCCCTGGCGCGCATGGCCGGCAACGTCACGACGCTGTTTCACGATGGCGATACGCTCGAATGGCCGGTCTGCACGGCGGTCGCGCTCGTCGCGGTCGCCGCCGCGGTCGGCCTGCTGTCACGGCGGCGCTGAGATGCCGCTCAATATCTTTTGGTGAACACGATGAACGTCCGACTCCCTGAAACCGCATCGATTCCCGAACGAATCGCGCAACTGCGCGGCGCGATGACGCACGCGGGCCTTGCCGCTTATCTCGTGCCGTCGGCCGATCCGCACCTGTCCGAGTATTTGCCGGGCCGCTGGAAAGGGCGCGAGTGGCTATCGGGCTTCACCGGTTCGGTCGGCACGCTCGTGGTGACGCCGGGCTTCGCGGGCCTGTGGGTCGACAGCCGCTATTGGGTGCAGGCCGAAACGCAACTGGCCGGCACCGGCATTGCGCTCATGAAAATGATGGGCGGCCAGTTGACGCAGCCGCATATCGAATGGCTCGCGCAGAATGTGGCGGCGGGCGGCACGGTCGGCGTCGACGGCGCGGTGCTTGGGGTCGCGGCGGCGCGTGCGCTTGGCGACGCGCTCGCGGCACGCGGCGTCAAGCTGCGCACCGACGTCGATCTGCTCGATGCGATCTGGCCGCAACGCCCGCCGCTGCCGGCCGATGCGGTCTACGAACATGCGCCGCCGCAAGCGAGCGTCGCGCGCGCGGACAAGCTCGCGCGGGTGCGCCGCGCCATGCAGGAGCAAGGCGCGCAGTGGCATTTCATTTCGACGCTCGACGATCTCGCGTGGCTCCTGAATCTGCGCGGCGCCGACGTGAACTACAACCCGGTGTTCGTCGCGCATGCGCTGATCGGGCTCGATCGTGCGACGCTGTTCGTGGTCGAGGGCAAGGTGCCGGCGCCGCTCGCCGACGCGCTTGCGCGCGATGGCGTTCGCGTCGAGCCGTACGCGCAGGCTGCCGGTGCGCTCGCGGCGCTGCCCGCCGGCGCGACGCTGCTGGTGGACCCGCGGCGCGTGACATTCGGCATGCTGCAGCCGGTGCTGTCGCACGTGAAGGTGGTCGAGGCGATCAATCCGACCACCCTGTTCAAGTCCCGCAAGACCGAGGCCGAGGCCGCGCACGTGCGCGCGACGATGGAACAGGACGGCGCGGCGCTCGCCGAATTCTTCGCATGGTTCGAAGGCGCGCTCGGCCGCGAGACGATCACCGAACTGACCGTCGACGAACGGCTGACGGCGGCTCGCGCGCGCCGTCCCGGCTTCGTCACGTTGAGCTTTTCGACGATCGCCGCATTCAACGCGAACGGCGCGATGCCGCACTACCGCGCGCTGCCGGAGTCGCATGCGACGATCGAAGGCAACGGGCTGCTGCTGATCGATTCGGGCGGCCAGTACCTGAGCGGCACCACCGACATCACACGCGTCGTGCCGATCGGTACGATCGACGATGCGCACCGGCGCGACTTCACGACGGTGCTCAAAGGCACGATCGCGCTGTCGCGCGCGCGCTTTCCGCGCGGCATCCGCTCGCCGATGCTCGACGCGATCGCGCGCGCACCGATCTGGGAAGCCGGCGCCGACTACGGTCACGGCACAGGCCACGGCGTCGGCTATTTCCTCAATGTGCACGAAGGACCGCAGGTCATCTCGCATTACGCGCCGGCCGAAGCGTGGACCGCCATGGAAGAGGGGATGATCACGTCGATCGAGCCGGGCATCTACCGGCCGGGCAAATGGGGCATCCGCATCGAAAACCTCGTGCTCAATCGCGCGGCCGGCAAGACCGAGTTCGGCGATTTCCTCGAGTTCGAAACGCTGACGCTGTGCCCGATCGACACGCGTTGCATCGCGCTGCCGCTGTTGCGCGACGACGAGCGCGCGTGGCTCAACGCGTATCACGAGACGGTGCGCGCGCGAATCGCGCCGCATGTGTCGGGCGATGCGAAGGCGTGGCTCGAGACGCGGACGAAGGCGATCTGATCGTCGCGATCCGCCAACTCCACGCCGCCGGGCTCTCACTCAATTCTGCGACCAACAACGGAGTTTGCATGGCCATCAAGGCAGTCGTGTTCGATTTCGGCGGCGTGCTGATCGACTGGAGTCCGCAGTATCTGTACCGCACGCTGATTCCGGACGAAACCGAGCGTCAGTGGTTTCTCGCGAACGTGTGCACGATGGAGTGGGTCATTCGGCAGGACGGCGGCCAGCCGATTGCCGAGGGCACGGCCGAACTGATCGAGCAGTTTCCCGATCATGAGCCGCTGATTCGCGCGTTTTACGAGCGCTGGCACGAGATGGTCGCGGGCGTACTGCACGACGGCGTCGCAACGGTCGATAAGCTCGATGCAGCCGGCGTGCCGATCTTCGGCCTGACGAACTGGTCCGCCGAGACGTTCCCGTACGCGTGGGAGAACTATCCGGTGCTGCGGCGCTTTCGCGACATCATCGTGTCGGGGCGCGTGAAGCTCGTGAAGCCGGACCCGGCGATCTTCGGCATGATGCGCGAGCGCATCGAAGCGCATGTGCCGGGCGTGGCGCCGCACGAACTCGTCTTTATCGACGACAACCTCAAGAATGCCGAAGCGGCGAGTGCGCTCGGCTGGCATGGCGTGCACCATACGAGCGCGGCACAGACCGAAGCGAAGCTGCGCGAACTGGGTTTGCCGGTTTAAACAGCGTTCGGCGTGCAGCGGCCGGCACGCCGCGCGATCAGCGACGGCACGCGTCGCCGGCACGCGCCGCGCATGGCTCGTGCGCACGCTGGTGCGCTTTGCTCATGCGCTTCGCTCATCCAGCCGCGCGCTTACTGCCCAAGCAGATTCTTCAACGCGTTGCCAAGTCCCTTCACCGTTTCACCGGCGCCCTTCGCGACTCCCTCCGCGCTCACGCCGAGCGCCTTCGCGAAGTTCGCGCGCAGCTCGGTCATCAGGCTTTCGTTGAGCTTGAATTTCGGGTCGCGCAGATTGCCGTCGAGCACGAAATGCAGCGTGATCTCGTCGCCATGGCTCTTCAGTGCGGCGACGGCCGCGCGCGTCGGGATCGACAGAAACGTGTCGAGCGGGTTGTCCGATTCCTGAAGCCGCAGATGGTGCAACGTCAGCATGCCGGGCGCGTGGATCCGATAGTCGCGCACCGTCGATTCGACGCTCAGGTCGAGCGTGCCGCCCGTCACGCGTGCTTTGGCGCCGGCCTTCTTGAGCATATACGGGTCGAGCATCACGATATCGACGCCGCGCAGCGTCGTCGTCAGCTGCGAGTCCTTGTTCGCGATTCTGATCCAGCCGTTGAGTCCGACCTTGCCGGTATGTTCGGGGCCCTTGATCGAGCCCGTGACCGTCACCGACGTCGGTTCGTCGAGTTCCGGCAGATGAATGTGATCGACGGTCGCATTTGCGTCGGTCACGCTGACCTTGTATGGCGGCTGGCTGACCATTTGATCGTAGAAATCGAATGTGCCGCGCTCGAAGCGGACCTGATCGATCAGCTTTTCCGCGGGCAGTGCCTGGCGCGCGGCGGGTGTGCTCGCGGCGGGTGTGCTCGCCGCGGGCTGCGTGCTGCCAATGGTTTGCCGCAGATTCGGCAGTAACTCGACCGTACCGCCCGGCTTGCGAATTGCCGCCAGCGTGAAATCGCTGACCACCACTTCGCGGATGTGCAAGGGCCGCCGCATGAACGCGTCACGCAGATCCGGTACCAGCGTGATCCGCGCGGCACGCAAGGTATCGGGCGTCGGCCAGTCTTTTGGCGCGATCAGCCGCACGTTGGTAAGCCTGATCGACGTGAAGCCGACGTCGATACGCTCGGCGCTGCCGAGCGGCCCGAGCGCATCGGTGACGCGCGCTTTGACTTCGCGTTGAACATAGTACAAACCGCCAAGCGCCACGACCGCGAGCACGATGATGACGGCGACCACGCCGACGATTACGCGCTTGCCCACCGACATCGTCATTCCGCCTCCTTGTCGTCATGTACCGTATGGCAGTCGTTTCCGGCCGGCCTTGGCCGCGACTGCGGCAAAGCGTCGGGCAGCAAACGCCATGCCGAAACATACGAGCGAGGCCGCGCATGCGCATGCGCGGCCTCGCGTCCCTTGCCTGGCGGACCAGGCCGACGCGACCGGCCGACCCGTCGGCCGCGACCGACTCCGACGGCCAAACTGAGCGACCGGCCCGAGGGCAAACCGAGCGGCCAAATCCAGCCGCCAGACACAAGCCGCCAGACCCAGCCCCCTGTGTTCAGCCGCCGCCCCATGCGCTTACCGCGTAATCGGCTTATACCGCAGACGTTTCGGCTGCGCCGCTTCCTCGCCGAGACGGGCACGCTTGTCGGCCTCGTATTCCTGGTAGTTGCCGTCGAAGAACGTCGCTTGCGAATCGCCTTCGAACGCGAGGATATGCGTCGCGATGCGGTCGAGGAACCAGCGATCGTGCGAGATCACCAGCACCGAGCCGGCGAACTCGAGCAGTGCATCTTCGAGCGCGCGCAGCGTTTCGACGTCGAGGTCGTTCGACGGTTCGTCGAGCAGCAGCACGTTGCCGCCCGCGATCAGCGTCTTGGCGAGATGCAGCCGCCCGCGCTCGCCGCCCGACAGCGTGCCGACGTTCTTCTGCTGGTCCCCGCCCTTGAAGTTGAAACGGCCGATGTACGCGCGCGACGGCGTTTCGTACTTGCCGACCGTCAGCACGTCGGCGCCGCCCGAGATTTCCTCGAACACGGTCTTCGAACCGTCGAGCGCGTCGCGGCTCTGGTCGACGTACGCGACTTTCACCGTCGGTCCGCGCACGATCTCGCCCGAATCGGGCTGCTCGCGGCCCGTCAGCATGCGAAACAGCGTCGACTTGCCCGCGCCGTTCGGTCCGATGATGCCGACAATCGCGCCCGCCGGAATCTTGAAGCTCAGGTTATCGATCAGCAGACGATCGCCGTACGACTTGCTGACGTTCTTGAATTCGATCACTTCATTGCCGAGCCGCTCGCCGGCCGGAATGAAGATTTCCTGCGTTTCGTTACGCTTCTGGTATTCCTGACTGTTGAGTTCTTCGAAGCGCGCGATACGTGCCTTCGACTTCGCCTGACGGCCCTTCGGATTCTGGCGCACCCATTCGAGCTCTTTCTTGATCGCTTTCTGACGCGCCGATTCCGACGATTCCTCCTGCTTCAGGCGGTTTTCCTTCTGATCGAGCCAGCTGCTGTAGTTGCCCTTCCATGGAATGCCGTGGCCGCGGTCGAGTTCGAGAATCCACTCGGCTGCGTTGTCGAGGAAGTAGCGATCGTGCGTGACCGCCACCACGGTGCCCGGGAAGCGCGTGAGGAACTGCTCGAGCCATTCGACCGATTCGGCGTCGAGGTGGTTGGTCGGCTCGTCGAGCAGCAGCATGTCGGGCTTTTCGAGCAGCAGCTTGCACAGCGCGACGCGGCGCTTCTCGCCGCCCGACAGATGCTCGATCTTCGCGTCCCACGGCGGCAGGCGCAGTGCGTCGGCCGCGACTTCGAGCTGCTGCTCGGGGCTGCCGCCATCGGAAGTGGCGAGGATCGCCTCGTACTTCGCCTGTTCGGCGGCGAGCTTGTCGAAGTCGGCATCGGGCTCCGCGTACGCCGCGTAGATTTCGTCGAGCTTTTTCTGCGCGCTGAACACGTCGCCGAGACCTTCCTCGACCGCTTCGCGCACGGTCTTTTGCGGATCGAGCTGCGGTTCCTGCGGCAGGTAGCCGATGTTCAGGTTCGGCATCGGCGTCGCTTCGCCTTCGATATCCTTGTCGACGCCGGCCATGATCCTGATCAGCGTCGACTTGCCCGAGCCGTTCAGGCCGAGCACGCCGATCTTCGCACCGGGGAAGAACGACAGCGAGATGTCCTTCAGAATTTGACGCTTGGGCGGCACGATCTTGCCGACCCGGTTCATGGTGAAGACGTATTGGGCCATTTGCTTGCAATTGGGCGTTGACGCCGCCGGCCTGCATCGAGCCGGGCGAGCGGCGAGGGGTGGATGGCACAGCGTTCACGCGTGCACGAAAACATGCCCGACGATCCGGCAACGTGCATTGACCGGCTGTGACCGGCTCCCGCGCGCGATGAGGCTGGTACGCGATGCTGCGGTTCGTACGATGGTGAAGCCGTGAGCGCAGCGGGAGGAGGTGCCATTGTACTTCGCGGCCGATGGCGCGGGCATGGCGAACGGCGACGCGACAGTATGGCAGGGGTACGGTCGCAAGCGACGCAGCGATGTCGCCAGGTCCCGTTCCTCTCAGGGACGGCGCCCGTCATGCTATACAACGACCCGTCGCGATTCGCGCCACATAGACTCGTTTGCTCTTTCACCATTCGAAGCAGGTCACAACGTGTTCAGAACGATCTGCGCGGCTTCCGCGCTGTCAGCAGTCTTGCTTGTATCGGCTTGCGGCGCCGGGTCCGCGGCGCAACCGGCCGTGGACGCTGCGGCATCGACCTTGCCGCGCATCGTCGCGCACCGCGGCGGCACCGCCGACGCGCCGGAAAACACACTCGAAGCGATCCGGCTCGCGATAGCGAACCACGCCGATGCGATCTGGCTCACCGTCCAGCTAAGCATGGACGGCGTGCCCGTGCTCTATCGGCCCGCGGATCTGTCGGCATTGACCGACGCGAAGGGACCGGTCGCGTCGCATAGCGCGGCGCAGTTGGCGCACATTAACGCGGGCTGGACCTTCAAGGGCTCCGATAGCGGCAATCCCTATCCATATCGCGCTCATCCCACCTCTATTCCGACGCTCAGCGAGGCGTTGCGTGCGATCCCCGCGCATATCCCGGTCGTGCTCGATATGAAGGCGACGCCGGCCGAACCGCAGGTGCACGCCGTCGCGCGCGTGTTGACCGAAGAAGACGCATGGTCGCGCGTGACGATCTATTCGACCGACGCCGCGTATCAACGCAGCTTTGCCGCGTACCCGCAGGCGCGCGTGTTCGAGTCGCGCGATGCGACGCGGCAGCGTCTCGTGCGCGCGCTGCTCGCGGGCCAATGCGACGATGCGCCGGCCGCGCACACATGGACGGCATTCGAACTGCACCGCGTCTTGAAGGTGACGGAGGAATTCACCCTCGGCGAGGGCCGCTCCGAGGTGAACGCGACGTTGTGGACGCCGGCCACCGTCGCCTGCTTCCGTCAGCAGCCCGATGTGCGGATCGTCGCGATCGCGGTCAATAACGCCGACGACTATCGCGCGATGGCGTGTCTTGGCGTCGACGCGGTACTGTCCGATTCGCCGAGGCAGATGTCGGCGATTCGCGCGTCGCTGGCGGCGGCGTCGAGCGGCGGCCAACGCAAGGCGATCGGTTGTGGCGACGCGCAGTGACGACCTAGGATCGGCCAGCGGGGCTATCCTGATTCGCGCGCTGCCCGCTCGCCGGATCGAAGAAATGCAGATGCTGCGCCAGCAGTGAGAGCTCGAGCGCATCGCCGGCCGCGGGCCGATGCGCATGCGGCAAACGCGCGGTCACGTCGTGCTTGCCCCACCGTCCATGCGCGAGATTGTCCGCGCCGAGCAACTCGCACGAATCGACCGTCAGCGTCACGCCTGCGGCGCCCGGTTGCCCCGGCGTCAGATGCTCGGGCCGGATGCCGAGCACCCATTCGCGGCCGGCCGCCACCTCGCGCCCGACGCATGGCACGCCTGCCAGCGGCAAGCTCGGGCCGCGCCCGCCGCCATTGCCTGCGGCATCGCCGGCTACGTCGAAACTCGTGCCGTCGTCGGAAATGCGGCCTTCGAGCAGATTCATGCCCGGCGAGCCGATAAAGCCCGCAACGAACATCGTCGCCGGCCGTTCATAGACTTCGGTCGGCGCGCCGATCTGTTCGGCCTTGCCGCGGTTCATGACGATCACGCGTTGCGCGAGCGTCATCGCTTCGATCTGATCGTGCGTGACGTAAAGGCTCGTCGTGGCGAGGCGCGCATGCAGGCGCTGGATTTCGAGGCGCATCTGTACGCGCAGCCGCGCATCGAGATTCGACAACGGTTCGTCGAACAGAAACACGGACGGCTCGCGCACGATCGCGCGGCCCATCGCGACGCGCTGCCGCTGACCGCCCGACAACTCGCGCGGCTTGCGCGACAGCAGCGGCTCGAGTTCGAGAATCTGCGCGGCGGCCTGCACGCGCCGCCCGATCGTCGCGCGGTCGACGCCTGCGATCTTCAGCGCGTACCCCATGTTTTCCGCGACGGTCATATGCGGATAGAGCGCATAGTTCTGAAACACCATCGCGATGTTGCGGTCCTTCGGCTCGAGGTTATTGACAACCGTGCCGTCGATCGCGATCGTGCCTTCGCTGATTCGCTCGAGCCCCGCCACCATGCGCAGCAATGTCGACTTGCCGCAGCCCGACGGACCGACCATCACGACGAACTCGCCGTCGGCCACGTCCGCATCGATGCCGTGCAGCACGAACTGCTTGCCGTCGTAGGTTTTCTTTACGCCTTTGAGTGTCAGTGCGGCCATGCGTTATGCCCTTGAATTTTGCCCATGACGGTTGCGCGTCATTTTTCGGCATCGACGAGACCGCGTACGAACCAGCGCTGCATCGCGAGCACGACGACGAGCGGCGGCAGCATGGCGAGCAGCGTCGCGGCCATTACGAGATGCCATTCGGTGGCGGTATCGCCCGATGCGATCATGCTTTTGATGCCGATCACCGCGGTCATCAACGACGCGTCGTTCGTGATCAGAATCGGCCACAAATACTGGTTCCAGCCGTAGATAAACGTGATGACGAAGAGCGCCGCGATATTCGTCTTCGACAGCGGCAGGACGATGTCCCAGAAGAAACGCAGCGCGCCCGCGCCATCGATGCGCGCGGCTTCGATCAGTTCATCGGGCAGCGTCATGAAGAACTGGCGGAACAGGAAGGTCGCCGTGGCCGATGCGATCAGCGGCAGCGTGAGGCCCGCATACGTGTTGGCCAGATGCAGCGACGACACGACCTGCACGGTCGGAAAGATCCGCACCTCAGCCGGCAGCATCAGCGTGATGAAGATGAGCCAGAACGCGAGATTCCTGAACGGAAAGCGGAAAAACACGATCGCGAACGCGGAGATGATCGACACCGCGATCTTGCCGATCGAAATGACGAGCGCCATCACGAGGCTGTTCAGCAGCATCGTGCCGAACGGGCTCGCCGCATTGCCGCTGCCGTGACGCCAGACGGTCGCCATGTTTTCGAAGAGATGCGTGCTCGGCACGAGCGACAGCGGCACGTTGAATACTTCGTGCTCGTTCATCGTTGCCGCGCAAAACGCGACGTAGACCGGAAACACGACGAGCAGCACGCCGACGATCAGCACCGCATGGCAGAAGAGGTCGAAACCGCGGCGATTTTCGATCATGCGTATTGGACCTTGCGCTCGATGAAACGGAACTGCACGACGGTCAGGCCGACGACGATCAGCATCAGCACGACCGATTGGGCGCCGGAGCTGCCGATGTCGAGCCCCTGGAAGCCTTCGGTGAAGATCTTGTAGATCAGCGTTTTGGTCGACTGCGCGGGGCCGCCCGCGGTCGCGGCGTCGATGATCGGGAAGGTGTCGAAGAACGCGTAGACAATGTTCACGACGAGCAGGAAGAAGCTGGTTGGCGACAGCAGCGGCAGCGCGATGCCGAAGAAGCGGCGCACCGGACCCGCGCCGTCGATCGCGGCCGCTTCGATCAGCGAACGCGGAATCGCCTGCAAGCCCGCGTAGAAGAACAGAAAGTTGTAGCTGACCTGCTTCCAGACGGAGGCGAGCACCACAAGAAACATGGCCTGGCCCGGGTTCAACGCGTGATTCCAGACGATGCCGTATTTCGCGAGCGCGTAGGTGACGAGCCCGATGCTCGGGTTGAATAGAAACGCCCACAGCACGGCGGCGATCGCGGGCGCGACGGCGTATGGCCAGATCAGCAGCGTCTGGTACGCTTTCGCGCCGCGCATCACGCGGTCCGCGCAGGCGGCGAGCAGCAGCGAGATCGCGAGGCCGCTGACGGTCACGAGCGCGCTGAAAATCAGCGTCGTATTGAACGACGACAGATACAGCGGGTCGCCGAATAGCTGGCGGAAGTTCGCGAAGCCGACGAATTCGCTCGACGTGCCGAACGCGTCCTGGGTTTGCGTCGATTGCCAGAGCGCGACGCCGGCGGGCCAGACGAAAAACACGAGCGTAATGACGAGCTGCGGCGCGACGAGCAGATAAGGCAGCAGGCCCGTGCTGAAAGTCGAACGTTTTTGCATCGAAGATCGCCTCGAAGGGACCGTGAAGGCGAACGGGACCCGCGCCCCGTTCGCGGCCGGCTATCGTTGCCCCCGGTTCTAGCTGCCGGCCTTTTCGAAGCGGCGCAGCAGTTCGTTGCCGCGCGACACCGACGAATCGAGTGCATCTTTCGGCGACTTCTTCTGCGCCCACACCTGTTCGAGCTCTTCGTCGATGACCGTGCGGATCTGCGGCATGTTGCCGAGGCGCAGGCCCTTCGTGTACGGCAGCGGCGGCTTGTTCAACATCTGCTTGATGGCGGTGTCGCTGCCGGGGTTCTTTTCGTAGAAGCCCTGTTGCTGCGTGAGCTGGTACGCGGCCGTCGTGACCGGCAGATAACCGGTGTCCTGATGCCACTTTGCGGCGACCGGCGGCGAAGTCAGATATGCAAGAAACTTCGCGACGCCCTTATAGACGGCCGGATCCTTGCCCGACAGCACCCATAGGCTCGCACCGCCGATCATCGCGTTCTGCGGCGCGCCTTTCACGCTCGGGTCGTAGGGCATCATGCCGGTGCCGAAATCGAACTTCGCGTACTTGCGGATCGTCGCGAGCGAGCCCGACGAGTTCGTGACGATCCCGCAGTCGCCGCTATAGAACTTCGAGACGGGCTCGTCCTTGCGCCCAGCATAGGTGAACGTGCCTTCCTTCGCCATGTTCTGCAGGAACTGGATATGCGCGATCTGCAGCGGCTTGTTGAATTCGAGTTGCGCGTCGAGGCCGTCGAAGCCGTTGTTCTCGGTGGCGAACGGCGCAGCGTGCCATGCGCTGTAGTTTTCGAGCTGAATCCAGCTTTGCCAGCCCGACGAGTAGCCGCACGACATGCCCGATGCTTTCAGCTTGCGCGCATCCTGTTCGACTTCGGGCCACGTTTTCGGCGGCTGGTTCGGATCGAGGCCGGCCTTTTTGAACGCGTCCTTGTTGTAGTAGAGCACCGGCGTCGAGCTGTTGAACGGCATCGAGATCAGGTGGCCGGTTTTCGAGTCGCTGTAATAGCTCGCGATGGTCGGCACGAACGCTTTTTCGTCGAGCGGGATGCCGGCCTGCCTGAACACATCGGAGACGGGGATCACCGCTTTCTTCGCCTGCATCATCGTCGCGGTGCCGACTTCATAGACCTGCAGGATCGCCGGCGCGTTGCCGCTGCGGTACGCGGCGATGCCGGCGGCGAGCGTCTGGTCGTAGGTGCCCTTGAAGACGGGGACGATCTTGTAGTCGCTTTGCGACTTGTTGAAGTCGTTGGCGATGTCGTTCAGGCGTTCGCCGAGCGCGGCTTCCATGGCATGCCAGAACTGGATTTCGGTGGCGGCGTGAGCGCTGGGGCTGATGCCGACGCCTGCTGCGGCGAACGCGACGGTGACGGCGACGGAAAACGAACGGATGAGCGGCTTGCGATGCATCGATTTGTCTCCTTTTGCTAGGGCACGCGACCCAGGTTGGGTCGCGCGATTCTAGTTGTGGTCGATGACAGGCGGGCGAAAGTGACGTTTCAGTATGTAAAGATGCCGATGATAGCGGAACAGAACGCGCAATTTAATGTTGCGGTCGTGATCGGAAAACGGTGAAGGCGTGCGGCTAAAGCGCCGAATATTTGGTGGACTTTCCCCTGGCCTTTTCCACGGGGTAACGCGTTTCGTTGAGTTTCAGCTTGTCGGCGGCCGCTTCGACGAGGTCGAAGCCGGCTTTTTCGGCGATCAGCATCAGATACATGAGCACGTCCGCGCATTCGTGCTCGAGATGCTTGCGCTGCACCGGATCGGCGACCAGCGCGTCGATCCCGGCGTCGGTTTTCCATTGCACGGTTTCGAGCAACTCGCCCGCCTCGATGCTCGCCGAGACGATCAGGTTGCGCAGCGTATGGAATTGCTGCCAGTCGCGCGCGTCGCGGAAGGCGAGCAATTGCTTCTGCAGGTCGTCGATGGTCATGGTGGCGTCGTGCATCGAGGGCGGGAAGGGCGCGTCGCTAGACGTTGAACAGGAAGTTCATCACATCGCCATCGTGCACGACGTATTCCTTGCCTTCAGCGCGCATCTTGCCCGCTTCCTTCGCGCCCTGTTCGCCCTTGTACGTGATGAAGTCGTCGAAGCCGATCGTCTGCGCGCGGATGAAACCGCGTTCGAAGTCGGTATGGATCGCCCCCGCGGCTTGCGGCGCCGTATCGCCGATATGAATCGTCCACGCACGCACTTCCTTCACGCCCGCCGTGAAGTACGTCTGCAGACCGAGCAGCTTGAAGCCCGCGCGAATCACGCGGTTCAGACCCGGCTCGTCCATGCCCATATCGGCGAGGAACACTTCCTTGTCTTCGTCGGCGAGGTCGGCGATTTCCGCCTCGATGGCCGCGCACACGGCAACGACCGGCGACTTCTCGCTTTCAGCGTACTTGCGCACCGCATCGAGATGCGGGTTGTTCTCGAAGCCGTCTTCCTTCACGTTCGCGACGTACATCGCCGGCTTCGCCGTGATCAGGCAGAACGGCTTGATCAGCGCCTGCTCGTCTTCGTTCAGATCGAGGCCGCGTACGGCCTTCGCCTGATCCAGTTGCGCACGCACCTTTTCGAGCACCGCGGCGAGCTTGACCGCTTCCTTGTCGTTGCCCGACTTCGCGGCCTTCGCATAGCGCGTGAGCGCCTTTTCGACGGTCGCGAGGTCGGCGAGCGCGAGCTCGGTGTTGATCACCTCGATATCCGACAGCGGGTCGACCTTGCCTGCGACGTGAATCACGTTTTCGTCTTCGAAGCAGCGTACGACATGCGTGATCGCGTCGGTTTCGCGAATGTTGGCGAGGAACTGGTTGCCGAGGCCCTCACCCTTGCTCGCGCCGGCGACGAGACCCGCGATGTCGACGAATTCGACGACAGCCGGCACGATGCGCTCGGGCTTCACGATTTCGGCGAGCGCCGTGAGCCGCTTGTCCGGCACTTCGACGACGCCGACGTTCGGCTCGATCGTGCAGAACGGATAGTTCTCGGCGGCGATGCCCGCCTTGGTCAGCGCGTTGAACAGGGTGGACTTGCCGACGTTAGGCAGGCCGACGATGCCGCATTTGAGGCTCATGGAGTTTCTCTAAAAGACAGATGACGATGTGCTGCGCCGAGCAGGCAAACCCGCCGCTCGCGCGGCGTGCGCTCCACACGTTGCGCAAGAGGCGAACCGGGCGGACTGCGGCGTCCTGCCGAAGACGCCGATGCGCGCGGCTTCGAAACGAACCGTCTTGCGGACTGGGGCGGGCACGGGAAACCGCAATTGTAACCCTGTCGAGGTGCGCGTTCCCGGCTTGCGGCATGACGATCCGCTTGATCGCGCTTGATCCCGCTTGACTGGCCACGCGCGCCCCATCGCGGCCCTGCGCGGACCCGCGGCCCGATCCGGCAACCCCGCGCGGCTATAATGCCCGCATGAATGCACACCACCAGACTTTCGACGCCGCGGTGATCGGCGGCGGGCTCGTCGGCAAGACGGCGGCGCTCGCGCTGACGCAGACGGGGCTGCGCGTCGCACTGCTCGCGCAGCACTGTGCGCCGCTTGCGCCGGACGCCGTATTCGACTCGCGCATCTATGCGCTGTCGTCGAGTTCGCAGGCGTTGCTCGAGCGGCTGCGGGTCTGGCAGGCGCTCGATACAAAGCGTCTTTCGCCGGTCTACGACATGCGCGTCTACGGCGACGCGCATGCCGAACTGCATTTCTCCGCGTTCCAGGCGGCCGTGCCGCAACTGGCGTGGATCGCCGAATCGTCGCTGATCGAGCACGCACTCGATTCCGCACTGCGTTTCCAGCCGAATGTCACGTGGTTCGACTCGCGCGCGCAAGGGCTCGACGTGCAGACCACCGGCGCGACAATCGGTCTAGCGAACGGCAATGTGCTCGAGGCGGATCTCGTGGTCGGAGCGGACGGCGCGCATTCGTGGGTGCGCGCGCAGATCGGCTCGAAAGTCGACCGGCGCGATTACCGGCAAACCGGCGTGGTCGCAAACTTCAAGGCCGAGCGGCCGCACGGCGAGACCGCATATCAGTGGTTTCGCGACGGCGAAATCATCGCGTTGCTGCCGCTACCCGACGGGCATGTATCGCTCGTGTGGTCCGCGCACACCGAACATGCCGAACAGTTGATGTCGCTCGCGCCGGCGCGTCTTGCCGCCGAAGTCGAGCGCATCACGACGAGCGCGCTCGGCGCGCTCGAATGCGTGACCCCGGCCAAAGGCTTTCCGCTCGCGCTGCAAACGGTCGACCGGCTCGTCGCGCCGCGCGTCGCACTGGTCGGCGACGCCGCGCATCTGATCCATCCGCTCGCCGGACAAGGTATGAATCTGGGGCTGCGCGATGTCGCGTCGCTGGCCGATGTGGTCGCGAAGAAAGAGGCATTCCGCGATCTCGGCGACATGGTGCTGCTGCGGCGCTACGAGCGTTCGCGCAGCGAAGACGTCCGCGCGCTGATGATCGCCACCGATGGTTTGCAAAAGCTGTTCGCCGTGCCGGGCTTCGTGGCGCGCGCGGTGCGCAATGTCGGCATGTCGTTCGTCGGCGCGCAGCCGCTCATCAAACGCTGGCTCGTATCGTCGGCGCTCGGCTGAGGCCGCCCGCCCGCAGCACGGCGCAAGGCGCGCCGGGCGGGAACGAAACGCAGGATGAACGGCGCGCGCCCGCGCCGGTCTTTACAGGACGAACAGCGAGGCTAAAGCCAGGCTGGCAGCGGAACAGCGGGGCTGACACCGGGGCTGACACCGGGACTGACTCCGGGGCTGACAGCGTGACGGACAGCGGCAAGAAGACATTGGCAAGAACACTTCGGCAAGAACAGCGTGCGCGATCGCGCGTGCAAGCGTTGCACATTTCGTGTGCAATGGCGACATCGGACAAGGGAGTTCAATGATGAAGAAACGTATTCGCATAGCGGCGCTCGTGCTGACGGTCGCGGCCGTCGCGCTCGGCTGCTCCGCGCAGGCCGACCAGACCACCGACAAGCTCAAGTCGACGCTGCAGTCGCGCCTTGGCAACGACGTCGAGATCAAGGGCGTGTCGAAGTCGCCGATCGCCGGTCTCTACGAGGTCAATCTCGGCACGCAAATTCTCTACAGCGATGCAACCGGCGACTATCTCGTGCTCGGCGATCTCGTCGACGCGAAGACGCGCAAGAACATCACCGAAGCGCGTCTTTCCGATCTGAACCGCATCGACTTCGCGAGCCTGCCGTTTGCCAACGCGGTGAAAGTCGTGAAAGGCGACGGCAGCCGCAAGATCGCGGTGTTTTCCGATCCGAATTGCCCGTATTGCCGGCAACTCGAGAACACGCTGAAGTCGGTCGATAACATCACGGTGTACACGTTCCTCTATCCGGTGCTGTCGCCCGATTCGACGGCGAAAGCCAAGTCGATCTGGTGCTCGACCGATCGCGCGAAGGCATGGGAATCGTGGATGACGGAGCGCCACGCACCGACCGCCGCCGGCACCTGCGACACCGCCGCGATCGACAAGAACCTGTCGCTCGGCCAGTCGATGAACGTCAGCGGTACGCCGACGGTGTTTCTTGCCGATGGCCGCCGTTTGCCGGGCGCCGTGCCCGCCGATCAGCTGGACAAGGCGCTCGCCAGCGTGCACTGAACGATGAAGCCGATCCACTACGCCATCGTCCCGAAGCAACCCGCCGCACATCTGTTCGAAGTTTCCGTCACCGTCGCGGACCCCGATCCCGACGGCCAGCGCTTCATGCTGCCTGTGTGGATTCCGGGCAGCTACATGGTGCGCGAGTTCGAACGCAATATCGTCACGCTGGGCGCGTTCAACGACGCGGGCCGCAAGGTGCGCATCGACAAGACCGACAAGCACACGTGGCAGGCGGCGCCCGTGAAGGGCGCGCTGACGCTGCGTTATGAGGTCTATGCGTGGGATATGTCGGTGCGGGCCGCGCATCTCGACGACACGATCGGCTTCTTCAACGGCACGAGCGTGTTTCTCGCGGCGCTCGGGCATGAGAATGCGGCATGCGTCGTCGATATCCGCAAGCCCGACGGCGTGGCGTATCGCAACTGGCGCGTCGCGACCGCGTTGCCGGAAGCGCGCGGCACGAAGCGCTACGGCTTCGGCGCATATCAGGCGCAGAACTACGACGAGCTCATCGACCATCCGGTGACGCTCGGCGAATTCGAACTCGCCACGTTCAAGGCGCATGGCGTGCCGCACGACATCGTCATCGCGGGCCGCGTGATCGGGCTCGACATGCCGCGGCTCGCGGCCGATCTGAAACGCGTCTGCGAAGCGCAGATTGCGCTGTTCGAACCGCGCACGAAGAAGGCGCCTGTCGACCGGTATGTGTTCATGACGCAAGTGGTCAGCGACGGATACGGCGGTCTCGAACATCGCGCCTCGACCGCGCTGATCTGCAATCGCACCGATCTGCCGGTGACGGGCCGCGAGGACATGACCGACGGCTATCGCACCTATCTCGGCCTTTGCAGCCACGAATACTTTCATACGTGGAATGTGAAGCGCATCAAGCCGGCCGCGTTCGCGCCGTACGATCTGACGCGCGAGAACTACACGACGCTGCTGTGGCTCTTCGAGGGCTTCACGTCGTATTACGACGATCTGATGCTCGTACGCAGCGGCGTGATCGGCGAAGACGACTATCTGACGATGGTCGGCAAGACGATCGGAAGCGTGCTGCGCGGCAGCGGGCGCCTCAAGCAGAGCGTGGCGGAAAGCTCGTACGACACGTGGGTCAAGTACTACCGGCAGGACGAGAACGCGTCGAATGCGATCGTCAGCTATTACACGAAGGGCTCGCTTGTCGCGCTCGCGTTCGATCTGACGATTCGCGCGCAGACCGGGCACCGCCGCTCGCTCGACGATGTCATGCGCCTGCTGTGGCAGCGCTATGGTCGCGATTTTTATCGCGGCAAGCCGGTCGGCATCGAAGAAGGCGACGTCGAGTCGCTGTTTGCCGAAGCAACGGGCGCCGATCTCGCGGACATCTTTGCAAACGGCGTGTACGGCACGCGTGACTTGCCGCTCGCGGAATTGCTCGCGCCGGCCGGCATCGAGCTCGCGCCCGATGCCGGGAAGAACGGCAAGCCGTCGCTCGGCGCGCGCGTGCGCGGCGGCGCGGAATGCACACTGGCCGCGGTGTTCGACGGCGGCGCGGCGCAGAAGGCCGGACTGTCGGCTGGCGATGTGCTCGTGGCACTCGATGGCTTGCGCGTGACCGGCTCGAATCTCGATGCGCTGCTCGCGCGTTATGTGCCCGGTACGAAGGTGGAACTCCATGCGTTCCGCCGCGACGAGCTACGGGTCGCGCAACTGAAGCTCGACGAGCCCGAAGTGCCGCGCTACAAGCTGACCGTGAAGGGCGAGGCGAAAGGCGGTGGGGCAGCGGCCAAGTCCGGGAAAGCGCTCAAGGTCGGCAAGGCGGAAAAATCCGCGAAGTCTGCCCGCAAATCGGCCGACAGTCGCGGCGCGTTCGCCGCTGCGCGTGGCTGGCGCGCGCGCTGGCTCGGGAGTTGAGCGCAGTCGGTCGTCTCCTTTGCGGCACGATTGTTCCACCGTTGCAACAATCCGTCGCTGTGACGCTACTTTTTCAAGGATCGCTGAGAATTCAGAATGGCTCCCAATCGCGCAACGCACAGCGCGTCCCTTACTGGATGGAGTCAAAGATGACCACGATTCTTCAGATCAACTCGGCTGCCCGCTCGCAAGGCGCTCAATCGACGCTGCTGTCCAACGAACTTACCGAGAAATTGCAACAGTCGAATCCGGGCGCGCGCGTCGTCGTCCGCGATCTGTATAGCGATGCGCTGCCGCACCTCGACGACAACGTCCTCGGCGCGTTCTTCACGCCGGCCGACCAGCGCACGGCCGAGCAGCAGGCAATCGCCGCGCGCAGCGACGCGCTGATCGCCGAACTGCAGGCTGCCGACATCATCGTGATCGGCGCTCCGCTGTACAACTTCGGCATCTCGACGCAGCTGAAGACGTATTTCGATTTCATCGCACGCGCCGGCATCACGTTCAAGTACGGCCCGACCGGTCCTGAAGGCCTCGTGAAGGGCAAGAAGGTGTTTGTCGTGTCGGCACGCGGCGGCAAGTATCTGGGCACGCCGGGCGATTCGCAGACGCCGTATCTGCAGACCTTCCTCGGTTTCCTCGGCATGACCGACGTCTCGTTCATCTACGCGGAAGGCCTGAATATGGGGCAGGACGTGGCGGCGGCGGCGCTTGCCAGTGCGCGTGAAGCGATTGCGGCCGCTGCATAAAGAGAAAACAGCAAGAAAGCAGTCGTCGCACGAGGTTCAGGGCGCGGGCAACATCATCTGCCTCGCGTCAGGACGCAAACGCCGCGGAACACGATTCCGCGGCGTTTTTTCGTTCCGGTTTTCCGATGGCGTGTTTCGCGGGTCAGGCCAGTACCTGCGCTTCGTCGGGGAGCCGCCAGTCGATTGGCTTGCGACCGTGCGCTTCGAGATATTCGTTGGCCAGCGCGAAATGCCGGCAACCGAGAAACCCGCGGTGCGCGGAGAGCGGCGACGGATGCGGCGCCTCGAGAATGCAATGCGGGATGAGGTGCGGTAGGCGGGAAGGCTCGCCATGCGCGCGATCGGTCTTGTCGTCGAGCAGCGCGCGTTTCGCCTGCGCGTGCGAGCCCCACAGCATGAACACAAGTCCTTCGTGGCGCGTCGCCAGTTCGTGGATCAGCGTGTCCGTGCACTTTTCCCAGCCGCGCTTCGCGTGACTTGCGGCCTGATTGCGCTCCACCGTCAGCACCGTGTTCAAGAGCAGCACCCCCTGTTTTGCCCACGCGTCGAGACAGCCATGCGCGGGCGAAGCGTAGCCGAGGCTCGCGGCAATCTCCTTGAAGATATTGCGCAGCGAAGGCGGCGGCCGCACCTGGGGCGGCACGGAAAACGCGAGGCCGTGTGCCTGGGGCGTGCCGCGATCTTCGCCGTGATACGGATCCTGGCCGAGGATCACGACTTTCACGTCGTCGGGGCTCGTCAGGCGCAGCGCGCGGAATACGTCGGCCGGGTAGACGGTCTTGCCGGCCGCGCGTTCGCCATCGACGAAACGGCACAGCGGCGCGTACGCGTCGCTATCGATAAATGGCTTCAGATGCGCGCGCCATGCGGGCGGAAGCGCCTCGAATTGCGCTTCGAGGGTCGGCGCGGCGGAAGACACAGACGCAGACGGAGACGGATTCGGCGCCGCAGTGGTCGGGCCGGCTTTCGACGCGGACGTTTCTGCGCCGTCTTCGCCGAATAGCGAGCGCTGCGAGGAAGAAGCGGAGCGGGAGCGGGTAGCGGAGGTCATGGCCGAAGAGTGTCGCAGCTAATGCGGTGCGGCTCAAGTAGCCCGCGCATCGCGGTCCGCCTACGCCGTACCGCTGCCGAGCTCGCGCAACTGGTATCCGCGCTGCGCCTTGCTGACGTCTTCGGGCGCAAGGCCCGGCACGCTCGCCATCAGCTCGGCCGCAAACGCGTGCAACGCCGCTTCGTCGCCGCTTTTCAGTTCGAGTTCGATTTCACAGATAGGCGCGCGGCGCGTCGCGCCTTCGACATCCGCGACGATTTCGCCGCGGTCGATCGCCGCTTCGATATGCGTGCCGCGATGGTCGACGAGCCACAGGGTACGCGTGAAATTCGTGCGAAACAGTTCGATGAGCTGCGGCGCCGCATTGCGCAAAGCCGCCGCAGCGTCCGCGTCGTCGCAGGCGTGCAGCAGGGCGTCGATGTCGAGCGCCGGCCCGGCGACCGGCATTTCCCATTCGTGACGGCTATGCATGCCGGACTGCGCGGTGCCGACCGTCTTGAATGTCTGCAGCCAGCTGTCGGGCGTGCGGCGAAGCCGCAGCGCGCTTTTCGACCGGGCGAGCGTCAGCGACGGCGTGTCGAAATACAGATTGTCGAGCGCGAGCGGCTGGCCGGCCTCGCCCGTGCGCGCAGTCAGCCATTGCGTCGCCTCGTCAGCCTGGTCGGCCGGCAGCGCGAGCTTGATTTCGCGTTCGATACCCATCGATTACTCCGTCGAGTGCTTCAACTGCCGGCTTGCATGTGCCGTGCCGCAGGTTGCGCGGGGCGCCGGCCAGCGTTCCGCGCTTGCCGCGCGTCAGAAAAACATCCGCGCGAGTTCGACACCCGGTTCGTCGGCGCGCATAAACGCCTCGCCGACGAGGAACGTATTGACGTCGAGCGCGCGCAGCCGCTCGACGTCGACGCGCGACAGAATGCCCGATTCGGTCACGACGATGCGCTCGTCGGGAATCATCTCGAGCATACCGATGGTCGTCTCGAGCGACGTTTCGAACGTGCGCAGATTGCGATTGTTGATGCCGATCAGCGGTGTCTTCAAGGTGAGCGCTTCGACAAGCTCGTTCTTGTCGTGCACTTCGACGAGCACCGCGAGCCCCAGCGAATGCGCGAACGCTTCGAGTTCCTGCATCTGCGACGTTTCGAGCGCGGCCGCGATCAGCAGGATCGCGTCGGCGCCCATCGCGCGCGCTTCGACGACCTGATACGGGTCGATGATGAAGTCCTTGCGCAGCACCGGCAAGTTGCAAGCGGCGCGCGCCTCTTCCAGATACGCGGTGCTGCCTTTGAAAAACTGCACGTCGGTGAGCACCGACAAACAGGCCGCGCCGTGCTTCGCATACGAGCGCGCGATCTCGGCCGGCACGAAATGCTCGCGGATCACGCCCTTCGACGGGCTTGCTTTTTTCACCTCGGCGATCACGGCCGGTTGGCCTGCCGCATGTTTCGCGCGCAATGCGCCGACGAAATCGCGATGATCGCGCGCCGACGCTTCGAGCCGTAGTTCTTCGAGCGGCGCGCTTTGCTCGGCGGCGCGCACTTCCGCGCGCTTGACGTCGATGATGCGTTCGAGAATATCGCTCATGGCCGCTCCAATACGAATACCGTTCCAGAAGTCATTGCTTGCATTCAACGCTTGAATTGCTGGGTAAAGCGCACGAGTTCGTCGACCTTCGCCCGTGCGCGGCCGCTCGCGATGGTTTCGCGCGCAAGCTCGATGCCGGCTGCGATCGACGACGACACATTCGCCGCATACAGTGCCGTGCCCGCATTGAGCACGACGATCTCGCGTGCAACGCCCGGCGTGTTGTCGAGCGCTTCGAGCAGCATCACCTTCGAGGCAGCCGCATCGGCCACCTTCAGCGTGCGGTTCGACACCATCTGCATGCCGAAGTCCTCGGGATGGATCTCGTATTCGTGCACGTCACCGTCGCGCAACTCGCCAACGAGCGTTGCGGCGCCGAGCGACACCTCATCCATGCCGTCCTTGCCGTACACGACGAGCACGTGCTTCGCCCCGAGCCGCTGCATCACACGCACCTGGATGCCGACGAGGTCCGGATGAAATACGCCTTGCAGCTGGTTCGGCGCCCCGGCGGGATTGGTCAGCGGGCCGAGAATATTGAAGATGGTTCGCACGCCGAGTTCGCGGCGCACGGCCTGCACGTTCTTCATCGCCGGATGATGGTTCGGCGCGTACATGAAGCCCATGCCGGTTTCGGCGATCGACGCCGCGACTTGCTCCGGCTGCAAATCGATGTTGACGCCGAGCGCCTCGAGCACGTCCGCGCTGCCCGACTTGCTCGATACGCTGCGGTTGCCGTGCTTCGCCACCTTCCCGCCGGCGCCCGCGACGACGAACATCGTCGCGGTCGAGATGTTGAACGTATGCGCGCCATCACCGCCGGTGCCGACGATATCGACGAAATTCGAGCTGTCTTCGACTTCGACGTGATGCGCGAACTCGCGCATCACCGTGGCCGCCGCGGCGATCTCGCCGATCGTTTCCTTCTTGACGCGCAGGCCGGTGAGAATCGCCGCGGTCTGCGCTGTCGAAAGCTCGCCGCGCATGATGAGCCGCATCAAGTGCAGCATTTCGTCGTGAAAGATCTCGCGGTGCTCGATCGTGCGCTGGAGCGCTTCCTGTGGCGTAATCATGGCGCCTCCCCTTGACCTTGTTGTTTTTAGCTCGACGTGGCTGCGGCGCCCGCGCGTTTCGATTGCTTGATGAAGTTTTCGAGCAGCGCGTGACCGTGTTCGGACAGGATCGATTCCGGGTGGAACTGCACGCCTTCGACCGCGAGCGTCTTGTGCCGCACGCCCATGATTTCGCCATCGGGTGTCCATGCGGACACTTCGAGACAATCGGGCAGCGATTCGCGTTCGATTGCCAGCGAGTGATAGCGCGTGACCGTGAAGTGCTTCGGCAGATCGGCGAACACGCCTTTGCAGTCGGTTTCGATCTGGCTCACCTTGCCGTGCATGATGGTCTGCGCGCGCACGACGCGGCCGCCGAACGCCTCGCCGATCGCCTGGTGGCCGAGACACACGCCGAAAATCGGAATCTTGCCGGAGAACTCGCGCAGCACGTCGAGCGTGATGCCCGCGTGCTGCGGGTTGCTCGGTCCCGGCGACAGACAGATGCGCTCGGGGTTCAGCTTCGCGATTTCGTCGGGTGTGATTTCGTCGTTGCGATAGGTCCGCACGTCTTCGCCGAGTTCGCCGAAGTACTGGACCAGGTTATAGGTGAACGAGTCGTAGTTGTCGATCATCAGCAGCATGGTCTTTCTCCGGTCAGAAGTCGCTATCGAGGCCGTCTTGCACCTGCTCGGCAGCACGCATCACCGCGCGTGCCTTGTTCTCGGTCTCCTGCCATTCGGACTCGGGCACCGAGTCGGCGACCACGCCCGCCGCCGCCTGAACATACAGATTGCCGTTGCAGATCACGCCGGTGCGAATCGCGATTGCGAGGTCCATGTCGCCCGTGAACGACAGGTAGCCGACCGCGCCACCGTACAAGCCGCGCTTGACCGGCTCGAGCTCGTCGATCAGTTCGAGTGCGCGTACCTTCGGCGCGCCCGACAGCGTGCCCGCCGGGAACGTCGCGCGCAGCACGTCGAAGTTCGTGATGCCCGGCTTCAGCTTGCCTTCGACCGAACTCACGATGTGCTGCACGTGCGAGTACTTCTCGATTGCCATCTTGTCGGTGACGACGACCGAGCCGATTTGCGCGATGCGGCCGACGTCGTTGCGCGCGAGGTCGATCAACATGACGTGTTCGGCGATTTCCTTCGGATCGTTCAGCAGTTCGTGGGCGAGTTCGGCGTCGCGCTCGGGCGTGTTGCCGCGCGCACGCGTGCCCGCGAGCGGACGGATCGTGACCATCCGGTCTTCGCCGCGCTTTTCCTGACGTACGAGAATTTCCGGCGATGAACCGACGACGTGGAAATCGCCGAAATTGTAGTAATACATATACGGCGACGGGTTCAGCGAACGCAGCGCGCGGTACAGCGAAAGCGGATTGTCGCGATACGGCTTGGTCAGCCGCTGGCCGACCTGCACCTGCATCAGCTCGCCGGCGGCGATGTACTCCTTCGCCTTGCGCACGGCCGCGAGGTAATCGTCTTTCTTGAATTCGCGATAGATGTCGGTGCGCACGCTTGCCGATGTGACGGGCGGCTGCACCGACACGCGCAACCGCTGGCGCAGTTCGCGCAGCCGGTGTTTGGCGCGCGTGTACGCTTCCGGTGCGGCCGGATCGACATAGACGACGAGATAGAGCTTGCCCGCGAGGTTGTCGATGACCGCGACTTCTTCGGTCAGCAGCAACTGGATGTCGGGCAGGTTCAGATCGTCCGGCGGCGCGCTGTGTGCGAGCTTCTTCTCCATATAGCGCACCGCGTCGTAGCCGAAGTAGCCGGCAAGACCGCCCGCGAAGCGCGGCAGGCCCGGACGCTGCGCGACCTTGAAGCGTTTCTGGAACTGCTGGATGAACTCGAGCGGATCGCCATCGTGCGTCTCGACGACCTTGCCGTCCTTGACGACTTCGGATACGCCGTTGCGCGTGCGCACGAGCGTACGTGCCGGCAGGCCGATGAACGAGTAGCGGCCGAACCGCTCACCGCCCACCACCGATTCGAGCAGAAACGAGTTCGCACCGTTGCGCTCGGATTGCGCGAGTTTCAGATAGAGCGACAGCGGCGTTTCGAGGTCCGCGAGCGCCTCGGCGATCAGCGGAATGCGGTTGTAGCCCTCGTTCGCGAGAGACTGGAATTCGAGTTCGGTCATGTTCCGATCCTGTTCGTACGTCCGGCCGCGGCGGGCGTCGGACAAAGCGGGGCGTTGCGCTGCCGGTCGGTCTCGCGATTCGAAACGATGCATTTGACCGGCGCGCGCTTTCCTGACAATGCGTATTTGCCTTCCGTGGACCGCGAATGTACACCACGTCCGCGACAGATCGCGTGAATGGTGCAATCAGACGGTGCCGATGAGACCACGCAGTTGCAGAAAACTTGAAACAGGAAAGCGCGCGGTGCGCAGCGAACTAAAAAACGTGGCTGAAGACAATGAGCTTCAGCGAACCTCGGCGAGAGGTTAGCGCGACCAGCGACGCCAGGGCCATGCTCCCCGGTCGATGCTGCTCAGACTCCGTTTTCTGTTCAGAAACATGAAGAAGGACTGTTGGGTCAGTGAGGGTTTCAGGCAACCGATGATGCTTAGGATGTTGCTTCGGCGTTGGCCTCGGGTCTTGCCTGATTATGTGCTGCGATGGCCTTGGCGGCCTCGAGCAGTGACGCCACTATACCATCCGACTTGATGGTTTGCACAGCCTGCCCATGGTTGTAGCCGTACGGCAGCGTGAGCGTTGCCATGCCGGCTGCGCGGCCCGCGAGCGCATCGTTCTCCGAATCGCCGATCGCGACCGTCGCCTGCGGCGGCACCTGCATCGCGTCGCAGGCGGCGAGCATCGGCAGCGGATCGGGCTTTTTCTTCGCCAGACTGTCGCCGCCGATCACGACGCAAAAGAGCGCAAAGAGCTTGTACTGCTTCAGCAGTTCGACCGCGAACCGGTGCGGCTTGTTGGTCACGCATGCGAGCTTGAGACCCGCGTCGCGCAGCGCGGCGAGGCCTGCTTCGACGTCCGGGTAGAGCCGCGTATGCAGCCCGTTGATTTTCGCGTATTCGGCCTGATAGATGGCGAGCGCCTCGTCGAAGCGGTCTTGTGCATGATCGGCCGGGAAGCGCGGCGCGAGCACGCTGCGGATCAGGTGCTCCGAGCCCTTGCCGACGTAGTCGATCACTTCTTCGCGCGACGTTTCTTCCGCATCGAGCTGCGCGAGCATGCCGTTCAGGCCGGCGGTGAAATCGTCGGCCGTATCGACCATCGTACCGTCGAGGTCGATGATCGCCGCGACAAGGCGCGGTGCGGATAACACAGGGGCGGCGTAGCGAGCGGGCGTCGTCATGTTCGGTATCGGCGTTGGTATCGGCGTTGGTATCGGTATGGGTGTCAATGCTCGATGTGGGCGATGGCGGAGCGCATCTGGCTAATGATCGTCTTGTAGTCGGGGTGGCCGAAAATGGCCGACCCCGCGACGAACGTGTCCGCGCCCGCGGCCGCGATTTCCGCGATGTTGTCGATTTTCACGCCGCCATCCACTTCGAGATGAATTTCGCGGCCGGTCTTCTCGCGGTACGCGTTGATGCGTGCGCGCGCTTCGCGCAGCTTGTTCAGCGCTTCGGGAATGAACGATTGCCCGCCAAAGCCCGGATTCACCGACATGATCAGCACGAGATCGATGCGGTCCATCACATGGTCGAGATAGTTGAGGGAAGTGGCGGGATTGAACACGAGGCCGGCCTTGCAGCCGTGATCGCGAATCAGCGTGAGCGTGCGGTCGATATGATCGGATGCTTCGGGGTGAAAGCTGATCACGTTCGCGCCCGCTTTGGCGAAGTCGGGCACGATGCGGTCGACCGGCTTCACCATCAGATGCACGTCGATCGGCACCTGCACGTGCGGACGGATCGCTTCGCAGACGAGCGGGCCGATGGTCAGGTTCGGGACGTAATGGTTGTCCATCACGTCGAAGTGGATCCAGTCGGCGCCGGCGGCGACGACGTTGCGGACTTCTTCACCGAGCCGCGAGAAGTCAGCGGACAGAATGCTGGGGGCGATGTGGAATTTCGTCATGACGATAGGGCCCGGACAGTTGCGCGAGAAGCGTTATTTTAACGTCACATGCGCGCGACGGCCTTGTCTGCGCTTTGCCCCGCTGCAGCGGGGGGGGCGGGCGGGTGCCAACGGATGGTGAACGGGTGACCGATGGGTGACCAGCGCGGTTGCGGGCATGCGTTTCATCAAGCAGAATGCCAAGTCATCACGAACCGCGCCTGTCGCACCACTTTGGAATCAGGCAAAACAGGATGAGCCAGTACCAATTCAGCGTGTCGTCGCAGGTGCGTTACCTGCCTGACGAGTCGGATCCGGAACGCCGGCAATATGCGTTCGCCTACACGCTGACGATCCGCAATACCGGCCAGGCGCCCGCGCAACTGATCGCCCGCCATTGGGTGATTACGGATAGTGAAAACCACGTTCAGGAAGTGAAAGGATTGGGCGTGGTCGGGCATCAGCCGCTTCTCAAACCCGGCGAGCAATTCGAATACACGAGCTGGGCTGTCATCGCGACCCCCGTCGGCACGATGCGCGGCGAGTATTTCTGCGTGGCGGAAGACGGCGAGCGTTTCGAAGCCCCGGTGCCCGAATTCGTCTTGCGCATGCCGCGCACGCTGCATTGAAGCGGCGCGGTTTCATTGCCCGTTTTTTCCGGCCGGTCGGCGGTGCGCGTGGCGGCTCGATCTGTGGTGCGCCTGGGGACGTGATTTGTAGCGCGATTCGTGGCGTGACTAGCTGCGCGGCGGTTGTTGCGCGGGCGCTGGTGCCTGCGCGGTTTGTGGCTACGTGTTTTGCGCCTGCTGCGCCTGTTCCCCCAGTTGCTGTTCCTTACGTGCCAGTTTCTTTTTTCCCGACGTGGTCCATACCACGATGAAGACGAGTAGAAACAGCGCCAGAAATGCTTCCAGCGCAAAAATGAGCATCGGATATTCGTCGAGCAGATCAGACATGGCGGTTTCCATCAAGAACGAACATTGTATGCGGTTTGTCCGCGGCGCCGCGATGTGGGCGGCGACCGTTTCGATGGCGGCGATCCTCGCCGCGTGCGGCGGACGCGAGGCAGTTCGGCCGTTAGCGAATGCGCCGACCGGCGCGGCGCTCATACCGGGGCAAATCGCCGCAGCGCGGCTCACGCCGGTCGCCTGGCAACAGGTGCCGGGCTGGCAGGACGATTCGCTGATCGGCGCGACGGCCGCCTTGCGGCAGAACTGCGCGAGGCTCGCGCGTCAGGCGAACTGGCAGCGTGCGTGCGTGGCGGCCGAGCAGATCGACGATCTCGACGTCGCCGGTGCGCGGAGCTTCTTCGAAAAGTACTTCACGCCTTTTCAGTTCGCGAACACCGACGGCACGCTCGATGGCCTCGTGACCGGTTACTACGAGCCGCTGCTGCACGGTTCCCGCACGCGTCACGGCATCTATCAGACGGCGCTTTATCACTGGCCGTCCGGTTATCGCGCAGGCGCGGCGCTGCCGCCGCGCGCGCAACTCGAACGTTCGGGCGTGCTAGACGGTAACGAGCTTGTCTGGGTCGACGATCCGATCGAGGCGTTCTTCCTGCAGGTGCAAGGGTCGGGACGCGTCGTGATGGAAGACGGCAGCGTGATGCGGGTCGGCTTCGGCGGGACGAACAGCCAGCCGTACCGGTCGATCGGCCGCTGGCTACTCGACCAGCGCGAAATCACGCCTGCGCAGGCGACGATGCAGGGCATCAAGGCATGGGCGCGCGCAAATCCGTCGCGCGTCGATGCCTTGCTCGATACGAACCCGCGGTTTGTGTTCTTCCGCGAAATGGCGTCGGGGGAAGCGGCGCCGGCCGGTGGCGCCGATGGTCCGATCGGCGCGCTTGGCGTGCCGTTGACACCCGAGCGTTCGATTGCGGTGGACCCGTCGTCGATTCCGCTCGGCACGCCGGTGTTCCTGCAGACGACGCGGCCCTTGACCAATGCGCCGATGAATCGCCTCGTCTTTGCGCAGGACACGGGAACGGCGATCAAAGGCGGCGTGCGTGCCGATTATTTCTGGGGACTCGGCGACGAAGCGGGTGACCTTGCCGGCAAGATGAAGCAGACCGGGCGCATGTGGTTGTTGTTGCCGAATTCGTGAGCGTTGGGATTCTCGGTTCGGATTTTCGTTTGGGGCGGGTGGGGGCGGTGGCGGGGCGCTCAAAAGAGAGTGCGTGCGAATTCGCTGCGGCCCGGTCATGCGGCGGTCATGCAGTGGTCGCGGGGCGGTCGTGCGGCCGACCATTTACGCGCGCGCCTTGCGCTTGTCGATTACGCGGCGTGCCTTGCCGACCGAGCGCTCGATGCCGTTCACCGCTAGCACGTTGATGACGGTGGTTATGCCGATCAGCGCCTTGATGTCGTAGACGAGTGCCTGTTGTGCCGCGCGCAGCACCGCGATGTCCGCCGCGATCGCGGGATGCGGTTCGACATTGACCGTCATGACGTCGAGCGGCCCGTCCTTCGTTAAGACGATCTGATAGTGCGGCGCGAGCGCATGCTGTTTGAGCAGCAGTTCTTCGATCTGCGTCGGAAACACGTTGACACCGCGCACGATCATCATGTCGTCGCAGCGCCCCGTGACTTTTTCCATGCGCCGCATGGTGCGCGCGCTGCCGGGCAGCAGACGTGTCAGATCCCGCGTCCGGTATCGGACGATCGGCAGCGCTTCCTTCGTCAACGACGTGAACACGAGTTCGCCGAACTCGCCGTCGGGCAATGCTTCTCCGGTCTCCGGGTCGACGATTTCGGGGTAGAAGTGATCTTCCCAGACCGTCGGGCCATCCTTCGTTTCGACGCATTCCGATGCGACGCCGGGCCCCATCACTTCGGACAGGCCATAGATGTCCACCGCGTCGATACTCACGCGCGCTTCGATTGCGCGGCGCATGTCGTTGGTCCACGGCTCGGCGCCGAAGATGCCGATTCGCAATGAGCACCGCGCCGGATCGATGCCTTGTCGCTCGAGTTCGTCGGCAATCGACAGCATGTAGCTCGGTGTCGCCATGATGATGTCGGACTCGAAGTCCTGTATCAGCTGGACCTGCTTTTCGGTCTGGCCGCCGCCGAACGGAATGACCGTCAGACCCGCGCGTTCTGCACCGTAGTGCGCGCCGAGTCCGCCTGTGAAGAGACCGTAGCCGTAACTGACGTGAACCTTGTCGCCGGGCTGCGCACCTGCTGCGCGGATCGAGCGCGCGACAAGCATGGCCCATGTGTCGATGTCGCGCGCGGTGTAGCCGACGACGGTCGGCTTGCCTGTCGTACCAGACGACGCGTGAATCCGTGCAACCCGGTCCTGCGGCACGGCAAAAAGGCCGAATGGGTAGTTGTCGCGCAGGTCCTGCTTCGATGTGAACGGGAAGCGGGGCAGGTCCGCGAGCGTTTTCAGATCGGACGGGTGGACGCCGGCTTCATTGAACTTGCGTCGATAGACGGGCGAGTTTTCGTATGCATGGTTGAGCGACCATTTGAGTCGATCGAGCTGTAGCGAGGCAAGCTCGTCGCGGCTCGCTATTTCGATGGGATCGAGTGGAAGCGAGGGGTTCATTGGGTGGCTCTCCTTGTCGATTGCGGGCGCGTCGGTGTGCTAGCTGCATTGCCGCGCCAATCAAGGGCGCATGCATGGTGGTCCGAATGCGAGGCGGATTGGCGGCATGGCGTGGCGAGGCCTGACGTCACTCGTCGCGTTGCGCCATGGCGGCGCGGTGTCACGGCATATCGAAGCCCATGAAGCCCATGAAGCCTCTCAGCGCCCGAGATGGACGCGCTCCTGCGCTACCCGTCCGTGGGAATCACCGTTCCTTTGATCTGTGACGATTTACCGCGGAACATCGCGACGGCTTCGTTCGCGCGGTTGGTGACGCGAATGTCATAGATGCCCGTGCGCCCCGTCAGCGATTGTTCGACTGCTTCCGCTGTCAACGTGTCGCCGCTGTGCACGGGCCGCAAAAATTCGATCGAGCAGCCGGATGCGACAGTGTTGACGTTGTGCGAATTGCAGGCGAACGCGAATGCGGAATCGGCGAGCGTGAAAATGAGCCCGCCGTGACAGATACGGTGGCCATTCAGAAAGTCCGCGCGCACGAGCATTTGCATCCGCGCGTAGCCTTCACGCACTTCGAGCAGCTCGATACCGAGCGCGCGAGCGCATGCGTCGGCTTCGAACATCGCGGCGGCCGTGGCGCGTGCGAGTTCGTCGGCCGACATCGACGCGCTATGTTGCGATTGTGGGTGGGTCGGTTGTGTCGACATGTCAGATGCCCTCGAATCGAGGCGCGCGCTTTTCGATAAATGCGCTTACCCCTTCCGCATAGTCGTGCGACGTGCCCAGCGCGCGTTGCAGATCGCGTTCGATATCGAGTTGCTGATCGAGCGTTTGCGTCATGCCGCTATGCATGGCAAGCCGGGTCGCGACGATCGCCTGCGTGGGCTGCTGTGCGAGATGTGCGGCAAGTTCCGATGCGGTCGACGCCAATTCGCCATCGTCGACGGCTTGCCAGATGAGCCCCCAGCTTTCCGCCTTTTCCGCGGAGAGCTTGTCGCCGGTGATTGCAAGGCCGAGTGCGCGCGCGAGACCGACGCGGCGCGGCAGGAACCATGTGCCGCCCGAATCGGGTACGAGGCCGATTTTGACGAACGCCTGAATGAAGCTTGCGGAGCGCGCTGCAAGCACGATGTCGCACGCGAACGCTACATTCGCGCCGGCACCGGCGGCGGTGCCGTTGACGGCGGCGATGACCGGCATCGGCATTGCCTGAAGCTGGCGGATCAGCGGGTTGAATTGCCGATCGATGACGTCGCCGAGGTCGGTCATCGAGCCGGGTGTGAAGTCGAGGTCGGCCAGATCCTGACCCGCGCAAAAGCCGCGGCCGGCGCCGGTGATGACTAGCGCGCGTGCGCCTGAAGCTTGCGCGTCGGCGAGCGCCGCGGCGAACTCTTCGTGCATCGCGCGCGTAAAGCTGTTGAGCCTGTCGGGACGGTTTAGCGTGATTGTCACGACGTGGCTTGTCGAGTCGTTGACTACACGGATTGCTTCATATGCCATCGGTCGTCTCCTTGCACGGCGGATGTGAAATTGCGTCGCTGCGGACGAGCGGAGTGCACGGTTCGATCGCTATCGCATTCCGAATCGAGCTTTCTTCAGTTCGCAGCTCCCGGGCGCGCCGATTCATCCGAACCTGGTTCGGATTCCTGTGGTTACTCTCGCAGCGCTTCAGGCCCGGCGGGAGCGCGACCCTTGGAACATGTTAGAGCGCGGCGCCGTTCCGCAACAGTCGGCCAAATGGCATATGCCGTTCGGCCGACTTACGCGGCAGTTGGTTTTGGTTCAACATGAGCGCGGCTTTGAACGATGCGGAATCGATTCGCAACGAACGCGGCGTCGCTCAGCGTCGCATTGGCCGCAGGGTTCGCGCCCGTGCCATGGAAGTCGGAGAACGCAGCGGACTGATTGACGAAAACACCGCCCGTCAGATTGATCGACAGTGCAACGCCGCCGCGCAGCGACGCTTCACGTGCTTCCTCGATCACGCTGTCGTCGGTGCTGTAGACCGAGAGCGTCAACGCGCCGTGTTCGGCGGCCGTACGCGCGGCAAGCTCGAGTGATTGATGGGTGGAATCGGTCGCGACGACGAACGAGATCGGCCCGAACCATTCTTTGGTGAGTGGGGCCGAATCTGCCGCGGCGTCCAGTTGCAGAATGAGCGGCGTCCGCACGCGCGCATTGGCGAACGCAGGATGCGTGAGCACGCGGCTATCGAGTAGCACGCGGCCGAGCTTGCGTGCTTCGTCGATCCGCTGGACGACGCCTTCGTTTTGCACGGCGCCGAGAAGCTCGACCGCTTTCGCCGGGTCGGCGAGCATCTTGTCGACGGCGGCGGCCAAGGTTTGCGCGACGGCATCGAAGCGCATTGTGCCTTCGGCGGTCTTGACGCCGGCGCGCGGTATATAGATGTTCTGCGGAGCGGTGCACATCTGGCCTGAATACAACGCCAGTGAAAATGCGATGTTGCGTGCGGCAGCTTTGATGTCGTCGACCGAGTCGATCACGATCTGGTTGACGCCGGCCTTTTCGGTGAACACATGCGCCTGATGCGCGTTGCGTTCGAGCCAAATGCCGTTGTGCGTGCTGCCGGTGAAGTCGATCAGCTTGATCTGCGGACGCAATGCGAGATCCTGAACCAGTTCGCCGTCATTCGGCTCGGTTGCGAGCAGGGTCACGACGTTTGGGTCGAAGCCCGCTTCGCGCAGGACCTCGCGCGCAATGCGTACCGTGATGGCGAGCGGCAGAATCGCACCGGGATGCGGCTTGACGATCACTGTGTTGCCGGTCGCAAGATCGGCGAAGAGGCCCGGATAGCTGTTCCATGTCGGAAACGTGCAGCAACCGAGCACGAGCCCGGTGCCGCGCGGAACGACCGTGAAGCGCTTATGCATCGCGAGTGGTGGGTTTTTGCCTTGCGGTTTTTCCCAGTGCGCGTCGGACGGGACGCGGCGCAACTGATCCCACGCATAAGCGATCGCCTCGAGCGCACGGTCCTGTGCATGCGGACCCCCCGCCTGAAAGGCCATCATGAACGCCTGGCCGGTCGTGTGCATGATCGCATAGCCGATCTCGAAGCTTGCCCGATTGAGCCGGGCAAGTATTTCGAGGCTCGTGCCGATCCACGCCGTCGGACCCGCGTCTCGCCAGCCACGCTGAGCGGTTGTTGCGGCGTTGATCAGCGCGTCTGCATTGGCAGCCGGATACCGGATGCCCAACGGAAAACCGAATGGTGACGACTCGGAGCCGACCGTGTTGCCGCCCGTCGGCTGGTCGATCTCGAACGTGCTGTTCAGATAAGCACGGAACGCGGCTTCGCCATCGGCGTTAGCCGTTTCCCCGTACACTTTGGGACTCGGCATTTCGGCGAATGGACTCCAGTAGCCGCGCGTTTCAATCGCGGCGAGCGCCTTTTGCAGCGTGTCTTCGTGCTTGCTGAATAGCGGATGAGTCATCGCGGAAGCCGTGTCGAACAAGATAGGAAGGTCGGTCCCGTCAAATAATTGACCGACCGGTTGGTTGGCAAATGTTAGCATTGTAGGTGGCGCGCGCGAACACATTTCGCGTGCTTTCAGTACAACCTCGGAGGTTGCATGGCATACGAAAACATCGTGGTCGAAACGAGAGGCCGGGTCGGTCTCATCACGCTGAATCGACCGAAGGCGCTCAATGCGCTAAGCGACGCGCTAATCGATGAGCTGGGCGAAGCCCTGCACGCGTTCGACGCGGACGACGGCATCGGGGCGATGATCATCACCGGCAGCGAGAAGGCATTCGCTGCAGGTGCCGACATCGCGATGATGTCGAAGTACTCCTATATGGATGTGTACAAAAGCGACTACATCACGCGTAACTGGGAGGCGGTGCGGCAGATCCGCAAGCCGATCATTGCCGCGGTGGCGGGCTTCGCGTTGGGCGGCGGCTGCGAACTGGCGATGCTGTGCGACATCATCATCGCGGCGGATACTGCGAAGTTCGGTCAACCCGAAATCAAGCTCGGCATCATGCCTGGCGCGGGAGGCACGCAACGATTGCCGCGTGCCGTTTCCAAGGCGAAGGCGATGGACATGTGTCTGACCGCCCGCTTCATGGATGCGGACGAGGCCGAGCGTGCCGGATTGGTGTCGCGGGTCGTACCGGCGGCGTCGTTGCTCGACGAGGCGATTGGAGCGGCCGCGACCATTGCGGAATTTCCTTTGCCGGCGGTGATGATGGTGAAGGAGTCCGTCAACAGCGCGTATGAAACGACGCTTGCCGAAGGCGCGCGATTCGAGCGTCGTCTGTTCCATTCGCTGTTCGCAACTGACGATCAGAAGGAGGGAATGGCGGCGTTCCTCGAGAAGCGCAAACCGGCATTCAGGCATCGATAGATGGGCGTTCTTCAAATACCGCTTGCGCGTGCTGTGGCGAGTAGCTAGAATCGCCGTCTTTCGCGCTTTGGACAGCGTCTTTGTGAGGCGCAGTTGAAGAAAGCGCGGAAAGAGGAAGTGAGCGGGATCGCCAGCAATGGCGGGGCTTTCGCGGCGTCGGGCGGGTTAGGTGAAGTTAAAAACCTGTTGACGATGTGAGTGGGAGTCTGCATAATCTCGCTTCTCTGCTGCAGCGAGCGGCAGACACGAAGAAGGCGGTGGCGGGTTCAGTGGAATGCGCCGGAAGGGAAGCCCGATTCGTGAATCGATCTTTAACAATTCACAGCCGATAAGTGTGGGTGCTTGATGGCGGCGCACGATGACCTCTCGGGGTTATCGGATAGCGAAAGTATCAAGTGTCTCACACAGTATTGAAGGGTCTTCAGAGATGGAGATCCAACTGTCAGTACGTTGAGTGAGCGACCGGTTCATCGCAGGAAACTGCGAAAAACATGAACCGAAAACAGTAACAGGCATTGAACTGAAGAGTTTGATCCTGGCTCAGATTGAACGCTGGCGGCATGCCTTACACATGCAAGTCGGACGGCAGCGCGGGGGCAACCCTGGCGGCGAGTGGCGAACGGGTGAGTAATACATCGGAACGTGTCCTGGAGTGGGGGATAGCCCGGCGAAAGCCGGATTAATACCGCATACGATCTGAGGATGAAAGCGGGGGACCGCAAGGCCTCGCGCTCAAGGAGCGGCCGATGGCGGATTAGCTAGTTGGTGGGGTAAAGGCCCACCAAGGCGACGATCCGTAGCTGGTCTGAGAGGACGACCAGCCACACTGGGACTGAGACACGGCCCAGACTCCTACGGGAGGCAGCAGTGGGGAATTTTGGACAATGGGGGCAACCCTGATCCAGCAATGCCGCGTGTGTGAAGAAGGCCTTCGGGTTGTAAAGCACTTTTGTCCGGAAAGAAAACTTCGTCCCTAATATGGATGGAGGATGACGGTACCGGAAGAATAAGCACCGGCTAACTACGTGCCAGCAGCCGCGGTAATACGTAGGGTGCGAGCGTTAATCGGAATTACTGGGCGTAAAGCGTGCGCAGGCGGTGATGTAAGACCGATGTGAAATCCCCGGGCTTAACCTGGGAACTGCATTGGTGACTGCATTGCTGGAGTATGGCAGAGGGGGGTGGAATTCCACGTGTAGCAGTGAAATGCGTAGAGATGTGGAGGAACACCGATGGCGAAGGCAGCCCCCTGGGCCAATACTGACGCTCATGCACGAAAGCGTGGGGAGCAAACAGGATTAGATACCCTGGTAGTCCACGCCCTAAACGATGTCAACTGGTTGTCGGGCCTTCATTGGCTTGGTAACGTAGCTAACGCGTGAAGTTGACCGCCTGGGGAGTACGGTCGCAAGATTAAAACTCAAAGGAATTGACGGGGACCCGCACAAGCGGTGGATGATGTGGATTAATTCGATGCAACGCGAAAAACCTTACCTACCCTTGACATGGACGGAACCTCGATGAGAGTTGAGGGTGCCCGAAAGGGAGCCGTCACACAGGTGCTGCATGGCTGTCGTCAGCTCGTGTCGTGAGATGTTGGGTTAAGTCCCGCAACGAGCGCAACCCTTGTCCCTGGTTGCTACGCAAGAGCACTCCAGGGAGACTGCCGGTGACAAACCGGAGGAAGGTGGGGATGACGTCAAGTCCTCATGGCCCTTATGGGTAGGGCTTCACACGTCATACAATGGTCGGAACAGAGGGTTGCCAAGCCGCGAGGTGGAGCCAATCCCAGAAAACCGATCGTAGTCCGGATCGCAGTCTGCAACTCGACTGCGTGAAGCTGGAATCGCTAGTAATCGCGGATCAGCATGCCGCGGTGAATACGTTCCCGGGTCTTGTACACACCGCCCGTCACACCATGGGAGTGGGTTTTACCAGAAGTGGCTAGTCTAACCGCAAGGAGGACGGTCACCACGGTAGGATTCATGACTGGGGTGAAGTCGTAACAAGGTAGCCGTATCGGAAGGTGCGGCTGGATCACCTCCTTTCCAGAGCTTAAGCGCTCAAAGTTGAGCACTCACACTTGTCGGCTGTGCATTGAAGGACAGGCTGAAGGGGTCTGTAGCTCAGTCGGTTAGAGCACCGTCTTGATAAGGCGGGGGTCGCTGGTTCGAATCCAGCCAGACCCACCATGTCGGCTGCCGTTGGCGCTTTGGCGCTTACGGAAGCCCCACCCCCGAAGGGGGCGGAAGGTGGAGAGCAGATCCCTTGAAAGTTGTCGTGCGGGGGATTAGCTCAGCTGGGAGAGCACCTGCTTTGCAAGCAGGGGGTCGTCGGTTCGATCCCGTCATCCTCCACCAATTACCAGTGCCTAGTGTCCGGTCAGCAGGTGAGCCGGGTATTACGCATTGGCAATTGCGCCAGTCAGCTCTGGTATGAAGCGGTAAGGCATATCGGCTGTCGTTCTTTAACAATCAGGAAGAAGCAGTAGTAGAGATCAATGAAAGCGTCTGTGAGATGGGCGTGAGTAGATTGGTCAGGGTTGTGATTGTATCGAAGTATTTTTTAGGGTCCTCGATGAGAGGGCGCTTGGAATACGGCACAACACGCAAGTGTGTGGGCTGCCTGTAAGTGCTAAAGCACTAACGGGCAGCGACACGCTAAAACTCAGCCTGTAGTGCGTGTGGTCGAAGGGACGCAAGTCCGTGGAGACACACCCGTTATAGGGTCAAGCGAACAAGTGCATGTGGTGGATGCCTTGGCGATCACAGGCGATGAAGGACGCGGTAGCCTGCGAAAAGCTTCGGGGAGCTGGCAAACGAGCATTGATCCGAAGATGTCCGAATGGGGAAACCCACTCCGAATGGAGTATCCGTGGCTGAATACATAGGCCATGTGAAGCGAACGCGGCGAACTGAAACATCTAAGTAGCCGCAGGAACAGAAATCAACCGAGATTCCCAGAGTAGTGGCGAGCGAAATGGGAGCAGCCTGTACTCTTTATCTGTACTGTTAGCCGAACGCTCTGGAAAGTGCGGCCATAGCGGGTGATAGCCCCGTAGGCGAAAGCAGTGTGGAAGAACTAGGTGTACGACAAGTAGGGCGGGACACGTGAAATCCTGTCTGAAGATGGGGGGACCATCCTCCAAGGCTAAATACTCGTGATCGACCGATAGTGAACCAGTACCGTGAGGGAAAGGCGAAAAGAACCCCGGGAGGGGAGTGAAACAGATCCTGAAACCGCATGCATACAAACAGTCGGAGCCTGGAAACGGGTGACGGCGTACCTTTTGTATAATGGGTCAGCGACTTACATTCAGTGGCGAGCTTAACCGATTAGGGCAGGCGTAGCGAAAGCGAGTCCGAACAGGGCGAATCAGTCGCTGGGTGTAGACCCGAAACCAGATGATCTATCCATGGCCAGGATGAAGGCACGGTAACACGTGCTGGAGGTCCGAACCCACTAGTGTTGAAAAACTAGGGGATGAGCTGTGGATAGGGGTGAAAGGCTAAACAAATCTGGAAATAGCTGGTTCTCTCCGAAAACTATTTAGGTAGTGCCTCGTGTCTCACCTTCGGGGGTAGAGCACTGTCATGGTTGAAGGGTCCATTGCGGATTACTTCGCCATAGCAAACTCCGAATACCGAAGAGTGCAATCACGGGAGACAGACATCGGGTGCTAACGTCCGGTGTCAAGAGGGAAACAACCCAGACCGCCAGCTAAGGTCCCCAAATATGGCTAAGTGGGAAACGAAGTGGGAAGGCTAAAACAGTCAGGAGGTTGGCTTAGAAGCAGCCACCCTTTAAAGAAAGCGTAATAGCTCACTGATCGAGTCGTCCTGCGCGGAAGATGTAACGGGGCTAAGCCATATACCGAAGCTGCGGATGCGCGCGCAAGCGCGCATGGTAGGAGAGCGTTCCGTAAGCCTGCGAAGGTGCACTGGAAAGTGTGCTGGAGGTATCGGAAGTGCGAATGCTGACATGAGTAGCGATAAAGGGGGTGAAAGGCCCCCTCGCCGTAAGCCCAAGGTTTCCTACGCAACGTTCATCGGCGTAGGGTGAGTCGGCCCCTAAGGCGAGGCAGAAATGCGTAGCTGATGGGAAGCAGGTCAATATTCCTGCACCAGTGTGAAATGCGATGGGGGGACGGATCGCGGAAGGTTGTCCGGGTGTTGGAAGTCCCGGTCGCTGCGTTGGAGAAGGTGCTCTGGCAAATCCGGGCACGTAATTCAAGGGCGTGGCGCGAGCTCCTTCGGGAGCGAAGCAACTGGAAGGGGTTCCAGGAAAAGCCTCTAAGCTTCAGTTTCACATTGACCGTACCGCAAACCGACACAGGTGGGCGAGATGAGTATTCTAAGGCGCTTGAGAGAACCCGGGAGAAGGAACTCGGCAAACTGGTACCGTAACTTCGGGATAAGGTACGCCCTTGTAGCTTGATGCGCCTGCGCGCAGAGGGTGAAGGGGTTGCAATAAACTGGTGGCTGCGACTGTTTAATAAAAACACAGCACTCTGCAAACACGAAAGTGGACGTATAGGGTGTGACGCCTGCCCGGTGCCGGAAGATTAAATGATGGGGTGCAAGCTCCTGATTGAAGTCCCGGTAAACGGCGGCCGTAACTATAACGGTCCTAAGGTAGCGAAATTCCTTGTCGGGTAAGTTCCGACCTGCACGAATGGCGTAACGATGGCCACACTGTCTCCTCCCGGGACTCAGCGAAGTTGAAGTGTTTGTGATGATGCAATCTCCCCGCGGCTAGACGGAAAGACCCCATGAACCTTTACTGCAGCTTTGCATTGGACTTTGAACCGGTCTGTGTAGGATAGGTGGGAGGCTACGAAGCTGGAACGCCAGTTTCAGTGGAGCCGTCCTTGAAATACCACCCTGATCTGTTTGAGGTTCTAACCTTGGACCCTGAAGCGGGTTCGGGGACAGTGCATGGCAGGCAGTTTGACTGGGGCGGTCTCCTCCCAAAGTGTAACGGAGGAGTACGAAGGTACGCTAGGTACGGTCGGAAATCGTGCTGATAGTGCAATGGCATAAGCGTGCTTGACTGTGAGACTGACAAGTCGAACAGGTGCGAAAGCAGGTCATAGTGATCCGGTGGTTCTGTATGGAAGGGCCATCGCTCAACGGATAAAAGGTACTCTGGGGATAACAGGCTGATACCGCCCAAGAGTTCATATCGACGGCGGTGTTTGGCACCTCGATGTCGGCTCATCTCATCCTGGGGCTGTAGCCGGTCCCAAGGGTATGGCTGTTCGCCATTTAAAGAGGTACGTGAGCTGGGTTTAAAACGTCGTGAGACAGTTTGGTCCCTATCTGCCGTGGGCGCTGGATATTTGAAGGGACCTGCTCCTAGTACGAGAGGACCGGAGTGGACGAACCTCTGGTGTACCGGTTGTGACGCCAGTCGCATCGCCGGGTAGCTATGTTCGGAAGAGATAACCGCTGAAAGCATCTAAGCGGGAAACTCGCCTTGAGATGAGATATCCCCGGGGCTTCGAGCCCCTTGAAGGGTCGTTCAAGACCAGGACGTTGATAGGTCAGGTGTGGAAGCGCAGTAATGCGTTAAGCTAACTGATACTAATTGCCCGTAAGGCTTGATCCTATAACCGGTGTGTTTTGCGGTCATGGTTAATGCTCCAGCATCTACCAGGACCCCACCCCCGTCAGGGGGCAGCGCAGACACACGGTCGAGTGAGCCGCGTTGTGCCAGACAACACAACCCACCCCCTGCTACACCACGCTTCTTCCCGATTGGTCCGGCTGCCCGCGCGCAGCAGGACAACCCGTCATGCCTGATGACCATAGCGAGTCGGTCCCACCCCTTCCCATCCCGAACAGGACCGTGAAACGACTCCACGCCGATGATAGTGCGGATTGCCCGTGTGAAAGTAGGTAATCGTCAGGCTCCCCCTCAGTTGAAAACACCAACCCCGCCCTCAAAAGCGGGGTTGATGCGTTTACTGCCGGCTCAAATTCATCGAGCGTCAGAAGCGATCTGTAGAGAACTGAATTAATCACTCAACCCCACAGCCAGCGAAACGCGTCAAACTAACAAAGCATCAGTTTCACGCGCCAGAAACCGCTGCGCCAACCGCACCCAATACGTCGACCCCACCGGCAGCAGCTCGTCGTTGAAGTCATAGCTCGCGTTGTGCAGCATGCACGGCCCATCGCCGTGGCCCATCTCGCGATGTTCGCCATCGCCATTGCCGAGGAACGCGTAGCATCCCGGCTTCGCTTCCAGCATGAACGAGAAGTCTTCAGCGGTCATCGTCGGCTCGATCGGATCGACGACGTTTTCTGCCCCGACGATTTCCTTCATCACCATTGCCGCAAACCGGGTCTCTTCGCGCGTATTGACCGTTGGCGGATAATTGCGCCGAAACGTCAGCTTGGCCGAACACTCATACGCTTCGGCAATGCTCTCGACGATCTTCTGCATCCGCGACTCGATCATATCCAGCGTTTGCGTCGTGAATGTGCGCACGGTCCCGGCGAGCCACGCTTCGTTCGGCACCACGTTGACCGCATCACCCGCATGAATCTGGGTGATCGACAGAACCCCGGTCTCGATCGGCTTCTTGTTGCGCGTGATGATGCCCTGCAGGCCATTCGCAATTTGCACCGCCGTGAAGACCGGGTCGCGTCCGTTATGCGGCAAAGCCGCGTGCGCTCCGATCCCCTTCACCTCGATCCGGAATTCGTTGCTCGACGCCATGATCGGCCCCTCAGTCACGCCGAAGTGTCCGGCGCCCAAACCCGGCCAGTTGTGGATGCCAAACACCGCATCGACAGGAAATCGCGTGAAGAGCCCGTCGTCGATCATCGCCTTCGCGCCTGCGCCGCCTTCTTCGGCCGGCTGAAAGATAAACACGATCGTGCCGTCGAAGTCGCCATGCTTTGCGAGGTATCGCGCCGCGCCGAGCAGCATCGCCGTGTGCCCGTCATGTCCACAGGCGTGCATTTTTCCGTCGTTGCGGGAGCGGTGATCGAATGTATTGACTTCGAGAATCGGCAACGCGTCCATATCGGCGCGCAAGCCAATGGAGCGCGTGCCATTGCCGCGCTTCAATACGCCCACGACCCCGGTTTTGCCGAGGCCACGATGGACTTCGATTCCCCAACCCGACAACGTCTTCGCTACGAGATCGGAGGTATGGGTTTCTTCATAGCGCAGTTCGGGATTGGCATGAATCGTTCGTCGAAGGGACTGGATTTCGCCATGCGCGGACTGGATTTCAGGGATAAGTTTCATGGTGAAAGGTGCGCTAGCTGCCGGAAGTGAGCTGAGCGAGCGGCGACGGTGCATCGTCGGCGCCCGATAATGATCCGATTCTACGCCGATCGATATTCCCCACAGCGCGGCCACCGACGATGCGAACGCGGCGGCCGACCTCTCGCGGCCCCCTGTACGGCGGGCGGACATAATAAAATCGACCTTTCAGGCGCGTAGTACCGGCGCAATGTGCGAAAGCAAATGCATCAGTACGCGGCACCCGCATCCCGCCCGCACGAATCCCATGCATTCGAAAGAGAAGGCCCTCAATTCCATGAACGCTCCTGCCGAATTCGCCCGCGCGGTCTGCCCGCACGATTGCCCGGATACCTGCGCCATGCGCGTGACCGTCGAAAGCGGACGTGCGATCAAGGTAACCGGAGATCCCGACCATCCGCCGACGCAGGGCGTGCTGTGCACCAAGGTCAGCCGCTATGCGGACCGCGTCCACCATGCGAGCCGCCTGACCACGCCGATGAAGCGGGTCGGCAAAAAGGGCGAAGGGCGCTTCGAGCCGATCACATGGGACGAAGCATTTGCGCTGGCAGCCGCGAAGCTGTCCGACATTGCGGCGCGCGCACCGGAGGCGATCGTTCCGTACAGCTATGCGGGCACGATGGGCCTCGTGCAGGGCGACAGCATTGCGCAACGGTTCTTCCACAAGCTCGGCGCGTCGCAGCTCGATCGCACGATTTGCGCGTCCGCGGGGTCCGCGGGCCTCAAATATACATACGGTGCAGGACTCGGCATGCTCACCGAGTTCTTCTCCGAAAGCGAACTGATCCTGATCTGGGGCTCCAACCCGATCGCGTCGAACCTGCATTTCTGGACACGCGCGCAAGAGGCCAAGCGCAACGGCGCGCGCCTGATCGCGATCGACCCGTACCGCTCGCTCACGGCTGAAAAATGCCATCAGCACATTGCGCTGAAGCCCGGCACCGACGGCGCACTCGCGCTCGGCATGATGCACGTGCTGATCACCGAAGATCGGCTCGATCACGCCTACATTGCCGATCACACGCTCGGCTTCGAGCAGTTGAAGGCCCGCGCGCTGACCTACACGCCCGAACGCGTCGCGCAGATTTGCGGCCTGGAAAAAACCGGGATCGTCGAACTGGCGCGCGCTTACGGCAACACTCGCAAAGCCGCAATCCGACTCAACTACGGCGTCCAACGTGTGCGCGGCGGCGGCAATGCGGTGCGCGCGATTGCGTGTCTGCCATCGCTGACCGGCGCATGGCGCGAGCGCGCGGGCGGCGCGCTGTTGTCGTCCTCGGGATGGGCGCCGGTCGATTCGTTCGCGCTGGCCCGGCCCGATCTGATGCCGGGCTGGCCGTCGGCGCCGTCGCGCGTCATCAATATGAGTGCAATCGGCGACGCGTTGCTGCATCCGGGCGACGGCGGCAGCACCGGCGACACCAGCCAAACCAGCCAAACCCATGGCATTGCGCCATTCGGCGCGAAGGTCGAAGCAATCGTCGTCTACAACTCGAATCCGGTCGCGGTCGCGCCCGATTCGGAGCGCGTGGCCGCGGGTTTCGCACGCGAAGATCTCTTCACGATCGTCCTCGAGCATTTCCAGACCGACACCGCCGACTACGCCGACCTGCTGCTCCCCGCTACGACGCAGCTCGAGCATCTCGACGTACACAAGTCGTACGGCCACACGCACGTGATGGCGAACCTGCCGGCGATTGCGCCGGTCGGCGACGCGAAGCCGAACACCGAGATTTTCCGCGGCATCGCGCGGGCCATGGGCCTTACCGAGCCGGCGCTCTTTGAAACCGACGAAGAAGTGGCCGCCGCGGCCTTCCACTGGAACGATGACGCGCTCGCCGGAGTCGACTGGCCGACGCTCAAGCGCGCCGGCTGGGCGAAACTGCAGGTGCCGGACGCGCCGTTCGCGGCAGGCGGCTTTCGGACACCGTCGGGCAAATGCGAGTTCTACAGCGAACGGCTCGCGCAACAAGGCCTCGATCCGCTGCCCGACTACTTGCCGCCCTACGAGTCCGCGGAAAACGCGCCTGACCTCGCGTCCCGCTTTCCGCTCGCGATGATTTCGCCGCCGGCGCGCAACTTCCTGAACAGCACTTTCGTCAACGTCGAAAGCCTGCGGTCGACCGAAGGCGAACCGCATCTCGACATCCATCCCGCCGACGCGAGGCGCCGCGGCATCGACGAAGGTGCGCGGGTGCGCATCTTCAACGACCGCGGCTCGATGCAGGCGCGCGCCCGCGTGACCGACAAGGCGCGCGAAGGACTCGTCGTCGGCCTGTCGATCTGGTGGAAAAAACTCGCGCCGGACGGCCGCAACGCGAATCAGGTAACGAGCCAGGCGCTGACCGACCTCGGCGGCTCGGCAACCTTCTACGACTGTCTGGTCGAGGTCGAACGCGCGTAACGCATCGATCGATCCGGGCGACATCCGGACAACCTGCAAGGCGCCGGAAGCGACGATGTCCGGTCCAGCGCATAAAACACGCATGAGGCATACGCAACTGCCGTTCATCCGTCGTTCCTGTGCCTATATATATGCGTGCTTGTACCATCCTCACGGAATGACAGCCCGGGGCAGCGTGTTCTTCCGTTTCGAGGCCATCGTCTAAACCGGTGGTTACCCGAAATAAAGTGCGGAAAAGCGCGTGCTACGATGCGCTGCTTTTCACACGATCAGTCAAAAAAAGCAGCAAAATCAAACCATTGCGCATGGGACCGGAGAAACACCGTATGCAGAAGATCTGGCTGAAATCGTATCCACCCGGGGTGCCGGCGGAAATTGACCCGACGCAGTATCAATCGGTGGCCGATCTTCTCGAGGAAAGCTTCCGCCTGTATCGCGACAAGCCCGCATTCGCGTGCATGGGCAAAGCGATCGCCTACGCCGAACTCGATGAACTGTCGCGGCGCCTCGGTGCGTGGTTTCAGTCGAAGGGGCTCGAGCGCGGCGCGCGCATCGCGATCATGATGCCGAATGTGCTGCAGTATCCGATTGCGCTGGCCGGCATTCTGCGCGCGGGCTATGTCGTCGTGAACGTCAATCCGCTCTATACGCCGCGCGAGCTCGAATATCAGATGAAGGACAGCGGTGCGCAGGCGATCATCGTGCTAGAAAACTTCGCGGCGACCGTGCAGGCGGTGGTCCGCAACACGTCGATCAGGCACGTGATCGTCGCGGCCATGGGCGATCTGCTGGGCCCGAAAGGGCACATCGTCAATTTCGTCGTGCGGCGCGTGAAGAAGCTGGTGCCGGCGTGGAGCCTGCCCGGCCATGTGCGCTTCAACGATGCGCTCGCACAAGGCGCGCGCGCGACGTTCAAACCCGTCCAGCAAGGTCAGCACGACATCGCGTTTCTGCAATATACGGGCGGCACGACCGGCGTATCGAAGGGCGCGACGCTCACGCATCGCAATCTGATCGCGAACGTGCTGCAGTCCGCTGCCTGGCACGAGCCGGCCCGCGCCGCGCGGCCCGACGTCACGCAAACGGTCACGGTGGCCGCGCTGCCGCTTTACCACGTGTTCGCGCTGACGGTTTGCGGGCTCATGCCGATCCGGCAGGGCGGCCTCGTCGTGCTGATTCCGAACCCGCGCGATATCGGCGGCATGATCAAGTCCCTGCAGGGCTACCGCATCACGACACTGCCGGCCGTCAACACGCTCTACAACGCAATGCTCAATCATCCGGATTTCGACAAGCTCGACTTCTCGAACCTGATGGTCGCAAATGCGGGCGGCATGGCCGTGCAGAAGGCCGTCGCCGAACGCTGGTTCGAGCGGACGAAGACGCCGATCATCGAGGGCTACGGCTTGTCGGAGACGTCGCCGACGGTGAGCTGCAACCCGGTGACGGCGACCGAATACAACGGCACGATCGGCTTGCCGGTGTCATCGACGGAAATCGCGATTCGCGACGACGACGGCAACGACGTCCCGCTCGGTCAGCGTGGCGAAGTCTGCATTCGCGGCCCGCAGGTGATGGCCGGCTACTGGAACCGTCCCGACGAAACCGCGAAGGTGATGACCGCGGACGGTTTTCTGCGCTCGGGCGACATTGGGCTCATGGACGAGCGCGGCTTCGTGAAGATCGTCGACCGCAAGAAGGACATGATTCTCGTGTCGGGCTTCAACGTCTATCCGAACGAAGTCGAGGATGTGGTCGCGAAGCATCCGGGCGTATTCGAAGTGGCGGCGGTCGGCGTGCCCGACGCGCAGTGCGGCGAAGCAGTGAAGCTCTTTGTCGTGAAAAAGGACGAAAAACTCACCGATGCCGACATCATCGCGTTCTGCAAGGACCAGCTCACGCCTTATAAGCGTCCGCGCCTCGTCGAGTTCCGCAAGGAATTGCCGAAGAGCAACGTCGGCAAGATCCTGCGGCGCGAGTTGCGCGACGGTCGCGCCTAGGACGCCCGCGCGGCCCGGCCGAACGAGGAGGCGCCTTCAGAACAGGCGCCTCTTTCTGTTTCGCGGCAATCTCCAGGGAATGCGAAAGTTTTATACGCAAAGAAAAAGCGCGGCACATATGAAGTCGTTTGCACCGCTTCGCGCCGCGTGCGGCGGATTCCCGCGCTGTTTCCCGCTGTTTCCTTTAAGCAACATGGTCTAAAATCAGCACCTTGGCTACCAAAACCCCTTGTTTTAAGGGCTCGAATGCACCGCTCGCGGCGGCATTCGAGCGATCGGCCTGACTGGAGGAGCAGGATGGTGCTTGACGACTGGATTACCGAGTTCGATCGCGGTTTGCGATCGATGACAGGCGTGTCGCGAATGAGCCGCCCGATGCCGCTGCCGGCTCGACCGGCTGAGTCCGCCGAGGCAACTGGCACGGCCGATTCCGCCGAACGCGTCGAGATGACCGCGCAGGAGCGCGCGCACGCGGCCGGGCTCATGCGCGTCAATCATGTCGGCGAGGTCTGCGCGCAGGCGCTGTATCAGGCGCAAAAGCTCGCAACGCGTTCGCCCGCGTTGAAGCAGGCTTTCGAAAACGCGGCGCGCGAAGAGGAAGATCACCTCGCGTGGACCTCGAAGCGTCTCGAAGCGCTCGATTCGCGCCCGAGTCTGCTGAACCCGCTGTGGTACGCAGGGGCGCTTGCGATTGGCTTTGCCGCAGGCCGTTTCGGCGATCGCGTGAGCCTCGGCTTCATGGCCGAGACCGAACGCCAGGTCGAGCAACATCTGAACGGCCACATGGAAGCGCTGCCCGCCGCGGACCACGAATCGCGGGCCGTCGTCGAGCAGATGCGCGCCGACGAAGCGGCGCACGGTAAAGCCGCGATGGACGCGGGCGGTGTCGAACTGCCGTTTCCGGCACGCGCGCTGATGCGTGCGGCGTCGAAAATCATGACGACAACCGCATACCGCATCTAGTCTCTTCATCTTGAAATCGGCGTGGGGACGGCGTCTACCACGCCGTCCTTTCACGTTGCCTGAACCCCGCTCGACCTCCGCCGCCCATATCCGCGTAATTGTTCGCTTTGCACGCCGGATCGCACCGCATACGCCCTACAAAACCGCGCTTTTTCACCCTACTTCTCAAGTACTACCTTCACAAGTTCCACTATCTGATTCATTTATAACGATTTTCCCGTTTACGTCTGACTTGAAGGACTGTCGCTAAGTCCTTGTTCTAGCAAACAAAATTCGTTAAAAATCGGCCCGCCTCCCTTGACCCGTGTTGGGGGTTCCTCTAAAGTGGGAGACAGTGTGAGAAAGTGTATTTTTGTGTGATCTACCCGCGTATTTCGGGTAAGTTTTCGAAATCGGGCGGCGTCTTACAACGCCCTCACAAAGGGGAGTGAAGTGTTCCAAGGGGCGTCGGCGCTGACACTCGATGCGAAAGGGAGGATGTCCATCCCGGCTCGCTATCGGGATGCGCTGCAAGGACAGGCAGAAGGCCGGGTGACGATCACCAAGCACCCGGACGGCTGCCTGTTGCTGTTTCCGCGCCCCGAGTGGGAGGTCTTTCGCACGAAAATCGCCGCGCTGCCCATGGAAGCGAAGTGGTGGCAGCGGATCTTTCTCGGCAATGCAGCCGACGTCGAACTCGATACGGCCGGGCGCGTGCTCGTATCGCCGGAGTTGCGTATCGCCGGCTCGCTTGAAAAAGACGTGATGTTGTTAGGAATGGGAAGTCACTTCGAGTTGTGGGACGCACAGACCTACAACGCGAAGGAACAGGCGGCGATGGCGCAGGGCATGCCCGAAGCGCTGAAGAACTTCACATTCTGACCGCGGGTGATCGACATGGCGCCTGCGATGGGAAAGGAGTTGCAGCATCGCACGGTGCTGCTGGAGGAAGCGGTCGACGCGCTGGTTACGCGCACGGACGGCGTCTATGTGGACGGCACGTTCGGGCGCGGCGGCCACAGTCGGGCGGTGTTGGGCAGGCTCGGTGAGGCAGGCCGGCTGATCGCATTCGATAAAGACCCGCTTGCGATCGAAACGGCGCAAGGCATGACCGATCCGCGTTTCGAAATCGTGCATCAGAGTTTTGCATCACTGCGCGACGCGCTGGCGTCGCGCGGGGTAGGGCGTGTGTCGGGTGTATTGCTGGATTTGGGCGTGTCGTCGCCGCAAGTCGACGACCCCGAGCGCGGTTTCAGTTTTCGCGCCGACGGCCCGCTCGACATGCGAATGGACCCGACGCGCGGCGAATCCGCCGCGGATTGGCTCGCGCGGGCCACGTTGCAGGAACTGACGGAGGTGATCAGAGATTATGGGGAAGAACGGTTTGCTGTTCAGATTGCAAAGGCGCTTGTTGCTCGCCGGGCAGAGTCCGAACGTCTTGGGCCTCTCGCAAGCACGGGCGAGCTTGCCCAAATCGTGGCTAACGCCGTCAAAACCCGTGAGAAGGGTAAGGACCCGGCAACCCGCACCTTTCAGGCTATACGGATTCACGTCAATCAAGAGCTTGCGGAGCTGCAAGTCGTTCTAGAGGCAGCGTCGTCGCTGCTGGAGCAAGGGGGGCGGCTGGTCGTGATCAGCTTTCATTCGCTCGAAGATCGCATCGTCAAGCGATTCATGCAGGCGCAGTCCACTGCGCCTGCGGTCGACCGCCGTCTGCCGATTCGTGCCGTCGACCTGCCGAGCCCTCCATTCAGACTGCTAGGCCGTGTATTCGCGAGCGACGCCGAAGTCGCCGCCAATCCGCGCGCCCGTTCCGCCGTGATGCGCGTCGCGGAGCGGATCGCGCCATGAACCGCCTCAATATCTTCCTGCTGATCGTCGTCATGGGCTGTGCCCTTTCCGTCGTGAACGCGACGAACCAGCAGCGCCAGTTCTTTATCCAGCTGCAGCGTGCGCAGTCGCAGGAGCGTCAGCTGCAGCAGGATTATTCGCAGCTTCAATATCAGCAGAGCGCGCTGTCGAAAACGTCGCGCATCGAGCAGATCGCCACCGATTCCCTGAAGATGCAGCAGGCCACGACGGGCCGCACGCAATACGTGCAGCTCGAACCCGGCACCGCGACGGCCGAGGACACGCCGATCCCGACGTCGGCGCCGGCATCGACGCCAGCGAACGCGAAAGCGGCGCGAGCCGACGGCTCAGGCGGAGGCGCGCGATGATGAAGAAATCGTCGAATCGCAAGAGCGTCGCGTTTTCCGCGAATCCGATTCTCTCGGTGCGCCTGCCGATGTGGCGCTCGAAGCTCGTCGTATTCATGCTTTTCATGGCGTTCGTCGCGCTCGCCGGGCGCGCGTTCTGGATCCAGGGGCCGGGCAACGCGTTCTATCAGAAACAGGGCGAAAGCCGCTATCAGCGCACCATCGAACTGCCGGCAACGCGCGGCAAGATTCTCGACCGCAACGGCCTCGTGCTCGCCACGAGCCTGCCCGTGCGCGCGATCTGGGCGATTCCGGAATCGGTGCCGGACGATCTCGGCGCGGACAAGCTGCATCAGCTCGGCAAGCTGCTCGATATGTCCGACAAAGAGCTGCGCACGAAGCTGTCCGAAGACAAAACGTTTGTCTATGTGAAGCGCCAGGTGCCGGTCGACGTCGCCGCGCAAGTCGCGGCGCTCGACATTCCCGGCATTTACCAGCGCAACGAATACAAGCGCTTCTATCCGGAAGGCGAGATCACCGCGCACCTGATCGGCTTTACGAACGTCGAGGACGAGGGCCAGGAAGGCGTCGAGCTCGGCGATCAGAAACTGCTCGCCGGCATGTCGGGCAGCCGCCGCGTGATCAAGGACCGCATGGGTCATATCGTCGAAGACGTCGACGAAACCGTCGTGCCGCACAACGGCAAGGATGTCGAACTGTCGATCGACAGCAAGATTCAATACATCGCTTACGCGAACCTTAAAGCGGCGGTGCAGAAGTTCAAGGCGAAAGCGGGCGCCGCGATGGTGGTCGACGTGCGCTCGGGCGAAGTGCTCGCGCTCGTCAATTACCCGACCTACAACCCGAACGACCGCTCGCATCTGACGGGCGAACAGCTGCGCAACCGCATCCTCACCGACGTGTTCGAGCCGGGCTCGATCATGAAGCCGTTCACGATATCACTCGCACTCGATCTGCATCGCGTGTCGCCGACTACACTGGTGGATACGGGGCCGGGACGCTTTGTCCTCGACGGCGCAACGATCACTGACGACAGCGCGTTCGGCGTGCTGACGGTCGGCGGCGTGATCCAGAAGTCGAGCAACATCGGTGCGACGAAGATCGCGATGCAGCTCAAGCCCGAAGAGATGTGGAACATGTATACCAGCATCGGTCTCGGCCAGGCGCCGAAGGTCGGCTTTCCGGGCGCGGCCGCGGGCCGGTTGCGTCCGTGGAAGAGCTGGCGCCGCATCGAGCAGGCGACGATGTCGTACGGCTACGGCCTGTCCGCGTCGCTGTTCCAGCTTGCACGCGCGTACACCGCGATCGCGCACGACGGCCAGCTCATGCCGATTTCGATTTTCCGCACGCCGGGCGACCAGCCCGGCCCTGGCACGCAGGTGTTTTCGCCGACTACCGCGCGCGAAGTGCGCACGATGCTCGAAGCGGTCGTGTCGCCGGCCGGCACGTCGCCCGACGCGGCCGTACCCGGCTATCGCGTCGGTGGCAAGAGCGGCACCGCGTACAAACATTCGGGCCGCGGTTACGACAAATCGAAGTACCGCGCGTCGTTCGTCGGCATGGCGCCGATGCCGAATCCGCGCGTCGTGATTGCGGTGTCGGTGGACGAGCCGACCGCGGGCAGCCACTTCGGCGGCCAGGTATCGGGACCCGTGTTCTCGGCGATCGCCGGCGACACGCTGCGTTCGCTGAACGTGCCGCCCGACATGCCGATCAAGCAGATGGTCGTGTCGGACGACACGAACCAGACCGAGGACGTGGCGTCCGCCGGAAGCAATGACGACGCGGCGGCCGGCGGCGCAAAGAATGCGGCGAAGAGCGCAACGAAGAACGCAACGAAGAACGTCGTCGCGTCGAGCCACGCAAAGAAGTTCGCCGCGAAAATCGCGACGCGCACCTCTGCGAAGAAGCTGACGATCTCGAGCAACGCGAAGGAACACCCGGGAGTCGTGCGATGAGCGCGCTGCGTTTCTCCGATCCGGCGCGCGCGCAGATCGACGACGCGCTCGCGTGGCTGCGCACGCACGTCAAGCCCGATGCGCAACTGCATGCCGATACGCGTTCGCTCGCGAACGGCGATGCTTTTCTCGCTTATGCGGTCGAAGGCGCGGACAACCGGCCGTTTATCGACCATGCGATCGAGCGCGGCGCCGCCGCGGTTCTGTACCAGCCGGAAGGCCTCGCGACGACGAAACCCGCTGCCGCCATCGCCCACGCGGTGCCCGCGCTGAACGAACTCGCGGGCGCGATCGCAAGCGCCTGGTATCACGACCCGAGCGACGCGATGCGCGTGATCGGCGTGACCGGCACGAACGGCAAGACATCGTGCACGCAATGGATTGCCACTGCACTGTCGGCGCACGGTGTGCCGTGCGCCGTGATCGGCACGCTCGGCAGCGGCATGCCCGGGCATCTCGTTCACACCGGCTTTACGACGCCCGATGCGCCGCAGCTGCAGCGCAGCCTCGCGCAATTGCATCACGACGGCGCGCAGGCTATCGCGATGGAGGTGTCGTCGCACGCGTTGCATCAGGGGCGCGTGAACGGCACAAAATTCGACATCGCGGTGTTCACGAACCTGACGCAGGACCACCTCGATTATCACCGCACGTTCGCCGCTTACGAAGCGGCGAAGGCGCGTCTGTTCGAATGGCCCGAATTGCGCGTCGCCGTGATCAACGCCGACGACGAAGCAGGCCGACGCCTCATTGCCAGCACGAAAGGGCATGCGCGCACGATCGCGTATTCGCTCGAAGGCGGCATGAGTTCGCCCGACGTCAGCGCGCTGCTCGCTGATCAGGCGCTGATCGCAAGCGACGTGCGCGCTACCGCGATGGGCACCGCGTTCCATCTGGTCTCCGACTGGGGCAGCGCCGACGTCGAGGTCGGCACGCTCGGCGCGTTCAACGTCAGCAATCTGCTCGGCGTGCTCGGTGCGCTGCTTGCGGCCAATGTGCCATTCGACGCCGCGCTCGAGCAAATCGCGCAGCTCGAACCGGTGAACGGCCGCATGCAGCGCCTCGGCGGCCGTCTGCAGAACGACGAGCCGCTCGTCGTGATCGATTACGCGCACACGCCGGATGCGCTCGAGAAGACGCTTGCCGCCTTGCGCCCGATCGCGCAGGCGCGTGGCGGCGAACTCGTCTGCATGTTCGGCTGCGGTGGCGATCGCGATGCGACGAAACGCCCGCTGATGGGCGCGATCGCGGAACGCAGCGCGGACGCGCTCGTCGTGACGAGCGACAACCCACGCAGCGAAGATCCGCAAGCGATCATCGATCAGATCGTGGCCGGCATGACGCAGCCGTCGAAGGCGCGCTGCATCGAAGACCGCGCGAGCGCGATCCTGCAGGCGATCCGCAGCGCCGCGCGCGAAGACGTGGTCGTGCTCGCCGGCAAGGGGCACGAAGCCACACAGGAAATCATGGGCAAGAAGCGCGAGTTTTCGGATCAGAATCATGCTCGGCTCGCGCTTGCCGCGCGTGCAACGCAAGCGCGCGGAGGTGGCGAATGAGCGAGCGAGGTAAAGCGATGCTTTCGCTGCGCGAAGCCGCCGCGCTGATTCCGGATGCGACCGTGCTCGGCGACGATTCGGTCACGTTCGAGCGCGTGTCGACCGACAGCCGCACCGCGGGCCCCGGGGATCTGTTCGTCGCGCTCAAGGGCGAGCGCTTCGACGCACACGACTTCCTCGCCGACGTCGCGAACCGTCATGTGAACGCCGCGCTCGTCACGCGCAGCCCGGCCGACTGGCGCGTGCCCGCGCTACGCGTGGCCGATACGCGCGTCGCGCTCGGTGCGCTCGCGCGCGGCTGGCGCCGCCGCTTCGCGATGCCGCTCGTTGCGGTCACGGGCAGCAACGGCAAGACGACGGTCAAGGAAATGATCGCGTCGATCTTCGCAGCCGCGGTCGGCGAAGCCGCGCGCCTCGCGACCGCCGGCAACTTCAACAACGATATCGGCCTGCCGCTCACGCTGTTGCGCCTGAACGACGCGCACCGGCTCGCGGTTGTCGAACTCGGCATGAACCATCCCGGCGAAACTCAACTGCTCGCGAAGATCGCGGAGCCGACCGTCGCCGTGGTGAACAACGCGCAGCGCGAGCATCAGGAATTCATGGCAACCGTCGAAGCGGTCGCGCTCGAACATGCGAGCGTGATTCATGCGCTGACGCCCGACGGCATCGCGGTGTTCCCGGCCGACGATCCGTACTCGGGTATCTGGCGCGTTGCCGCGACCGGCAACGACGTGATCGATTTCGCGCTGAACACCGACGAATGCATGACCGAAGCCGCCGTCACCGGCCGCTTCGACGGCCGCACGCTGCGCATCGAGACGCGGCAAGGCGCCATCGACGCGACGCTGCAGGTGCTCGGCGCGCACAACGCGCGCAATGCGCTTGCCGCCACGGCCGCCGCGCTCGCGGCGGACGTGCCGCTCGATGCGATCAAACGCGGGCTCGAATCGTTCGGCGCGGTGAAGGGCCGCCTGCAAGTCAAGCGCGCGGCGCTCGGCGCGCTCGCCGGCGCAACTGTGATCGACGACACGTACAACGCAAATCCCGATTCGATGCGTGCCGCGATCGACGTGCTCGCGGCGCGGCCGTCGCCGCGTGTGCTCGTGATGGGCGATATGGGCGAAACCGGCGACGAAGGCCCCGCGTTTCACCGCGAGATCGGCGCCTACGCAAAAGAGTGCGGTATCGACGCGTTGTACGCGATCGGCGATGCGTCGCGCGACGCGTGCGCCGCATACGGTCCGTCGGCACAGCATGCAGCCGATCCCGCCGCGCTCGTCGCGCAATTGCAGCAGGCGGGCTACACGACAACCGCGACATTTCTGGTGAAAGGCTCGCGCTTCATGCAGATGGAGCGCGTGGTGGACGCCTTGACAAGTCCACAAACCAATGCGGCGGGCGACACGCCCGCCGCGCATTGAAAAGAGAAGGAAACCCCGCATGCTACTGGCGCTGGCGCAATGGCTGCAGAATGACGCAAGCTTCTTGCGCGTGTTCAGTTATCTGACTTTTCGCGCGGTCGCAGCGACGATTACCGCGCTGCTGATCGGGCTGGTGTGCGGTCCGTGGGTGATCCGCAAACTGACCGCGATGAAGGTCGGCCAGGCGGTGCGCACGAACGGCCCGCAAACGCACCTCGTCAAATCGGGCACGCCGACGATGGGCGGCGTGCTGATTCTGATCGGCATTGCGGTGTCGACCTTGCTGTGGGCCGATCTGACCAACCGCTTCATCTGGATCGTGATTCTCGTGACGTTCGGCTTCGGGCTGATCGGCTGGGTCGACGACTACCGCAAGGTGGTCTACAAGGATCCGCGCGGGATGTCGTCGCGCGAGAAGTATTTCTGGCAATCGGTGATCGGCCTGTTCGCCGCCGTGTATCTCGCGTTCAGCGTGTCCGAGGCGAGCAACGTGCGCGTGTTCGACCTGTTCATGGCCTGGGTGCGCAGCGGATTGTCGATGGGCCTGCCCGCGCGCGCCGACCTGATGCTGCCGTTCCTGAAGTCGATCAGCTATCCGCTCGGCGTCTGGGGCTTCATCGCGCTCACCTATCTCGTGATTGTCGGCGCGAGCAACGCGGTGAACCTCACCGACGGCCTCGACGGCCTCGTGATCATGCCCGTCGTGCTCGTCGGCGCGTCGCTCGGCGTGTTCGCGTACGTGATGGGCAGTTCCGTCTATTCGAAATATCTGCTGTTTCCGCATATACCGGGCGCCGGCGAATTGCTGATTTTCTGTTCCGCGATCGGCGGGGCGGGCCTCGCTTTTCTGTGGTTCAACACGCATCCGGCGCAGGTGTTCATGGGCGACGTCGGCGCGCTCGCCCTCGGCGGCGCGCTCGGCACCGTCGCGGTGATCGTGCGCCAGGAGATCGTGCTTTTCATCATGGGCGGCATCTTTGTCGCCGAAACGCTTTCCGTGATGCTGCAAGTCACGTGGTTCAAATATACGAAGCGCCGTTACGGCGAAGGCAGGCGCATCTTCAAGATGGCGCCGCTGCATCACCACTTCGAGTTGTCGGGGTGGAAGGAAACGCAGGTGGTCGTGCGTTTCTGGATCATCACGTTGATGTTGTGCCTGTTCGGTTTGTCCACGCTCAAGTTGCGCTAGGCAGCACAAAGGAAAGCAAGCGATGTTCGGCGAGAAGTTTCGGGATCGGCAAAAGCCGATGGTGCTCGTGCTGGGGCTCGGTGAATCGGGCCTCGCGATGGCGCGCTGGTGCGCGCGGCATGGTTGCCGCCTGCGCATAGCCGACACGCGTGAAGTGCCGCCGAACCTGTCCGCGCTCGAGGCGCACCAGGTCGACGCCGATTTCGTCGGCGGCGCATTTTCGACGGCGCTGCTCGAGGGCGTCGAACTCGTCGCGATCAGCCCGGGGCTGTCGCCGCTCGCGGCCGATTTGCTGCCGTTGATCACGGCTGCGCGCGAACGCGACATTCCGGTGTGGGGCGAACTCGAATTTTTCGCCCAGGCGTTGCAGACGCTCGGCGAAAGCGGCTACGCGCCGAAGGTGCTCGCGATCACCGGCACGAACGGCAAGACCACGACGACGAGCCTCACCGGTCTGCTCTGCGCACGCGCGGGCAAGAAAGTCGCGGTGGCGGGCAACATCAGCCCGGCCGCACTCGACAAACTGAGCGAAGCGATCGACAACACCGCGCTGCCCGACATCTGGGTGCTCGAACTGTCGAGCTTCCAGCTCGAAACCGCGCATACGTTCGCGCCGCACGCGGCCGTCGTGCTGAACATCACGCAGGACCATCTCGACTGGCATGGCGGCCTCGATGCGTATGCGGCCGCGAAGGGCCGCATCTTCGGTGCGAACACGGTGCGCGTGCTGAACCGCGACGATGCACGCGTGATGGCGCTCGCGCCGGCGACGGACAGCGCGGCGCAAGTGGTCACGTTCGGCCTGAACGAACCGGCGCGCGACGGCGACTACGGCTTGCTGCGCGATAACGGCATATTGTGGCTCGTCGAAGGCGAAGACCGCGATGCCGCCGAGGAACCCACGCCGTCGCGCCGCCGCAAAGCTGAAAGCACGACGCCGCCGAACATCTCGTTGAAGCGTTTGATGCCGGCCGACGCGCTGCGCATCCGCGGCTTGCATAACGCGGCGAACGCGCTGGCCGCATTCGCGCTGGCGCGCGCGATCGGTCTGCCGGGTGCGCCGCTGTTGCACGGCTTGCGCGAATACCGCGGCGAGCCGCATCGCGTCGAACTGATCGCGTCGCTGGACGGCGTCGATTACGTCGACGACAGCAAAGGCACGAATGTCGGCGCAACGGTCGCCGCGCTCGACGGCCTCGCGCAGCGCGTCGTGCTGATCGCCGGCGGCGACGGCAAGGGTCAGGAATTCGACCCGCTCGCGGCGCCCGTCACGCGCTGGTGCCGCGCGGTGATGCTGATTGGCCGCGACGCGCCGCGCATTCGCGAAGCGCTCGCCGATACGGGCATTGCGCTCGCCGATCACGCGACGCTCGAAGAAGCAACGCGCGCGGCGAGCGCGCTCGCGCAGCCGGGCGACGCGGTGTTGCTGTCGCCCGCCTGCGCGAGCTTCGATATGTTCAAGGGTTATGCGCACCGCGCCGAGGTGTTCCGCGGCACGGTCGAAGAAATTGCCGCCGAACGGGGGACGATGATATGAGCTGGTCGGAACGCTTCGGATCACGCCTCTCGGGGCAACGCGGCTCGGTCGCCGCCGGAAAAGTGGCGGGTGCGATGAGCGGCGCAACGAATAGCACGGCCTCCGGCCGCGGCATCGCGGGCGGGCTCGCCAGCGCCGTCAACGGTGTGCGGCCGCTGCGCTCGCGCATGCTCGACTACGACCATTCGCTGCTGTGGGTCGTCGTCGCGCTGCTCGGCCTCGGCGTCGTCATGGTGTATTCGGCGTCGATCGCGATGCCCGATTCGCCGAAATACGCGTCGTACCGCGACTACGCATTTCTCGTGCGGCAGATCCTGTATGTGTTTCTCGGCGGCGTGATCGGCATCGTCGCGTTCCGCATTCCGATCTCGACGTGGGACAAGTACGCGCCGAAGCTTTTTCTGCTCGCGCTCGCGGCGCTCGTGATCGTGCTGATTCCGCACATCGGCAAAGGCGTGAACGGCGCGCGCCGCTGGATTCCGCTCGGCATCACGAATATGCAGCCGTCGGAAATCATGAAGCTCGCCGTGACCATCTACGCGGCGAACTACACGGTGCGCAAGCAGGAATACATGCATAGCTTCGCGAAAGGCTTCTTGCCGATGGGCTTCGCGGTCGGCGTCGTCGGCATGCTGCTGCTGCTCGAGCCCGATATGGGCGCATTCATGGTGATCGCCGCGATCGCGATGGGCGTGCTGTTTCTCGGCGGCGTGAACGGCAAGATCTTTGGCGGACTGGTGGCCACCGCGATCGGTACATTCACGCTGCTCGTATGGGCGTCGCCGTGGCGCCGCGAGCGGATTTTCGCGTACCTCGATCCGTGGGACGACCGTTACGCGCAAGGCAAGGCGTATCAGTTGACGCACTCGCTGATTGCGTTCGGCCGCGGCGAGTGGTTTGGCGTGGGCCTCGGCGGCAGCGTCGAGAAGCTCAACTATCTGCCCGAAGCGCATACCGACTTCATTCTCGCCGTGATCGGCGAGGAACTCGGCTTCGTCGGCGTGATGGTCGTGATCCTGCTGTTCTACTGGATCGTGCGGCGCGCGTTCGAGATCGGCCGTCAGGCGCTCGCGCTCGACCGCACGTTCGCGGGCCTGGTCGCAAAAGGCATCGGCATCTGGTTCGGTGCGCAGACGTTCATCAATATGGGCGTGAATCTCGGCCTGCTGCCGACCAAGGGCCTGACGTTGCCGCTCGTCAGCTACGGCGGCTCCGGCATTCTGCTCAACTGCCTCGCGATTGCCGTGCTGCTGCGTGTCGATTACGAAAACCGGGTGCTGATGCGCGGAGGGAAGGTATGACGCGACTTGCGACCGATCCGCGCACGTTGATGGTGATGGCCGGCGGCACCGGGGGACACGTGTTCCCGGGGCTCGCGGTCGCACACCTGATGCAGGCGTGGGGGTGGCGCGTCGTGTGGCTCGGCAACCCGGCCGGAATGGAAGCGACGCTCGTGCCGAAGCACGGCATTCCGATGGAGTTCGTGCGCTTCGGCGGCTTGCGCGGCAAAGGCCTCAAAACGAAGCTGATGCTGCCCGTGAACCTGTTGCGCGCCTGTTCGGAAAGCCTCGCCGTGCTGCGTCGCGTGAAGCCCGATGTCGTGCTCGGCATGGGCGGTTACATCACGTTTCCCGCGGGCGTGATGACGTGGCTGTCGGGCCGCTCGCTCGTGCTGCACGAACAGAATTCGATTGCGGGTCTTGCAAACAAGGTGCTCGCGAAGCTCGCCAAACGCGTGCTCGTCGCGTTTCCGGATGCGCTGCCGGATGCGGAATGGACCGGTAATCCGATTCGTGAGGAACTTGCGCGCGTGCCGGCACCCGAAGCACGGTACGCATCGCGAAGCGGTCCTCTGAATGTGCTCGTGGTCGGCGGCAGTCTCGGCGCTGCGGGCCTCAACGAAGTCGTGCCGAATGCGCTGGCGCGCCTCGCTGCGCACGAACGGCCGCGCATCGTGCATCAGGCGGGCGCAAAACATATCGACGCCGCGCGCGCGAACTACGCTGCCGCAGGTATTCAGGTCGGAAACACAAGCGCAGACGACGTGCAGGTGCTGCCGTTTATCGACGACATGACAAGTGCGTATGCGAACGCGGACCTCGTGATCTGCCGTTCGGGCGCGATGACGGTCGCCGAAATCGCGGCGGTCGGCGTCGCCGCGTTTTTCGTGCCGTTTCCATTTGCCGTCGACGATCACCAGACCACCAACGCGGCGTTTCTTGCCGGCAACGGCGCCGCTGTCGTCGTGCAGCAGCGCGATCTGACGGCAGAGCAGCTGGCCGACTGGTTGCGCGGCCAGACGCGCGCGACGCTCGCGGAAATGGCAAAGCGTTCACGGTCGCTCGCGAAGCCCGATGCGACCGAACAGGTTGCGCAGATTTGCGCGACCGTGGCGGGGTTCGCGCAGAGCGCGGTCCCGGAAGGAAGTCAGCAATGAAACATATCGTCAAACATATTCACTTCGTCGGGATCGGCGGCGCCGGCATGAGCGGCATCGCCGAGGTGCTCGTCAATCTCGGCTACCAGGTGAGCGGCTCGGACCTCGCGCGTAATGCAGTGACCGAGCGCCTCGCCGCGCTCGGCGCGCGTATCGCGATCGGGCACGATGCGCAAAACATCGAAGGCGCAAATGCGGTCGTGGTGTCGACGGCCGTGCGCGGCGACAACCCCGAAGTGCTCGCGGCGCGTCATCGCCGCATCCCGATCGTGCCGCGCGCGGTGATGCTCGCGGAGCTGATGCGCCTGAAGCAGGGCATCGCGATCGCGGGCACGCACGGCAAGACCACCACCACGTCGCTCGTCGCAAGCGTGCTCGCCGCGGGCGGCCTCGACCCGACCTTCGTGATCGGCGGGCGGCTGATCAGCGCGGGCGCGAATGCGCGCCTCGGCACCGGCGACTTTATCGTGGCCGAAGCGGACGAATCGGATGCGTCGTTTCTCAATCTGTTTCCGGTGATCGAAGTGATCACGAACATCGACGCCGATCACATGGACACCTACGGCCACGACTTCGCGCGGCTCAAGCAGGCGTTCATCGAATTCACGCATCGGCTGCCGTTCTACGGCATCGCGGTGCTGTGCGTCGACGATCCGAACGTGAAGGAGATTCTGCCGTTCGTGTCGAAGCCGATCATCCGTTACGGCTTCGCGGCCGATGCGCAGGTGCGCGCGGTCAACGTGGTCGCGCGCGAAGGCCAGATGCATTTCACCGCGATGCGCGAAGACGCGGCGCCGCTCGACATCGTGCTGAATCTGCCCGGCACGCACAACGTGCAGAACGCGCTCGCGGCGATCGCGATTGCAACTGAACTCGAAGTGAAAGATGTCGATATCCAGCGAGCGCTTGCGGAATTCAATGGCGTGGGCCGGCGTTTTCAACGGTATGGCGAGGTGCCGGTTGCCCACGGCGGCGCGTACACGCTCGTCGACGACTACGGACATCACCCGGTCGAAATGGCCGCGACGATCGCGGCCGCGCGCGGCGCGTTTCCCGACAAGCGGCTCGTGCTCGCATTTCAGCCGCATCGCTTTACGCGCACACGCGATTGCTTCGAAGACTTCGTGAAGGTGCTGTCGACCGTCGATGCGCTCGTGCTGACCGAAGTCTATGCGGCCGGCGAAGCGCCGATCGTCGCGGCGGACGGACGTTCGCTCACGCGCGCGATCCGCGTTGCAGGAAAGATCGAACCGGTGTTCGTCGAAACGGTCGATGAAGTGCCGGAAGCGCTCGCCGCCGTCGTGCGGGCGGGCGATGTGGTGATCACGATGGGTGCGGGATCGATCGGCGGTGTGCCGGGCCGGTTGGCCGCAGCAAATGAAGGTGTGAAATGAGCAGCAGTTTCGATCCGAAAGACTTCGGAAAAGTGGCCGTGCTGCTCGGCGGCGAGTCCGCCGAGCGCGAAGTGTCGCTGAACTCCGGCCGTCTCGTGTTGCAGGGCCTGCGCGAAGCGGGCATCGACGCGCATCCGTTCGACCCGTCCGAACGGCCGCTCGCGGCGCTGAAAGAAGAAGGCTTCGTGCGCGCATTCAATGCGCTGCATGGCGGCTATGGCGAGAACGGCCAGATCCAGGGCGCGCTCGATTTCTACGGCATCCGTTACACGGGCAGCGGCGTGCTCGGCTCGGCGCTCGGGCTCGACAAGTTCCGCACGAAGCTCGTCTGGCAGCAGCTCGGCGTGCCGACGCCGCCGTTCGAAGCGGTGCTGCGCGGCGATGACTATGCCGCGCGCGCGCAAGACATCATCGCGAAGCTCGGCTTGCCGCTCTTCGTGAAGCCGGCAAGCGAAGGCTCGAGCGTGGCCGTGATCAAGGTGAAGGCGGCCGATGCGCTCGTCGCCGCGCTCGAGGAAGCGGCGAAGTACGACACGATCATCGTCGTGGAAAAAAGCATCGAAGGCGGCGGCGAATACACGGCGTGCGTGTGCGGCGATCTCGATCTGCCGATCATCCGCATCGTGCCGGCCGGCGAATTCTACGACTACCACGCGAAGTACATCGCCGACACCACGCAGTACCTGATTCCGTGCGGTCTCGACGCGGCCGAAGAGAAGCGGCTCAAGGCGCTGTCGCGCCGCGCGTTCGACGTGCTCGGCTGCACCGATTGGGGCCGCGCCGATTTCATGATGGACGCCGAAGGCAACCCGTATTTCCTGGAAGTGAACACGGCGCCGGGCATGACCGATCATTCGCTGCCGCCGAAGGCGGCGCGCGCGGTCGGCATCAGCTATTCGGAGCTGGTCGTGAAGATCCTGTCGCTGACGCTGAAAGACTGAACGGGCAAACATGTGGAACAACGTTCGCCAGCTGAACCTCGCCGCCAACGCGCTCAATGCGTTGCTGGTGCTCGTGCTGCTGGCGGCGGGCGCGTACTGGCTGATCCAGCGCCCGAACTTCGCGCTGCGCGAGATCCGCATCGACGGCGATACCGAGCACATCAATTCGCCGACGGTGCGCGCAACCGTCGTTGGTCGGCTGAAGGGCAATTTCTTCACCGTCGATCTCGATGCCGCGCGGCAGTCGTTCGAGCAGATGCCATGGGTGCGTCATGCGAGCGTGCGGCGCGTGTGGCCGAATGCGCTCGCGGTGACGCTCGAAGAGTACAAGCCGCTCGGCACTTGGGGCAGCGATCAGCTCGTGAGCGTCGACGGCGATCTCTTTACCGCGAATCAGGGCGAGCTCGATCAGGAGTTGCCGGCGTTCGACGGGCCGGACGGGTCGGCGAAGGAAGTCGTCGCGCGTTATCACGACTTCCAGAAGTGGTTCGCGTCGATCGGCGCGACGCCGGACGAAGTCACGCTGTCGCCGCGCTATGCGTGGACGGTCAAGCTGTCGAACGGCATGCAGGTCGAACTAGGCCGCGAACGAAATCAGGACACGCTGTACGACCGCTGCCGGCGTTTGACGGCGGCGTGGTCCGCGGTGACGCAGCGCTGGGGGAAGGACATCGAGTATGCGGACTTGCGTTATCCGAACGGTTTTGCGATTCGAGCAGCTGGCATGCGCTTCATTACGGAACCCGACAAGGGCAAGAAGTAACAGGACATCACTCGCAATGAGCACGCTATGAGTAAAGACTATAAAGATCTGCTGGTGGCCCTCGATATCGGGACGGCGAAAGTCGTGGCGATCGTCGCCGAGCTGAAAGGCGAAGGTCACTACGAAGTGATCGGCCTTGGCCAGAGCGAGTCGAAGGGGCTCAAGAAAGGCGTGGTGGTGAATATCGAGGCCACCGTGCAGTCGATCCAGCGCGCGCTCGAAGAAGCGGAGCTGATGGCCGACTGCAAGATCACGAATGTGTTCACCGGCATTGCCGGCAGCCATATCCGCAGCTTCAATTCGAGCGGAATGGTCGCGATCAAGGAGAAGGAAGTCACGCAAACCGACGTGGCGCGCGTGATCGAAACGGCGAAGGCGATCAACATTCCGACCGACCAGCAGGTGCTGCATATTCTCACGCAGGAATTCATCATCGACGGCCAGGAGGATGTGCGCGAGCCGATCGGGATGAGCGGCATCCGGCTCGAAGTGAAGGTGCATATCGTGACCGGCGCAGTGAGCGCGGCGCAGAACATCGTGAAGTGCGTGCGCCGCTGCGGCCTCGAAGTGAACGATCTGATCCTGCAGCCGCTCGCGTCGTCGCTCGCGGTGCTGACGGACGACGAGAAAGAGCTCGGCGTGGTGCTCGTCGATATCGGCGGCGGCACGACCGATATCGCGATTTTCAGCGAAGGCGCGATCCGCCACACGGCGGTGATTCCGATCGCCGGCGACCAGGTGACGAGCGACATCGCGATGGCGCTGCGCACGCCGACGCCGGACGCGGAAGACATCAAGGTCGGCTACGGCATCGCCAAGCAGGCGCTGGCCGATCCCGACGAAATGATCGAAGTGCCGGGACTCGGCGAGCGCGGTCCGCGCACGCTGTCGCGCCAGGCGCTCGCGGCCGTCATCGAGCCGCGCGTCGAAGAACTGTTTTCGCTCGTGCAGCAGGTCGTGCGCGAGTCGGGTTACGAGGAACTGCTGAGCTCCGGCGTGGTGCTGACCGGCGGCGCATCGATGATGCCCGGCATGGTCGAGCTCGGTGAAGACATTTTCCTGAAGCCGGTGCGCATCGGCGTGCCCGAATACGCGGGCGGACTCGCGGACGTGGTGCGCAACCCGCGCTACTCGACTGCGATGGGCCTGCTTGTCGAAGGGCGCTCGCAGCGCATGCGCGGCCGCAAGGTCGCGGTGCAGTCCGGCTCGATGGGACAGGTGTTCACGCGCATGAAGGACTGGTTCCTCGGCAACTTTTAACGAACCGAATTCGCGCTGGTGCCGGCGGCCGGCGCGCGACAGGGGGTTGCCCGATCTCCTGCCGGATAACGGCCGAATGAGACTTTTTTCTTGACGGAGGCAATATGGAATTCGAGATGCTGGAAACGGAAACCAACGGCACCATCATCAAGGTGATTGGTGTAGGTGGTGCAGGCGGCAATGCCGTGCAGCACATGATCAACCGCGGTGTGCAGGGTGTCGACTTCATCGTGATGAACACCGATGCCCAGGTGTTGTCGCGTTCGAAGGCGAGCAGCGTGCTGCAACTCGGCAAGACCGGGCTCGGTGCGGGCGCCAAGCCGGAAATGGGTCGCGCGGCCGCCGAAGAAGCGCGCGAGCGTATCGCCGACTCGATGCGCGGCGCGCACATGGTGTTCATCACCGCGGGTATGGGTGGCGGCACCGGCACGGGTGCGGCGCCGGTGGTCGCGCAGATCGCGAAGGAAATGGGGATTCTGACGGTCGGCGTCGTGAGCAAGCCGTTCGAATTCGAAGGCGGCAAGCGCATGCGTGTCGCCGAAGCAGGTTCGCAGCAACTGGAGGATCACGTCGACTCGCTGATCGTCGTTCTGAACGACAAGCTGTTCGAGGTGATGGGCGACGACGCCGAGATGGACAAATGCTTCCAGTGCGCTGACGACGTGTTGAACAACGCGGTTGCCGGCATCGCGGAAATCATCAACGTCGACGGTCTCGTGAACGTCGACTTCGAAGACGTGAAGACGGTGATGGGCGAGCAGGGCAAGGCGATGATGGGCACGGCGACGGTGGCCGGCGTCGATCGCGCGCGTCTTGCGGCCGAGCAGGCAGTGGCAAGTCCGCTGCTCGAAGGCGTCGATCTGTCGGGTGCGCGCGGGGTGCTCGTCAACATCACGTCGAGCCGTTCGCTGCGTCTGTCGGAAACGCGCGAAGTGATGAACACGATCAAGAGCTATGCTGCCGACGACGCAACGGTGATTTTCGGCGCCGTGTACGATGACGCGATGGGCGACGCGCTGCGCGTGACCGTCGTGGCGACGGGCCTCGGCCGCACGGCGAAGAAGCAGCAATCGGCGCCGATGACGCTGCTGCGTACCGGTACCGACAACGCGCCGGTCAATAATCACGCGATGCAGCACGGCTACGCGACGCAGCCGGCACAGACGGCGGACTACGGTTCGCTCGATACGCCGGCCGTGTGGCGCACGTCGCGCGATACCGCGGCTTCGCATGTGCAGGCGCTGCAGGAAAAGGGCGTCGACACGTACGACATCCCGGCTTTCCTGCGCAAGCAGGCTGACTGACACGCGAGGAGCGGGCTTTCGTCGCGGCGCACGCTGCATTGGCATTTGCTGCATTGCATTTTGCGCCCTTCGAATGCACGAGCGTGACAGATGGAACGGCATACAGACCGCGTCTCGCAAGACGCGCGGCAAGGACGGTTGCCCTCTTCGAGTTTTCGAAGCGGCCGGACCGGTTTTGCCATCCTCATTAATGAAATGAGATCGGATGAAATGCCGCTTTCCAGGTGTTTACGTGCGAGCAGCTCCCGCATCATCGAGTGAAGGAACGAGCATGATCAAGACTGGTGAAAAACTGCCCGACGCGACCGTCTTCGAAATGATCGACGAGCCGCGCGAGGGCTGCACGATCGGAGCGAACAGCTTCAGCGTGAGTCACGAAACGGCGGGCAAGCGTGTGGTGATCTTCGGATTGCCGGGCGCGTTCACGCCGACCTGTTCGGCCAGACATGTGCCGGGTTACGTCGAAGCGGCCGGGCAGCTGCGTGCCGCGGGCATCGACGAGATCTGGTGCGTGTCCGTCAACGACGCGTTCGTGATGGGCGCGTGGGGACGCGATCAGCGCACCGCGGGCAAGGTGCGCATGATGGCGGACGGTAGTGCGGCTTTCACCAGAGCGCTCGGTCTGGATCAGGATTTGTCGGCGCGTGGCATGGGCATTCGCTCGCAGCGCTACGCGATGGTGGTCGACGATGGCGTGGTCAAGACGCTCAACGTCGAAGCACCCGGCAAGTTCGAAGTCAGCGATGCGCAGAGCGTTCTCGCAACGTTGAAGTAGTCGCAATGTGCGCGGCACGCGTGGTGCGCGTGTTGCACGCTGGCAACGCCTGGCGTGACGTCATTGTGACAGGCCGTAACCTGGCCTCGCGGATGATCCGCTCGGGCCGATGACCGGAAACGCCTCCATTCCGGGCATCGGCCCCATCTTTGTTTAAACAGGTATCGCCGCATTCGCGCCTGGCGTAATGTCGCGAAACAGATTGATACGACCAGACGGCAGTGCCTCAAAGGCGGATGGGGTATAATCCTCTCTATGGGTTAAAAAGTCCCGATTGGCGATTTCAATCGACTCCGAGTCGTTGATCCTCAACCCCGCGCGTGTTTGCAATCTTCGGGCGCAGGGCCGGTCGGGATGCTGAATGGAATAGAAGACCATCATGTTGAAGCAGCGCACCATCAAATCGATCGTCAAGACGGTCGGCATCGGCTTGCATTCGGGACGCAAGGTCGATCTCACGCTTCGGCCAGCGGCGCCGGACACGGGCATCGTGTTTTCGCGCGTGGACCTGCCCGCGCCCGTGGACATCCCTGCGTCGGCAATGTCGATCGGCGATACGCGGCTCGCATCGGTGTTGCAGAAGGACGGCGCGCGCGTGTCGACGGTCGAGCACCTGATGTCCGCCTGTGCGGGCCTCGGCATCGACAACCTGTATGTCGACGTCACTGCTGAAGAGATTCCGATCATGGACGGCAGCGCCGCCTCGTTCGTGTTTCTGATCCAGTCGGCCGGCATCGAAGAACAGAACGCCGCGAAGAAGTTCATCAAGGTAAAGAAGCCGGTCGAGATTCGCGACGGCGACAAGTACGCGCGCCTCGATCCGTATTTCGGCTTCAAGCTCAAATTCACGATCGATTTCCGCCATCCGGCCGTCGATAAGACGGGCCAGGCGCTCGAAGTGGACTTCGCGAATACGTCGTATGTGCGCGAGATCGCACGGGCGCGTACGTTCGGCTTCGCGCACGAAGTAGAAACCATGCGTGAACTGGGCCTTGCACGCGGCGGCAGCATGGACAACGCCATCGTGCTCGACGAGTACCGCATTCTGAACAACGACGGGCTGCGTTACGACGACGAGTTCGTCAAGCACAAGATGCTCGATGCGATCGGCGACCTTTACGTGGTCGGCCATCCGCTGCTCGCGTCGTACGATGCGTACAAGTCGGGCCATGGTCTGAACAATGCGCTGCTGCGCGAGTTGCTCGCGCATGAGGACGCGTACGAAATCGTCACGTTCGACGATCCGCAGAAGGCGCCGCGCGGATTTGCGTACGATACGCAGACGGCATTCGCGTAAGCGCGGCGCGCGGGGCGGTTTGTCTCGCGCAACGTGTTCAAACGTGTGAACAAAGAAGCGACCCAGCCGGGTCGCTTTTTGTTTTGCCGTGCGCGCAAACGCACCCGGTGCGAGGCTTCACTTGCGATGCCGTGCAGCCATCCGTGCGAGGGCCGCCTGCAGCGGCGAAGGCTCGAGCGATTCGCTCAATTCATGCAGCGCATCGGCGCCGACACGCGTCATGCGGGCCTGCTTGATCGGCCGCGGCGGCTCGACCGCCTTCGGCCGCACGCGAATTTTCAGCGATTCGACTGCCCAGCCGCGCTGCTGCAAATCGGCCACGAGCCGCGGCTCGAGATGCCGCAAACGCGCCGCGAGCGCATTGTGCGCGGCAAAGATCGCCAGCACGCCGTCCTTGATGAAGCCGGGCTCGACGCTCGTCGCCAGATAGTCGGGCAGGAGCGCGGCAAGGTCGCGTTCCAGTGCTGCAATCTGCTCGACGCCCGCGCGCAACGCGGAAAAGGCGTCGGTGCGCGCCAGCACATCGGCGAGCCGTTGCGGGCGCCGCACGTCGTATGACGGCGAAAACCTCGCGGACGGCGACTGTGCGGTCGGCTTCGAAAACGGCGGCCTTGAATTCGACGAAGAGCGGCTCATGTTTGACAGTGGTGGCGCTGGAGAACCGCAAGCAGCGGCGATTCGGCATATTCCGCCTATTCCGAATAGACAGACCATTGTACCGTGCGGCGTTTGCCGGCCCGCTTGCGCAATCAAACCACCATGCACAATCGGGACCATGCGCGCATGATGACGGGCGCACTGGCACGCGTCACAATGCCGGTCGGGAAGAGCCGACAGCGATCTGAGGTTCGACACAGGCGCGCGTTGGGCCGCGTGCTAAAATCCCCGATTCGAATTCACTCCTTGACAAGCCGCCGAGGCACTTCCGACAACGGGTGAGCGAGGGCACGACCCCGGCCGCGCTTTCTCGCTTTCCTCGCCGAAGCCGCGACGCAGAGACACCGACCCGATGATCACCGGTTTTCTACAAAAGATTTTTGGCAGTCGCAACCAGCGCCTCGTCAAGCAATATCAAAAGACCGTCGTGTCGATCAATGCGCTCGAACCGCAGATCGAGAAACTGACGGACGACCAGTTACGCGCGAAAACCGGCGAATTCCGTCAGCGGGTGGCGGGCGGAGAGTCGCTCGACAAGCTGTTGCCGGAAGCATTCGCGGTTTGCCGGGAGGCGAGCAAGCGCGTGCTTAAGATGCGCCACTTCGACGTGCAGCTGATCGGCGGCATGGTGCTGCACTACGGCAAGATCGCCGAAATGCGCACCGGCGAGGGCAAAACGCTCGTCGCGACGCTCGCCGCGTATCTGAATGCGCTGTCGGGCCGCGGCGTGCACGTCGTGACCGTCAACGACTACCTCGCGCAGCGCGATGCCGAGTGGATGGGCCGGCTGTACAACTTCCTCGGCTTGTCGGTCGGCGTGAATCTGTCGCAGATGGATCACAGCTTCAAACAGGAAGCCTATGCCGCGGACATCACGTACGGTACGAACAACGAGTTCGGTTTCGACTACCTGCGCGACAACATGGTCTACGAGACCGAGGCGCGCGTGCAGCGGGCGCTCAACTTTGCAATCGTCGACGAAGTGGACTCGATCCTGATCGACGAGGCGCGCACGCCGCTCATCATCTCGGGCCAGGCCGAAGACCATACCGATCTGTACGTGCGCATGAATGCGCTGCCGCCGCTGCTCGAGCGGCAGATCGGCGAAGAAAAGGCCGATGGTACGGGCGTCGAAAAGCCGGGCGACTACACGCTCGACGAAAAAGCGCGCCAGGTGTTCCTCACGGAATCGGGTCACGAGAAAGCCGAGCGGCTGCTCGCCGAGTGGGGCCTGATCGGCGACGGCGAGAGCTTGTACGCGCCGCAGAACATCACGTTGATGCACCACGTGTACGCGGCGCTGCGCGCGCACACGTTGTTCCACCGCGATCAGCACTACGTCGTGCAGAACGGCGAAGTCGTCATCGTCGACGAATTCACCGGCCGTCTGATGGCCGGTCGCCGCTGGTCCGACGGCCTGCATCAGGCGGTCGAGGCGAAGGAGCACGTCAAGATCCAGAGCGAAAACCAGACGCTCGCTTCGATCACGTTCCAGAACTACTTCCGTATGTACGGCAAGCTGTCCGGCATGACCGGCACGGCCGACACCGAAGCGTACGAATTCAACGAGATCTACGGTCTCGAGACAGTCGTGATTCCGACGAACCGGCCGCCGAAGCGGATCGATCGCCAGGATCAGATCTACAAGACCGCGCGCGAACGCTACGATGCGGTGATCCGCGACATCCACGAATGCTACGAGCGCGGCCAGCCGGTGCTCGTCGGCACGACGTCGATCGAAAACTCGGAACTGCTGTCACATCTGCTGAACAAAGCGGGCTTGCCGCACGAAGTGCTCAACGCGAAACAGCACGAGCGCGAAGCAGCGATCGTCGCCGAAGCCGGACGGCCGCAGCGCATCACGATCGCGACCAACATGGCCGGCCGCGGTACCGACATCGTGCTCGGCGGCAATGCCGAGAAACAGGCGGCGTTCCTCGAAGTCGACGAATCGATTCCCGCCGACGAGAAACAGCGCCGCATCGCGCAACTGCATGGCGAATGGCAAACGCTGCACGATCAGGTGAAGGCCGCAGGCGGCCTGCACATTATCGGCACCGAGCGCCACGAGTCGCGCCGCATCGACAATCAGCTGCGTGGCCGTGCGGGCCGCCAAGGCGATCCGGGTTCGTCGCGTTTCTATCTGTCGCTCGAAGATCCGCTGCTGCGCATTTTCGCCGGCGACCGCGTGCGCGCGATCATGGACCGGCTCAAGATGCCCGAAGGCGAGGCGATCGAAGCGGGCATCGTCACGCGTTCGATCGAATCGGCGCAGCGCAAGGTCGAGGCGCGCAACTTCGATATCCGCAAGCAGTTGCTCGAATACGACGACGTCGCGAACGATCAGCGCAAGGTGATCTACCAGCAGCGCAACGAATTGCTCGAAGCGCACGACATCGCCGAGACGATCGGCGCGATGCGCCACGGCGTGATCGGCGACATCGTGCGCCAGTTCGTGGCGCCGGGCAGCATCGAAGAGCAGTGGGACGTGCCCGAGCTCGAAGAAGTGCTGCGCAACGACTGGCAGCTCGATCTCGCGATTCAGGAAATGATCAACGAATCGCAGTCGATCGACGCGGACGAGATTCTCGAAGCCGTGACCGCGGCTGCGGACGAAGCATACGAAGCGAAAGTCACGCTCGTCGGCCGCGAATCGTTCAGCGCGTTCGAGCGCTCGATCATGCTGCAGACGCTCGATCGGAGCTGGCGCGAACATCTCGCGGCGCTCGACCATCTGCGCCAGGGCATTCACCTGCGCGGCTATGCGCAGAAGAACCCGAAGCAGGAATACAAGCGCGAGGCGTTCGAACTGTTCGCCGCGATGCTCGATGCGGTGAAGCTCGAAGTCACGCGCATCGTCATGAACGTGCAGATCCAGTCGCCCGAGCAGCTCGAGCAGGCTGCCGAGCAGTATGAGGAACAGGGCGGCCATCTCGAGAACGTCGAGTTCCGGCATGCCGACTACTCCGATTCGAACGCGGCGACGGCCGTGGCCGCGGCGCCCGTGGCTGCCGATGCGGCCGCGACGATGATCGGCGATGCGATGAGCCATGCGCCGCGCGGCACCGCCGCCGCGGCGGCTGGCGTGCCGCGCGCGAGCGACGGCATCCCGAAGGTCGGCCGCAACGATCCGTGCCCGTGCGGCAGCGGCAAGAAGTACAAGCAGTGTCACGGCAAGATCGCCTGACGCTGCAGGCAGGATGAAAGGCGGCGCGCTCAATGCGCGCCGCGTCGTTTCTACGGTCGTATTCCGTTGTTTTTAGCGGTGCGTTCGCCGTTATTTTTGCGGTAGTGTGTGCGTCAGTTCCGACGTCGTTTCTGCGGTACGTCGCCACTGAATTTCGCGGCTATCCGGCGCCGTGCCGGATAGCCAGTTATGTTCCGATGCCGGCGGCTGCCTGCTAGCGCGCGCCGGCATTTTCAGCTCCGACAGGTCGCCACCCATGGCTGTCAATTTCCCTTCGATCGAACCCGCTCAACTTCATCCGGTACCCGGCGTCACGCTCGGCTGGGCCGAAGCGAATATTCGCAAACCGAATCGCAAGGACGTGCTCGTGATTTCCGTCGACGAAGGCGCGACGGTTGCGGGCGTGTTCACGTCGAACCGGTTCTGCGCGGCGCCCGTCACGGTGTGCCGCGAGCATCTGGAGCGCGCGCGCGGCAGCGGTAGCGGCAAGGGCATCCGCGCGCTCGTCATCAATACCGGCAACGCGAATGCGGGCACGGGCGAACCTGGCCTCGCGCACGCGCGCGAAACTTGCAACGAGCTTGCGCGGCTCGCGGGTATTGCGCCCGAGCAGGTGCTGCCGTTTTCGACCGGCGTCATTCTCGAACCGCTGCCGATCGACCGGCTCAAGGCCGGCTTGCCCGCCGCGCTTGCGAATCGCGCGGCTGCGCACTGGTACGACGCCGCGCAGTCGATCATGACCACCGACACGCTACCGAAAGCCGCGTCGCGCCAGGTGAAGATCGACGGCCATACGATCACGCTGACCGGCATCAGCAAGGGCGCCGGCATGATCAAGCCGAACATGGCGACGATGCTCGGCTTCCTCGCGTTCGATGCGGCCGTCTCGCAGCCTGTGCTCGACGCGCTCGTCAAACATGTCGCGGACCGCTCGTTCAACTGCATTACGATCGACGGCGATACGTCGACGAACGACTCGTTCATCCTGATTGCGTCGGGCAAGTCGAGCCTGCCGGCGATCGCGTCGACCGATTCGGCGGCTTATGCCGCGCTGCGCGACGCGGTGACCGACGTGGCGCAGACCCTCGCGCAGCTGATCGTGCGCGACGGCGAGGGTGCGACGAAGTTCATGACGGTGCAGGTCGAAGGCGGCACGAGCGTCGCCGAATGCCGGCAGATCGCCTACGCGATCGGTCATTCGCCGCTTGTGAAGACGGCGTTTTACGCGTCGGATCCGAATCTGGGCCGCATTCTCGCCGCGATCGGCTATGCGGGCGTCAACGATCTCGACGTCGGCAAGATCGATCTGTATCTCGACGACGTGCTCGTCGCGAAGGCAGGCGGACGCAATCCGGCGTATCGTGAGGAAGACGGCCAGCGCGTGATGAAGAAGAGCGAGATCCTGATTCGCGTGCTGCTAGGCCGTGGCGATGCGCAAGCCACGATCTGGACTTGCGACCTGTCGCACGAATACGTAAGCATCAACGCCGATTACCGTTCCTGATCGGGCGCGGCGCTGCCTGAATCGGCACGCGCGGCAAGCATCCCGACCGCCTCTCTCTTTAGCCATGGATAAACTCGAACAACTGTTGACCCGCGCCGAAGCGGTGCTGGGCCGTCTCGAAGCAATGCTGCCGCCTGCGGCGCCCGACGTCGACTGGTCGGCCGCGGTCGCATTTCGCTGGCGCAAGCGCCAGGGACGCGGCTTTCTGCAACCGGTGCCATCCATTTCCCTGATTTCGCTTGCGGACCTGCAGAACATCGACCGCCAGAAGGAGCTGATCGAGCAGAACACGCGCCAGTTCGTCCACAAGCAGCCGGCGAACAACGTGCTGCTCACCGGTGCGCGCGGCACGGGGAAGTCGTCGCTGATCAAGGCCTGCCTCAATGCGTATGCGAAGGACGGCTTGCGCCTCATCGAAGTCGACAAGGACGATCTGCACGATCTCGGCGACATCGTCGATCTGATCTCGATGCGGCCCGAGCGCTTTGTCGTGTTCTGCGACGATCTGTCGTTCGAGGACGGCGAGTCCGGCTACAAGGCGCTGAAGGTTGCGCTCGACGGCTCGGTGGCCGCGCAATCGGACAACGTGCTGATCTACGCGACCTCGAATCGCCGCCATCTGCTGCCCGAATACATGAGCGACAACGAGACGTACAAGCACACGGCCGACGGTGAGATTCATCCGGGCGAAGTGGTCGAGGAAAAGATCTCGCTGTCCGAGCGCTTCGGGCTGTGGGTCAGCTTCTATCCGTTCAAGCAGGACGATTACCTGACGATCGTCGCGCACTGGCTGCGCCATTTCGGCTGCGACGACGCGGGCGTCGAAGCCGCGCGCGGCGATGCGCTCGTGTGGGCGCTCGAACGCGGCTCGCGCTCGGGGCGCGTTGCGTGGCAGTTCGCGCGTGACTGGTCGGGTCGTCGGGCGCCGGCATGACGGCTGCCGCGGACAATGCGCCGCAAGCCGCGGCGGCGCCGCGGCCGGTGACCGAGGTCGCGGTCGGCGTGCTCGTGCAGCCGGGCGGACGCTATCTGCTCGCGCAGAGGCCGGCAGGCAAGCCGTATGAAGGTTACTGGGAGTTTCCGGGCGGCAAGCTCGAACCCGGCGAGACGGTCGAGGCGGCACTTTCGCGCGAACTGCACGAAGAACTCGGCATCGACGTGCAGGCCTGCCACCGCTGGCATACGCTCGAACACGACTATCCGCATGCGTATGTGCGGCTCTATTTCTGCAAGGTGACCGAGTGGGCCGGCGAGCCGCACGGCCGCGAAGGCCAGGCTTTCGTCTGGCAGACGTTGCCCGCTGACGTCACACCGCTGCTGCCTGCGACGATACCGGTGCTCGAATGGCTCGCGGCGGAGTAACCGGGTGAGTGGGGAGTGCGAGCTTTGCGGCGAACTTCAATGATGTGCGTTTTCGCCGGGCGTCTCGTCTGACGGCGGCTCATCATCGTTGCTGCCGATCCGGTATTTCTCGGCGGCCCAGGCGCCGAGATCCATCTGTTTGCACCGTTCGGAGCAGAACGGGCGGAAGCGGCTCTCCGGGGTCCAACGGACATCCTTGCCGCAAGTCGGGCATTTGACGACGGTGGTCATTCTGTCTGTTTGTGGCGATGGTTCGATCGAAATGTAACGAACGTCGAATCTGGGGGCGCCGGCTGCGGATTAAAGCGCGTCGCGCGATGGCGCATGGCGCGTGCCTGGTCTGCCGTCCTGCGCTGCCGATGCCAGGCGACGGCCGGCTACCGACGACGACCGACGGTCGGCGACTGACGCCTACAGACTACACAGCGTGAGCTGAAAAGGCACGTCGACATCGACCGAGCGCGGACGAAGATCGCCGTCCTGCACCGTGAAGCGGACCCACAGCATATATTTGTTCGCGCTCGCTTCGGGGATCACGCGCAATTCCGGCGCCACGCGCACCTGCATCAGCTGATACGTGCGACCCGACAGCATCTGCTGGTAGCTGCCCTGCATCGCCATGACCTTCGACGCCTGGCCCGATTCGCGCGCGAGACGCAGCACGATGGCGGCCGCATCGCGCAACGGCAACAGCGGCATGACCCACTTCGCGATATCCTGGCGGCGCTGGTCCGCATGCGTCTGCTGCCATGCGTAGTACGACGGAAGATCGAACTTGCAGGTGCCGCCTGGAATGATCGCGCGGCTACGGATGCTCGAAAGCCACTCGTTGTCGGCCAGATGCTGGCCCGTTTTGCCCTGCATTTGCGCAAGGCCGGCAAGCGTTTGCTCGATTTCACCGAGCACGGCTTCGAGCGCATTCTGCTCGATGCCCGGATTGCCGCGGAATGGTGCGAGCGTTTGACGCTGCCGCTCGAGTTCCTTCATCAGGTCCGACTTCAGATCCGCGCGGCCGGCGACTTCGGAGATCTCGAACAGCGTGGTCAGCGCGACATGATGTTCCCTCGGATCTTCCTGAGTCAAAAAGAACGTAAAGCGCTCGAACAGGTCTTCGAGGCGCAACAGCGTCCTGATTCGCTCGTTGAAGGGATACTCGTAAAGAATCAAGCGGGATCGCCTCGCGCGTGGTCGGTAACTGAATTGCAGGACATTCTAATGCCGTGGCTCTACCCTAGCAATGAAACACTGGATCCGTCCAGTTCGCAAATTTTTCGCTTGTGTTTCGCTCACGTTTCTCGCCGGTTACTGCGAAATCGCGGCGCGCTGTCCGATTTTCCACCGGCCTTCGGATTTTCTCGGGCGCTCGAGGGACATTTTCGAAACCGGAATGACTTGAGCACGGGTGTCGCATAAGCCCTTGAAAACGCGCTTACGGCGCGCCGGCTGATTCCGACATATACAGACGGTGCAATTCTTCGACGCGTGCATCGAGTGCTTCGACCGTTGACTGGTCGTTGTTGACGATCACATCGTCGGCGGCTGCGAGGCGTGCCTCACGCGTCGCCTGGCGGGCGATGATCGCAAGCACCTGCTCGCGCGTGAACGCGTTGCGGCGCATGACGCGCCCGATCTGCGTCTCGACGCTGCAGTCGACGACGAGCACGCGATCCACACGCGTCTTCCAGCTTCCCGATTCGACGAGCAGCGGCACCACGATCATTGCATAGGGGCCGCGCGCGTCGCGCCGCTCACGTTCGGTCTCCGCACGGATCAACGGGTGAGTGATCGCTTCGAGGCGGCGCCTCGCGTTTTCGTCGCTAAAGACAAGCGCTCGCATGCGTGCGCGATCGAGTGAACCGTCGGGCGCGACGAACGAAGCGCCGAATTCGCTCGCGATCGCGGGCATCGCAAGACCGTGCGGCGCCGTGATGCGATGCGCGATCGCGTCCGTGTCGACGATTGGCACGCCGCGCGTCGCGAAGCGATCGGCGACGAATGACTTGCCGCTGCCGATGCCGCCCGTCAACCCAACAGCAAACATGCGTCAGCCTCCGAGAGCGAAATAAAGCGGCGTACCGAGAAACAGCGTGAGCGCACCGCCGGCCGCGAGAAACGGGCCGAACGGCAGCGGTTCTTCAAAGCGCATCCGGCCGCGCCAGGTGGCAACGAGACCGACGAGCGCGCCGGCGACCGCGGCGATCAGAATGATTTGCGGCAGCGCGGCCCACCCAAGCCAGGCGCCCAGCGCGGCAAGCAGCTTGAAGTCGCCGTAGCCCATGCCTTCAATGCCGCGCACGAGCTTGAATGCCCAGTGTACGCACCATAGCGCGAGATAACCGGCAATCGCGCCGAGCACGGCATCGGACAGGCTCGCGAAGAGGCCGCCGAAGTTGAGGATCAGGCCTGACCACAGCAATGGGAGCGTCAGCGAATCGGGCAGCAAGTGGGTGTCGATATCGATAGCGCTCGTCGCGAGCAGCGTGGCGCAGAGGCCAAACGCGGCGAGCGCGGTGCCGCCCGGACCGAACAGCACGAGCGACGCGACCGCGCAGACGGCGCTTGCGATTTCGATCAATGGATAACGGAGGCTCACGCGCGTTTTGCATTGCGAGCAGCGGCCGCGCAGCAGCAGATAGCTGACGACGGGTACGTTCTCCCACGCGCGCAGCAAGTGGCCGCAATGCGGGCACGCGCTGCGCGGCAGCCACAGGTTATAACGCGGCGGCAGGCCGTCGTCGTCGACGTGCTGACCCGTGGCATCGGCGACTTCGGCACGCCATGCGCGTTCGAGCATGATCGGCAGCCGGTGTACGACGACGTTCAGGAAACTGCCGACCACGAGCCCGAACGCGGCCGCGAAGGCGATCTGCAGCGCGAGCGGCAGCATCGCGAAGGCCGCGCCGGCCGCAGCCGACAGATTGTCGAGCCAGGCAACGACCGACGCGAAAGGCGAGCCGATTTGCGACCCGATCGGCAACCCCGTGGGCGACACGACGAGCGACCGCGAAGACAGCCCCGAAGGCGACGGATACGACATGTTGTAGAGGTGGTCTGACACGGTTCTGAACGCGGCCGGCATGGTTGAGGTTCTCGATTCGGCTGGATGCTACACCACGTTGCCTAGTTGAATGATGGGAAGATACATTGCAATGACGAGCCCGCCGACGAGCAGCCCGAGCACCGCGATCACGAGCGGTTCGCACAGGCTCGCGAGCGAGCCGGTCTGTTCGTCTACCTGACGATCGCACAGCGATGCGACATCGAGCAGCATCGTATCGAGCGTGCCCGATTCCTCCGCGACCGCGACGGGTTGCACGACCTCAGGCGGAAAGCATTGGGTGGCCTGCATCGCAGCCGCAAGCCGCTCGCCGTCGCGCAGTCTCGCGGCGATGCCGGCCGTCGCGCGGTCGAAGTACGCATTGCCGGTTGCGCGATCGAGCGACGCGAATGCATCGGCGAGCGGCGTGCCGGCCGAGAGCAGCGTGCCCAGTGCGCGGCTCCAGCGTGCCGCGCAGAGTATGGTCAGCAGCGGTCCGACAATGGGCGCGCGCAATGATAGCCGCGCGCAGCGGAGCCGTGCCGCCTCCGACGTGCGCAGCAATTTCGCGAAGCTGGTGCCCGCGGCGACACCGAACACGACGATCGGCAAGCTCCATTTCGCGGCGCCCGCGGAAAGCGCAAGTACCGCTTGCGTCGGCGCGGGCAGCGCGGCGCCGAAGCCGTCGAAGATCTGCTTGAAGGTTGGGACCACCCATATCAGCAGCGCCGCGGTGATCGCCACCGCGAGCACGAGGATAGCGGTCGGGTACGTGAGCGCCGCGCGTACTTTCGCACGCTGCGCGGCGGAACGCTCGCGGTCGTCTGCGATACGCGCGAGCACTTGTGCAAGCGAACCCGACGCTTCGCCCACCGCAACCAGTTGCGCGTACAACGGACCGAACTGATCGGCCCGCGAGCGCAGCGCTTGCGAAAAGCTGACGCCTGCGACGATGTCGCGCGCAAGCGCACCGACGATGCGCGACATGCCATGCGCTTTACCGGAGGACGCCGGCGCGTCGGCCAGCAATTCGAGCGACGGCGCAAGCGGCAAGCCGGCGCGCAACAGGCTCGCGAGTTGCCGCGTGAAGCGCGTGACGTCGGCCGAGCGCGCCTGCGCGCGGGGCGCGGGGCCTTGCGCGGCGAGTTCGACAATAAAGAGGCCGTTGCGCCTGATCTTCGCGCGCGCCGCGACGACGTCGGCCGCGATGACCGAACCGCTTCTATGCGTCCCGTCGGCCTCGATGCCACGCCATCGGAAGCGCAGTTCTTGCGATAACGAATCCGTCACCATTGCGCCGGCCCTCATGCGATCTCGGTCGCGCAGAGTGCTTCGGCGAGGCTCGTCGTGCCGTCGACGACGCGCGCGAGCGCGGCGTCGCGCAAGGTGCCGACCGCTTCGGCGCGTGCCTGTTGCGTGAGCGTCTGCGTGCTCGCGCCCGCGACGATCAACTCGCGGATCGCGTCGGAAACCGGCATCACCTGATGGACGCCGATACGTCCGCGGTAGCCGATGCCGTGACATGCATCGCAGCCTGCTGCCGCGTATGGAAGCGTGCCTTCGAGACTGGCTTCGCAGCCGCCCGCCGCGTGCATTGCGGCGCGTAACGCGGCGGCGGATTGAACGTCCGGCGTTTTGCACTCGGCGCAGAGTTTGCGCACGAGACGCTGCGCGGTCACCATGCGAAGCGCGCCCGCGAGGTTGTACGGCTCGACGCCGATGTCGATAAGCCGCGCGATGGCGGCGGGCGCGTCGTTCGTGTGCAACGTCGACAGCACGAGGTGGCCGGTTTGCGCCGCCTTGACAGCGACGTCCGCGGTTTCTTCGTCGCGAATTTCGCCGACCATGATCACGTCGGGATCCTGCCGCAGAAACGCGCGCAACGCGGTGGCGAACGTGAGCCCGGCCTTTTCGCGCACACTGACCTGATTGATGCCCGCAAGCTGGATTTCCGCCGGGTCTTCGACCGAGCACAGGTTACGCGAGACGGCATTGAGCATTTGCAGGAAGCAGTACAGCGAGAGCGTCTTGCCGCTTCCCGTTGGACCGGTGACGAGCATGAGGCCGTGCGGCGCGCGGATCGCCTGTTCGATGCTCGCGCGCTGTTCGGCCGCAAGGCCGAGCGAGGCGAGCGAAAGATCGGCCGGCAGCGATTCGAGCCGGCGCAGCACGAGCTTTTCGCCGTACAGCGTGGGTAGCGAATTCACGCGATAGTCTTCGACGCGCCCTGCGCCGCTCGCGAGTCGCAGCCGGCCGTCCTGCGGCACGCGGCGCTCCGCGATATCCATGCGCGCGAGCACCTTCACGCGCGTGATGAAGGCGTCGCGCAGATGGGCCGGCGGTTGCGCGACTTCGTGCAGCACGCCGTCGATGCGCAAGCGGATGCGCCAGCCGTGCTCCGACGGTTCGATATGCAGATCCGACGCGTTGCGGCGCGCCGCTTCGTGCAGCGTTTCGGTCAGCAGGCGAACGGCGGGCGGGGCGTCGGCTTCGTCTGCGACGGTTCGAAAAGCCGCGCCGGGCGTCGCGTTGTGCTCGCCAGCGAAGTCGGATGCGTGCGCTGCGAAAGAAAGAAGAGGAGTCATCGAATACCGGCCGAAAGCCGCCTGTGCAACTGGACGGGGTCATCATCCGGCATCGCGGCTGTGGCCGCCATTAGGCCGTTCGGCTAGCTGTGTGCCGCTTTCATTTGCAGTACGATGCGCTACCCCGCGTGCTGCGTGCGCCGCCCCGAGCGATGGCAAGAGCGATGGCCATAATCGCGCAAGCTCGGCGCGCGGCACGCGGCACGCGGCGTCCGCCCACTAACGATCAACGGCCTAGCAACCTCGCGACCTTCGCGCCGGCTTTCTGCCCCGGGCGGAACAGCTTCACGGTGCGAATCGCCTGATCGTCGCTGCGCATCACTTCGAGCTTGACGTCGGCGATCTGCACGCAGACATCGCCCTCGGGAATCTCCTCGAGAATCTCGAGGATGAGACCGTTGAGCGTCTTCGGGCCGTCGGTCGGCAGTTTCAGTTGCAGCCAGCGGTTCAGCTCGCGCAGCGGCATGCTGCCGGCTACGATGCACTCGCCTTTGTCGTCCCAGCCACCGCGAGAACTCGCGCTGCGCGGCACCGACGTCGTGAATTCGCCGATCAGCTCTTCAATGATGTCCTCGGGTGTGACAAGTCCCTGCAATTCGCCGTATTCGTTGACGACGAGGGCGGTGCGATGGCGGCTTTCCTGGAAGTACTGCAGTTGCTGGAAGACAGGCGTACCGGACGGCACGAAGTACGGCTCGGCAAGCAGTTCGCGCAGCGTTTCGCGTTCGAGCTCCTGGTTGTGGAGCGCGGCGAGCGTCTTGCGCACATGCAGCACGCCAAGCACGCGATCGATATCGCCTTGATAGACGATCAGCTTGTTGTGATAGCAGGTTTCGAGTTGATGCAGGATCTGATCGAACGGCGCGTCGAAATCGAGCGCCTCGATGCGGCGGCGCGGAATCATGACGTCGTCGACCGAAATGTTCTCGAGATCGAACAGGTTGAGCAGGATGCTGCGGTGCTTGGTCGGCATGAAACTGCCGGACTCGAGCACGATGGTGCGCAGCTCTTCGGTCGACAGGCGCTGATCGCGCGCTCCGCCCGTATTGATGTGCAACAGGCGCAAAAAACCGTTGGCGAACAGGTTCACGAACCAGATCAGCGGTTTGGCGATGCGCATCAGTGGCGCAATCAGAAAACTCGCAGGCAGAGCGATCTTTTCGGGGTAGGTCGCACCGACGATCTTCGGTGCAATTTCCGCGAACACGATAATCAGAAACGCGACGATGCCCGTCGACACCGACAGCACGACGCTGTTGCTGCCGAACGTGCGCAGTGCGATAGAGGTCGTGAGGACCGGGATGATCGTATTGAAGAGGTTGTTGCCGATCAGGATCACGCTTAGCAACTGGTCCGTGCGTGAGAGCAGGCCCTGCGTCTTTTTTGCGCCGAGCACGCCCTTATTGGTGAGATGCTTGAGGCGGTGACGGTTGAGCGCCATCATCGCCGTTTCGGAAATGGAGAAGAAACTCGAACAGATCAGCAGGACCAGGACGGCGCCTATCTGCGCCCATAAGGGAAGTTGTTCCACGCGTCGTGAAGTAAGGGGAAGGGGATGGGGAGAATATAGCAGAGGGGTTCGGTGCACCCCATCGGCCAAAAGACAGAGGCTGTGAGCGGCGAAGCGGGCCAAAACCGTGGGCGAAAAAAAACCGCGCTACGTTGCGCGGTTTTTCAAAATTCTGGTCGGGGTGAGAGGATTCGAACCTCCGGCCTCTACGTCCCGAACGTAGCGCTCTACCAGGCTAAGCTACACCCCGATTTACCTGCATTGTACTGCGTGACTCTTGCTGGACTCGTTGCGCGGTTCGGTCTTATTTAAGACTGCCTCGTCGTCGAGTAAGAACATAATTCTAGCAGGCTTTCCTTGTAAATGGAATCGGGAAACGAAGAAATCGCGGCGGCCGCCGCTTGTGCTTCCTGCTTTGCGCACTGCAGCGTGTGGTCCAGCGCGCCCGAATGCGTGATCGCTTCGAAGATGGTCTCGAAGCGATCCGTGCCGCCTTGGACGATCGCTTCGCGCGCAAGCGCGGCCTGTTCGGGCGTGCCGCGTTCGATCAGGTAAATCAGCGGCAGCGTGGGCTTGCCTTCACGCAAGTCGTCACCGGCGTTCTTGCCCATCGATTCCGGTGTACCGGTGTAATCGAGCCAGTCATCCATGATCTGGAATGCGGTGCCGATGCGCCGGCCGAATTCCGCTGCGGCTGCCTCGGTCGTTTCGTCCGCGTCGGACAGCACGGCGCCCAACTGCGCGGCCGCTTCGAACAATTTGGCTGTCTTGTAGCGGATCACCTGCATGTAGCGCGCTTCGTCGACGTCTGCGTCGTGCATGTTGAGCAGTTGCAGCACCTCGCCTTCGGAAATGATGTTCGTCGCTTCCGACAGGATTTCCATCACGCGCATCTTGCCGACGCCGACCATCATCTGGAACGAGCGGGAATAGAGAAAGTCGCCGACGAGCACGCTAGCCGCATTGCCGAAAAGCGCATTCGCGGTTTGCCGGCCGCGACGCAGATCGGATTCGTCGACGACGTCGTCGTGCAGCAGCGTGGCCGTATGGATGAACTCGATCACTGCAGCCAGTTCGTGACGCTGCCCGGTGGTATCGCCGAGCGCGCCCGCGACGAGCAGCAGCAGCGCCGGACGCAGGCGCTTGCCGCCGGCGCTGATGATGTACTCGGAGATCTGATTGATCAGCATCACCTCGGACGCCAGACGGTGCCGGATGACACGATTGACCTGCTGCATGTCTTCGGCGATGGGTGCGAGCAGGCTGGCGGCGTTGGGGGCGGGAGTGGCGGTCGACGACATGGTGGCGATTTGGGGTAATGCCGCGAATTATAAGGCGAATCGTGCAATTTCCGCGCCGCCGGGTCGGGATGCGCGGCCTTTCTGGCCATTCGGCCTATCTTCAGGGTACGAGGCGCACGCCGGGCGAGCGTGGGATCGGCATGGGGCGGGTGTCACGCGTGCCGGTGCCGGCTGCGCGCGACGCGACGTCGATTGGCTTTGACCGTAAAGCTAACTCTATGTATAATCACGGGTTTCCGCGCGCGGTGCGTCGGAAAAATGATTCACGATGAATCACGAATAAAGAGTGAGGTTTTCAATGTACGCGGTCATAAAAACCGGCGGCAAGCAGTATAAGGTTGCTGTCGGCGAAAAACTTAAAGTAGAACAGATACCGGCAGACATTGACGCAGAAATCACGCTCGACCAGGTTCTCGCAGTAGGCGAAGGCGAATCGATTAAATTCGGTACGCCGCTGGTCAGTGGGGCTTCCGTCAAGGCTACCGTTGTCTCTCACGGTCGTCACGCCAAAGTGACCATCTTCAAGATGCGTCGCCGGAAGCACTACCAGAAGCACGGCGGCCACCGCCAGAACTACACCGAACTGCGCATCGACGCGATCAACGCGTAAGCGCATCGGGCAAGGAGCTATCAGATGGCACACAAAAAGGCAGGCGGCTCGTCCCGGAACGGCCGCGACTCCGAGTCGAAACGCCTCGGCGTGAAGGTTTTTGGCGGTCAGGCAATCCTCGCCGGCGGCATCATCGTCCGTCAGCGCGGTACGCGTCTGCACCCGGGCCTGAACGTCGGTATCGGCAAGGATCACACGTTGTTCGCGCTGGTCGACGGCCACGTCAAGTTCACGACGAAAGGCGCCGACAAGAAGCACACGGTCAACGTCGTCCCGGCAGCGGCCTGAATTCCCAGGTAATTCATTTGCCAGGTTAATCAGGTCGGGCTTCAGCGCCGGAAAAAAGGCCCCGCGAAGTTAGCGGGGCTTTTTTATTGGCTTTTCTTCGATGCGGCAAGCACGCTTCGCGTGCGCACCGCAACTGGCCGATCGGCAGATTGTTGAACCGTTGCGGCGCGGGGCAAAATAGCGGCAGTACGGTTGGTTTGCGACGCATCGAATCGCATCAAACAGCAAGAGCAGTAGCAACGAACGCAGCAACAACGCAGCAACAAACGGTACGAACGGGACGGAGCGACTCATGAAGTTCATTGACGAAGCGAAAATCGAAGTCATCGCCGGCGACGGAGGCGATGGCAGTGCGTCGATGCGCCGCGAGAAGTTCGTCCCGTTCGGCGGGCCGGATGGCGGCGACGGCGGGCGTGGCGGCAGTGTCTATGCGGTCGCGGATCGCAACATCAACACACTGATCGACTACCGTTATTCGAAAAAGCATCAGGCGCGCAACGGTGAAAACGGGCGAGGCTCCGACTGCTACGGCAAGGGCGGCGACGACATCACGCTGCGCATGCCGGTCGGCACCGTGATTACCGATCTCGACACCGGCGAACTGATCGCGGACCTGACCGAGCACAATCAGGTCGTGCAGGTTGCGAAGGGCGGCGCCGGTGGCCTCGGCAACCTGCACTTCAAGTCGAGCACGAATCGCGCACCGCGCCAGAAGACGGACGGGAAGCCCGGCGAGCGTCGCATGGTGCGTCTCGAGCTGAAAGTGCTCGCCGATGTCGGGCTGCTCGGTATGCCGAACGCGGGCAAATCGACGTTCATTTCATCGGTATCGAATGCGCGACCGAAAATCGCCGATTATCCGTTCACCACGCTTGCGCCGAATCTCGGCGTCGTGCGTGTGGGGCCGAGCCGCAGTTTCGTGATTGCCGACATTCCGGGCCTGATCGAAGGCGCGGCTGAAGGTGCGGGCCTCGGTCATCAATTTTTGCGACATCTGCAGCGCACGGGCTTGCTGTTGCACATCGTCGATCTCGCTCCGTTCGATGAAGCGGTCGATCCGGTCGCCGAAGCAAAGGCGATCGTCAACGAACTGCGCAAATACGATGAGTTGCTGTTTGCGAAGCCGCGTTGGCTCGTGTTGAACAAGCTCGACATGGTTCCCGAAGACGAGCGCGAAGCGCGTGTCGCCGCGTTCCTGAAGGGATTCGAATGGGATGGGCCGGTTTATCAGATCTCCGCGTTGACGGGCCAAGGGTGCGAAAGCCTCTGTTACGCGGTGTACGACTATCTCGCCGAGCACTCCGATGCGCATCGCGCCGCTGAAGCCGAAGATCTCGCCGCCGACGTGCGTTTCCGCGCGGAGTCCGGAAGCGGCAACAACGGGGCATCGGCTTTGCCGCCGCAAGACTGATCGCGGCGTCGCCGCGGGTCGACGGCCTGACTCATCACCTATGAACCCTGTTGGAGATCGCGCACAATGCGTTCCGTCATCGCAGATTCCCGCCGGCTCGTTGTGAAAGTCGGATCGAGCCTCGTCACGAACGACGGGCGCGGTCTCGACCATACGGCAATCGGCCGTTGGGCTGCGCAGATCGCCGCGCTGCGTGAGCAGGGCAAGGAGGTCGTGCTCGTCAGTTCCGGTGCGATTGCCGAGGGCATGCAGCGCCTCGGCTGGACCAGGCGGCCGCGCGAGATCGACGAATTGCAGGCCGCGGCCGCCGTCGGCCAAATGGGGCTCGCGCAGGTTTATGAAAGCCGCTTCGCCGAGCACTCGATCCGCACCGCGCAGATTCTGCTTACGCACGCGGACCTCGCCGACCGCGAGCGTTATCTGAACGCGCGCTCGACGCTGCTTACGCTGCTGCGCCTCGGCGTCGTGCCGATCATCAACGAAAACGACACGGTCGTCACCGACGAAATCAAGTTCGGCGACAACGATACGCTCGGCGCGCTGGTCGCGAATCTTATCGAGGGCGATGCGCTGATCATTCTCACGGATCAGCAAGGTCTTTTCACAGCCGATCCGCGCAAGGATCCGACCGCGACGCTCGTGCAGCAGGCCGACGCGGGCTCACCCGAACTCGAGGCGATGGCAGGCGGCGCGGGCTCGAATATCGGACGCGGCGGCATGCTGACCAAGATTCTCGCGGCCAAGCGCGCGGCGCACAGCGGCGCGAACACCGTCATTGCGAGTGGTCGCGAGGCGGATGTGCTCGCGCGGCTTGCGTGCGGCGAAGCGATCGGCACGCAGCTGATTGCGCGTACCGCGCGCATGGCGGCGCGCAAGCAGTGGATGGCGGACCACTTGCAGGTGCGTGGCCACGTGGTGATCGATGATGGTGCGGTGGAGAAGCTCACCGCGGGCGGCAAGAGCCTGCTGCCGATCGGCGTCGTCGACGTGCAGGGCGCATTTGCGCGCGGCGAGGTGATTGCGTGCGTGAACGGGGCAGGCCGCGAAGTCGCGCGCGGCCTCACGAATTACAGCAGTTCGGAGACGAAGCTGATTCAACGCCGTCCGAGCGGCGAGATCGAATCGGTGCTCGGATATATGCTCGAACCCGAACTGATTCACCGCGACAATCTCGTGCTCGTTTAGCGTTCAGGCGGCGGCGCGCACAGGGCTCGCGCCGCATTCGCGCCGCTCGCGACGCGCGTTAGACACCACGTCTTGTTCGTCGAATCCACGGCGCATCCACGGCGCCGCGAGAACGCCGCGTTCCGTCAATCACCGGGTCTGCAAGTCGCCTTGGGTACGGTTGTACCGGATGTTGTTGACGATCGTCTTCGCCGAGCCCACCGGCAGCCGGTTCGCGCAGAAAAAGTCCTGATACAGCGAAGCGCGGTACGCGTTGAGGTCGCCGTTCTCAATGCGGGTCCAGTCGTTTGCTACAGTGCGATCCCATCCGTCGTGGTCCTCGTTGAGGCCCGCATACAGACGCCATGTGTAGTTGTCGCAGTGAATGCCTTCGTAATTGACGTTGCGTGCACCGCCCGGGCTCGTCACGACAACCGTGTAGCGTACGACGCCGTCCGACCCTACCGATATCGACTTCGCGTCGACAAAGAAACTGAGCGGCGTATTCTGCGAGACCTCGAACGGCAGCAGGTCGGCCTGGTTAGGCAGCGGCGGCAGCGTATCGACCTTGTTCTCGGTCCAGTTGGTCGGCATGTCCAGCAGGTAGTGGAAGTCCGCGTCCTTTTGCGGTGTCGGCTGCTTGTTACTTGAGCAGCCGGCCAGCAAGGCGCCGGTGGCCACACACGCCACCGCGAGAGCAAACAATTTCAAGTGAAATTCCCCGAAACGCCGGTACGGCGGCGGATGTGCCGCACCGGCTGACGCGGCACAAGGCGCCGCAATGCGCTGCACGATATCAGTCTTGCGGCGCTTCGCGCAAACCCGTCACGCGAACGACCACGCTCTCCGAAGCCGAACAGTCGGATTCCAACGGAGCGGGCAGCGGCGCTTCAACGGCAACAGCCGACGTATTGCCGGCCGATGGCGCGACGTTCGGCGAAGATGCAGCCGAAAATGAAGACGGTGTGGAAACACCCGATCCCGGCGGCACATTCACCGACGAGGCCATGCGCGGATAGCGCTGCCCGTGATGTCCCCCCGGTTTTTCCGCACGAGGCGCGGCGCGGCGCAGGAAACGGGAAAGCTCCGTTAGCGCCAACTGATACACATCCCGCTTGAACTCGATCACACAGTCGAGCGGCACCCAATAGTCGTTCCAGCGCCATGCGTCGAATTCCGGGTGGTCCGTGGCGCGCAAGCAGATATCGCAATCGCGCCCGACCATCCGGAGCAGGAACCAGATCTGTTTCTGGCCACGGTAATGCCCGCGTACTTCACGCTTGATGAACTTGTCCGGCACCTCATAACGCAACCAGTCGCGCGTGCGACCGACCACCTTGACGTGCTCGGGAAGCAGCCCGGTTTCTTCGTGTAACTCCCGATACATCGCTTGCACGGGGGTTTCGCCATATTTGATGCCCCCTTGCGGAAACTGCCAGGAATGTTCACGGAGCCGCTTACCCCAAAACACCTCGTTGTGCGCGTTCAAGAGGATGATGCCGACGTTCGGGCGAAAGCCTTCACGATCCAGCATACAACCACCTTCGAATCCTTTAAAATTGCTTTGATTATAAACAGATAATGGTCCAAACGCACCCCGGCGGCACCCCGGCGGCACTGTGGATGACCCGCAGACGGCAGCACGGGCGACGCCTCAGACTCATCTGAACGGCATCGGTATCGCACGTGGTCGCCACCAGTTCGATCGGTCTGGACCACGATCGTGTCCGACGCCGCGCGGCAAACGTCGCATCGCAATCCCGTTTCGTTCGTGCATGGCGCGGCAACCCGCGAGCGCATTCTGTGATTGCATTCCGCGCGAGCTTCACGCACATTTCACGCTCGACCGGCGAGCTTTTCGACCAGATCTGGCGCGGATTTGGCGAACCGGTCTGCAAATGCTACCGTTTCATCTCTTCGGGCGGGCCCGACCCGGTTCCGCCGCTTTTGGAAAACTCTGAATGAAAGCCTCCCGTTTCTTTATCGGCACGCTCAAGGAAGCGCCTGCCGACGCCGAAATTGTCAGCCACAAGCTTATGGTGCGCGCGGGCATGATCCGTCGCGTGGCCGGCGGCATCTATAACTATCTGCCAATCGGCCTGCGTTCGATCCGCAAAGTGGAAGCGATCGTGCGCGAGGAAATGAACCGGGCGGGCGCAATCGAATTGCTGATGCCGTCGGTGCAGCCGGCGGAACTGTGGCAGGAGTCGGGCCGCTGGATCAAGTACGGTCCCGAACTGTTGCGCTTCAAGGATCGCAAGCAGAGCGACTTCGTGCTCGGGCCGACGCACGAGGAAGTCGTCACCGATATCGCGCGCAACCAGATCAAGAGCTACCGTCAATTGCCGGTGAACTTCTATCAGGTGCAGACGAAGTTCCGCGACGAAATTCGCCCGCGTTTCGGCGTGATGCGCGGCCGCGAGTTCATCATGAAGGACGCGTACTCGTTCGACAAAGACGTGGACGGCCTCAAGGAGTCGTATCGCAAGATGTACGACGCGTACGTGCGGATCTTTACGCGTCTCGGTCTCGAATTCCGCGCGGTGGCGGCCGACAACGGTGCGATCGGCGGCAGCGGCTCGCACGAATTTCACGTGATCGCCGACACCGGCGAAGATGCGATCGCATACTGCCCGACGTCGGAGTACGCGGCGAACGTCGAAGCCGCCGACGCGCTGCCCTTGATCGCGCAACGCGCCGCGCCCGCGGAGCCGCTCGCGAAAACCGCGACGCCCGGCAAGGCGAAATGCGAGCAGGTCGCCGAATTCCTGAATATTCCGCTCGAGCGCACGATCAAGTCGATCGTGCTCGCCACCGAAAACGAAGGCGCCGCGCCGACCATCTGGCTGTTGCTGCTGCGCGGCGACCATGAGCTGAACGAGATCAAGGCGAGCAAACTGCCCGGCCTCGGCGATTTCCGCTTCGCGACGGAAGCCGAGATTGTCGAATGGTTCGGCACGCCGCCCGGCTATCTCGGGCCGTTGAACACGAAGAAGCCGGTCAACGTGATTGCAGATCGCACGGTCGCGAATATGAGCGATTTCGTGGTGGGCTCGAACGAAGTCGACTTCCATACGACCGGCGTGAACTGGGGCCGCGATCTGCCGGAGCCGGCCGTCGCCGATATCCGCAACGTCGTGAAGGGCGATCCGTCGCCGGACGGCAAGGGCGTGCTCGACATTTGCCGCGGCATCGAGGTCGGTCACGTGTTCCAGCTCGGCACGCGCTACTCGGTCGCGATGAACGCGACGTGCCTCGACGAAACCGGCAAGCCGCAGCCGATGGAAATGGGCTGCTACGGCATCGGCGTCACGCGCATTCTCGGTGCGGCGATCGAGCAGAACTTCGACGATAAGGGCATCATCTGGCCGGAATCGATCGCGCCGTTCGAAGTCGTGCTGTGCCCGATGGGTTACGACCGCAGCGACGCCGTGCGCGAGCAGGCCGACAAGCTGTACAGCGAACTGATGGCAGCCGGCGTCGACGTGATTCTCGACGATCGCGGCGAGCGCCCCGGCGTAATGTTCGCCGACTGGGAGCTGATCGGCGTGCCGCATCGGCTCGTGATCGGCGATCGCGGCCTGAAGGACGGCAAGATCGAATATCAGGGCCGCCGCGATACCGAAGCGACGCTGCTGCCCGTCGAAGAGGCCGCGCGAACGGTCATCGACAAAATCAAGGCATCACTCGCGCACTGATCGGAGCGGGCATGGAATACAACTTCCTGTCCGCAACGATCCTGCTGATTCTGATTACGGATCCGCTCGGCAATATTCCGCTCTTCGTCAGCTGTCTGAGGGGCGTGACGCCGCACCGCCGGGCGGTCGTGATTCTGCGCGAGGTTGCGATTGCGTTCGGCATCCTGCTGGCCTTCATGCTGGCAGGCGACCGCTTTTTGCGGATGATGCATCTGACCGATCTGTCGTTACGCATCGGCGGCGGCATCGTGCTGTTTCTGATTGCGATCAGAATGATCTTCCCGCATCCCGATGGCCTGACCGGTGTCATTCGCGGCGGCGAGCCGCTGATCGTGCCGCTCGCGATTCCCGCACTGGCCGGTCCGTCGGCGCTCGCAACGGTCATGCTGTTGACGTCGCAAGCGCCGGGCAAGATGCTCGAATGGATCGCGGCGCTGTGCGTGACGATGGTGGTCTGCGCGATCGTGCTCGTACTGTCGGAGCGCATTCAGCAGTGGCTCGGCGAGCGCACGGTCACCGCGTTCGAGCGGCTGATGGGTCTCGTGCTGGTTGCGATTTCAGTGGAAATGATCCTGGCCGGCATCCGCGCGTTCGTGCACCAGCTTTGACGACGACGGTATGCCGGGCCGGCCGGCGCCCGGCATACGTGTTCGCGCCACCACTGCGCGTCCTCACGCGTGCGACCCCAGCGCTCAACTTCCGCGCTCAACTTCAGCGCCCAGGCTCAGCGCCCAGGCTCAGCGCGCGCTCACGCGCCCGCGGTCAGCGCGCGGATAGTCGGCAAATTTCGCCAGTAGCCCTTTGCGTCCATGCCGCAGCCGAACACGTAACGGTCCGGTACCTGGAAGCCGCAGAAGTCGGGGCGCAGCGGCTTCGCTTTCGCAATGGTCTTCTCGCACAGGACTGCGCTCATGAAGCGCTTGGCGCCCATCGCGAGAATGCGGTCGCGGATCGCGGCCATCGTCTCGCCTTCGTCGAGGATGTCGTCGAGCACGAGCACCACGCGGTCCTTTACCGATTCGGCCGGTGCGACACGCCACTGCATGTCGTGGCTGCCTTGCGTGGTGTTCCGGTAACGCGTGAGGTGGATGTAATCGAATTCGAGCGGGAAGTCGAGGTGCGGCAGCAGCATGCCGGTGAACACCGCGGCGCCGCCCATCACCGACAGCACGAGCGGGAACACGTCACTCATTTCGGCGCGGATCTCGCCGGCCATCCGCTCGATCGACGCGTCGACGTCGGCGGCCGATACGATTTCCTCGGACTGGCTGAAAATCTGCAGAGCTTCTTCGCGGTTCATGACGTTAGGCGGGCGGTAACGGTATACATATTAGTGTGGTAGACAACGGCGCCGCGCGCCACAGAATAAACCCGGCATCGCGCCCGATGTTGTCGCGGTCATTGCCTCGGTGGTTGCGTCGGTGGTTGCGTCGGCTATTGCTCGCGCGATGGCGCGCCGGGTTGCATTTAACGCATGCCCGGCAGCATGCCTTTCATGCCGCGCATCATCTTCTGCAGGTTGCCGCCCTTCAGCTTCTTCATCATCGTGCGCATCTGATCGTACTGATTGAGCATGCGGTTCACTTCCTGCACCTGCACGCCGGCGCCCGCCGCGATGCGGCGTTTGCGGGTCGCCTTGATCAGGTCGGGCTTCGCGCGTTCCAACGGCGTCATCGAATTGATGATGCCCTCCATCCGGCGCATCTGCTTTTCGGCCTGACCCATATCGGCACCGGCCGCGGCCTGCTGGAATTGCGCGGGCAGCTTGTCCATCAGCGACGACAGGCCGCCCATGTTCTTCATTTGCGACAGTTGCGCGCGGAAATCGTTGAGGTCGAAGTCGCCGCCTTTCTTGACCTTGTCCGCGAGCTTCTGCGCGGCCTGCACGTCGACGCCGCGCTGTGCCTCTTCGACGAGCGCGAGGATGTCGCCCATGCCGAGGATCCGGTTCGCCATGCGATCCGGATAGAAGATTTCGAGGCCGTCGAGCTTTTCCGCAACGCCGACGAACTTGATCGGCTTGCCGGTCACGTGCCGCACCGACAACGCCGCGCCGCCGCGCGAGTCGCCATCGAGCTTCGTCAGCACGACGCCGGTGAGCGGCAGCGCGTCGTTGAACGCCTTCGCCGTGTTGACCGCATCCTGACCGAGCATCGCATCGACGACGAACAGCGTTTCGGCCGGATTCAACGTGCTATGCAGCGCGGAAATTTCCTGCATCATCGCTTCGTCGATGCCGAGACGGCCGGCCGTATCGACGATCAGCACATCGTGATAGTGGCGCTTCGCCCAGTCGAGCGCGGCGCGTGCGATGTCGACGGGCTTCTGATCGGGCTCGGACGGGAAGAAGTCGGCGCCGACCTGCTCGGTTACCGTCTTCAATTGCGCGATTGCAGCGGGGCGGTAGACGTCGCACGAGACGGTGAGCACCTTCTTTTTGTACTTCTCGCGCAGGAGCTTCGCGAGCTTGCCGACCGTCGTCGTTTTACCGGCGCCCTGCAGACCGGCCATCAGGATAATGGCGGGCGGCGTGACGGCGAGATTGAGTTCGACGGCCTTGCCTTCATAGTCGCCGCCGATCACCGCGGTCAGCTCGCGCTGCACGACGCCGACGAGCGCCTGACCCGGCGACAGGCTGCCGATCACATCCTCGCCGAGCGCCTTTTCCTTTACCTTACCGATGAAGTCGCGCACGACGGGCAGCGCGACGTCGGCTTCGAGGAGCGCAAGGCGAACTTCGCGTAGCATCTCCTGCGTATTGGCTTCGGTGAGCCGGGCTTCGCCGCGCAGCGTCTTGACGACGCGCGCCATCCGTTGAGTGAGATTGTCGAGCATGGGGAGCCGGTGGGTAACGATGGGCAATGCGGCCTTCTACGCGCGCGACGGCGGGGTGTGCGCAGTGGTGTATGCAAGACATGCGGCCCTGCATGGAGCACCATGGGAGCACAACATGGAACGGCGCGGGATACCGCGGGAATACCGCATGGAACCCACGCCCGGCCCACATATCGCCAAGCGTCGCGGCCAAAGGCCCTAGTGTAAACTTCGAACATGGATATTGTACTGTATGCCCTCACTGCGCTCCTCTACGGCGGACTTGCCGTAGCAGGCTGGCGTTCACATCGGCAGGCGGCGCTCGAGCCGGTGCTCGGGGGCGGCGCGTCGCTGGCCGCGGGCGGCAACCTGAACCCGGCGGCAACGGCGCCTTCGGCCGCATCGATCGAAGGCGCGTCGTTACGCGCGTCTGCGGGGCGCACGCGGACGGCGGTCGGCATGTCGCCGGCTGCGCGCGTCCTGCTGTTCGTCACGCTGGTCGTCCACGGCATCCTGCTGCACACCACGATCTTCCCGCATGACGCGATGGTGTTCGGTTTCGCGTTCGCGCTCTCCGCGATGTTCTGGCTCGGCGTCGGCATCTACTGGATCGAAAGTTTCTTCTTTCCACTCGACGGCCTGCGGCTGCTCGCGCTGCCGCTGGCGTGCGTCGCGTCGCTGCTGCCGCTCGTGTTCGGCGGCGTACGCGTGCTGTCGTACGCGGCTGCGCCGCTTTTCAAGCTGCACTTCCTGATCGCGAACGTCGCGTACGGGCTCTTTGTGATCGCGGCGCTGCACGCTGTGCTGATGCTGCTCGTCGAGCGGCGCCTGCATGCGATGCGCGGCCGCGGCGGCGTGTTGCAACGGCACAATGCGGCGGCCGGCAACAACTGGCTCTCGAGCTGGCTCGATACGCTGCCGCCGCTGCTCACGCTCGAGAAGCTGCTGTTCCGTCTGATCAGCGCGGGCTTCGTGCTGCTCACGCTCACGCTGGTATCCGGCATGCTGTTCAACGAGCAGCTGGTGAACCGACCGCTCAGCTTCGATCACAAGACCGTGTTCGCGATCCTGTCGTGGCTGATGTTCGGTGCGCTGCTGACTGCGCGTAAAGTATCGGGTTGGCGCGGCCGCGCCGCGTTGCGCTGGGTGCTCGCGGCTTTCGTCGCATTGCTGCTTGCTTATATCGGCAGCCGTTTCGTGTTCCAGGTGCTGCTGCACCGTCCTGTGGTCTGAGTGTTCCCATGCGGCAAATCATTCTGCTGATTCTGCTTTTCTTCGTCGGCCAGTGGCTCGTCAAGGCGCTGCGGCGTCAGGACGCGCGCACGTCGACGCGCACCGGCGAGGGCGCGCGCGGCCCCGGTGCATCGGCAGCAAACGGCGGCACGAACGGCGCCGGCCAGTCTCCGGGTAACCGTGCCGCGCGTCACCAATTGCCGGAGCCGATGATCCGCTGCGTCGAGTGCGGCGTGCACGCTCCGAAGAGCGATTCGGTGAGCGTCGACGGCCAGATCTTCTGCGGCCATGAGCACGCGCAGCGCTTCGCGACGCGCGTCGCGCAAACCAAAGGCCGCGAAGGCCGATGAAGCATCGCTTCACGGTCGGCGCCGACGGCTGGGTCCCGGCCGCACGCCGGCTCCCATCCCCGAATGTCGAAGCGCGCCCCGCGGGCGCAGTGCCGACGCTGATCGTCGTGCACAACATCAGCCTGCCGCCGGGCGAGTTCGGCGGCGGCGCCATCGCCGATCTTTTCCTGAACCGGCTCGACTGCGATGCGCATCCGTACTACGCGGCAAACTTGCGCGGCGTGCGCGTGTCCGCGCATTTCGTTATTCATCGCGACGGCACGCTTGAGCAGTTCGTGTCGTGCGACGAACGCGCCTGGCACGCGGGCGCATCGAGCTTCTTCGGCCGCGAGCGCTGCAACGACTTTTCGATCGGCGTCGAACTCGAAGGCAGCGACGCGAGCCCATTCGAAGCGGCGCAATACCGGACTCTCGCCGCGCTCGCACAAGCATTGGCCGCTCACTATCCGATCGATGCGATCGCCGGTCACTCGGACATCGCCCCGGGCCGCAAGACCGACCCGGGGCCGCACTTCGACTGGGCGCGATTCCAGCGCGAAACCTCATTTTCCGATCAGTGTTTCCCCTATCGCCATCGTCCGGCCGCGCCATGAGCGCCTGCGACGGGAACCCGCAAAGCTCGACCAGGCTTGCTCGTGCGCGAGCCTTGCCCGGTTGCGGCGAGACGAAATGTCAACCCGCGCGGGCTAAATTTTTCGATTGCGGTCACGCTAAAGTCCACTATACTTGGTGCCGTTAAAGCGGTTTTCCACAAGATGTTGTGTTGATCGGGGGCAGCACCCGCTTCGCGACCAGGGGTGCTAAAGCATTGCCGGCATTGAAAAAATACTGAAGTGGCGTGTTCTGAAGTGATGTCCGTTCACTCCTGCTGGTGCAGTGACTAGTGCGGTGAACGGTGCGGCGGTGAATAGTGCGGCGCACATCTTCAGCTTCGCGTTTTCAACCCTGCGCTTCAGTTCAGGTTGACCTTCAGCCATTTCGAAAAAGGGACCAGCCAGTGATCGCAACACGCATGATGAAGACGCTCGTCCGCGCGCATCTGATTGCTCATCAGTTGCGTCATGGTTCCGAACCGGTCATCGCGTTGCGCTGTTCCCGCCGCCGCAAACAGGCTGAACCCGTTGACTTCGTGGAATGCGCCCATCGTGGCGTTCGTCCGCCTGGGCGGCGAGGGCAATCGAAGCACAACCCCAGCAGCGATCCAGGCGGTCATCCCCTGCGCAGTTCTTATCGAATCCGTACCTCGCTCGCGTCCGCGCCGGCGCAGCGATTGTTTTAATCCGCGGTTAGGTCCGCACCACCCCAAGACCAGGAGCTTTTGCACATGCAAACGACCGACAACGTGACGACCCGGTACGAGGGCGCACCCACTGGCCTCCCACACACGGGAGAGGCTCAGGGCGCGCAAGCGCTCGCGCCGTCGACTTTCGCCGACTACAAGGTGATTCGTCGTAATGGCAGCGTGGTGTCGTTCGAGCCTTCTAAGATCGCCATTGCGGCGACGAAGGCTTTTCTGGCCGTCAACGGCGGTCAAGGCGCAGCGTCGGCGCGCGTGCGCGAACTCGTGGAGCAGCTGACGCAAGGCGTTGTGCGCGCGCTGATGCGCAGCCGCCCGAACGGCGGCACGTTCCACATCGAAGACATTCAGGATCAGGTCGAACTCGCGCTGATGCGCGGTGGCGAGCACAACGTTGCGCGCGCCTACGTGTTGTATCGCGAGAAGCGTCACCAGGAGCGCAGCCAGTCGGCGGAGCAGCAGGTTGACGAAGCGGGCCTCAACGTGACCGACAACGGCGTCACGCGTCCGCTCGATCTGCCCGCGCTGCGCGCGCTGATCGAATCGGCCTGCGCGAATCTCGGCGATGCGGTGAGCGCGGAGCCGATCGTCGCCGAAACGGTGAAGAACCTGTACGACGGCGTGCCGATGAGCCAGGTGTACGACTCGGCCATCCTCGCCGCGCGCACGATGATCGAAAAAGACCCGGCGTACAGCCAGGTCACCGCCCGCATCCTGCTGCACACCATTCGCCGCGAGATCCTCGAAGAGGAAGTCACGCAGGCGCAAATGGACGAGCGCTACGCCGAATACTTCCCGCTCTTCATCAAGCGCGGTGTGCAGGCGGAGCTGCTCGACGACAAACTCCTGCAGTTCGACCTCAAGCGTCTCGGCGCGGCGCTCGACGCAAGCCGCGACCTGCAGTTCGGCTACCTCGGCCTGCAAACGTTGTACGACCGCTACTTCCTGCACGTCGACGGCACGCGCATCGAAATGCCGCAGGCATTCTTTATGCGTGTCGCGATGGGCCTGTCGCTGAACGAAATCGACCGCGAAGCGCGCGCGATCGAGTTCTACAACGTGCTGTCGAGCTTCGACTTCATGAGCTCGACGCCCACGCTGTTCAACTCGGGCACGCGCCGTTCGCAGTTGTCGTCGTGCTACCTGACGACGGTCGACGACGACCTCGACGGCATCTACGAGGCGCTGAAGGAGAACGCGCTGCTGTCGAAGTTCGCCGGCGGCCTCGGCAACGACTGGACGCGCGTGCGTGCGCTCGGCTCGCACATCAAGGGCACCAACGGCAAGTCGCAAGGCGTCGTGCCGTTCCTGAAGGTCGTCAACGATACGGCCGTCGCCGTGAACCAGGGCGGCAAGCGCAAGGGCGCGGTGTGCGCGTACCTCGAATCGTGGCACCTCGACATCGAGGAATTCCTCGAGCTGCGCAAGAACACGGGCGACGACCGCCGCCGCACGCACGACATGAACACCGCGAACTGGATTCCCGACCTGTTCATGAAGCGCGTGCACGAGGGCGGCGACTGGACGCTGTTCTCGCCGTCCACCTGCCCGGATCTGCACGACAAGTTCGGTGCCGACTTCGAAGCCGCTTACACGGCCTACGAAGACAAAGTCGCGCGCGGCGAACTCAAACTCTTCAAGAAGATTCCGGCAGCCCAACTGTGGCGCAAGATGCTCGGCATGCTGTTCGAAACCGGCCATCCGTGGATTACGTTCAAGGATCCGTGCAATATCCGCAGTCCGCAGCAGCACGTCGGCGTCGTCCATTCGTCGAACCTGTGCACCGAGATCACGCTGAATACGAGCGACACCGAGATCGCCGTGTGCAACCTTGGCTCCGTGAACCTCGTCGCGCACATGAAGCAGCAGGCCGACGGCACGCTCGCGCTCGACCACGACAAGCTCAAGCGCACGGTCAGCGTGGCGATGCGGATGCTCGACAACGTGATCGACATCAACTACTACGCGGTCGCCAAGGCGCGTAACTCGAACCTCAAGCACCGTCCGGTCGGCATGGGCATCATGGGCTTCCAGGACTGCCTGCACCTGCTGCGCACGCCGTACGCGTCGGCAGAAGCAGTCGAATTCGCCGACCGGTCGATGGAAGCGGTCTGCTACTACGCGTACTGGGCGTCGACCGAGCTCGCGCAGGAGCGCGGGCGCTACTCGACGTACCGCGGCTCGCTGTGGGATCGCGGCATCCTGCCGCAGGACACGCTGAAGCTGCTCGCCGACGCGCGCGGTGGCTATGTCGAAGTCGATTCGAGCGAGTCGATGGACTGGAGCGCGTTGCGCTCGCGCATCGCGGCACACGGTATGCGCAACTCGAACTGCATTGCGATCGCGCCGACGGCGACGATCTCGAACATCATCGGCGTGTCCGCGTGCATCGAGCCGACTTTCCAGAACCTGTACGTGAAGTCGAACCTGTCGGGCGAGTTCACGGTGGTCAACGACTACCTCGTGCGCGACCTGAAGGCGCGCGGCCTGTGGGACGAGGTGATGGTCGCCGACCTCAAGTACTTTGACGGCTCGCTGTCGCGCATCGACCGGATTCCGGGCGACCTGCGCGCGATCTACGCGACCGCGTTCGAAGTCGACGCGACGTGGCTCGTCGAGGCAGCTTCACGCCGTCAGAAGTGGATCGACCAGGCGCAGTCGCTCAATATCTATATGGCGGGTGCGTCGGGCAAGAAGCTCGACGAGGTCTACAAGCTCGCATGGCTGCGCGGTCTGAAGACGACGTACTACTTGCGCACGATGGCAGCGACGCACGTCGAGAAGTCGACGGTCGCGCACGGCGCGCTGAATGCGGTGCCAAGCAGTGACGGCGGCGCGGGCGGCGCCGGTGGCTTCGGCGCGAATGGGGGGATGAGCGGCGGCATGTCGTCCGGTGGTGGCGTTCAGGCATCAGCTGCGGCTCAAGCGCCCGCTGTCGCTGCTGTCGAAGCGGCGCCGGAAGCGGACGGTCCAGTCTGCATGATGCGTCCGGGCGACCCCGGCTTCGAAGAGTGCGAGGCTTGTCAGTAACACGCAGTAATACGCCGGCGGTTTCAAACGAGTCGACACGATTCGCGTCGCCGCCGCCGTAGCCGAAAGCAACACGCGCAGCACACGTCGCAAGCGCGGTCCGCGCAACACATGCAATGCGCGCGGCCCACGCAACGCTCCACGTCGTCGATCGATCTGTGGCGGTCGAATACCCGGCAGATGAAACGCAGCACATCGCGAGCACGCACCGAAGTCTCTTTTGTGATGTCGAAGCCTCATCGAACACATCATCGAAGCCGCTTCGAAACGACGCTCGACGATCAAGAGCAACGCGTCGACACGTCTTCAACGACACGCATTTCAATCGCGTTCACTGCATCGACCTTCACAGTCTGTTGAACAAAGTGTTGTATGAAGGTCGCAACGTGAATCGAAAACACGAATTTTCATGAGCGAGCCCTTTTATCGCTCGTGAAAAGATGGTACAAACCGATCTAAATTGATGGTGACATTTATGCTCAACTGGGATGACGAGATCACTGCCGTAACTCCGTCGAGCGCTTCGCAACAAAACGTGTTGCGCAACGCTGCGGGAACGGTTGTCGGTTCGCAAGTCGAAACGCGTTCCGCTCATCAGGCTCCCTCCGCACAAGACATCTTCGCGGGCGACATCGCCGTCGCTCCCGCTGTCACCCGTCTTGCCAACCAGGCAGCAGCATCGACCGCTGCGCCGGCTGCCGCCGCTCACGCGAGTGCCGCTTCTTCCGAAGCGCGCGTGAATGTCGCCGACAAGCGCATCATCAACGGCCAGACCGACGTCAACCAGCTCGTTCCGTTCAAGTACAAATGGGCGTGGGAGAAGTATCTGTCGGGCTGTGCGAACCACTGGATGCCGCAGGAAATCAATATGTCCCGCGACATCGCCCTGTGGAAAGACCCGAACGGGCTAACCGAGGACGAGCGCCGCGTCGTCAAGCGCAACCTCGGCTTCTTCGTGACGGCCGACTCGCTCGCGGCGAACAACATCGTGCTCGGCACGTACCGCCACATCACGGCGCCCGAATGCCGACAGTTCCTGCTGCGCCAGGCGTTCGAAGAGGCGATCCACACGCACGCGTATCAATACATCGTCGAGTCGCTCGGGCTCGACGAGGGCGAAATCTTCAACGCGTACCACGAGGTCGCGTCGATCCGCGCCAAAGACGAATTCCTGATCCCGTTCATCCATACGCTGACCGACCCGGCCTTCAAGACCGGCACGCTCGAGGCAGACCAGAAGCTGCTCAAGTCGCTGATCGTGTTCGCCTGTGTGATGGAGGGTCTGTTTTTCTACGTCGGCTTCACGCAAATCCTGGCGCTCGGCCGCCAGAACAAGATGACCGGCGCGGCGGAGCAGTACCAGTACATCCTGCGCGACGAGTCGATGCACTGCAATTTCGGCATCGACCTGATCAACCAGATCAAGCTTGAAAACCCGCACCTGTGGACGGCTGAATTCCGCGCGGAAATCCGCGAGCTGTTCAAGCAGGCGGTCGACCTTGAATATCGCTACGCCGAAGACACGATGCCGCGCGGCGTGCTCGGCCTGAACGCGTCGATGTTCAAGAGCTATCTGCGTTTCATCTGCAACCGCCGTTGCCAGCAGATCGGTCTCGATCCGCTGTTCCCGAACGAGGAAAACCCGTTCCCGTGGATGAGCGAGATGATCGACCTGAAGAAGGAACGCAACTTCTTCGAGACGCGGGTGATCGAATATCAGACTGGCGGCGCGCTCTCCTGGGAATAAACGTCCCTCGCGCCGCATATGAGATTGTGATGGGGATGCCGCCGGCACGGGCCGCGGCATATTTGGTTAGGAGTTTGACTGCCTGATGCAGAGCGTGCCGGGTGCCATAGGTACCCCATGGGTTCGAAAACGAGCCCACCAAGATCAGAGGCACTTTGCGAACCCTTCAGTGGGATGGGCAAACTTCCCCTTACGAAAAGCCGCCCGCGAGGCTCATGCGAGCTTGGGCGGCTCGATCAAACGCTTGCCGGCGTCGGTATCCGACGTCGACTGGACTTGGCGCGCGATGCCACGGGGCAACGCGCGCCTTACCGTATTCATTAGCGTAAGCGCGTCGGATATGCGTACGCCGATGAATAGCCCGCTTCGTAGCGCGCGCCCTGAAAAGCGTCCGCGGGAAACGGGTTTTGATGACGAAGGGTGTTGTTTGATTTAACTCTCATCTGAAACCTGAAGGAGAAAACCATGGCAATGGCCAAAAAGAAGCCTGCTGCAAAGAAAGCGGCAGTGAAGAAGGTTGCCGCGAAGAAAGCCGCTCCGGCGAAGAAGGCAGCTGCTAAGAAAGTCGCAGTGAAGAAGGTTGCGGCGAAGAAGGTAGCAGTGAAGAAGGTTGCCGCAAAGAAGGCGCCGGCGAAGAAGGCAGCAGCAAAGAAAGTCGCTGCGAAGAAAGTCGCTGCAAAGAAAGTCGCAGTGAAGAAGGTCGCGGCGAAGAAGGCTGCACCGGCGAAGAAGACCGCAGCGAAGAAGGTTGCTGCGAAGAAGGCGCCGGCTAAGAAGGCCGCTGCGAAGAAGGTAGCGAAGAAGGCTGCCGCGAAAAAGGCGCCTGCGAAAAAGGCTGCCGCCAAGAAGGCTGCCCCTGCGAAGAAGGCTGCCGCGAAGAAGGCCGCTGCGCCTGCGAAGAAGGCTGCCGCGAAGAAGGCCGCTGCGCCTGCGAAGAAGGCTGCCCCTGCGAAGAAGGCTGTCGCGAAGAAGGCTGCCCCTGCTCCGGCTGCGCCCGCTGCATCTTCGGCGCCGGCTTCGACGGTCAAGACCGCGTTGAATCCGGCTGCTGCATGGCCGTTTCCGACGGGCCCGCGTCCGTAATAGCCGCAGTCAGGCTCGCGGTTGAGCCGTTAAGCAGAGCAACAAGCTGTGAGAGCCGGCTCTGCGCGCATCCAAGGCGTGTGTCGGCTCGGTTGAGTAGCGCTACTCAATCCTCGATCCCGTCGCCCTATGAGGGCGGCGGGATTTTTTTCGCCTCTGTTTTCCTGAGCGCGGCGCGAGCGTCGCCTGAGCGACGCACGGTGCGCTCAGGCGTTGCGAGTGATGGCGCGAACGGCGGTGGGTGGTGCTTCGAGTGGGTCGTGCGCGCGGCGGTGCAGCGGTGCAACGCACCGATCAGTGCGTGACGCGTGTGATGCCGCCGCTCGACAGCAGCCGTACGCGCTCGCCCGCGAGGAAGACCTCGCCGGTGTTCGTCTGCGTGATGGCGCGCATGTCGCCGTTATCGAGACGCACGGTGATCTCGACGCCGTCGCGCACGGCGGCGGCGTTCTCGACGGCATTGCCGGCTACCGCGCCCGCGAGGCCGCCGATGATGCCGGTGACGATCGAACCCGTGCCGCCGCCGATCTGACTGCCGGCAATGCCGCCGAGCGCGCCGCCGCCGAGCAGGCCGAGGCCAGTGGGCTGGCCGTTGTTCGAGCTGATCTTCACGGCGCGCACGCTATCGACGGTAGCCATCCGCACCGTTTCCTCGCGCTGCGCCTGCGAGGCGGTGTAGACGTCGGCGGAACTGCTGTTGTACGCGCACCCCGAGATTGCAAGCGCGCCGCCGATCGTGCAAGCAACGGTCGCGGCAACCACGTGCCGGCTTGCTGAACGATTCATCGAACGATTCGTTGTTTTCATCTTTCACTCCCTGCGGGCCCCCGACAGGCCCCGAACTTTCCGACTCCGATACTGCACCGGGTCAGCCTACGCGTCGAGTGCGTAGCCGAACGCCTGCTTGAATCGTTCGTTGATTTCCGCGCGCGACGGCGCATAGTTTTGCGGCCCCTGGTGCTCGATCTTCAGCGCGCCCATCAGGCTGGCGAGGCGACCCGCGGTGGCCCAGCCCAGTTGCTTTTCGATGCCGTACAGAAGGCCGCCGCGAAATGCATCGCCGCATCCGGTCGGATCGAGCACGCGTTGCGCCTTGACTGCCGGAATGTCTTCGATGCCGCCTGCGTGATGGATCTGCGAGCCGTGCTCGCCGCGCGTGACGATCAGCGCATCGACGCGGCTTGCGATCTCGTCGATCGACCAGCCGGTCTTGTTGCTCACCAGTTTGGCTTCGTAATCGTTGACCGCCACGTAAGTGGCAAGTTCAATCATGCGCCGCAGCGACGCACCGTCGAAGAGCGGCAGCCCCTGGCCCGGATCGAAGATGAACGGCACCCTGGCCGCCGCGAATTGTTCGGAATGCTGGATCATGCCGTCGAACCCATCCGGCGCGACGATGCCAAGCGTGACGCCCTTCGCTTCGTCCGCGCGATTCAGATGCGACTGCATCATGGCGCCCGGGTGGAACGCCGTGATCTGGTTGTTCTCGAGGTCGGTCGTGATCATCGCCTGCGCCGAATACGTGTCGGGCAGCACGCGCACGTGCGTCTTCGCGAGTCCGAGCTGGTCGAGGCGGTCGATATAGAGCTGCGCGTCGACGGCGCCGAGCGTCGCCATGATGTGCGCATCGCCGCCGAGCAGATGCAGCGCGTAGGCGATGTTGCCCGCGCAGCCGCCGAACTCGCGGCGCATCGTCGGCACGAGGAAGCTGACGTTCAGGATGTGGACCTGTTCCGGCAGGATGTGCTCCCGAAACCGGCCTTCGAAGGTCATGATGTTGTCGTAGGCGAGCGAACCGCAAATCAACGTAGCCAAGGCGAGCGTCCTGTAAAAGTCGAAAGAGCGAAAGGTGCAGATAGGTGAAAACGGGTGCGTCGATACGACAGCGCCGCGCATTCGTGGTCGTCGGGACCCGAAGCGCGGCGCAAGCGCATGCGCGCAAGTGAGCCGGAACGCGCGGCGAACAGTGCGCGCGCGCGTGAAGTCTAGTCGCGCACGTTACTTCAGTGCATTGAGCGCAGCGTCGTAGTTCGGCTCGGACTTGATCTCGCTGACGAGTTCCGCATGCACGACCTTGTCGTTTTCGTCGATCACGACGACCGCGCGTGCGGTGAGGCCGGCCAGCGGACCGCTCGTGATGTCGACGCCGTAGGCGCGCGCGAACTCATGGCCACGGAACGTCGACGCGGTGGTGACGTTGGCGAGGCCTTCCGTCGTGCAAAAGCGCGATGCCGCGAACGGCAGATCGCCCGACACGACGATCACCGCCGTATTCGCGAGCTTGCCCGCCGCTTCGTTGAACTTGCGCGTCGACGTCGCGCAGGTCGGCGTATCGAGGCTCGGCACGATATTGAGCACCTTGCGCTTGCCATGGAACTCGGCCAGCGTGACGGATTTGAGGTCGCGGCCGACGAGCGTGAACGCCGGCGCCTGTTGGCCGACGGACGGGAACGTGCCGGATACGTCGATCGGGTTGCCGCCCAGCGTAACTTGACTCATGTTGTGCTCCGAAAATTGACTAGCGATGGTTGGAAACGCGCGCGACCTAGGCGGGTGCGCGCGAGGTCGGTCATGGATAAAAAATCTGCACGCGGAAATTGGTGGCCGTCGCACTGCCCGTGTCGAGCCGCACGAACATCGTTTCGGTCGTGCGCGGCGCAAGGCCCGCGGCGATCTGCGTGCCGGGCCTCACATAGTCTTGCGGCCACAGCACGCGGCGCATCGCGATGTTGTTGTGTTCGTCGAGCAGCGTCAGCTCGACGGCCGGATACGCGAGCGGCACGTTGAAGCGATTGTGCAGCGGCATGCGCAATTCGAGCTTGTGCGGGCCGTCCACCTGACGCAGATCCGACGGCTCGACCTGCAGTCCGTCGATATCGCGCGGCGGGGCGAACGTGCAGCCGAGGTGCTCGCAGACTTGCGCGAACAGCAGCCGCGAACCGGGCGCGTAGACCATCACCGTTTCGCGCTGCCACCACGCGAGCTGCGCGAGCAGGACGACGAACAGCACGAGCGCAACGACAATGCCGAGGATGCGCCAGCCGAGGCGCCGCGGTTCGGACGCGCGCTTTTCGCGCACCACGGCGAATGCGTTCTCGTCGTCTCCGGGTGCGGCGGCGAAGGGCGGCACGGCAAAGGGGGGCGCGGCGGCCGGCCGCGCCGCTGCGCCGCCGGCCGCTGCGCCGGGACCGAAGTGCGGCTCGTTGTCGGGGACGTTCGGCGCAATGCGCGTGCGGTCGTCGTCGGGCTCGAGCGCGGGTTCGGGGCGCGCTTCTTCTTCGCGACGGCGCCATACATGCGGCGGCGGCACTGCCGGATCGCGCGGCGCGTCCTGGCCCGGCTGCGCGGCCGCATGCGGGACGACCGGCTCGGGCGGCGTTTTGAACGCCGGCTCGATCGGATGCGCGGTCGCGTTCTCGAGGTGCAGATCCTGTCCCTCGGTGAACTCGAGCTTGAGCTTCGGCTGCGCGGAACGCGGAATCGTGACCGGGTTATACGGAATCGTCGCGGCGTTATGGCGGATCCGGCGATCGACCGAAGCGTCCGGCGCAGGCGCCCACGGATTCCATGTGTCCGCGCGGAAATCCGGCGAATTGGGATCGGTGGAGCCGGGCGTGTGCGCTTCGGGAGATACGGACCCGGAAGGTTCAGCCGGTGCTGCAGCGGATGCCGGGCCGGCAGGAAAATCCGCGCCTTGAGCGGACGCAGCCGTAGTCGACGCAGGCACAGGCGCGGTACGTTCCGCGGCGGATGCAGCCGACGCCGCCGACGCAACTGGCGCCTCAGGCGCCGCTGCCGCCGCCGCGCCCACGCCTTCGCCGGCCGCGCGCGGCTCCTGCGAGGTCAGCCGCGCGACTTCATCGGACGTGATCGGCGTAGCGCTGCGGAAATCGCCGCCATCGGCGAGATCGAACAGACTGCTCGACGCATCGAATACCTCGCGGCAATGTCCGCAGCGCACGAGACCGCGGCGCAGCGCGAGCTGCGCGGGTTGAAGGCGGAAGACTGTTTCGCAGAAGGGACAGCGCGTCGCAAGAGCCATATCGAACCGGGAGCCGCGCGGGGCTGTTGAGTGGAAAATATGCCCTATTCTAATGACTTTCGCGGCGGGTTCCGGCGAGGCATACCCAGCCGTCGTGTTCGCGCCAAACCGAAATGTCGATCCACGGCGCGTATGCCCCTGCAACTTCGAGCGCCTGGCGCGCGAGAATGCCCGACAGCGCAAGGCGTCCGCCCGGTCTCACCTTCGCTGCGAGCATCGACGCCATCAGCTTGAGCGGGTTCGACAGGATATTCGCGACGACGATATCGAACTCGCCGGCAGGGCAATCGGCCGGCAATCCGTAGGTGACCTCCGCATGATTGCGCTCGCTGTTGTAGCGCGCGGATTCGACCGCTTGCGGGTCGATGTCGATGCCGGCCACCGGGTTCGCGCCGCACTTGCGCGCAAGGATCGCGAGAATGCCGGAGCCGCAGCCGTAGTCGAGCAGCGATTGCCCCGGCCGCACCGCTTCTTCGAGCCATTCCATGCAAAGCCGCGTGGTCGGATGACTGCCGGTGCCGAACGCGAGGCCCGGGTCGAGTTCGAGCACGAGCGCGTCCGGATCGGGCGCGTCATGCCACGACGGCACGACCCAGATCCGTTTGCCGATATGGATCGGGTCGAACTGCGATTGCGTGAGCCGCACCCAATCCTGCTCCGCAACGTCGCGCACCGTAAACGGCGGCGTCGGCGCGAGGCCGAGCTCGTTCGCCGCGGCTGCGAGCAGCACGCCCGGTTCGTGCTCGGGTGCGAGCAGGGCGACGACGCGCGAGTGTTGCCACGCAGTGCGCTCGGGTGTGAGCCCTGGCTCGCCGAAGAGCGGCTGCTCGTCGGGCGTATCGGCGTCGGCGTCTTCGACCGAGACGGACAACGCGCCGAACTCCAGCAGTGCGTCGGACAGGCCTTCCGCATGCTCGCGCGCGAGTTCGACGACCAGTTCCCGATAGCTCATTGGCTTACGCTTCTTCCGGCGCGACCTGCTGCTTCGCAGCGAGCCGGTTCTCGAGGTAGTGAATGCTCGTGCCGCCTTCGACGAACTTCGCATCGAGCATCAGTTCGCGGTGCAGCGGAATGTTGGTCTGGATGCCCTCGACCACCATCTCCGAGAGTGCGATGCGCATCCGCTTGATCGCCTGCTCGCGCGTCGCGCCGTACGCGATCAGCTTGCCGATCATCGAATCGTAGTTCGGCGGCACGAAATAGCCGTTGTAGGCATGCGAATCGACGCGGATGCCGGGGCCACCGGGCATATGCCACGACGTGAGCCGGCCCGGCGACGGCGTGAACTTGAACGGGTCTTCGGCGTTGATCCGGCATTCGATCGCGTGACCGCGGAACTGGATATCGCGCTGGCGGAACGCGAGCTTCTCGCCCGCTGCGATGCGGATCTGTTCCTGCACGATGTCGACGCCGGTAATCAGTTCGGTGACCGGATGCTCGACCTGCACGCGCGTGTTCATCTCGATGAAGTAGAACTCGCCGTTCTCATACAGGAACTCGAACGTGCCCGCACCGAGATAGCCCATCTTCTTGCACGCGTCCGCGCAGCGGTCGCCGATGCGGTCGATGAGCCGCCGCGCAATACCGGGCGCCGGCGCTTCCTCGATCACTTTCTGATGGCGGCGTTGCATCGAGCAGTCGCGCTCGCCGAGCCAGATCGCGTTCTTGTACGAATCCGCGAGCACCTGGATCTCGATATGGCGCGGGTTCTCGAGGAACTTCTCCATATAGACCTGCGGATTGCCGAACGCGCGGCCCGCTTCTTCACGCGTCATATTGACCGCGTTGACGAGCGCCGCTTCCGTGTGCACGACGCGCATCCCGCGCCCGCCGCCGCCGCCCGCCGCCTTGATGATGACCGGATAGCCGACCGAGCGCGCCATCTTGACGATCTCTTTCGGATCGTCGGGCAGCGCGCCCTCGGAACCGGGTACGCACGGCACGCCGGTCTTGATCATCGTCTGCTTGGCCGAGACCTTGTCGCCCATCATGCGGATCGTCTCGGGGCGCGGGCCGATAAACACGAAGCCCGACTGCTCGACGCGCTCGGCGAAGTCCGCGTTTTCCGACAGGAAGCCGTAGCCGGGGTGAATCGCTTCGGCGTCGGTCACTTCAGCCGCGCTGATCAGCGCCGGCATATTCAGATAGCTGAGGTTCGACGGCGCCGGACCGATACAGACCGCCTCGTCCGCGAGCTTCACGTACTTGGCTTCCTTGTCGGCTTCCGAATAGACGACGACCGTCTTGACGCCGAGCTCGCGGCACGCGCGCTGAACGCGGAGCGCAATCTCGCCGCGATTGGCAATGAGGATTTTTTCAAACATAGCGGATATTCGACTCGCGTCAGCCGATCACGAAGAGCGGCTGGCCATATTCGACGGCCTGCCCGTTTTCGACGAGGATTTCCTTGATCACGCCGGCGAGATCGGATTCGATCTCGTTCAGAAGCTTCATCGCTTCGATGATGCAGATGGTCTGGCCCTCCTTGACCGTATCGCCGACCTGCACGAACGGATCGGCGCCCGGCGACGGCGCGCGGTAGAACGTGCCGACCATCGGCGAAGTCACGACATGTCCTTGCGGCGCGGCGGCAGCAGGCGCCGCCGGCGCGGCGGCCGCGCCTTCGGCCACTGCCGCCGGATGCGCGGGCGCGCTTGCCGGGATCTGCGGTGCGTATTGAGCGGCAGGCGACTGCACGTAAACCGGCGGCGCATTCTTGACGATGCGCACCTTGCCTTCACCCTCCGTGACTTCCAGTTCCGAAATGCCGGATTCGGAGACGAGGTCGATCAGAGTTTTCAGTTTACGTAGATCCATGGGCATACCCCTTTCAATGCGTAGGTGCGCCGGCGCTCCCGCGAGCCGGCGCTCAATTCGTGTTCTGGGTTCAGGCGCGCGTCGTGCCGGCGGCCGCTTGCGCGGATGATTGAGCAGACAACCGGTCGAGCGCGAACTCGAGTGCGTACAGATAGCCTTTCCAGCCGAGACCGCAGACGACGCCCTCGGCGAGATCGGAGAAATACGAATGGTGCCGGAACGATTCGCGGCGATGCACGTTCGACAGGTGAATCTCGACGAACGGAATGCCGACGCCCGCCAGCGCATCCCGGATCGCGACGCTGGTATGCGTGTAAGCAGCAGGGTTGATCAGGATGAAATCGGTTTTCTCGTTCCGCGCGGAATGGATGCGATCGATGAGCGCGCCTTCATGATTGCTCTGAAACGACGCGAATTCCACGCCGGCGTCGGCTGCACGGTCCGCCAGCGCCTGGTCGATCTGCGGCAGCGTCACGCGGCCATAAACCTCGGGTTCCCGGGTGCCGAGAAGGTTGAGGTTGGGGCCGTGCAGAACCAGCAGTCGCGTCATGGTCGCTTCTATTTCCGTGGAATTCGCGGCACTTTAGCGCTGTTTAGAGAAATTTGTCTAGTTTCTCGAACGCCCGGACGGATGCCGCGGCAGCGCTCGGAACGGGCCGGAAGCACAACTTCTCTCAATTTCAGTCGATTGGTGCATAAATCGCACGGTTCCGACCTCAATTAAGCGCGAACAATTTGTCGCCGTCAGAGCGCGTCGAGCGTGGCTTTCAACTCATTTGGCTGAATCTGGCCCAATTTTGTCGACCGAACGACACCTTTTGCGTCAATCACGACCGTATACGGCAAAGCGCCCGCATTGTTTCCGAAAGCGCGCGCGAGATCGGCGCCGCCGAAGCCGATCACGTAGATCGGATAGTCGACGCGAACCTTCTGCAGGAACGCCTTGACGTTTTTGTCGGAGTCCACGCCGAGGCCGACGAATTCGACGCCTTTCTTCGCGTATTCGCGGTGCAGCTCGCTCAGCGACGGCATTTCCTCGACGCACGGGCCGCACCACGACGCCCAGAAATTGACGACGACCGGATGCCCTTTGAGCAGGCTCAACGACTGCGGCTTGCCGTCGACGTTCGTGACGGTCGCCGACCAGAGCTGGTCGACGGGACTCGCCGCCGGGGCCGCGGGCGTGGCCGCGTGCGCAACCTCGGTCAGCGATTGACCGGATATCCAGTGACTGGCCGCCGCGCCCCCCGCAGCGGCAACGACGGCGACTGCAACCGCCGCCAGAATTCGCTTCGTGTTCATCTGTGATCTGTTCAATTAGTGGAAGAGGCCGCGTCGCTTTCGGCGAGCAACGCCGCGACCGCCTGGACGCCCGCGCGCGCAAGCCGGCCGCGCGCATCGGCGCGCACCGCGCCGCGCAGGTCGTCGGTGCTGTAGAGCGCGACGTGGATGCCGACCGGTTCCGCGTCGCGGCCTTCCGTCGCGACCGGACGCCAGAGGAAGCTCAGCGTCTCGACATAGCCGCGTCCGGCAAAATGGCGGGTTTCCGAAACGTCGTACTGCACGTTCTCATTTAGCAGATAAATCGCGACTTCTTTCGGGTTGTCGCAAAACGCCTGCAGGTGAATATCGGAGTGTTCGCCGGCCGTGCCGCCGAGCACCGCGCCGGTCAGGTAAGGGTTGAACGGCGCGAGCCGCAGCATCCAGTCGAGTGCGATCTCGCGCAGGCGGCGCAGCACCGAGGGCTGCGTGTCGCCTTGAAACAGCGACTGGTACTCGCGGATTTCTTCTTCGATCTGGTCGTTATCGGGCAGCCAATCGCCTGAAACGCGCGTCTCCCCGACGACTTGCCGCGCGGCTTTGCGCTTGGCCGTCGAATAGTCGAGACCGTCTTCCGCGATCATCCGCGCGGCGGCGATGGCGATTTCCTCGCGCACGCGCGTCGGGTCGAAATGTAGTTTGCGGACCATCAGGCAATCATACTAGAGAATGCGCGGGCGCCCGCCTGGCAGTGCCGTCCCGGGCTGCGCCACGCGCTTGCCGGGGCGCGCCACGCGCGCCGTTGCGAGGCAGCGCCGGGCACCGCGAGCGCGGCGGGCGGCGCGGGTTGTCGGATACGCGTCGGGTACAATAGCGGCCTTTGCAAGGACCGCTCTATGCACATCCACATTCTCGGTATCTGCGGCACGTTCATGGGTGGTCTCGCGGTGCTGGCGCGCAACGCGGGGCATCGGGTCACCGGCTGCGACGCCGGCGTCTATCCGCCGATGAGCACGCAGCTCGAAGCACAAGGCATCGGGCTTATCGAGGGTTACGGCGCGGAGCAGGTCGATCTGAAGCCCGATCTGTTCGTGATCGGCAATGTGGTGTCGCGCGGCAATCCGCTGATGGAAGCGATTCTCGACCGCGGCCTGCCCTATGTGTCGGGCCCGCAGTGGCTCGGCGAGCACGTGCTCAACGGCAAATGGGTGCTCGCGGTGGCCGGCACGCACGGCAAGACCACGACGAGCTCGATGCTCACGTGGCTGCTCGAGGACGCCGGCATGAACCCGGGCTTTCTGATCGGCGGCGTGCCGCTCAATTTCGGCGTGTCGGCGCGGCTTACCGACTCGAGCTTCTTCGTGATCGAAGCCGACGAGTACGACACCGCGTTCTTCGACAAGCGCTCGAAGTTCGTTCATTACCGGCCGCGCACGGCGGTCCTCAACAATCTCGAGTTCGATCACGCCGACATCTTCCCTGATCTCGCCGCGATCGAAACGCAGTTTCATCACCTCGTGCGCACGATTCCCGGTATCGGCCGCATCGTCTCGAATGGCCGCGAGGCCGCGCTCGAGCGCGTGCTCGCGCGCGGCTGCTGGAGCGAAGTCGAGCGGTTCGGTGTCGAAGGCGGCTGGCAGGCGCTTGCCGCCGAAGACGGCGTGCCCGTCGACGAGCAGTTCGCGGTGTACCAGCAGGGCGAACGCGTCGGCGTCGTCGACTGGCAGGTGCAGGGCGAACACAACCGCATGAACGCGCTCGCGGCGATCGCGGCCGCGCGCCATGTCGGCGTGCCGCCCGCGCAGGCCGCGCGGTCGCTCGCGGGCTTTCGCAACGTGAAGCGCCGCATGGAAGTGCGCGGCAGCGTCGACGGCGTGACCGTCTACGACGACTTCGCGCATCATCCGACGGCAATCGAGACGACGATCGCCGGTCTGCGCACGCGCGTCGGCCGCGGTGAACACGGCAAACGCACGCGCATTCTCGCGGTGCTCGAACCGCGCTCGAACACGATGAAGCTCGGCGTGATGAAAGCGCAACTGCCGGCGAGCCTCGCCGACGCGGATCTCGTGTTCGGTTATGGCGCGTCGAGCGGCCGCGATGCGCTCGGCTGGGATCTGGCCGAAGCGCTCGCGCCGCTCGGCGACAAGGCGCGCGCGTTCAACGACATCGATACGCTCGTCAAAGCGGTGATCGGCGTCGCGCAGCCGGGCGACCACGTGCTCGTGATGAGCAACGGCGGCTTCGGCGGCGTGCACCAAAAGCTGCTCGACGCGCTGTCGATGCGGCCGGCGGCCCTCGCGCGGGGCGTCGCGTGATTCTGTACCTGCACGGATTCCGCTCGTCGCCGCAATCGTTCAAGGCGCGCGTCCTTGCGGAACGCCTCGCGGCGCTTGGCCGCGGCGACGAATGGTGCTGCCCGCAGCTGCCGGTGTCGCCGCTCGAAACGATCGAGCTTGCCGAGTCGCTCGTGAAGGCGCGGCTCGGCTCGGGCGCAGCGTCGAATGCGGCGGCCGCGCAGTCCGCGCCACGCGAGCACATCGTCGTGATCGGCAGTTCGCTAGGCGGTTTCTTCGCCACGCATCTGGCCGAAAAGCACGGTTGGCCGGCGGTGCTGCTCAATCCGGCCGTCGTGCCGCAGCGCGATCTGTCGGCGTACCTTGGCGAACAGCCGCGCGTGCACGGCGGCGGTAGCATCGTTGTCGAAGCGCATCATCTCGACGAAATGCGTGCGCTCGCCGTCACGTCGATCACGCGCCCCGAACGCTATTATCTGTTTGCGGCCACCGGCGACGAGGTGCTCGACTACCGCGAGATGCTCGCGCACTATCCGGCCGCACGGACGAAACTGATCGAGGGCAGCGATCATTCGATCAGCGAGTTTGCAGACTATGTCGACGATGTCATCGCGTTTTGCGACAGCGCCGCGGCCGTCCCGCTCGCGACGAAGCCGAACGCCGAGCCTCGTGAGGGGGCCGCGACGAGGTAGGCGCGCAATTTGCGCCCGGTTTGCAGAGCAGCATTGGCAAACGGGCCGCACACGGGTCGCACGCGGGTCGCACGCAATTGCACGCAATTCGCAGCTAGTTGGCACACGGTTAACAGATCACCTCCACGAATATGCCGCAGCCGGCGGCGGTGCCATGCCTGACATACACGGCGCGCACGCAACCGGATGCATGCAGACGCAGCGGCCATGGCGGCCGATGCGAGCCAGAACGAGAGTATTGAGTGAACGTTTTCTTTGAGGAATCGGGCAGTTTCAAGGCAGGCAGCGTGTTGTCGAAGCAGGGCGACGCGTTCCAGGTCGAGTTGCCGGGCGGCCGGCGCGCAAAAGTGCGCGCAAAAGACGTGCTGATCGAATTCGACAAGCCGGCGGCCGGCGAACTGATGGAGCAGGCCGACGCGGCCGCGCAGCAGATCGATCTCGACTTCCTGTGGGAATGCGCGCCGGAGGACGAATTTCCGTTCGCGACGCTCGGCGCCGAATACTTCGGCGACGCGTTCGGGCCGATCGAGCGCGCGGCGCTCGTGCTGCGCATGCACGGCTCGCCGGTCTATTTCCGGCGCAAGGGCCGCGGCCAGTACCAGCGCGCGCCGCAGGAGCAATTGCAGATGGCGCTTGCGTCGCTCGAACGCAAACGTCAGCAGGCGCTCGTGCAATCGGGCTACGAAGACGAACTGAAAGAGGGCCGTCTGCCCGAGGCGTTCGCCGGCAAGGCGCTTGCGTTGCTCACGAAGCCGGACAAGAACTCGATCGAGTACAAGGCGCTCGAAGCGGCGGCCGCGCATCGCGGCGTGTCGCCGGCGCGTCTGATGCTCGACTGCGGCGGCATTCCGTCGGCGCGCGCGCTGCACGAGGCGCGTTTCCTGTCCGAATTCTTCCCGCACGGCACGGCCTTTCCCCCGGTCACGCCGGGCCCGCTGCCCGACGACCTGCCCGAAGCCGAGGTCGAGGCGTTCTCGATCGACGACGTGACGACGACCGAAATCGACGATGCGTTTTCGGTCGAGCATCTCGCCGATGGCCGCGTGCGGATCGGCGTGCATATCGCCGCGCCGGCGCTCGGCATTGCGCGCGGCGACGCGGTCGATGCAATCGCGCGCGCGCGGCTGTCGACGGTCTATATGCCCGGCGACAAGATCACGATGCTGCCCGATGGCGTGGTCGACGTGTTTACGCTCGCCGAGGGCGGCATGCGGCCGGCATTGTCGCTCTACAGCATCGTGAACCGCGAGACACAGGAGATCGTCGCGAGCGAAACGCGCGCCGAACTCGTGTTCGTGAAGGCCAACCTGCGGCATAACACGCTTGACGAAGTCGTCACCGAAGAGGCCCTCGCCGCGGGCACGGGCGACTATCCGCACAAGGACGACATCGCGGTGCTGTGGCCGTTCGCGCAGGCGCTGTTCGAAAAGCGCCAGGTGATGCGCGCGAGCTTCGGCCTCAGGCGCGAGGTGCAGCGCAATACCGATTTCAACTTTTACGTGGAAGGCGAGCATGTGACGATTACGCCGCGCCGGCGCGGCTCGCCGCTCGATCTGATCGTCGCGGAGCTCGCGATTCTCGCGAACTCGACGTGGGGCGCCTTCCTGCACGATCACGGCGTGCCGGGCATCTACCGGTCGCAGCGTGCATTCGGCGCGCCGACCGGGCCGAAACGCACGCGCATGCAAACGACGGCCGCGCCGCACGAAGGGCTCGGTGTCGCGCAATACGCGTGGAGCACGTCGCCGCTGCGGCGCTATGTCGACCTCGTCAATCAGTGGCAGTTGATCGCGTGCGTGCAGCATGGCGTGACCGCGAAGCTCGCCGCGCCGTTCAAGCCGAAGGACGCGGACCTGTTCGCCGTCGTGCAGGGCTTCGACGATACGTACACCGCCTACGCCGATCATCAGCGCCGGATGGAGTATTTCTGGTGCTTGCGATGGATCAGGCAGGAAGACCGCAAGCAGGTTGTCGCGTCGGTCGTGAAGGGCGATCTCGTGCGACTCGAAGAGGTACCGCTGCTGCTGCACGTGCCGGGGCTCGGCGTGCATGCGCGCGGCACGCGCGTGCTGCTCGAGGTGATGACGATCGACGAGCTGACGATCGAAGCGTCGGTGCGTCTGCTGCACGTGCTCGATGCGCCGACCGTGACGAGCGGTGCCGAAGCCGAAGAAGCGGGCGAAGGCGACGAGAACGACGAAGGCGAGGGCGACGAGGAAATCATCGACGCCGCCGATGAGTCCGCGCAAAGCGAAGCCGAGGCGCAAGCGGAAGCGGACGTCGATGACGCGGCTTCTTCGTCCGAGGCCGGCGATGTTGCGGCGGACGACGGCGCGGCGCAAAGCGGCAACGAACACGAAGTCGACGCATCGAATGCCGACGCCGCAGGCTCCGCTCCACATCGCGAGACGGAGCCGGGCCGATGAGCACGCCGTCCGTGCCCGCGTCCGGCCCGCGCGACCGTTACGCGGTAATCGGCAATCCGGTCGCGCACAGCAAGTCGCCCTTTATTCATGCGCGCTTTGCCGGGCAAACGGGCGAGCGCATCGAATACGATCGTCTGCTCGCGCCGGTCGATGCCTTCGTCGCGCAGGTGCGCGCATTTATCGAAGCGGGCGGCCGCGGCCTCAACGTGACGGTGCCGTTCAAGCTCGAGGCGCATGCATTGGCCGACACGCTGTCGCCGCGCGCGGCGGCTGCCGGCGCGGTAAATACGCTGCGCTTCGACAAGGCCGGCATCTACGGCGACAACACCGACGGTTTCGGACTCGTGCGCGATATCGAAGTGAACCTCGGCGTCTCGCTCGCGGGCGCGCGCGTGCTGTTGCTCGGTGCCGGCGGCGCCGCGCGCGGCGTCGTGCTGCCGATGCTCGAGCGCGCGCCGCGCGTGCTGACGATCGTCAATCGCACGGCCGCGAAAGCCGATGCATTGGTCGCGCAATTCGCCGCGGCCGCGCGCGGCGCGGGTTGCCGCCTGACGGGCGGCGCCGCGCAGGCAATCGAGCCCGGTGCGTACGATGTGATTGTCAATGCGACGGCGGGAAGTCTCGACGGCGCGCTGCCGGAATGCGACGACCGGGCGTTTGGCGCGCAGACGCTCGCCTACGACATGATGTACGGCGCGCAGCCGACTGTCTTCATGCAGCATGCGCGTTCTCTGGGCGCGCGCGCGGCCGACGGACTCGGCATGCTGGTCGAGCAGGCGGCCGAGTCGTTTTATGTGTGGCGCGGTGTGCGGCCCGACGGCGCGCCGGTGCTTGCGGAACTGCGCAAGCAGCTTGCGGCGTCGGCCGGCGCCTAGCAGCCGGGCGTCGCGTTTCGCAATCGCGAGCAGGTAGCGTTCCGACATTCTCTACAGGCGAACGGCGTTGAGCATAGCGGACAACATGAGAACAACGAAGCGCTCGAAAGGTGCGAAGGCGGGCGCGAGGACGATTACCGCAGGCCGTTGGGCCGCCTATGTGGCGGCTGTGTTCGCGTTCTCGTGGTTTGCGGTTCAGGCGTTCTATTTCACGCAGATCGCGTTATGGAACTACGTGAATCCGCAATCGACGGCATTCATGCGCTCGGACGCCTGGCGTCTTGCCGCGGACCGGCCCGAACTTGCGATCCAGCACACATGGGTGCCGTACGACCAGATTTCGCGCAATCTGAAGCGCGCGATCATCGCGTCCGAAGACGCGAATTTCGTCAACAACAACGGCTACGAAACCGACGCGATCCTGCAGGCGTGGGAGAAGAACAAGGCGCGCGGCAAGATCGTCGCGGGCGGCTCGACGATCACGCAGCAGCTCGCGCGCAACCTCTTCCTGTCGCGCGAGAAGAGCTATATCCGCAAGGGACAGGAACTGATCATTACGTGGATGCTCGAGACGCTGATGGACAAGGAGCGGATCTTCGAGATCTATCTGAATTCGGTCGAATGGGGCAATGGCGTTTATGGCGCGCAGGCGGCGGCGCGCTATTACTACAAGACCACGGCGGCGAAGCTGTCGGCCGGTCAGGCGGCGCGGCTCGCGGTCATGCTGCCGCGCCCGAAGTACTTCGACGAGCACCGCAATTCAGGGTATCTGACGCAACGCGCCCGCGTGATCGCGCGGCGCATGGGCGCGGCGGAATTGCCGGACTGACTGCGCGGCGCGCGTTCCTGTTGCGGCATTGCCTTCCGATACAAAATAAAAACGGCCGCTGCGCTTGCGACGCAGTGGCCGTTTTTCGATTGATGGCGCGAATACCGCTTCAGCGGAAATAATAGGTCATGCCGACCGTAAAACTATTATTCGTTCTTTTCGTTCCATTCGAATTCGATCTGTCGGCAGTCCATTCGCCGTTGATATGGATATTTTTGTAAATCGCGTATTCGACGCCGAGGCCGCCGTGAAGCCGCGTATCGGGCCATGCCGTCGTAAAACCGATGCGCGCGTACGGCATGATCCTGTCGAACGGCATGCCGATGCGCGCGTCGAGGCCGCCGTCGACTTTCGTCGTCGAACCGCCGTGAAAATCGGCGAATGCCTCGGCGCCGAGCACGAAGCGGCCGACGTCGAATCCATAGCCGGCCATCGCGCCGAAGAACGCGGTGCCGTGTGTGCCCTTGTTGACAACGCCGGACGCGTCGGACCAGTTCCCGCCGACCTTGATGCCGGCATAGGGACCGGCGAACTCCGAGTGTGTGGCGAGGACCTGTGAATCGGGCGATTTCGTCGGGGTCGTGAGCGGCGTAACTGCGGACGTGACTTCGGGCGTCTGAGCGTGCGCAACGCCGGCGAGCGCGGCAAAGGTCAATGCGGTCAACCAGGATTTAATTGCTGTCATATCCAAATCTTCTGAAATAAAAAGTTCGCTGTTTGCGCCTGCATCTGATTTTCTTCATTTGGTAAATCAAGAAAATCGATATAAGACAATTAATACGGGGGGTAACACAAGCAGGTGCGAGACTAGATATTTCAAATGGTTGACTGAATCAGACGTTTCTTAAATGAATTCGCGATAGAGTGTGCCGTTTATCCTGATTTATTGAGCGGGCACAACCATTTCGATAGATGAAGTGCGCGAGGCATATCAGCGTGACGCGCCGGTAGAAGGAGCGTCACGCGCATCTATCCCAATATGTGGTTGATCTATTCACATATTGGTGTATCTGAGAAAAGCGCCCTACAATCCGTTCCAACGAGCCGGTCCGCCGGCGAAAACACATCGTCGGCGCCACGGCAGCATAGGCGCGACGAAACGCAAAACGAATCGGAGACAACCCGTTATGGACTCTTTCCTGTTCTGCCGGCAGTCGGCGCGCATCAGCCGCGCGACGCCAGTCTGACGTTCGGCGCGACGTTTCGCTGCACGTTTTATTGACACCCCCAACCCGTTTGCCTGATCGCCATGAATAAAGCGATGACCAATCACGCCGGGTCCGAGTCCGACACGGTGAGACAACCCGTGGTGCGCCCGTCGAACGGCGCGGCCCATCCGCCTGCCGAGCGCGACACGATCGCGCTGCCGAGCACGCTGCTCGACATCACGCCGCAGCAGGCCGGCACGCAAACGCTCTTGCGCGGCCTCGCGATTCTCGAAGCGGCCGCCGCCGGCGTGCGCGACCTGCGCACGTTCGGCGCCGCGCTCGGCACGACGCGCAGCACGACGCACCGCCTCGTCAGCAGCCTCGTGCAGGCGCGCTATCTGCGCCAGGTGCAAGGCGGCTATCTGCTCGGCCCGAAACTCATCGAACTCGGCACGATCGCACTCGAGCAGATGCCGCTGACGACCGTCGCGCGCCCGCATCTGGCCGCGCTCGCCGAGCAAACGCACGACACGATTCACCTGGGCGTGCGCGACGGCGACGATGTGCTCTATATCGACAAGATTCCGGGCACGCGCGGTCTCGAGATGCGTTCGCGCGTCGGTCACCGGATGCCGCTCGCGTCGACCGGCATCGGCAAGGCGATGATGCTCGACCTCGCGCCCGAGCAGTGGCAGAAGCTGTTCGACGCATCGCGCCGCGCGCTCGCCGACGTGAGTTTCAAGCCCGACAACCGTCCCGATCTGCAGACCTTCATGCAGCGCATGACGAACTACTCGGGCGGCGGTTTCACCTTCGATCTCGAAGAAAACGAAGCATCGATCCGCTGTGTCGCGGCGCCCGTGCGCGACGCGTCCGGGTCGATCGTCGCGGCTTTATCGGTGGCGAGCACGCTTCCGTATATGTCGCTCGAGCGGATGGACGAACTGATTCCGGTCGTGCAGCGCGAAGCGCGTGCGATCTCGGAGGAACTCGGCTGGCGTGCGCCGCAACCGGCAACCCGCAGGATCAAGCGATGACTGCACTGGGTTCACCGCCCTCGATGCCGCGCTCTGTGCCGATCATGCCGGTCGAATCTGCCGCGGCAGCGCAGAAGCGGCGCAGCGCGCAGGCCGATGCCGACGCCGCCGACACCGACGCAGCGGGCGGCGCATCGGACACCGCGAAAAACCAGGCAGCACTGATCGCGCTCGATTGGGGCACGACCGCGCTGCGCGCCTATCTGTTCGACGCGGCGGGCCGATTGCTCGAAACGCGTGCGTCGACGGCCGGCATCATGAATCTGCCGCGCGCTGCCGGCGAAGGCGGTTTCGATCTCGCGTTCGACGCCGTCTGCGGCAGCTGGCTCGAAAGCGCACCGCATCTGCCGGTGATGGCAGCCGGCATGGTCGGTAGCGCGCAGGGGTGGAAAGAGGCGCCGTACGTCGATACGCCGGCAAGCCCCGATGCGATCGTGCGCGGCCTCGCGCATGTGCAGACGAGGCGCGGCGTGGCGCTGCATATCGTGCCGGGCGTCCTCGAGCGCGGCGAATTGCCGAACGTGATGCGCGGCGAAGAAACGCAGATATTCGGTGCGCTTGCCGGTGACACGGTAACCGTCGCGAACCGGTCGCAGGCGAACGAGGCAACCGCGGCGCACGATGACGAAAGCGCGCTGATCGGCCTGCCGGGTACGCACGCGAAGTGGGTGATCGTGCGCGACGCGTGCATCGAGCGCTTCTATACGTTCATGACGGGCGAAGTGTTCGCCGCGCTGTCCGAGCACACGATTCTCGGCCGCACGATGACAACGCCCGATCGGCCCGATACGGCGGCGTTTCTGCGCGGCATCAGCGTCGCGCGCAATCACGGCCATGCGGGCATGCTCGCGACGATCTTCAGCACGCGCACGCTCGGCCTGACCGCACAGCTTTCGCGCGAAGAGCAGCCCGACTATCTGTCGGGTCTGTTGATCGGCCACGAACTGAATGGACTCGAAGCGGTGCTCGAGCGTCAGCAGTCGACGCTCGCCGGCCGCACGCTGCGGCTGATCGGCAACGAGGCGCTGTGCGAACGGTATCGGCTCGCGCTCACGCAGTACGGCTGCCAGTCGGCCGAGCTCGTCAAACATGCAACCGAACGCGGCCTGTGGCGCATCGCCGTGCAGGCCGGCCTCGTGACACCCGCCGCCGGCGCTGCGCCTGCATCGCGCCACGGCTAGGGACCGAGCGCACGATGCAGAACCTGGCTGTGGCACGACGCAATGCACCAACGAACCGGCAACGGAACAGACAAAGGGAATCGACATGCAAGCTGAACTGAATCTGCCCGGCCCTTACCAGCCGCACGCGGGCCTGATGGCCGCATTCGAAGCGTGTCCGCTGATTGCGATTCTGCGCGGCGTAACGCCGGCCGATGCGGCCGATCATGGCCGTGCGCTTTATGACGCGGGCTTTCGTATCGTCGAGGTGCCGCTCAATTCCCCGCAGCCGTTCGACAGCATCGCGGCGATCCGCCATGCGTTGCCGCCCGATGCGATTGTCGGCGCGGGTACGGTGCTGCAGGCGTCGTTCGTTCATCAGGTGAAGCAGGCGGGCGGCGAACTGATCGTGATGCCGCACGCGGACCCCGAAGTCGTGCTCGCGGCGAAGTCGCATGCGATGGCCTGTTCGCCCGGCGTCGCGACGCCGACCGAAGCGTTTATCGCGCTCAAGAACGGGGCCGACGTGCTGAAGATGTTCCCCGCCGAACAGCTGGGCTGCCATGTCGTGAAGGCGTGGCGCGCGGTGATCGCGGCGCAGGTGCCGCTCGTGCCGGTCGGCGGCATCACGCCGGACAACATGGGCCCGTTCCTGAGGGCCGGCGCAAACGGTTTCGGTCTCGGCTCCGCGCTGTTCAAGCCGGGCCAGAGCGCCACGATTACCGCGTCGCATGCAAAGGCATATATCAACGAGCTGCGCGTCGCGCGCGCGGGTGCGAACCAATGAATCGCCTTGCCGGCAAGGTCGCATTGATCACGGGCGCGGGTCGCGGCATCGGCGCCGCGATCGCGCACGCGTTCGCGCGTGAAGGCGCGGCGGTCGTGCTTGCGGAGCTCGATATCGACACGGCGCAGCAGACCGCGCGAGAAATCGAGGCGGCTGCGGCCAGCACGAATGCCGGCGCGAACCATGGCGCCGGCGGCGCACGCGTGCTCGCCGTGCGCACCGACGTCACGCAGTCCGCATCGGTGCAACACGCGGTCGACGAAGCGCAGCGCGCGTTCGGCCCGCTCGACGTGCTCGTCAACAACGCCGGCATCAATGTGTTCTGCGACCCGCTTACGATGAGCGACGACGACTGGCGACGCTGCTTCGCGGTCGACCTCGACGGCGTCTGGAACGGCTGTCGCGCCGCATTGCCGGGTATGGTCGAACGCGGCCGCGGCAGCATCGTCAATATCGCGTCGACGCACTCGTTCAAGATCATTCCAGGGTGCTTTCCGTATCCGGTTGCAAAGCACGGCGTGATCGGCCTGACGCGCGCGCTCGGCATCGAATACGCGCCGCGCAATGTGCGCGTCAATGCAATCGCGCCTGGCTATATCGAAACGCAGTTGACGCGCGAATGGTGGGACAACCAGCCGGACCCCGCCGCCGCGCAGCAGGCGACGCTCGATTTGCAGCCGATGAAACGCATCGGCCGTCCCGAAGAAGTCGCGATGACCGCGGTGTTTCTCGCCTCCGACGAAGCGCCGTTTATCAACGCGAGCTGTATCACCGTCGATGGCGGCCGCTCGGCGCTTTATCACGATTGACGGCCGCACGAGCATCCATCGTCCACGTCAGCACGTGGCGAAGCAAAGTGAACCGGTTGACGCGCTGGCCGCGTGTGTCAGTCCCGGTACAAGAAGACGCGGCCGATAACCTTCTCGTTACTAGTCAGGAGACAAGCATGAAACGCAGAATATTCCTCACGCTCGCGGCGGCAGCGACGACGGCGGTGCTCGTCAACGCGCCGGTTGCGCAGGCAGCCGATCAGGTCAAGATCGGCTTTCTCGTGAAGCAGCCCGAGGAGCCGTGGTTCCAGGATGAGTGGAAGTTCGCCGAGATCGCCGCGAAGCAGAAGGGCTTCACGCTCGTGAAGATCGGTGCGCCGTCGGGCGAGAAGGTGATGAGCGCGATCGACAACCTCGCCGCGCAAAAGGCGCAGGGCTTCGTGATCTGCACGCCGGACGTCAAGCTCGGGCCGGGCATCGTGGCGAAGGCGAAGGCCGACGGCCTCAAGATGATGACGGTCGACGACCGCCTCGTCGACGGCTCGGGCAAGCCGATCGAGTCGGTGCCGCATATGGGCATCTCGGCGTACAACATCGGCAAGCAGGTCGGCGAAGGCATCGCGGCCGAGATCAAGAAGCGCGGCTGGGACATGAAGGACGTCGGCGCGATCGACGTGACCTACGAGCAACTGCCGACCGCGCACGACCGCACGGCCGGCGCGACCGACGCGCTCGTCGCCGCGGGCTTTCCGAAGGCCAACATCGTCGCCGCGCCGCAAGCGAAGACCGACACGGAAAACGCCTTCAACGCAGCGAACATCGCGCTCACGAAGAACCCGCAATTCAAGCACTGGGTGGCCTACGGTCTGAACGACGAAGCGGTGCTCGGCGCGGTGCGCGCTGCCGAAGGCCGCGGCTTCAAAGCCGACAACATGATCGGCATCGGTATCGGCGGTTCGGATTCGGCACTGAACGAGTTCAAGAAGCCGCAGCCGACGGGCTTCTACGGCACCGTGATCATCAGCCCGAAGCGCCACGGCGAGGAAACCTCGGACCTGATGTACGCATGGATCACGCAAGGCAAGGAACCGCCGCTGCTGACGCTGACGACCGGCATGCTCGCCACGCGCGACAACGTCGGCGAAGTGCGCAAGGAGATGGGTCTCGCGTCGAAGTAACGTCCTGACGTTACAGCAGACGCGAATGAATGCAGCAGTGCAGTAACGGCAAAGCGCGTGGACGGCCATGACGTCCGCGCGTTTTGCGGATGAACCGATCGTATGAGCGCACGCCGCGCAACGACAACCGGGGCGCGTTTGTGCGCCGGCGGTGCGTATCACCGGTTTGGGACGGGCACACCCCCGGCGGCAAACCCGTGCAATCACAAGTGGCAACAGGAGGCGAAGTGTCAGCGACGCTGCGTTTTGACAATATCGGCAAGGTGTTTCCAGGCGTACGCGCGCTCGACGGCATTTCGTTCGACGTGCATGCGGGCCAGGTGCACGGCCTGATGGGCGAGAACGGCGCGGGGAAATCGACCCTGCTCAAGATTCTCGGCGGCGAATATCAGCCGGACTCGGGGCGGGTCCTGATCGACGGCAACGAAGTGCACTTCGGCAGCGCCGGTGCGTCGATTGCGGCCGGTATCGCGGTGATTCACCAGGAATTGCAGTACGTGCCGGATCTGACGGTCGCGGAGAACCTGATGCTCGGCCGCCTGCCCAATGCGCTCGGCTGGGTCAACAAGCGCCATGCGAAGCGCTATGTGCGCGAGCAGCTCGCCGCGATGGGGGTCGATCTGAACCCGGATGCGAAGCTGCGCAAGCTGTCTATCGCGCAGCGGCAGATGGTCGAAATCTGCAAGGCGCTGATGCGCAATGCGCGCGTGATCGCGCTCGACGAGCCGACGAGCTCGCTGTCGCATCGCGAAACCGAAGTGCTGTTCAAGCTCGTGCGCGATCTGCGCGCCGACAATCGCGCGCTGATCTATATCTCGCACCGCATGGACGAGATCTATCGGCTGTGCGACGCGTGCACGATTTTCCGCGACGGCCGCAAGGTTGCCTCGCACGAGACGCTCGAAGGCGTGAGCCGCGACACGATCGTCAGCGAAATGGTGGGCCGCGAGATTTCGGACATCTATAACTACACGCCGCGCGAACTCGGCGAAGTGCGCTTCTCGGCGAAGGCCATCGAAGGCGGTCCGCTGACGGAGCCGGCGAGCTTCGAGGTGCGGCGCGGCGAGATCGTCGGCTTTTTCGGTCTGGTCGGCGCGGGCCGCAGCGAACTGATGCACCTCGTGTACGGCGACGATCCGAAAAAGGGCGGGCAACTGACGCTCGACGGCAAGCCGATCAAGGTGAAAAGCGCGGGCGACGCGATTCGCCAGGGCATCGTGCTGTGCCCCGAAGACCGCAAGGAAGAGGGCATCGTCGCGATCGCGTCGGTGGCGGAGAACATCAATATCAGTTGCCGGCGCCACTATCTGCGCGCGGGCATTTTCCTCGATCGCAAGAAGGAAGCCGAAACGGCGGACCGCTTTATCAAGCTTCTGAAGATCAAGACGCCGAGCCGCCGCCAGAAAATCCGCTTCCTGTCGGGCGGCAACCAGCAGAAAGCGATTCTGTCGCGCTGGCTTGCGGAGCCCGATCTGAAGGTCGTGATTCTCGACGAACCGACGCGCGGTATCGACGTCGGTGCGAAGCACGAGATTTACAACGTGATCTACGAGCTCGCGCAGCGCGGCTGCGCGATCGTGATGATTTCGTCGGAATTGCCGGAAGTACTCGGCGTTTCCGATCGCATCGTCGTGATGCGGCAAGGCCGCATTTCCGGCGAGCTGGCGCGCGGCGCGGCGACCGAGCAATCGGTGCTGAACCTCGCCTTGCCGAAGAGTTCGACAGTATCCGAGACCGCGCAGGCGGCCTGAAGTCTGAGGAGCAACGACATGCAACAAGCTCAAGAAAACCTCGCGCAACAGGCGGCGAAAAGCGCCGCCGAAGCGCTGATTCCGCAGGCGAACGACCGCCAGAAATGGTGGCAGCAGATTACCGAGTACAGCCTCATCGTGATCTTCGCCATCATGTTCATCACGATGTCGCTGACGGTCGATCACTTCTTTTCGATCGAGAATATGCTCGGCCTCGCGCTGTCGATCTCGCAGATCGGCATGGTCGCGTGCACGATGATGTTCTGTCTCGCGTCGCGCGATTTCGATCTGTCCGTGGGTTCGACCGTCGCGTTTGCCGGCGTGCTGTGCGCAATGGTGCTCAATGCGACGAACAATACGTTCATTGCGATCGTCGCCGCGGTCGCGGCCGGCGCCGTGATCGGCTTCGTGAACGGCGCCGTGATCGCATACTTGCGCATCAACGCGCTGATCACGACGCTCGCGACGATGGAAATCGTGCGCGGCCTCGGCTTTATCGTGTCGCACGGGCAGGCGGTCGGCGTGTCGTCCGATACGTTTATCGCGCTCGGCGGCCTGACGTTCTTCGGCGTCTCGCTGCCGATCTGGGTCACGCTGTGCTGCTTTATCGTGTTCGGCGTGATGCTCAATCAGACCGTCTACGGCCGCAATACGCTCGCGATCGGCGGCAATCCGGAAGCGTCGCGGTTGGCCGGTATCAACGTCGAACGCACGCGTGTATATATCTTCCTGATTCAGGGCGCGGTGACGGCACTGGCCGGTGTGATTCTTGCGTCGCGCATCACGTCGGGCCAGCCGAATGCGGCCGAAGGCTTCGAGCTGAACGTGATCTCCGCGTGCGTGCTCGGCGGCGTGTCGCTGCTCGGCGGTCGCGCGACGATCTCGGGTGTGGTGATCGGCGTGCTGATCATGGGCACGGTCGAGAACGTGATGAACCTGCTCAATATCGATGCGTTCTATCAGTACCTCGTGCGCGGTGCGATCCTGCTCGCCGCCGTGCTGCTCGACCAGTTGAAGAACCGTGGTTCGCGCGATTGATAGCAATTGCGATACGCAATTTCGACACGCAATCGAAGTGCAATCGACGAGCACTGAAGCGCAACGTGTGATCGATCTTTAGGGGAATCGAACGATGTCGTCTCCTGCCAATGCAAGCGCACGGCATGCCGCCGATGTCTATGCGCACTATCCGAGCCTCGCGGACCGTACGGTGCTGATCACGGGCGGTGCGACCGGCATCGGCGCGGCCTTCGTCGAGCATTTCGCCGCGCAGGGCGCGCGCGTCGCGTTCTTCGATATCGACGAAACGGCCGGCGACGCGCTCGCCGACGAACTCGGCGATTCGCGGCACAAGCCGCTGTTCGCGCGCTGCGACGTGACCGATATCGACGCGCTGCAAAAGGCGATTGCCGATGTCCGCGCGGCGCTCGGGCCGATCCTGGTGCTCGTCAACAATGCGGCGAACGACAAGCGCCACAAGATCGCGGACGTGACGGCCGAATCGTTCGACGCGAGCATTGCCGTGAACGTGCGGCATCAGTTTTTCGCCGCGCAGGCGGTGGCCGACGATATGAAAGCGGCCGGCGGCGGCTCGATCATCAATCTCGGCTCGATCAGCTGGATGCTGAAAAACGGCAACCTGCCTGTCTATCTGATGGCGAAATCGGCGGTGCAAGGGCTCACGCGCGGCCTCGCACGCGATCTCGGGCCGTTCCATATTCGCGTCAATTCGCTGGTGCCGGGCTGGGTGATGACGGAAAAACAGAAACGCCTGTGGGTCGACGATGCGGGCCGCCGCGCGATCAAGGAAGGGCAGTGCATCGACGCGGAACTGATGCCGGACGATATCGCGCGCATGGCGCTGTTTCTCGCCGCCGACGATAGCCGGATGATCACCGCGCAGGACATGATTGTCGACGGAGGATGGGCATGAGCGGAGATGCAGTCATGCAGGCGAAAGCATCGGAGCGCAAACGGGAAGCGCAACGGGAACGGCATGCGGCGCTCGCGATCGACGCGAAATGCGCGCTCGGAGAAGGCGCCACGTGGTGCGCGAGAACCGGCCGCTTCTACTGGGTCGACATCGAAGGCGCGCGCTTGTGGCGTTACGATCCGCGCGATGCGAGCAGCACGTCGTGGACCATGCCCGAGCGCCTCGCTACGTTCGCGCTGTGCGCCGATCCGCACTATCTGCTGCTGGGTCTCGCGTCGCGCCTTGCCTTCTTCGATCTCGCGACGGGCGGGATCGAGACGATCGTCGAAATCGAAGCGGGTCTGAACACGCGTGTCAACGATGGCCGGTGCGACCGCCAGGGGCGCTTCGTGTTCGGCACCAAGGATGAAGGCGCCCCGGCGCGGCCGATCGGCGGCTTTTACCGGCTTAATCGCGATCTGACGCTCGAGCGGCTGCCGTTGCCGGCGCCGGCGATTTCGAACAGCATCGCGTTCAGTCCCGACGGCGCGACGATGTATTTTTGCGACTCGCCGACCCGCGAGATCCGTGCGTGCGATTATGGCGCGCACGGACGCGTGTCGAACGAGCGCCTGTTCGTGCGGCTCGCCGATGCCACGGGCGAGCCCGACGGTTCGACCGTCGATGCCGAAGGCGGCTTATGGAATGCGCATTGGGGCGGCGCTCGCGTCGTACGCTACGATGCGAACGGCGTCGAAACGGAGCGCGTGATCGTGCCGACCGCGCAGCCTAGTTGTGTAGCGCTTGGCGGCGCGCGGCTGGCGACGCTTTATGTGACGAGCGCGCGCGTCGGTCTCGATGCCGATGCGCTGCGCAGAAATCCGCTTGCAGGCGGCGTGTTTATCGCAACGCCGGCGCGGCGCGGACTGCCGGAGCCCGTATTCGAGGGTATCCCACGCTAGAGGTGCGCCGCCGCGTGATTTAAAGTTCAGCTGGCACAAACCAAAGAGGCGGCCGGTTCGCCGCGCCGCCCGCATAGCCGCCGTCCATGACGGCGACATTCGATGCCTCTCGAAGGGAGCTTTGACATGACTGTCGCGAATACCGCTGTCCCGTCTTCTTCCGCTTCTTCCGCTTCTTCTACTCCTTCCGCTTCGCCCACTCAGACGCGCCGCGCGCGGCTCCAGGCGGCGACGCATCCGGTGCTGGCCGGGCCGAGTACGTCGGCCGTTGCGATCGGCGCGTCGAATGCCGGCGAAATCGACAACGTGACGCTCGCCAATGCGTACTTGCGTGTCGACGTCGCGCCGCATCTCGGCGGCGGCGTCACGCGCTTCGACTGGCGCAGCGAAGGCAATCTGGTGCCGGTGTTCCGGCGTTGCCGTCATGTGAGTCCGCAGACCGATGCGAACGAGCTTGCCTGTTATTCGATGCTGCCGTATTCGAACCGGATCGGCGGCGGGCGCTTCAGCGTGGGCGGCCGCACCGTCGACGTGCCGTGCAATCGCACCGGCGAATCGCTGCCGATTCATGGCGACGGGTGGCTCGCGTCGTGGCACGTGGCCGACATGGGGCAGGAAGGCGTGCGTCTCACACTCGATCGCAGCGACGGCAAGCCGTACGCCTATCGGGCCGCGCAGAGCTACACGCTCGATGGCCCGACGCTCGTGATCACGCTCGATATCGAGAACGTCGGTCGCGACACGTTGCCGTTCGGTCTCGGCGTGCATCCGTTTCTGGTGCGCGACGACGATACGCAACTGTCGGCGGCCGCCGCGGGCCTGTGGCTTTCCGGCGACGACTGGCTGCCGGTGCGCCAGGTGCCGGTGCCGCCTGCGTGGCAGTTCGGCGTCGCGTATCCGTTGCCGCGCACGATGGTCAACCACGCATTCACCGACTGGAGCGGGCACGCGACGGTCGTGTGGCCGAAGCGGCGATTGTCGCTGACGGTGTCGTCGAGCACCGATTACTACGTGCTTTACACGCCGCCCGGTGAAGACTTTTTCTGCTTCGAGCCCGTCGATCACCCGATCAACGCGATGAACCTGCCGGGCGGTGCGGCCGAACACGGCATGACCCTGCTTGCGCGCGGCGAGCGCCTGTCGCGGACATTCCGGTTTGCGGTCGAGCATGTCGGCCTCCGGGCGTTTGCGGGCGGCCGAGGTGCGCGCAGGCAGTGAGTTCAAGCGCGAGCGGCGGGGCACATGACCGCCCTCGCGATACTCGCCGCGAGTCGCGCATTGGACGCATGTCGATTGCGCGCGAGTAAAATACGCGCCTTTCCTGCATTCGATGCCCGCACGGGTTTCACCCGGGTTCCACCATGACCTCATCCTTCATTCAGTCGCTCAATCTCGCCTGGCAAAACTCGAACTCGCTGCTGTGCGTCGGGCTCGATCCGGAGCCGGCGAAGTTTCCCGGCGCGCTCGCGAACCGGTCCGATGCGATCTTCGATTTTTGCCGCAGGATCGTCGATGCGACGGCGCCGTATGCATGCGCGTTCAAGCCGCAGATCGCGTACTTCGCCGCGCATCGCGCCGAAGATCAGCTCGAGCAACTGATCGCGCACATTCATCTGAAACACCCGGAGCTTCCGGTGATTCTCGACGCGAAGCGCGGCGACATCGGCAGCACGGCCGAGCAATACGCGCGTGAAGCGTTCGACCGGTATCGCGCGGATGCGGTGACGGTGAACCCGTATATGGGCTTCGATTCGCTCGAACCGTATCTCGAACACAAGGACAAGGGCGTGATCGTGCTGTGCCGAACGTCGAATCCGGGTGGCTCCGATCTGCAGTTTCTCGATGCGGGCGGCCGGCCGCTTTATCAGACGGTCGCGCAGCTCGCGGCACAGAAATGGAACACGAACGGCCAGTTGGGCCTCGTGGTCGGCGCGACGTTTCCGAAGGAAATCGAAGTGGTGCGCGGTCTCGTCTCCGATATGCCGCTGCTGATTCCCGGTATCGGCGCGCAGGGCGGCGACGTCGAAGCGACGGTGCACGCAGGGCGCACCGCGGCCGGCACGGGCATGCTGATCAATTCGTCGCGCGCGATTATTTACGCGGGCAACGGTGACGATTACGCGGAAGCGGCGGCTGCGGCCGCACAGAAGACACGCGATTCGATCAACGCGTATCGCTGATTGCACAGGCGGCGCGGCGCTCGCTTTTCGATATTTGCGGCGCCTGGCGCCGCCGCGGGCTTACGTGTCCTGCGTGTCCTGCGTGTCTTTACGCTGCGCCTTTCACCGGTCCAAGCCGCACAAGCAGATCCCGATGCGCCGGAAACTGCACCTGCAGTTGCGCGACGTCGCCTACTTCGAACTCGCTGAATTCGAAGCCCGGCGCGACCGTGCAGCCGACCACGGCAAAGCTGGCCGGGTCTTCGCACTCGGCCGCGAACCAGTCGCCGCCCAGCACGAGTGCCTGAAACACCGTGTCCGGATGCGTGAGCGCGTTGCCAAGGCGATGGGTCGTGAGCTTCCCTTGCCGGTCGAGCACATGCACGAGAAGCGGATCGCCTGCATAGAAGTGCCAGACTTCGTCTGACTTCAGCCGATGCCAGCGTGAATACGCACCGTCGCACAGCATGTAGTAGATCGCTGTCGACGCAGCGCGCGGTTCATTCGCGTTTTCCGCACGGTGGATGGTCTGCGCGGCGCGATACGTTTCGCGGTAATAGCCGCCTTCCGGATGCGGCTGCAAGTCGAAGCGGCGGATCAGTTCGTCTTTCGAATGGGCGTTCGTGGACATGGTTTGGCGATGGTTCGTCGGCAGTTCGTCGGTCGTTCCGGTCGGGATCGCGTTTGCTTCGCGCGGGCGGTCAGGCGCGCACGGTCAGGCACACACGGCGGGCGACGGACGTGAAGGATCAAACTTCACCAACAGAACGCCTCAGCGCTCCCTTTCATCCAGCAATTTGAGCATGCCGCGCAGCGCGTGCTCGGCCGCCTGCACGCGAATTCGCTCGCGATCGCCCTTGAACACGAGCGTTTCCACCACCGTATGCAGCCGGTTGCTCCAGCCGAACGACACCATGCCGACCGGCTTCGTCTCTGTTCCGCCGCCCGGCCCTGCAATGCCCGTAATCGCCAGCGACACCTGCGCGCGGCTGTTGCGCAGCGCGCCTTCCGCCATTGCACGCGCGACGGGCTCGCTGACCGCGCCGTGCTTGTCGATCATGTCGGCGGGTACACCGATCATTTCGCTTTTCGCCTGGTTCGAATACGTGACGAAGCCGCGCTCGAACCAGCCGCTGCTGCCCGAAATATCGGTGATCGCGGTTGCGACCATGCCGCCCGTGCACGACTCGGCGGTCGCGAGCATCAGACGCTCATCGCGCAGGCGGTTGCCGACGCGGATAGCGAGTTGGTGAACGACGGTATCGGTAGGCATGCTGTATCCCGCTCAGTGTTTCGCTGGTTTTCCGGCTCCGTGGGTCTGATGAAGGCGTGCCGCCTCAGACCGCCATTCGCCACAGCGCAATCACGAGCAACGTGAAGAACGCGGCGACGAGATCATCGAACATGATGCCGAAACCGCCTTTCAGTCTGCGGTCGAAGTAACGGATCGGCGGCGGTTTCACCATATCGAAGAAACGGAACAGCACGAATGCCCAGAGCTGGCCGGTCAGCGATGTCGGCGCGACCATCAGCAGCACGAGCCAGAACGCGACGATTTCGTCCCAGACGATCGGCGACGGATCGTCGATGCCAAGACGGTTCGCGGTAAAGGCGCAGGCCGCGATTCCGCCGAAAAATCCCGCCACGATGAGAATGCCCCACTCGATGACCGTGAGACGTTCGGCGAACACCGCGAACGATGCCCATGCGAAGAGCGTACCGATCGTGCCGGGTACGACCGGCGATAGCCCGCTGCCGAAGCCGAGCGAGAACAGATGCAGCGGATGCGACAACATGAAGCGGGCCGTCGCGCGGCGCGGGCCCGGCTTGCGCGGCCCGCGATTGTCGACGCCGTTGGCGTCGCGCGGCGCGTTTGTGCCGGCGGCCGTTGCATGATCGGATGCCGGGCGGTTCGCGTCCGGAGCGCCGGATGCCGATGCATTGGACGCCGATGCGCCAGGCATCGTAGCGCCGGATTCCGTGGCGCTCGAAGCCGCCGGCTCACCGGTGGCCCGGCTACCGGAAGCGGAACCGCTCGCGGAACCGAACGAAGGTTCAGTCTGCATGGAAATGATCGAAGCTTTGCAACGTCAATGTAAGCGGCGCGCCCGCTGCATCGTGCCACGTAATCGTGGGCGCGGCGGCGGGCGGTTCGGGAGCGGTTATTGTACCGATGCGGGTCGCGCGAATGCCCACGTTGTCACTGACTTTTTCAATTGAAGCGCGCGCGGCGACCGGGGCCGTGAAGCACAACTCGTAATCGTCGCCGCCCGCGACGGTGCAGCGGCGCTGCACATCGGCCGGCAGCCGGCTCAATTGCGCCGAGCGCGGCAGCGCGTCCGCATCGACCGTCGCATTCATTCGCGAGCGTTCGAGGATATGCATGAGATCGCCGGCCAGTCCGTCCGAAATATCGAGCGCCGCATGCGCGAGGCCGCGTAACGCGAGGCCGAGTTCGATGCGCGGTTCGGGGCGCTCGAGCGCTTGACGAAAGTATGCGGCGTCGTTCGCATTCGCTTGCCATTCGCCGCGTGCGATGCCGAGCCCGGCGCGCGCGTCGCCGAGCGTGCCCGACACCCAGATGTCGTCGCCTTCGCGGGCCGCATCTCGACGCAGTGCAACATGAGCCGGCACCGAGCCGAACACGGTGATGCACAGATTGAGCGGTCCGCGCGTCGTATCGCCGCCGACCAGTTCGCAGTCGCAGCGTTCGGCGAGATCGAACAGGCCGTCGCTGAAAGCGGCGAGCCATGTTTCGTCTGCGCGCGGCAGCGAGAACGCGAGCGTGAACGCAAGCGGTTTTGCGCCCATCGCGGCAAGGTCCGACAGATTCACGGCGAGCGCCTTGTGACCGAGCGCGCGCGGCTCGACGTCGGCGAAAAAGTGCCGGCCTTCGACGAGCATGTCCGTCGATATCGCCATCATTTCGCCCGCGGGCGGCGCGATCAGCGCGCAATCGTCGCCGATTCCGAGTGTGATAGCGCGTTCGCGAAGCGCGCTGTTCGCGCTGTCTGCCGGGCCTGACGCAGAACGTGCACGCGCGGCCCGGCGCGCGAAAAAGCGGTCGATCAGCGAGAACTCGGAAAGCATGAGGTAAGGGTCCGGAGTACGGTTAGCGACTTGAGCCACGCATTGCATTCAGGATCACAACATACTTTTGAATGTTGCGATGCGATCGGTACGGATGCGCGTTTTAGCAGTGTCTGGGTCGTAGCTGTTGTTCCCGGATTGAAAGGCTCGTATTGTGGGATTGGCGCTACAATGCCGTCGAACTTCTATTCTAATCTGCCAATTCAGGCTCGCTTATGTCGAATTCCGCCAACAGCAAACTCCGTGAAGCCGCGCTCGATTATCACGAATTTCCGACGCCGGGAAAGATCGCGGTCTCGCCCACCAAGCAGATGATCAACCAGCGCGATCTTGCGCTTGCGTATTCGCCGGGCGTCGCGTTCGCGTGCGAAGAAATCGTTGAGAATCCGCTCAATGCGGCGCGCTTCACTGCGCGCAGCAACCTGGTCGGCGTGGTCACGAACGGCACGGCGGTGCTCGGTCTCGGCAATATCGGGCCGCTCGCATCGAAGCCGGTCATGGAAGGCAAGGCCGCGCTCTTCAAGAAGTTTGCCGGCATCGACGTGTTCGACATCGAGCTCAACGAGATGGACCCGCACAAGCTCGTCGACGTGATCGCCGCGCTCGAGCCGACCTTCGGCGGCATCAATCTCGAAGACATCAAGGCGCCGGACTGCTTCATCGTCGAGCGCGAAGCGCGCAAGCGCATGAAGATTCCGGTCTTCCACGACGACCAGCACGGCACGGCAATCGTCGTTGCGGCGGCCATTCTCAACGGCCTCAAGGTGGTCGGCAAGAATATTCACGAAGTGAGCCTTGTCGCGTCCGGCGCCGGCGCGGCCGCGCTCGCGTGTCTCGATCTGCTCGTCGACCTTGGCCTGCCGCTCGAAAACATCACCGTGACCGACCTCGCGGGCGTCGTCTACAAGGGCCGCGCCGAGCTGATGGATCCGGACAAGGAACGCTTCGCACGCGAAACGAAGGCGCGCGCGCTTGCCGAAGTGATCGCCGGTGCGGATGTGTTCCTCGGCCTGTCGGCGGCGGGCGTGCTGAAGCCGGAAATGGTCAAACAGATGGCGGACAAGCCGCTCATTCTGGCGCTCGCGAATCCGACGCCGGAAATCCTGCCGGAAGTCGCGCGCGAAGTGCGCCCCGATGCGGTGATCGCCACGGGCCGCACCGACTATCCGAACCAGGTCAACAACGTTCTGTGCTTTCCGTTCATTTTCCGCGGCGCACTCGATGTGGGCGCAACGACCATCACGCGTGAAATGGAAATCGCCGCGGTCAACGCGATCGCCGAACTCGCGCGCCAGGAGCAGAGCGATATCGTCGCAACCGCGTACGGCATCCAGGACCTGTCGTTCGGTCCCGAGTATCTGATTCCGAAGCCGTTCGATCCGCGCCTGATCGTGAAGGTCGCGCCGGCTGTCGCGAAAGCGGCGATGGAGTCGGGTGTCGCGACGCGTCCGATCGAAGACATGGACGCGTACGAACAGCATCTGCAGCAGTTCGTCTATCACAGCGGCACGACGATGAAGCCGATCTTCCAGCTCGCGCGCAGCGTCGGGCCCGAGAAGAAGCGCATCGTGTTCGCCGAGGGTGAAGAAGAGCGCGTGCTGCGTGCGGTGCAGATCGTCGTCGACGAAAAGCTCGCGAAGCCAATCCTGATCGGCCGGCCGGCCGTGATCGAACAGCGCATCGCGCGCTATGGCCTGCGTCTCGTGGCGGGCCAGGATTACACGATCGTGAACACGGATCACGACGAGCGCTATCGCGATTTCTGGCAGACCTACGCGAAGATGATGGCGCGCAAGGGCATCAGCGAGCAGATGGCGAAGCTCGAAATGCGCCGCCGCACGACGCTGATCGGCTCGATGCTCGTGAAAAAGGGCGAAGCGGACGGCATGATTTGCGGCACGATCAGCACGACGCATCGTCATCTGCACTTTATCGATCAGGTGATCGGCAAGAAGGAAAACGCGAGCGTCTATGCGGCAATGAACGCGCTCGTGCTGCCGAACCGGCAGATCTTCCTCGTCGACACGCACGTGAACGTCGATCCGACGCCTGCGCAACTGTGCGAGATCACCGTGATGGCGGCCGAGGAAGTGCGGCGCTTCGGCATCGAGCCGAAGGTTGCGCTGGTCTCGCATTCGAACTTCGGCACGAGCAACGCGGCTTCCGCACAGAAGATGCGTGAAGTGCTCGCCATGCTGAAAGAGCATGCGCCCGACCTGCAAGTGGACGGCGAAATGCACGGCGACGTCGCGCTCGACGCGAACCTGCGCCGCGAGATCCTGCCCGAATCGACGCTCGAAGGCGACGCGAACCTGCTCGTGCTGCCGAACATCGACGCGGCGAATATTTCGTACAACCTGCTGAAGACGGCCGCGGGCAACAACATTGCGATCGGTCCGATCCTGCTCGGCGCCGCGAAGCCCGTGCATGTGCTGACGGCATCGGCAACGGTGCGGCGGATCGTCAATATGACGGCGCTGCTCGTGGCGGATGTGAACGCCACGCGTTAAATATCAACTGAGCGTTATCCGCTCGTCACCTGAGGCCACACCGTTGGCCTCGCCTCATCTCGATCCGCCATCCACCCGCAAAAAAGGGCGTGCCCGCAATGGGCACGCCTAGGGTGAGCAGGGGATCGATTCACCCAAAAAAGGCCGGATGCTGGCATTCCGTTTTGCGGATCGCCTGGGGCAAGGAGGCATGAGGTACTGCCCCGCATCTCGCCTTGGTTGAATTTTATCTTGTTTGAGATAAGACCCGGTGTAAAGAGTTGTCAAGGCGGGTCGAGGCGGCGGCAGGCATGCGATGCGAGATTCACGCGTGCTCGCGGCCGTTACGTTTAAAACCTTTCATTTTCCGAACGAGCGTTGCTTCCGGGGTCCATTAGCGATACCCTTACGTCTTTCATGGTCGTCAAACTCGTGATCTAACAGCGGGAACCCTGATTCATGGCACGCAGGTGGCTTCGCAACGGCGTGCTGGTCGCCGTCCTGTCGGTCGGCGGTCTGTGCAGCGGTTTTGCGCCTGGCGCCGTGTCCGTGGCCTTCGGCCGCGACCTCACCGTACCGGGCAGCGCTGACACCGTCGCGGTAGCGCAGTTGCCGCCGGAAGCAGTCAAAACGTTGAACTTGATTGCAGCGGGCGGGCCTTACCCGTATGAGAAGGATGGCGTCGTATTCGGCAATCGCGAGCGCTTGCTGCCGCCACGCCAGCGGGGCTATTACCACGAATACACCGTTCCCACGCCGCGCGCGCATAACCGCGGAGCGCGCCGCATCGTCTGCGGTGGCCCGTTGAGGCGAACCGACAACTGTTATTACAGCGACGATCACTACGCCAGTTTTAATCGCATCATTGAATGACATCGGGACATACGGCATGAGCGACAACATCTACGCGCACGACCGCAAAGTCGCGAGGGATCTTTTTGCAGCCGGAAGCGGCAATCTGTTCCAGCGCGTCATGCAGATGCGCGAGGCCGGAGACGGTCAGGGCGACACGGTCGGAACCGAAGCCGGTACGGCGCATTCATCGAACGAGGATTCCATGAGTCTTTTCGCGACCGTACGACCGAATATCGTACAGTCGATTCGCGCCTTTCGCGTCCAGGATCTGGCCGACGAAGCGCAGAAACTCGGCCAGCATTTTCTGTTTGCCTGCTGCGGCAATGCGCAAAGCAAGCAGGAGGTGATGGAGACCATCGCGACGTCATTCCTGTTTCCGAAGCATTTCGGCAAGAATTACGACGCGTTGTACGACTGCCTGACCGACCTTGTCGCGAAGGCGGGAGCGCAACCGGGCTTCGTGATCGTGCTCGAGGCGCTGCCTGTCGCGACCAAGTTCGATAAAGAGGCGCGTGAAACGCTGCTCGACGTGTTCCGCGAGGCCGCGGAGTTCTGGGCCGAGCGCAAGGTCGCGTTCAGGGTGTTCTACTCGTTCGCGTAAAACGGGCAGGTAACGGGCAGGCGGGCAGGTAGCGCGCCGTGCGTTTCGGTGTTTCGCCCGGCTTCGATGTAGATGGCTGCAACGAAGCTCGCTGCCACGGCCGATAAACCGGGCAAGGTGCGTTGAAGCACGCCGCGGTTATCTCGCGGTGGCTTCGCAGGACAGGAAAAAGGCTCGCTGATCGTCGATCGGCGAGCCTTTTTTCGCTTTGCGTGGCTGGAATTTGCCAATGGCGGTGGCGTTTACCACCCGCCCCATCGCGCCGCCAGCGCCGACAGTACCGCGATCCCGGCAGTCTCGGTTCGCAATACACGCGGCCCTAGTCCCACTGCCGTGAATCCGTGGCTCGTTGCCGCTGCTTCTTCCGCAGCCGAAAACCCGCCCTCGGGGCCGATCAGCACCAATGCGCGCCGCTTCGGCGGCTCGTGCGTCAACGCGGAAAACGGCACGCTCGCGCGCGGCGACAGCAGGAGCCGCAGTTCGCCGTCTTCCGGTTCTTTCGGCATCGAGCCGAGCCACGTCGCAAGCTCGCGCGTCGGAAGCACTTCCGGCAGGCGGTTGCGCCCGCATTGTTCGCACGACGCCTGCACGATGCGCTGCCAGTGCACCTGGCGCCGCTGCGCACGTTCGCCGGACAGCCGCACGACACTGCGCGTGGTCGTGAGCGGCGCGAATGCCGATGCGCCCAGTTCGACTGCCTTCTCGATCAGCCAGTCCATCTTGTCGCTGCCCGCGATGCCCTGCGCAAGCGTCAGGTGATACGGCGGCTCGGCTTCGGCATCGCGAAAATCGCCGATGCGCACCGTCGAGCCGCGCCGTTCCATCTCGACGACCTCCGCGCCATATTCGCCGCCCATTCCGTTGAACAGCGTGATCGTGTCGCCGGGCTGCAGGCGCAACACCTGAACGTGGCGATTGACATCATCAGGCAATGCGATGACGTCGCCGGACGTCAGCGCGATCCCGACGAAAAAGCGGGGCATAAGCGAAGTTCTCATTGATTTACGACAGATGGCGCGCAAGCGCCCAGCGGTAGCCGTCCGGATCCTCGATCTGCGCGAAGCGGTCGCCCCAGAACTGGTCTTGCGGCTCGCTCAGCGATTTCGCGCCAGCGGCCATCGCGCGGGCGAATACCGCATCGACGTCGTCGACGTACAGGTAGAAAGACTGCGGCGCGATGGCGTTCGCGCTTTTCGGCGTCCGCGCCTTCGAGCCGAACGCGCCTTCGGGCGCGAACATCACGATCAGCTGATCCTGATAGGTCATCTCGACATGCATCAGTGCGCCGTCATCGTGCACGCTGTCGCGCACGCGAAAGCCGAGTGCGGCTTCGTAGAAGGCGATTGCCATGCGTGCATCGCGGACCGTCAGATACGGGGTGAGCCACGGCACTCCGGCTGGGCGTGGGGAAGTCATCGAGCTCTCCTGAACCTTGTGGGCGTCCCGTCGCCGTCGTTTGTTGCCAGAAACTTCGCTGCCGGGCCGCAGACGGATCGCGGCGACGGATGAAGCCGGGCATTGTGCATGACTGTCATGGCGACGGCTTTAAGAATCGGCCTAGTTTATCGCGCACCGCCAGTGGGGCGGCGAACAGCGACGCATGCACTGCCGCATCGTAGAAGCGTAGCCCGCGCAGTCCGCGTTGCGCGAGGCGTGCGGCGAGCTCCCGTTCGGCGAGCAAAGCGGGGTCGAGCGTATCGCTTGCAATGGCCATCATCCACAACGAACCGTAGAGCGGCACATACGCGGCAAGCGGGCGAACGATCGCGAATGCGTGCTGAAGGTCCGTCAATAGCGCGTTGACGCGCGCGGCGTGAAAGTACGGCGAGCCCAGATGCAGCGAGAGCGCCGCTTGCGGCGCGAGGATGCGTTTCAGGTCCGCGAAAAAGGCCGGCGTATAGAGGCCCGCGGCGGGAGAATCCGGCGGCGTCAGATCGAAGACGACGAGATCGAACGGAAGCGCGTCCGGGGCGCCAGCGGCACGCCGCGCGAGGCACTGCGCGACGTATTTCGCGGCATCGCCGATCACGAGTTCGACGCGCGGATCGTCGAATGCGCCGCCGTGCACGTCGGGCAGGTGTTCGCGCGTGAGCCGCACGACTTCGTCATCGAGTTCCGCGACGACGATCCGCTCGATGCTCGCATGCGCGAGCAGCTGCCTTGCCGCGCCGCCATCGCCGCCGCCGAGCACGAGCGCCGCGCGCGGCGCTGGATGCGCGAGCGCGGCCGGGTGGGTCATGCATTCGTGATAGATGAATTCGTCGCCGGCAGACGTCATTGGCTGGCCGTCGAGCGTGAAGAGGCGGCCGAGTTGAGGCGTGTCCCACACCTCGATGCGCTGGTGCGGCGAATCGACACGCGCGAGTTGACGCGCATTCGGAAAACCGTAGACCGCATCGGGCGCGGGTTCGAACAATAGCGAAACGCTCACGGAGCAGCGGTGCGCAGGCTAGGCGCGTCAAGTTGGCGATCCGCCGATTATAAGGGCCGAAGAGCCGCGCCACGCCCCGGCGACAAGAGGGACAAAGCCGATCCTCTGTTAGAATATTCCGCTTTCAGCCGCATCCGATTGCCTGGCCGTACCGCGTCACTGGCGCCTCGTCCCGTCTCCTGCAGGCGCTTCCCGGATTGCCCGAAGTGGGCAATGAAGTTGCCCCATGCTGTCTCTGGAGCGTTGACCGAGGTCCGCGGCCGCCAGGCTTTCCGGACCCTCCGCCCGCGCCTCGCTTTTTGGACTCGTTCTCCGGATCTAGACATGACGACCTCCTCTCCCGCCCCGACCTCCCAGATGGCCAACGCGATTCGCGCGCTGGCGATGGATGCCGTTCAGAAGGCGAATTCAGGCCACCCCGGCATGCCGATGGGCATGGCCGAAATCGCCGTCGCGCTGTGGTCGCGCCATCTGCGTCATAACCCGACGAACCCGCACTGGGCGGATCGCGACCGCTTCGTGCTGTCGAACGGGCACGGTTCGATGCTGCTGTATTCGCTGCTGCATCTGACCGGTTACGACCTGCCGATGGAGGAGCTCAAGAATTTCCGTCAACTGCATTCGAAGACGCCGGGCCACCCCGAGTACGGCATGACGGCCGGCGTCGAGACCACCACGGGCCCGCTCGGCCAGGGTCTGGCGAATTCGGTGGGGATGGCGCTTGCGGAGGCTTTGCTGGCCGAAGAGTTCAACAAGCCGGATGCGAAGATCGTCGATCACCACACGTATGTGTTCCTCGGCGACGGATGTCTGATGGAGGGCATCTCGCACGAAGCCTGTTCGTTCGCGGGCACGCTGAAGCTGAACAAGCTGATCTGCTTCTACGACGACAACGGCATTTCGATCGACGGCGAAGTGGTCAACTGGTTCCACGACGACACGCCGAAGCGTTTCGAAGCCTACGGCTGGAATGTGATTCCGAACGTCAAGGGCGACGACGTCGAAGCGGTCGACGCGGCAATCAGGAAAGCAAAGCAGTCGGACAAGCCGACGCTGATCTGCTGCAAGACCGTGATCGGCGAAGGCGCGCCGCATAAGGCGGGCTCGCACGACGCGCACGGCGCGCCGCTCGGCGCCGACGAAATCGCGGCCACGCGCGCGAATATCGGCTGGACCGCGGAGCCGTTCGTGATTCCGCAGGAAGTCTATGCGGCGTGGGATGCGAAGGAATCGGGCGCAAGCGTCGAAGGCGAATGGAACAGGCGTTTCGCCGACTATCAGGCGAAGTATCCGAAGGAAGCCGCCGAGTTCGCGCGCCGCATGGCCGGCAAGCTGCCCGACGACTGGGCGCAAAAAGCGCAGGCGATCGTCGCCGGTGCAAACGAGCGCAAGGAAACCGTTGCGACGCGCAAGGCTTCGCAGCAAACCATCGAAGGTCTCGCGGCGGCGCTGCCGGAACTGCTCGGCGGCTCGGCCGACCTGACCGGCTCGAACCTCACGAACTGGAAGGCGTCGAAACCGGTGCGCGCGCGCAAGGAAGGCGCGAGCGGCATCCAGTGGGGCAATCATGTGAACTACGGCGTGCGCGAGTTCGGCATGAGCGCCGCGCTGAACGGCATCACCGTGCATGGCGGTTACAAGGCATTCGGCGGCACGTTCCTGACGTTCTCGGACTACAGCCGCAACGCGCTGCGCGTGGCCGCGCTGATGAAGGCGCCGAGCATTTTCGTGTTCACGCACGATTCGATCGGTCTCGGCGAAGACGGTCCGACCCACCAGTCGATCGAACATGTCGCGAGCCTGCGTCTGATTCCGCATATGACGGTGTGGCGTCCTGCCGATACCGTCGAAACGGCGGTGTCGTGGACGCAATCGATCGAACACAAGGGTCCGTCGTGCCTGATTTTCAGCCGGCAGAACCTGCAGTTCTCGGAGCGCACCGATGCGCAGATCGCGAACATCGCGAAGGGCGGCTACGTATTGCGCGACTGGAGCGACGACGTGCCCGCACGCAAGATCATCCTGATTGCGACGGGCTCGGAAGTGGAACTTGCGATGAAAGCGGTCGAGCCGCTCGCGCGCGAAGGCATCGCGGCGCGAGTCGTGTCGATGCCGTCGACGAACGTATTCGACCGGCAGGACGCTGCGTATCGCGAACGCGTGTTGCCGGCCGGCGTGCGGCGCGTCGCGATCGAAGCGGGCGTGACGGAATTCTGGCGCAAGTATGTGGGTCTCGAAGGCGGCGTGGTCGGTATCGACACGTTCGGCGAGTCGGCGCCCGCCGGTGCGCTTTTCAAGCATTTCGGTTTTACCGTCGAAAAAGTCGTGGAGACGGCGAAAGCCGCGCTCGGCTGATGCGCGCATCGGCGCCGCAGCCGTAACGTGCAGATACGTGCAGATTTTTTTAGTCACCAGGAGAGAGCAATGACGATTCGCGTCGCAATCAACGGCTATGGCCGGATTGGCCGGAACACGCTGCGTGCGTTCTACGAGAACGGCAAGAAGCACGACCTGCAGATCGTGGCGATCAACGACCTCGGCGATGCTAACACCAACGCGCATCTGACCCAGTACGACACCGCGCATGGCCGTTTCCCGGGCGAAGTCAAGGTGGATGGCGAGAACCTCGTCGTAAACGGCGACAAGATCCGCGTGCTCGCGAACCGCAACCCGGCCGAACTGCCGTGGGGCGAACTCGGCGTCGACGTCGTGATGGAGTGCACGGGCTTTTTCACGACGAAGGAAAAGGCGAGCGCGCACCTGAAGGGCGGCGCGAAGAAGGTGATCATCTCGGCGCCGGGCGGCAAGGACGTCGACGCGACGATCGTCTACGGCGTCAATCACAACGCGCTGAAGGCCGCGCACACGGTCATCTCGAACGCATCGTGCACGACGAACTGCCTCGCGCCGCTCGTCAAGCCGCTGAGCGACAAGATCGGCCTCGAAAGCGGCCTGATGACGACGATTCACGCATACACGAACGATCAGGTGCTGACCGACGTCTATCACGAAGATCTGCGCCGTGCGCGCTCGGCCACGCATAGCCAGATCCCGACCAAGACGGGCGCCGCATCGGCGATCGGTCTCGTGCTGCCGGAACTGGCGGGCAAGCTCGACGGTTACGCGATTCGCGTACCGACCATCAACGTTTCGATCGTCGATCTGTCGTTTATCGCGAAGCGCGATACGACGGTCGATGAAGTGAACGCGATCATGAAGGAAGCGTCGGAAGGTTCGCTGAAGGGCATTCTCGGCTACAACACGGCGCCGCTCGTATCGATCGACTTCAACCACAACCCGGCGTCGTCGACGTTCGATGCGACGCTGACGAAGGTGTCGGGCCGTCTCGTGAAGGTGTCGAGCTGGTACGACAACGAGTGGGGCTTCTCGAACCGCATGCTCGATACGGCGGTGGCGTTCGCTAACGCGAAGTAAGTCGCGCCACGGCGCTGTTTGCTTCGAAAGGCTGCTCTGCGGAGCAGCCTTTTTCGCATCTATGGAGCGGATCATGAACACACTGCGAATCGAGCGTTTGACGCGCGAAGCCTTTGCGCCGTTCGGCGACGTGATCGAACTCGACGGCGCGCGGCATTATCCGATCAATGGCGGCACGACCGAGCGTTATCACGACCTCGCGCGCGTCGACGTCGGCGCGGAGCATGGCCGGCCGCTGATCAACGTGTTTCGCGGACAGCCGCACGCATTGCCGATCGAGATATCGATGATGGAGCGGCATCCGCTGGGCAGCCAGGCATTCCTGCCGGTTGGCGACGTACGTTATGCGGTCGTGGTGGCGCCGGCGGGCGACCTGGACCCGTTGCGTTTGCGGGCGTTCATGACGCACGGTTGGCAAGGCGTCAATTATGCGAGAGGTGTCTGGCATCATCCGCTGCTCGCGCTCGATCGCGTCAGCGACTTTATCGTGATCGACCGCGGCGGCGATGGGCCGAATTGCGATGAACAGACATTGCCCGAACCGTGGCGCCTCGTGCTGTAGCGAGGCGAACCGCGATCGTCCCGACGAAAAAAGACCCGTTCGATTCAACTCGGAACGGGTCTTTTTGTTGTGATGTCTCTGGCGGCGCGCCGACTCGCTTTTCCGCGCGAGTGAGCGGCGACGACTCCCTCGTCAATGCTTGCGATGCGGGCAATTTTCTTTCGTGCACGCACCATAGAGCGCGAGCGCATGTTCCTGCAGCCGGAAACCGCGCTGCTTCGCGATGGCCTGCTGGCGGTTCTCGATTTCGGGGTCGAAGAATTCCTCGACGAGACCGCAATCGATGCAGACGAGATGGTCGTGGTGCGTCCCTTCGTTCAGCTCAAAAACCGCTTTGCCCGATTCGAAATTGCTGCGCGTGAGCAACCCGGCCTGCTCGAACTGTGTGAGAACGCGATAGACCGTCGCGAGGCCGATATCTAGTTCTTCGTGCAGCAGGTTGCGGTACACGTCTTCAGCCGTGAGGTGACGCACAGGGCTGTGCTGGAAGATCTCGAGAATCTTGAGGCGCGGTAGGGTCGCCTTGAGCCCGATATTCTTGAGATCGGTTGGATTGGTCATGGCAAGGGATCCCTAGAGTACAATGCAGGGTTCAATAGTAATTGGATTTGCCGTTCAGGTCATCTTCGACGGAAACTTGCAAACCTACGTGGCTCGTAGCCGCTCCGCTTCATGGCTTTGATGCATGGCGTTGATACATCGCTCTGATACATGGCTCTGATTTTCATGGCAGACAGAGCCCGCACGGTGAGGGAAATGATTCCAAAATCTGTATTGTTCTACCGGGGGAGCCGCATGCGGAGTACCTTGCTGGCCGCGGCGGCCGTAGCGCTGGTTGCCGGGTGTTCCACATACGATAGCGTGACGCAGAAAATCGCGCAGAGCATTACGCCGTACCGCATTACTGTCGTGCAAGGCAATTTCGTGTCGAAAGAAGCCGCCGCGCAAATGCAGGTCGGCATGTCGCGCGCGCAAGTGCGTCAGTTGCTCGGCACGCCGTTGCTCACAGATATGTTCCACGCGGACCGCTGGGACTACCTGTTCTATTTCAAGCGCGGCTCGACGTCGATCGTCCAGCAGCGCGATTTCATCGTGATTTTTGCGAACGACCGCGTGGCGAGCTGGTCGGGCGGCGAAGATCTGCCGTCGAATCTCGAGCTGCTCGCCGATATCGACGGCGATAAGTCGGGCAAGAAGAAGCGCGTGACAGCGGTTGCGGCAAGCGCAGCGAGCGCGCCGGCCGCGGCGGCTTCCGTTGCGGCCTCGGCCGCGGGCGTTGCGGCGGCTTCGCAGCCGCCTGCTACGCCATCGCCGGACACGGTGCTTTCACCCACCGCCGAAGCGGCGCAGGCAGGCAGCTTGCCGGCAGAAGACCCGAACGCGCAGGCGGCACAGGCAGCGAACCGGCTGACCAACGCGGTGCCGGCGCCGGCTCCCGGTACGACGCCATCGGTGCGCGCGGGTACGCCGCAGTCGAACGGTGGCGTGCCGCAAGGGGCGACGGCGCCGGGGCAGCCGCAGTTCCACTTCCAGCGTCCGCCGCCGCCGCAAATTCAGGGCGTGCCGCAGGACAACCCAGTCGGGCCGACCGGTCCGCAGAGCAGCAATCCGCAGACGCCGGCGCAGCCGCAATCGCAGCCGGCGTCGTGATTATCTGATTGTCGGGAACGGGCGGCGCCTTTTCTGGTCCGCCTTGCAGGGTCCGGCGTGTGTGGTCCGCTTTCCGCGGTCCATTTAGCGGTCCGTTCCCGTATTGCCGAACATGCAGCGGCGCGGCTGTCAGATCCCATGCCGCGTCACGTCGCGAGACACGTTACCGAGTCAGCCATGAACATTGCCATTGCCGGCGCATCGGGCCGTATGGGCCGCATGCTCATCGAAACCGTTCTCAACGAATCTGACATGACGCTTTCGGGCGCGCTCGATCGCACCGGTACGCCGCAATTGGGTCAGGACGCGGGCACATTCCTCGGCAAGCAGACGGGCGTCGTGTTGTCGGACGATATCGACGGCGTGCTCGCGAAGTCGGATTTTCTGATCGACTTCACGCGTCCCGAAGGGACGATCGCGCATGTCGACGCGGCGACGCGTCACAACGTGAAGCTCGTTATCGGCACGACCGGTTTCGATGAGCCGCAAAAAGCGCAACTGCGTGCGGCGGCCGAGAAGACCGGCATCGTGTTTTCGTCGAACATGAGCGTGGGCGTCAATGTCACGCTGAAGCTGCTCGAATTCGCCGCGCGCCATTTCGCGCAAGGCTACGACATCGAGATTATCGAGGCGCATCATCGTCATAAGGTCGACGCGCCGTCCGGCACCGCGTTGATGATGGGTGAAACGATCGCCGATGCGCTCGGCCGCACGCTCGACGATTGCGCGGTGTATGGTCGGCATGGCGTGACCGGTGAGCGCGATCCATCGACGATAGGTTTTTCGGCGATTCGCGGCGGCGATATTGTCGGCGACCATACCGTGCTGTTTGCGGGCACCGGTGAGCGCATCGAAATTACGCACAAATCGGCGAGCCGGTTGTCGTATGCGCAAGGGGCGCTGCGCGCGGTGCGCTTTCTCGCGGGGCGCGAGCGCGGTCTGTACGATATGCAGGACGTGCTCGGGCTGCGCTAATGCAGTGACGCGGCAACATCGTATCGCCATACCGCGGTAAGCGCGCGTTCTTGAATAGCGAGGTCAGATGGCAAGCCCCGGCATTCTCCACTACCTGCAAACCAGCGACGCGATCACGCATGGCGTCGCCTACGTGCTGGCGGCGATGTCGATTGCCAGCTGGTGTTTTCTGCTCGTCAAAGGCTGGATGCTCGGGCGCGCGAAGCGGCAAGCGCCGCGCGCGATCGCCATTTTCTGGCAGACGTCTACGTTATCCGAAGGGGTTGCCGCGCTGCGGCGCACGGACAGCGAGCGCATCTTTACGCCGCTTGCCGAAGCGGCGCTGCGCGCGTCGGAAATCGAAACGCCGGGCGCGATGCTGGCGCGCGTCGAGCGCAGCGAGCGTGTGCTGCGGGCGCTGCGCGAGGCGCTTAGCCGGTCGCAGCGGCGGCTCGAATTTGGGCAGGTGCTGCTGGCGTCGGTGGGCAGCACGGCACCGTTTGTCGGCTTGCTGGGCACCGTGTGGGGCATTTATCACGCGCTCGGCAGCATTGCGGAGAGCGGGCAGGCGATGATCGAGAATGTCGCCGGGCCGGTGGGCGAGGCGCTGATCATGACTGCGTTCGGGCTGGTTGTCGCGATTCCGGCGGTGCTTGCGTATAACGTGCTGGGGCGGCTCGTGCGGCAACTGTCGGAGGAACTCGACGGATTTGCTCATGATCTTCACACATATGTTTGTGCGCCAGCGGAACGGCCGCGTGATGCGGCGGAGCATGCGACGCGCCGCAGCACGGCGGCGCACCGGTAACTCAATTCCGGACATCGGCGCAATCCCGCAACCACGCGGAGAACCACGACATGGCATTCGGCGGACTCGACAAGCACAAGACAGCGGCGCCGATGGCGGACATCAACATGACGCCGCTGATCGACGTGATGCTGGTGCTGCTGGTGATCTTCATCATCACGGCGCCACTGTTCACCCATGCGATCAGACTGGATTTGCCGCGCGTGAGCGCGTCGGAGGCGCGGGAGACGCCGCAAACCGTGACGCTTTCCATTGATGCGGCGGGCAAGATCTATTGGGATGACAAGCCAGTTACGCTCGACCAGATGCGCGAGCGGTTTAACGAAGCAGGAAAGCAGAAGGACCAGCCGGAGATTCACTTGCGCGCGGCAAGGACCACGCAGTATGAGGTGATCGCGCAGGTGATGGGCGCGGCGCAGCAGGCGGGGTTGGAGCGGATCGGGTTTGTGACTGAGCCGCCGGCGGCCGCGAAAGATCGGCGCAGTGCGGATAATCCGGCGGCCGATCATCCGTAGCGCCCAGGCGCGGGTCGTTTTCGAGTACGTCGCTACGGCCGACTCAAATCTGGCGACAAGACCCGCAGCGGAACACCAACAAAAAAGCGCGGATGGCTGCTATCAGCCAACCGCGCTTAAACCTGCGCCACTTGATACTCGAGTACGGCCGAACGTCTCGGGCTCCGCTTAGAACTCGTAGCCAACCTGCACTCGTGCACCTGCGTCACCCGTCGACGTCACGGACAAGGCGCCGTTGGTCAGCCACTTGCCGTTACGCGAACGGTGCGTCACGCCTACCGCTGCCGCCGCTCCGCTCTTGTACACGCCGCTACCTGCTGCGACGACCGTCTTGCCCGGCTGTGACGGCGTCAGGTTCGGCATCGCCATCGCCGCCGCGATACCGGCATACGAGTTCTTCGCTACCTGGTTCACCGAGTTCTGGACCGAGTTGATGCGCGAATCGGTGTAGTCCTTCGCGGTCATGCCGGCCGGCATGGTGCCGATCGCGTTGTTCACCGTTTCGTTCATCTGCTCCACGTTCACCGCGTCGGTGGCTTCGGTGCCTGCCGCGACGTTGGCAATCTGGCGCTCGCTGCCGGCTGCGCCGACCGAGACGGTGTTTGCACGATCAGCCACTGAGTTCGCACCGAGGGCGACGGAGTTATCCGCTGATGCCTTGGCGTTCGCGCCCATTGCGGTGGCATGGTTACCGCTTGCGACCGCAGCTTCGGTTTCGCGGCTGCCGTTCGCCGTGAACAGCGGGTTCGACGAATTGCTGGCGATGTTCGTCACGTTGGCGATCGCAGCGTTCATCTGGCTCACGTTGACCGCGTCCATGCTGTCGGTGCCGGCCGCTACGTTGTGGATCGTCGTACCGCCTGCAACGTTGTCGCCCATCGTGATGCTGTTGTAGTTGATGGAGCCGTCCGCGTTGTGGTCGTACGTGGTGGCGGCGTTTGCGGAGCCGTCGGTGTTGATCAGGCCTGCCGCTTTGAGCTGGCCGAGATTGACGGCGTCGGTATCGGTTGTGCCGGCTGCGACATTCGTGATCTGGCGTTCCGCGCCGGCGGCGCCCACCGATACCGTGTTTGCACGATCTGCTACCGAGTGCGCGCCGAGAGCCACCGCGTTGTCCGCCTGTGCATGGGCGTTGCCGCCGATTGCAACTGCGTCCATGCCGATTGCCTGCGAGTCGGCGAGAACCGAGTTGGCGTGGAAGTACTTGATGCCCGCGCCGTTGTTCGTGATGTTGCTCAACGAGTCGTTGATGTTGCTGATCGCCGTCGAGTTGATCGTGGTGCGCTCGTCGATGTTGGTGATCGCGTCGCCGAAGTTGTGAACCGTCATGCCATCAACCGTATAGCTCGGCGCGGAGATCGTGCCGTCCGCGTTGACCGTCGAGCCGCCGCCGATTGCGTCAGCGATCGAGTTGCCGACGCTGTAGAGTTGCGAGCCGTTCACCGCGTCGGTGCTGGTGGCGCTGACTGCGCCGGCCTTCAGGTTCGTGATGGTCGTGCCGTTGGCGCCGTTGAGCGTGATCTTGTCGTGTGTTGACGAGTCGTACGCAACCGCGTCTGTCAGCGAACCGTTGATGTTGGCGATCTTCGAGTTCAACGTGGTGATGTCGCTGGTGTTTTGAGCGACGGCCTGGTTCGTGGCGAACAACTGCGAGCCGTTCACTGCGTCCGTGCTCGATGCGCCCAGCGCGCCGGCCTTCACGTTCGTGATGGTCGTGCCGGCCGTGCCGCCTGCCAGCGTGACCTTGCCCTTCGTGGCGTCGTCGTAGGCGACGAATGCATTCGAGACGTTGCCCGACGTGTCCACGTTCAGGCCCGCTGCCTTGAGCTGCGACAGGTTCACCGCATCGGTGTCGGCCTTGCCCGCCGCCACGCCTTTCAGCTGACGTGTACCCGCCGTGCCGGTGAAGTCCACCGTCGTGCCGGTGGTCGCCTTCGCCACCGTGATCGCCTTGCTCGTCGCGTCCTGCTGGACCAGACCCACCGCCCCGTTGTTGATGTTGTTCGTCAGGTTCGTGATCGACGTCGTGTTGCCGGTCGTCGCCGTGTCGATCGCAGCTAGCGCCGAGCCTGCGTCGCTCTTCGTCTGGCCTTGCACCGTGTACGTCGGCGCTTTGATCGTGCCGTCCGTGTTCACCGCCGCGCCGCCGCCCAGCGCCGCCGCAACGCTGTTCGCTTCGCCGTACAACTGCGAACCGTTGATCGCGTCCTTGCTCGTGGCGGAAATCTGCCCTGAATTCAACCCGGTAATGCCCTTGCCATTCATTCGCAATTGATCGTATGCGTCAATTCCGGTAGTCCGGATCACCAGCTTATCTGTATTGCCGGCGCCGATTCTCACGCTGGACGAGTCAGACAACGTAAGGTACGAACCCCATGCGCCGTTCGAGTCGTATGCAACGATTCCGGCCTGCGTCGAACCGGCGCCGGAATTGCAATCAGAAGTCGAGGTATCAATTGCGCCCGGTGCGGCACTCGAAAAGCACGACTGCTTGCCACCGGTCAGATCGAGAATGCCGACCGCATATGAGTTCGCCGGTGCCGCTGCGAAGGAATTGGTTATTACGGTACTACCTGCAGCAACAATCCCAAGAGCTACCGCTCCCACTGCCGCGGAAGTCTTGGCTGACCGGGCTTTCGATGCACGGCAGCCTTTAGTCAGTTCAGAGGCGACATTCCAAGTTGCGGTAACTGCGTTCCAGACGATACGGTAAGCGCGATTCATCACTCGATCCCAAAATAATCTAAAAAAAGACCCAAGCAGTGCGCTCCCTGCTGCGAAATAAAATGCTCGAATTCACAAGCTTTTCGTGGTTCTGTCCTGCGGGACAGTCAGCGCAACAAGGAAAATTCTAGAGATCGGTTATTGAGATAAGCATCAGAGGATTCTTAAATCGTCCTATTTCTGGGCGAAAAGCTGCGGTGCCGTTTAAGACTCGATACCGTTTAAAGTTAGGAATCTTTTGAGAAAGGAAATTGAATAACGGCTTAAAGCGGGTAAAAAACCAAACCAGGCTGTCGGGTCTTCGCGCGTCCAGGATGCGGTGACGCGGCATAGGGCGCAGGCGCCTCTTACCAGTCGCGCCCCGTGCAAACCGCCCGCAGGGCCCGGCGACTCCCCACCGAACGGTATAATCAGCACTTTCCCCAAAACCCGGGGACCCGACGACATCTGACCCATCCCGAGCACCGGCCCAGTGCCTGCGGACCGACCCAGCGACACCACCCAAACATGCACGAAAAGTACATCCCCTCCGACGTCGAATCCGCCGCACAAGCCCAATGGCGCGCAACCGACGCGTATAAGACGACGGAAACCGCCGATAAGCCCAAGTTCTACTGCGTGTCGATGCTGCCGTATCCGTCGGGCAAGCTGCATATGGGGCACGTGCGCAACTACACGATCAACGACGTGATGTACCGCTATCTGCGGATGAACGGCTACAACACGCTGATGCCGATGGGTTGGGACGCGTTCGGCATGCCGGCGGAAAACGCCGCGATGGCGAACAACGTGCCGCCGGCGAAGTGGACCTACGACAACATCGCCTACATGAAGGGGCAGATGCAGTCGATGGGTCTGGCGATCGACTGGTCGCGCGAGGTCACGACCTGCAAGCCCGACTACTACAAGTGGAACCAGTGGCTGTTCCTGAAGATGCTCGAGAAGGGCATCGCGTACAAGAAAACCGGCACGGTGAACTGGGACCCGGTCGATCAGACGGTGCTCGCGAACGAGCAGGTCATCGACGGCAAGGGCTGGCGTTCCGGCGCCGTCGTCGAGAAGCGCGAAATTCCGATGTACTACATGCGGATCACGCAGTACGCGGACGAGCTGCTGAACGACCTCGAAGGCCTCGGCTGGCCCGAGCGCGTGAAGGTCATGCAGCAGAACTGGATCGGCAAGAGTTTCGGCGTGAACTTCGGCTTCCCGTATGAGCTCGACGGCGAGCAGAAGCTGCTGCGCGTGTTCACCACGCGCGCCGACACGATCATGGGCGTCACGTTCGCCGCGATCGCCGCCGAGCATCCGCTTGCCACGCGCCTCGCGCAGGGCAGGCCCGAACTGCAGGCGTTCATCGACGAATGCAAGCATGGCGGCGTCGCCGAAGCCGACATGGCGACGATGGAAAAGAAAGGCATGGCGACGGGCTTTTACGTCACGCATCCGCTTACGCACGAAAAGGTCGAAGTCTGGATCGGCAACTACGTGCTGATGAGCTACGGCGAAGGCGCGGTGATGGGCGTGCCGGCTCACGACGAGCGCGACTTCGCGTTCGTGAAGAAGTACGGCATTCCGGTGAAGCAGGTGGTGGCAGTCGAAGGCCAGAGCTTTTCAACCGACGCGTGGCAAGAGTGGTACGGCGACAAGGAAAACGGCACGCTGATCAACAGCGGCAAATACGACGGCCTCAACTATTCGCAGGCCGTCGATGCGATCGCGGAAGATCTGAAAGCGCTTGGCGTCGGTGACAAGCAGATTACGTATCGTCTGCGCGACTGGGGTATTTCGCGTCAGCGCTATTGGGGCACGCCGATCCCGATCATCCACTGCCCGACGTGCGGCGATGTGCCGGTGCCCGAGCAGGATCTGCCGGTCGTGCTGCCCGAGGACCTCGTGCCGGACGGCACGGGCAATCCGCTTGCGAAGTCCGAAGCGTTCGTCAACTGCGCGTGCCCGAAGTGCGGCGGCGCCGCAAAGCGCGAAACGGACACGATGGACACGTTCGTCGATTCCGCGTGGTACTTCTACCGCTATGCGGCACCGGACGCGAAGACGATGGTCGACGCGCGCACCGACTACTGGATGCCGATGGACCAGTACATCGGCGGCATCGAGCACGCGATTCTTCACCTGCTGTATTCGCGTTTCTGGGCGAAGGTGTCGCGCGACCTCGGCATCGTCAAGTTCGGCGAGCCCGCCAAGAACCTGCTCACGCAAGGCATGGTGCTCAACGAGACGTTCTATCGCGAAGACAGGTCCGGCAAGAAGACGTGGTACAACCCGGCCGACGTGACCGTCGCGCACGACGACAAGGGGCGTCCGGTCGGCGCGACGCTCAATGCGGACGGCCAGCCGGTCGAGCTCGGCGGCGTCGAGAAGATGTCGAAGTCGAAGAACAACGGCGTCGACCCGCAAGTGCTCATCGATCAATACGGCGCCGATACCGCGCGTCTGTTCACGATGTTCGCGGCGCCGCCCGAACAGCAACTCGAGTGGTCGGGCGCGGGTGTCGAAGGCGCGAGCCGCTTTCTGCGCCGGGTATGGACGTTTGCGCATGCGAATCACGCGGCGCTGCGCGAGCGCGCATCGTTCGACGCATCGCAACTGGCGGACACCGAGAAAACCGTGCGCCGCGAGATTCACAGCGTGCTGAAGCAGGCCGATTTCGACTATCAACGGCTGCAATACAACACCGTCGTCTCGGCCGCGATGAAGATGCTCAACGCGATCGAAGGCGCGCGCAATGCGCAGGCGGCCGTGCTGCGCGAGACGTACGGCATCCTGCTTCGTGTGCTGTATCCGGTGGTGCCGCACCTCACGTTTCAGCTGTGGCAGGAGCTCGGCTACGCGGACGAGTTCGGCGCGTTGCTCGATGCACCGTGGCCGAAGGTCGACGAAAAAGCGCTCGAGCAGGCCGAGATCGAACTCGTGCTGCAGGTAAACGGCAAGGTGCGCGGCGCGCTGATGGTCGCCAGGGACTCGCCGCGCGAAACGATCGAACAGGCGGCGCTCGCGCACGAGATGTTCGCGAAGTTCAGCGAAGGGCGGCCGGCGAAGAAGGTGGTGATCGTGCCGGGCCGGCTCGTCAATATCGTCGCGTGATCGCAGCAAGCGCGAGCGCGGCGCAGGCAACCCGCCGCCTGTGGCGCCCGACGTCGCCTTTCGACGTATGCCAAGAATTAACTGCGAACCAGGAGCCAAAGTGACTCGCAGATCGTTTCTGACGCTAGTGTGCAGCGTAGCGATGCTGTCCGCGTGTGGCTTCCAGCTACGCGGCCAGTCGGACTACGCGTTCAAGCGTCTCGCTATCGCCGGCGCGCCGCCGGCGTTCGCCGCGCGTCTCACGCGCATCGTTCAGGGCGGCAGCGACACCGTCGTCGTCAATTCGCCGGTCAATGCGGACGCGGTTCTTCGCGTGACGGAGTCGCTCGGCAATAGCGTGCTGACGCTGAATTCGCTCGGTGTGGTCGAGGAATATGCGTTGACGTACTCGATCAATTACACGCTGGTCGGATCGGACGGCACCGTGTTGATTCCGTCGAGCGTGATTTCGTTGAATCGCGCGATGACATATAGCGATCAGTTCTCGCAGTCGAAAGCCGCGGAAGCCGACATTCTGTACGCGGACATGCGTAACGACGCGGTCGATCAATTGTGGCGGCGTCTGGCGATCGTGAAGTCGCTGCATCCGGCGCCGGGGCAGGGCGTGCCGGCGGTCGTGCCGCGCGCGCCGCTGCCGCCGCCGCCGCTTTGACCGGTTTCGTCCTCGCTTAACGCTGAATCTGACCATGCAACTGCGACTTGACGCGCTTGAACCGCATCTGGCGAAAGGGCTCGCCGGCCTGTACGTCGTGTACGGCGACGAGCATCTGCTCGCGCAGGAGGCGACCGACCGGATTCGCGCGGCAGCGCGCGCAGCGGGTTTTACGGACCGCAACGTGTTCACGGTCGAGCGCGGTTTCGATTGGAGTTCGCTGTTGGGAGCGAGTCAGTCGATGTCGCTGTTCGGCGACCGGCAACTGGTCGAGCTGCGCATTCCGACGGGCAAGCCCGGCAAGGAAGGCGCCGAAGCGTTGAAGACGCTTGCCGGCGCGGCTAACCCTGACGTGCTGACGCTTGTCACGCTGCCGCGTCTCGATGCGGCGACGCAGAAGGCCGGCTGGTTCACGGCGCTTGCCGATGCCGGCGTGGCGCTGAAGATCGATCCCGTCGAACGCGCGCAGTTGCCGAACTGGATCGGGCAACGGCTTGCGCTCCAGCAGCAGCGTGTGACGCCCGGCGACGAAGGTCGGCGCGCGCTGCAATTCATGGCGGAGCGTGTCGAAGGGAATCTTCTCGCTGCGCATCAGGAGATCCAGAAGCTCGGGCTGCTGTATCCGGCCGGTGTGCTCACGTTCGAGCAGATCCACGATGCGGTTTTGAACGTCGCGCGGTATGACGTGTTCAAGCTCAACGAGGCGATGCTTGCAGGCGATGTGGCACGACTGTCGCGGATGCTCGATGGCCTGCGCGGCGAGGGCGAGGCGGCGGTGCTCGTGCTGTGGGCGGTCGTCGAGGAGATACGGACGCTGCTGCGCATCAAACGTGGCGTCGCGGCGGGCAAGCCGCTCGCGATGCTGCTGCGCGAAAACCGGGTCTGGGGGCCGCGCGAAAGACTGGTCGGGCCGGCGCTGTCGCGCGTCACCGAAAGCGCGCTGGAAAAGGCGCTGGGCCTCGCCGCGAAGCTCGACCGGCAGGTGAAGGGGCTGTCGGGCAGTACGCCGGGACGGCGTCGCGCCGGCGACCCGCCGCCTGATCCGTGGGCGGGGCTGTTCGAGCTGGCAATGACGGTCGCTGCGACGCCGGCGGCAGCGGACAAAAGTGCCCGGCCGGCCAGCGCGGCGCCGCGGATTGCGCCGGGCGGGAGACCGTCGCCGGGCGCCGGTTTCGAGCGGCGGTCGTGGTAGGCGTTCCGGCGGTAATGACTTGCGCGGCGTCGGCGGTAGACGCGGTAACGCGGTCGCTGAGCGCCGATCCACGGCGGTCCGCGGCCGCTGTTCGTGGCCGCGCCGACCGAGCTGCTGCCCGCTCGCAACGCCGCTGCCGACTTACAATCACTCCAACGTTCGCTAACTGACAGCATCCGCGCACTTCGATCTCGAGGCGGCGCGGCACGAAGAGACTTCACCATGGATATCGACCAGTACATGACCGACCTCGGTCGCCGCGCGCGCAAGGCGTCGCGCGCGATGGCGCGGGCGTCGACGGCGGCGAAGAACGCCGCGCTCGAATCGATCGCGTGTGCGATCGAACGCGATGCGGCGTCGCTCAGGAACGCAAATGCACGCGACGTCGCACGCGCCCGCGAAAAAGGACAAGACGCGGCATTTGTCGATCGGCTGACGCTGTCGGACAAGGCGCTGAAAACGATGGTCGAGGGCTTGCGCCAGGTGGCCGCGCTGCCGGATCCGATCGGCGAGATCAGCAACCTCAAGTACCGGCCGAGCGGCATCCAGGTTGGACAGATGCGTGTGCCGCTGGGCGTGATCGGCATCATCTACGAATCGCGGCCGAACGTGACGATCGATGCGGCGGCGCTGTGTTTGAAGTCGGGCAACGCGACCATCCTGCGTGGCGGATCCGAAGCGCTCGAATGCAACACGGCGCTCGCGAAGCTGATCGGCGAAGGGCTCGACGCCGCGGGCTTGCCGCAGGAAGCGGTGCAGGTCGTCGAGACGCCGGACCGCGCCGCGGTGGGCAAGCTGATCACGATGACCGATTACGTCGACGTGATCGTGCCGCGCGGCGGCAAGAGCCTGATTGCGCGGCTGATGGAAGAGGCGCGCGTGCCGATGATCAAGCATCTCGACGGCATTTGCCACGTGTATGTCGACGATCGCGCGGATCTCGCGAAGGCGATGAACGTCTGCGACAACGCGAAGACGCATCGCTACGGCACATGCAACACGATGGAGACACTGCTGGTCGCGCGCGACATCGCACCGGCGATCTTGCCGCGGCTTGGCAAGCTCTATCGCGAGAAAGAGGTCGAGTTACGCGTGGATCGTGCCGCGCGTGCGGTGCTCGAGGCCACAGGTGTCGCGCCGTTGGTCGATGCGACAGAAGAAGACTGGAGTACCGAGTATCTCGCACCGGTTCTCGCGGTCAAGATCGTCGAGGGTCTCGATGAAGCGATCGAGCACATCAATACCTACGGCTCGGCTCACACCGATGCCATCGTGACCGAAGACCACGACCGCGCCATGCGCTTTCTGCGCGAAGTCGATTCGGCGAGCGTGATGGTGAATGCCTCGACGCGTTTTGCCGATGGCTTCGAGTTTGGCCTCGGCGCGGAGATCGGCATTTCTAACGACAAGCTGCACGCGCGCGGTCCCGTGGGGCTGGAGGGCCTGACTTCGCTGAAGTATGTGGTGCTTGGGCACGGCGAAGGACGTCAATGAGTTTGTTGGCTTGATTAATCGACTTCAAACGCAGAACAAGGACTGTCGATGCTCTGGATCAAAACGTTTCACATCGTATTGATCGCTGCATGGTTCGCGGGGCTTTTTTATTTACCGCGAATCTTTGTGAACCTCGCGATGGAGACTGAGCCGGTGGCGATTGCGCGATTGCTCATCATGGCGCGCAAGCTGTTCCGGTTCATGACGCTTATCGCCGTGCCGGCGTTGGCTTGCGGGCTCTGGTTGTGGCTCGCGGTCGGCATCGGCAGCGGGCAAGGCTGGCTTCATGCGAAGCTCGGCGTGGTCGTGCTGCTGGTGATCTATCACGCGTATTGCGGCGTGCTGCTAAAAACCTTCGAACGCGGTGAAAACCGTCGCTCGCATAAATGGTATCGAATGTTCAATGAGCTTCCCGTGCTCGGAATGCTTGCGGCTGTGGCGTTAGTGGTTATCAAACCGTTTTAAGTCAATTTTTGTTGTTCCCAATTGCCGTCGGAAAACGCTATATAAGCTGGCAAATCTGCTTTAGCGTTTTCTGACGCCCGTCAGAAGTTCCTCTGATTTCTCCATATTCAGGTTGACGAACGTCAAGGCGTTTATTCGCCTGCCTGATTGACCTTTCAATTAAATTTCAATTGCTGTTTTGACGTCGATGTGCCACAGCGTTTCTGGCCGAGCGACGGTGCGGGCGCTCGCGCCGGTGGCTGACGTAAGCCGTGCCATTACGGGCTGTCGGCGAATGCCAATGCGCCTTTTGTCCTACTTCTCCTGCCTTCGTCCGAAGCTTACAAAAGCCTATTCGGAGTTGTCCGATATTCCCTTAAGAGCGTGTCCCATAAAGTTCATCTCGCGGTAGATGGGCTGGGCAGATTCTCTCTCTTCTCAAATTTCTCCTGTCCCACCTCCCGGCTTCGGCCGATTGACACGCGACAGTGGTTCACGAGTTTTCGTGTCCCGAGGCCGGTCTGAAGTGTCCATTTTTTTCTTTGGCTAATGGCTCCGATTACTCGGCGCCGCGGGATGTTTTTGCGTCTTTTCTAGCTGCAAAGGTTATTCCGAGATATTTAGGATTGTGCGATGAATAAGGCTTATCGGTCGGTTTGGAATGAATCCACTGGGACGTGGATGGCGGTGCAGGAGAATGCGAAGGGACGTGGTAAGTCCGTCAGTAAAGTGGCTTCGGTAGCCGTTGCGGCTGTTGTTTCGGGATTGGCTGCGCAAGATGGTAGCGCGGCGATGATCTTCAACAATCAGCCGGGCACCGGATGCTACGTGGTCGCCGACTCTTATAGTAGAACTGGTAGCGGCACGGGCGGGCAATGCGGTGTCGGTTCCGCAGGCGCCAACACGGTTGCGACTGGACAAGCCTACGGGAACGCTCCCGGCTCCGCTCCGCTCGGTAGTGCCGACATCCTTGTTTACAGTTCGACGTCCCTGGCGGGGAAGGACAGCAATATCGATTCAGAGGATTCCATGAGTATGTCCGGTTATCTGGACGTGTGGAAGACCGCGACGTTCCACGGCGGCGTAGATCTGAAGGGCAATACGATCAGCAATTTGGCAAATGGTTCGGCCGACGGAGACGCGGTGAATGTTGCGCAGTTGAAAGCAGCTGGCCTGAACGTCGACACGTCGGGCAACGTGACGGGCGCGTTCGTCGCGTACGACGATACGGCGAAGGGTAAGATTACTTTGGCCGGCGGCACGGCCGGCACGGCGATTACCAATGTGAAGGCCGGTGCACTGAGCGCCTCCAGCACGGACGCGGTGAACGGCGCGCAGCTCTATGGAACGGCAAGCAGCACCGCAGCGGCACTGGGCGGCAATTCGTCGGTAAACACGGACGGCACGATCAGGAAGCCGAGTTACAACGTGGCGGGCAGCACGTATAGCGACGTTGGTTCGGCCCTCGCGGCAGTCGATGCGAAGGCGGGCAGCGGTTCGATCGATGGCATCAAATACGACTCGTCGGCGCACGACAAGGTCACGTTCAGCGGCACGAAGGGTACGACGCTGTCGAACGTGAACGCCGGCTCGGCGGACAAGGACGCGGTCAACGTGGCGCAGCTGAAGGCAGCGGGCCTGAACGTCGACACGTCCGGCAACGTGGCGAATTCGTTCGTCGCCTACGACGACACGACGAAGGGCAAGATTACGCTCGCAGGCGGCACGGCCGGCACGACCATCACGAACGTGAAGGCCGGTGCATTGAGCGCATCGAGCACAGACGCCGTCAACGGCTCGCAGCTGTTCGCAACGAACGCAAACGTCACGAACGTGACGAATACGGTGAACAGCATCACCAACGGCGGCGGAATCAAGTATTTCCACGTGAACTCCACGGCTGCCGACTCCAGCGCCAGTTCTGCCGGCGACATTGCCATTGGGGCCAACGCCTCGGCAAGCCGCGCCGGTTACAACGCGCAGGGCAACTCCATCGGTATCGGTACGAATGCGGCCGGACAAGGTATCAACTCCATCGCCATTGGTAACGGCGCTTCGACCAACACCGGCGCGCTGTATACGGGCGCCAGCTCGATTGCCATGGGCGCAGGCTCGTTTTCGGAAGGCAGCGGCGCAATCGCTATCGGCAATGGAAGCAACGCAGGTTTTGCAAGCGGCGTTGACACGAACGCCGTAGCGCTGGGTACGAGCGCCTACGCCAAGAGCTCTTCCTCGACCGCGTTGGGTGCCAACGCCTCGGTGAAGGCGAGCAACAGCACGGCTGTCGGTACGAGCGCAAGCGCGACCGGTGCCAACGCTGTGGCATTGGGTGCGAGCTCGGTGGCGGATCGCGACAATTCGGTGTCGGTAGGTTCCACGTCAACGCAGCGCCAGATCGTGAACATGGCCAAGGGCACGGCCGATACGGATGCGGTGAACGTCTCGCAACTCAAGGGCGTGGCGACGGCACTCGGCGGCGGCGCGGCGGTGAATGCGGACGGCACGATCAAGGCGCCGACGTACACGGTGCAAGGCCAGACGAAGAACGACGTAGGTTCGGCCCTGGCCGCAATCGACACGGCGACGACCGGCAATACGACGTCGATCACGAACCTGACGAACAACATCAACAACGGGGCAGTTGGCCTCGTCCAGCAGGATGCGACGAGCAAAGCGATCACGGTGGCGAAGGCGACCGCCGGCACGACGGTGGACTTCACCGGTACGGCGGGTACACGTCAGCTGAAGGGCGTCTCGAAAGGCACGGCCGATACCGATGCGGTGAACCTGGCGCAGCTGAAGGCCGCAGGCCTGAACGTCGATACATCGGGCAACGTGACAGGCGCGTTCGTATCGTACGACGATGCCACGAAGGGCAAGATCACGCTCGCAGGGGGCACAGCCGGCACGACGATCACGAACCTGAAGGCGGGCGCAATCAGCGCGACCAGCAAGGACGCAGTCAACGGTTCGCAACTCTACTCACTGGCGTCGAGCGAAGCAGCCGCACTCGGCGGCGGCTCGGTCGTCAACGCGGACGGCAGCATCTCCAAGCCGACGTACACGGTCGATGGCAAGTCAGTCAACGGCGTTGACGGTGCGGTTAGCGCACTCGACACGCGCATCACCGACGCCACGTCTTCGAATGCGCAAATCTCCGATAAGCTCAAGTACGTGAAGTTCGGCCAAACCAGTGCGATGGACGCAACCGCGTCCGGCCAGGACGCAGTCGCAATCGGCGGCTACGCCCAGGCAATTGGCGACAACACGCTGGCGATCGGTTCGCAATCCCGCGCCATGGGTACGAACTCCGTGGCCATCGGCTACGGCTCGTCAACCACGCAAGCCAACACTTTCGCAGTCGGCTCGAGCACGTCCAAGCGCCGCATCGTGAACGTTGCAGACGCAACCGGCGTCAGCGACGCGGTCACGCTCGGCCAGATGAACACGGCCATCGGCGCGGCGATCACGAGCTCGGGTGTGAAGAACAACGGCATGCTCGGTGCCTCGACGATGCTGCTCGGCGCGACGCAGTCCAGCAAGACGCCGGATCAACTGATCGTCTCGGGCCCGACAACCCTGTCGACCCCGACCGACGCACTCGGCAAGAACGGCATCGCCATGGGCCTGAACGCGCATGCCAACGCCGACAACGCGGTCGCAGCCGGTCAGAACGTCAGCGTGCTGGGTTCGAACGGCGTCGCAGTCGGCCAGAACATCGCGGTCGGCGCGGACTCCGCCGTCGGCATCGGTGTCGGCACGTCGGTCGCTTCCGAGAACGCCGTCGCAATCGGTAGCAACGGCACCGAAGTCAACACCGGCGCGGCGAACGCCGTCGCAATCGGTAGCGGCGTGTCGGTCGGCGGTCAGAACTCGGTCGGCATCGGCAGCAACATCGTCGTCGGTACCGCGAACAGCGTGGTGCTGGGCGCGAACAGCTCGGACGACAACCGTGCGAACACGGTATCGGTCGGTTCGTCGGCAGTGCCGGGCATGGGCACGTCGCTCGTGCGTCGCCAGGTCATCAACGTGGCGGCCGGTACGCAAGACTACGATGCGGTCAACGTGTCGCAGTTGAAGGGCGTGACCTCGACGCTCGGCGGCGGCGCAGGCGTGAACACGGACGGCTCGATCAAGAAGCCGAGCTATACGGTCGCAGGCGGTACGTACACGGATGTCGGTTCGGCACTTGCGGCAGTCGATACCAAGGCCGGTACCGGCTCGGTCGACGCGGTCAAGTACGACAGCTCCGCGCACAACAAGGTCACGTTCAGCGGCACGAGCGGTACGACGCTGACGAACGTGAACGCAGGCACGGCGGACAAGGATGCCGTGAACGTGGCGCAGCTCAAGGCAGCGGGTCTGAACATCGACACGTCGGGCAATGCCACGAACTCGTTCGTCGCCTACGACGACACGACGATGGGCAAGGTCACGCTCGGCGGCGGCACGGCCGGCACGACCATCACGAACGTGAAGGCCGGCGCACTGAGCGCCTCCAGCACGGACGCGGTGAATGGCGCGCAGCTGTACGCGACGAACCAGAACGTGAGCTCGATCAACACGCAGATCACGAACATCAACGGCAAGATGGCCGATGCGGTGATGTACGACTCGTCGTCGCACGACAAGGTCACGCTCGGCGGCGGCACGGCCGGCACGACCATCGCCAACCTGAAGGCGGGCAAGGCTGACACGGACGCCGTGAACCTCGCGCAACTGAAAGCGGCGGGCTTGAACGTCGATACGTCGGGCAACGTCACGAATTCGTTCGTCGCCTACGACGACACGTCGATGGGCAAGGTCACGCTCGGCGGCGGCTCCGCCGGCACAACCATCACGAACGTGAAGGCCGGTGCACTGAGCGCCTCCAGCACGGACGCCGTGAATGGCGCGCAGCTGTACGCGACGAACCAGAACGTGAGCTCGATCAACACGCAGATCACGAACATCAACGGCAAGATGGCCGATGCGGTGATGTACGACTCGTCGTCGCACGACAAGGTCACGCTCGGCGGCGGCACGGCCGGCACGACCATCGCCAACCTGAAGGCGGGCAAGGCTGACACGGACGCCGTGAACCTCGCGCAACTGAAAGCGGCGGGCCTGAACGTCGATACGTCGGGCAACGTCACGAACTCGTTTGTCGCCTACGACGACACGTCGATGGGTAAGGTCACGCTCGGCGGCGGCACGGCCGGCACGACCATCACCAACGTGAAGGCGGGTGCGGTTACTTCGACGAGCAAGGACGCGATCAACGGCTCGCAGCTGTACGGCACGGCAAGCAGCACGGCGGCAGCGCTCGGCGGCGGTTCATCGGTGGACGCGAACGGCAAGATCACCAAGCCGACCTATAACGTGGCTGGCAGCACATACGGCGATGTCGGCTCGGCGCTGGCAGCGGTAGATGCGAAGGCGGCATCGGGCTCGGTCGACGGCGTGAAGTACGACTCGTCGGCGCACGATACGGTGACGTTCAGCGGCACCAGCGGCACGAAGCTGTCGAACGTAACGGCCGGTACGGCCGACACGGATGCGGTCAACCTCGCGCAACTGAAGGCGGCAGGCCTGAACGTCGATACGTCGGGCAACGTGACGAACTCGTTCGTCGCCTACGACGACACGACGATGGGCAAGGTCACGCTCGGCGGCGGCACGGCCGGCACGACCATCACCAACGTGAAGGCGGGCGCAGTCAGCTCGACGAGCAAGGATGCGATCAACGGCTCGCAGCTGTACAGCGAAGCGAATAGCATCGCCACGGCACTCGGCGGCGGCGCGGCAGTGAACACGGACGGCACGATCAAGGCGCCGACGTACACGGTCCAGGGCCAGACGAAGAGCGACGTGGGTTCGGCGCTGGCCGCAATCGACACGGCGACGACCGGCAACACGACGTCGATCACGAATCTGACGAACAACATCAACAACGGCAAGATCGGGCTGGTCCAGCAGGATGCGGCCACCAAGACGATCACGGTGGCGAAGGCAACCGACGGCACGACGGTGGACTTCACCGGCACCGCGGGCGCGCGTCAGCTGAAGGGCGTGTCGGCAGGCAAGGCGGATACCGACGCAGTCAACATGGCGCAGCTCAAGGCAGCGGGCCTGAACGTCGATACATCGGGCAACGTGACGAACTCGTTCGTCGCCTACGACGACTCGACGAAGGGCACGATCACGCTCGCAGGCGGCACCGCGGGCACGACGATCACGAATCTGAAAGCGGGCGCAGTCGGCGCAAGCAGCACGGACGCGATCAACGGTTCGCAGTTGTACTCGCTCGCTTCCAGCGAAGCGGCGGCATTCGGCGGCGGCTCGACGGTCAACGCGGACGGCACGATCTCCATGCCTGAGTACACGGTCGGCGGCAAGACGGTCGATGGCGTCGACGGCGCGGTGACCGCGCTCGACACGCGCATCACCGACATGTCGTCGGCGATGACGGAAATCACGCCGAAGCTGAAGTACATCAAGTTCGGCGACACCAACGCGCTCGACGCCACGGCAGCAGGCGCAGACGCAGTGGCGATCGGCGGTTTTGCCCAGGCAATGGGCGACGGTGCTCTCGCAATCGGCGCAAACGCGCGTGCAATGGCGACGAACTCGGTCGCGATCGGCTACGGTTCGTCGACGTCGCAAGCGAACACGTTCGCAGTCGGTTCGACGACGAGCAAGCGCCGTATCGTGAACGTCGCGGACGGTACCAGCATCAGCGACGCAGTGACGGTCGGCCAGATGAATACGGCCATCGGCGCGGCGATCACGAGCGCCGGTGTGAAGAACAACGGCATGCTCGGCGCCTCGACGATGCTGCTCGGTGCGACGTCCAGCAAGACGCCGGATCAGCTGATCGTGTCCGGCCCGACGACGCTGTCTACGCCGACCGATGCACTCGGCAAGAACGCAATCGCCATGGGCCTGAACGCGCATGCCAATGCGGACAACGCAGTGGCAGCGGGCCAGAACGTCAGCGTGCTCGGTTCGAACGGCGTCGCGGTCGGCCAGAACATCGCGGTCGGTGCGGACTCCGCCGTCGGAATCGGTTCGACGGTGTCGGCGGCTTCGATCAACTCGGTGGCGATCGGCAGCAACGGCACCGAAGTGAACACGGGTTCGGACAACTCGGTCGCGATCGGTAGCAACGTGTCGATCGGCGGCAAGAACACGGTCGGTATCGGCAGCAACATCGTCGCCGGCACGGAAGGCAGCGTGGTGCTGGGCGCGAACAGCTCGGACGACAACCGTGCGAACACGGTATCGGTCGGTTCGTCGGCAGTGCCGGGCATGGGCACGTCGCTCGTGCGTCGCCAGGTCATCAACGTGGCGGCCGGTACGCAGGACTACGACGCGGTCAACGTATCGCAGTTGAAGGGCGTGACCTCGACGCTCGGCGGCGGTGCAGGCGTGAACACGGATGGTTCGATCAAGAAGCCGAGCTATACCGTGGCAGGCAGCACCTATAGCGACGTCGGTTCCGCTCTCGCGGCAGTCGATGCAAAGGCGGCGACCGGTTCGGTCGACGGCGTGAAGTACGACTCGTCGGCGCACGACAAGGTCACGTTCAGCGGCACGAGCGGCACGACGCTGTCGAACGTGAACGCCGGTTCGGCGGACACGGATGCCGTGAACGTTGCGCAACTGAAGGCAGCGGGTCTGAATATCGACACGTCGGGCACGGTGACGAACTCGTTCGTCGCCTACGACGACGCGACGAAGACCAAGATCACGATGGCCGGCGGTACGGCGGGCACGACGATCACCAACGTGAAGGCAGGCGACCTGAGCGCCTCCAGCACGGACGCCGTGAATGGCGCGCAGCTCTACGCGACGAACCAGAATGTGAGCTCGCTCACGACGCAGATCACGAACATCAACGGCAAGATGGCTGATGCGGTGATGTACGACTCGTCGGCGCACGACAAGGTCACGCTCGGTGGCGGTACCGCGGGCACGACGATCACGAACGTGAAGGCAGGCGGCATCAGCGCAGCCAGCACGGACGCGGTCAACGGTTCGCAGCTGTACGGGACGGCGAGCAGCACCGCAGCGGCACTGGGCGGCAATTCGTCGGTGAACGCGGACGGCACGATCAGGAAGCCGAGCTACAACGTGGCAGGCAGCACGTATAGCGACGTCGGTTCGGCCCTCGCGGCAGTCGATGCGAAGGCGGCGACCGGTTCGGTCGATGGCATCAAGTACGACACATCGGCGCACGACAAGGTCACGTTCAGCGGCACGAACGGCACGACGCTGTCGAACGTGAACGCCGGCTCGGCCGACAAGGACGCGGTCAACGTGGCGCAGCTGAAGGCAGCGGGTCTGAACATCGACACCTCCGGCAATGTGACGAACTCGTTCGTCTCGTACGACGACGCAACGAAGGGCAAGATCACGCTCGGCGGCGGCACGGCCGGCACGACGATCGCGAACGTGAAGGCCGGCGCGGTGAACGCGACCAGCAAGGACGCGGTCAACGGCTCGCAGCTGTACAACGTGGCCAACAGCACGGCGACGGCGCTGGGCGGCGGCTCGACGGTCAATGCGGACGGCTCGATCTCGGCTCCGACGTACTCGCTGAACGAAGGCTCGACGAAGGTTCATACGGTCGGCGACGCGATCAGCAACCTTGATGGCCGTGTCACGCAGAACACCGGTGACATTACCGACATCAAGAACACGCTGATCGACGGCGGTGTGATCGACGGCTCGACGGGCAAATCGCTCGCCGTGGTGTACGACAACGCGGACAAGGACTCGGTGACGTTCGGCGGCAAGGGTACAACGGCTCCGGTCGCGCTGCATAACGTGGCCGCGGGTGTAGCGGATACGGACGCCGTGAACATGTCGCAATTGAACGCGACGAACACGCGCATCGACAATATCAACTACAACATGGGCAACATCGGCGATGCCGTGATGTACGACTCGTCGACGCATGATCGCCTGACGCTGGGCGGCCTTGCTGGCGGCACGATGACGGCGCCGGTGATTCTCACCAACGTCGCGGACGGCACGAGCAAGTACGATGCGGTGAACTTCGGACAGTTGTCCGCGCTGCAAGGTCAGGTCACGAACCTCGACAACCGCGTGACGGTCGTCGAAGGCCAGGTGATCAACCAGGGCGGTGGCGGCGGTAGCTGGAACAACGACGCAGGTGGCAAGAAAATCACCAACGTCGCGGCCGGCACCGAAACGACCGATGCGGTCAACGTCGGTCAGTTGAACGACGCAGTCGCAGACGCGCATAACTACACGGACTCGCGCGTCGGCGATCTGCCGGACGGCATGACGGCGAAGGACTACACCGACCAGAGCATGAAGTCGATGCAGTCGCAGGTGAACTCCGTCGCGAAGAATGCCTACGGCGGTATCGCCGCGGCAACCGCGCTGACGATGATTCCGGACGTCGATCAGGGCAAGACGATCGCGGTCGGCGTCGGCACCGGCAACTACAAGGGCTATCAGGCTGTCGCGCTCGGCGCTTCGGCTCGCATCACGCAGAACCTGAAGGTGAAGATTGGTGCAGGTATGGCCCCGGGCAACGGCACGACGATCGGTGCAGGTGCTTCGTACCAGTGGTAAGTGGTAGGCGCAAGAGCGGTGCAGTCATGGCCGCTCGAGCGCGGATCGCACGATCAGCGTAGTTATTTTTGCAGTAGATGGTCAAAAGGGCTCCTTCAGGAGCCCTTTTTTATTGCGTCGTCGCCGCGCGATGCGGCACTTATCCTTCCGGACCGATCCGCCTGCGCGTAATCAGATCCTTCGCGCCCGCCAGTTTCTCCGCCAGATCCGGCCCGCGCTGCAGCGCCACGCCGACCGCCAGAATGTCGCCGATCGCCAGATGCGAGGTGCGCGACGTCATCGGCGAAAAAATATCCGTGTCTTCGTCGACGTTTGCGAAGAGTCCGATCGACGCAATCCGCGCGAGCGGCGAATTGCCGTGCGTGACTGCGATCACTTTCGCGCCTGCGGCAAGCGCGGATTTCGCTGCGTCGATGATGTCGCGCGTGCGGCCCGTGTTCGATATCGCGACCACGACGTCGCCTTTGCCGAGAAGCGCCGCCGACATCAGAAAAGTATGCGGATCCGAATAGGCAACGCTCGGCATGCCGAGCCGGAAGAATTTGTGCTGCATATCGAGTGCGGCGACGCCCGAGCCGCCGGCACCGTAGAACTCGATCCGGCGCGCATTCGCGAGCACGTCGATTGCCGCCGCGACGCTATCCGTCGACAGATTGTTGCGCACCTGGATCAGCGCGCCGATCGTACGGTCGAGCACTTTCGCGGCGACCCCCGGTGCCGGTTCGTCGGGCCGCACGTCGCGATAGACAGCGGGCACGTCGGCTGCAATTCCTTGTGCGAGCCGGATCTTGAACTCGCGGAAGCCCGAAAAGCCGAGTGCGTGGCAAAAGCGCGCGATGGTCGGCTGACTCACGCCCGCGCGTGCCGCGACCTCGGTCATCGACAGGTCGAGGACCTCGCGCGGCGCCTCGATCACGTAGTCGGCGAGCTTGCGTTCGGATGGGCGCAACTGGTCGCGCATCGCTTCCACCTGGGACAACATCATCGGAGAACTCGCACTATGCTGAAGAAACGAATGGACTATAGCTGATCAGCAGATTAGGTACAAAAACTACATTTCGCCGCATAGGTGATTTCCCTGGCTTCGCGTGGGTGCGGTAAAAAGCCTTTGGGAATGCGGCTTATGAGCCGATCGACTGAATATCAAATTCAGCATCGGCCACATTGATTCAATGTAGTTTTTCTACTAATATCGTGTTCACGGCTGGAAACGCAAGCCGTGTCCCCGCGATACCGAATCCGGCACGAGCGCCGTCACATGGGCGGATGCGCGAGCTAGAGCGACGAAGGAGCATCATCGATGGTTTCCCCGCATTCGCAATTGATGAAGGTCACGCGGCGCGTGATCGAGCGCAGCAAACCGACGCGCGATGCCTATCTGGCGCGCATCGAACAGGCGCAGGGTCATTTCCCCGCGCGCGGCGCGCTGTCGTGCGCAAACCTCGCGCACGGTTTTGCCGGACTCGAAGGCAACGACAAGTTCGCCATCAAGGCGATCGGCCAGCCGAACATCGGCATCGTGTCCTCGTACAACGAGATGTTGTCGGCGCATGCACCGTACAAGACATTCCCCGACATCATCAAAGCGGCCGCGCGCGAAAACGGCGGCGTCGCGCAGTTCGCGGGCGGCGTACCGGCGATGTGCGACGGCATCACGCAAGGCAACGCGGGCATGGAGTTGTCGCTGTTTTCACGCGAAGTGATCGCGATGAGCACGGCCGTTGCGCTCACGCACAACATGTTCGACGCAGCGCTGTGTCTCGGCGTGTGCGACAAGATCGTGCCGGGCCTGATGATCGGCGCGCTGCAATTCGGCCATCTGCCGACCATCTTCGTGCCGGCCGGCCCGATGACGAGCGGCCTCTCGAACGACGACAAGGCGAAGATCCGCCAGCAGTTCGCGACTGGCGGCTGCGATCGCGGCGCACTGCTCGAAGCGGAGGCAGCCGCGTATCACAGCCACGGCACCTGCACCTTCTACGGCACCGCGAACAGCAACCAGATGCTGATGGAAGTGATGGGCATGCATCTGCCGGGCTCGGCGTTCGTGCATCCGCACACGCCGCTGCGCGATGCGCTGACCGCGCAGGCCGCGCGCCGCGTGCTCGATCTGACGGTGGATCGTGGTCATTACATGCCGATCGGCCATGTGGTCGACGAAAAAGCGGTTGTGAACGGCATCGTCGCGTTGCTCGCAACCGGCGGATCGACGAATCACACCCTGCACCTCGTCGCGATTGCGCGCGCGGCCGGCATCATCATCGATTGGGACGATTTCGATACGCTGTCGCAAGCGGTGCCGCTGCTCGCGAAGGTCTATCCGAACGGCAAGGCCGACGTGAACCACTTCCACGCAGCGGGCGGTGTGGCGTTCCTCGTGCGCAATCTGCTCGAAGGCGGTCTGCTGCACGAGGATGTGAACACCGTCGCGGGCAAGGGTCTTTCGCATTACACGCACGAGCCGAAGCTCATCGACGGCAAGCTGACATGGGTGCCGGGCGCGCACGAAAGCCACGACACGAAGGTGCTGCGCGGCATCAAGGAGCCGTTTCAGCCCGACGGCGGCCTGCGTCTGATGCAAGGCAAGCTCGGCCGCGGCGTGATCAAGATTTCCGCGGTCGCGCACGAGCATCGCGCGGTGAAGGCACCGGCGATCGTGTTCGATTCGCAGGAAGCCGTGCAGGAAGCGTTCGATAACGGCGAACTGAAGCGCGATTTCATTGCCGTCGTTCGCTTCCAGGGCGCGCGTGCAAACGGTATGCCCGAGCTGCATCGTTTGACGCCGCTGCTCGGCGTGCTGCAGGATCAAGGTTTTCATGTCGCGCTCGTCACCGACGGCCGTATGTCCGGGGCATCGGGCAAGGTGCCCGCGGTGATCCACGTATCGCCCGAGGCGCTGCTGCAAGGTCCGCTCGGCAAGGTCAGAACCGGCGACACGATCGTGATCGACGCGGAAGCCGGCGTACTCGACATCGAGATCGACGAAGCAGAATGGCAAGCGCGTCCGCTTGCCGTGTGTCACCACCAGGCCGGGAACGAGGTGGGCTTCGGTCGCGAACTATTCGGCGTGTTTCGCGCGGCAGCGGCGCCGGCAGAGCTTGGCGCATCGGTGTTCGGTCCGCTCGTGGGCGAAGCCGCGCATTACGACGGCGCACATAGCCAAGGCCACGGCGCGAAGGCCGACGCTTCAGCAGATCACGAAGCGAAGCAGCATGCCACCGCCAAAGCCGCGCACGCGCAACCCAGCCACGCAATGCACAAGTAAGGAGTGTGACCATGACGTCAAAGACAGTAAGCGACATCGTTCGACTCGGCCCGGTCATTCCGGTGCTCGCGTTCGACTCAGTCGAGCAGGGCGAGCACGTGTCGCGTGCATTGCATGCGGGCGGCGTGAAGGTGCTCGAAATCACGCTGCGCACCGAATCGGGTTTGAAAGCGATCGAGCGCGCGAGCCAGCTGGCGGAAGATATCGTCGTCGGCGTCGGCACGATTACGAGGCCCGAGCAGTGCGCGCTAGCGAAGAAGGCCGGTGCGCAGTTCGGCGTGTCGCCGGGGCTCACGAAAGACATGCATCAAGCTGCGCAGGACGCCGGCCTGCCGCTGCTGCCCGGCGTCATGACGCCGACCGACATCATCGTCGCGCTCGAACTCGGCTACGAGATCGTGAAATTTTTCCCCGCGCAGCAAGCGGGCGGGGTACCGATGCTGCAAGCGTTTCAGGGGCCGTTCCCCACGCTCAGATTCTGTCCGACCGGCGGCATCACGGCCGAGTCCGCGCCGAACTTTCTCGCGTTGCCGAACGTGGTCTGCGTCGGCGGATCGTGGCTCACGCCGAAGGCTGCGCTTGCCGCGCAAAACTGGGATGAAGTGACGCGCCTTGCGCGCGCCGCGACCGCGCTCGCCGCGCATTGATGGGATGGTCATGCGCTTTCACTGCTAACCTGTTTCACCAAGCAGCAGGCTCTGCATTGTGCATGAAGCCTCGCCGATCCAGCCGCATGGCTGCAAAGGGCGAGGCTTTTTTGTTGCGCGCGTAGACATTTGGGGCGAACCGCAAACGCAAGCAAAACGGCGAGCAAAACGCTGCGCGCGCTTCCGATGCCTCGCGTGCTCGCGCAGTAAAATTCGCGCCCTGGTACGTAACATGCAGCCGTACTCTGCACTCTGGCACCGCATTCAAAATCAATAACGCATAGGAGGAGCTTCATGGAAGCTGTTCACGGCAGCATGCTGCTGGTCTACGGCGTGATCGCGATTGCGCTTCTGATCTTGATGATCACGCGCTTCAAGGTTTATCCGTTCCTCGTTCTGATCATCGTTTCATTGCTGTTGGGACTGGCTGCCGGCATGCCGGCCGGGTCGATCGTCAAGTCGTTCGAGACCGGCAACGGCAATACGCTTGGGCATATCGCGATCGTGGTGGGCCTCGGTACGATGCTCGGCAAGATGATGGCCGAGTCGGGCGGCGCCGAGCGCATCGCGACTACGTTGATACGCTGGTTCGGCGAAAAGAACATTCACTGGGCGATGATGTTCGTCGCGATCATCGTCGGTTTGCCGGTGTTTTTCGAAGTGGGCTTCGTGCTGCTGATTCCGATTGCGTTCAACGTCGCGAAGCGCACGGGCAAGTCGCTGTTGCTGATCGGCTTGCCGATGGTCGCGGGCCTGTCGGTCGTGCATGGGCTGATCCCGCCGCACCCGGCCGCGTTGCTCGCGGTGCAGGCCTATCACGCGGATATCGGCAGAACGATCGTGTATGGGCTGATCGTCGGCGTGCCGACGGCGATCGTCGCGGGGCCGCTGTTCGCGCTGCTGATTCACCGTCAGATCGCGTTGCCGGAAAATAATCCGCTCGCTGCGCAATTCATCGCGCAGTTCGACGATCAAGGCGAACAGAAAAACAAGCGCGAACTGCCCAGCTTCGGCGTGACGCTATTCACGATTCTGTTGCCCGTCATCCTGATGCTGATCGGCAGCTGGGCCGATCTTCTCTTCGCACCGAAGACACTCGCGAATGACCTGCTGCACTTTATCGGCAACACCGACGTCGCGCTGCTGATTGCGGTGCTCGTCAGCTTCTGGACGTTCGGGGCGCAGCGCGGCTTCAACCGCGAGCAGATTCAGAAATTCTGCGGCGAATGCCTTGCGCCGATCGCCGGGATCACGCTGATCGTCGGCGCGGGCGGCGGCTTCGGACGCGTGCTGATGGACAGCGGCATTTCAAAGCAGATCGTCGATACCGCGACGTCCGCGCATCTGTCGCCGCTTTTGCTCGGCTGGTCGGTGGCCGCGCTGATTCGCCTCGCGACCGGTTCGGCGACCGTTGCGATGACTACCGCGTGCGGCATCGTCGCGCCGATCGCGTCGGCAGGTGCGGTGGCCGTGAAGCCGGAATTGCTCGTGCTTGCAACGGGCTCCGGCTCGCTGATTTTTTCGCACGTCAACGATGGCGGCTTCTGGCTGATCAAGGAATACTTCGGAATGACGGTCGGTCAAACGTTCAAGACGTGGTCGCTGTGCGAGACCATCATTTCGTTGCTGGGTTTGGGACTGACGTTCGCACTCGCGGCCGTCCTGTGAGGAGTGTTCGATGATTCTGATTGCAATGGGCGTGTCGGGCGCCGGAAAAACGCGGATCGGCGAGTTGCTTGCCGAGCGCCTGCATTGCGACTTCACCGATGGCGACGCGTTTCACAGCGCGGCGAACAAGGAGAAGATGCATCAAGGTATTGCGCTCACCGACGAGGACCGCTGGCCGTGGCTGAAGACAATACGCGCGGCGATCGAAGAAAAGCAGCGCGCGCATGAGACGGCGGTATTCACGTGCTCGTCGCTCAAACGCTCGTATCGCGACATCTTGCGCGCGGGCGACAAGGACGTGTGCTTCGTCTACCTGAAGGGAACGCGCGAAGTGCTGCAGGAGCGGCTGACGACGCGCACCGGGCACTTCTTCGATCCGTCGCTGTTGCAAAGCCAGCTCGAGACGCTCCAAGAGCCCGGTGACGACGAAGCGATTACGGTGAGTATCGAACTGAAGCCGGAGCAGATTGTCGATCAGGTGCTCGATCGACTGAAAACGCGCTAGCGGGCGTGTCGATCTCCAGATGAGAAGCGGGCCGCCCGTGGCGGCTCACTTCTTTCAAGCAATCCGCTTCGCCAATTCCACTGCCTTGCCCACATAGGAACCCGGCGTCATCGCAAGCAACCGCTCTTTCGCATCGGCCGGAATATTCAGCGCGCCGATGAACGTCTGCAAACCGTCGCGCGTAATGCCCTTGCCGCGCGTCAACTCCTTCAGCTGCTCATACGGGTTTTCGATTCCATACCGACGCATCACGGTTTGCACCGGCTCGGCCAGCACTTCCCAGCAGTTGTCGAGATCTTCATTGAGCCGCTGCGGGTTCACCTCGAGCTTGTCGAGACCGCGGATCAGCGCATCGTACGCAAGCAGCGAGTAACCGAACGCAACGCCGATATTGCGCAGCACCGTCGAATCGGTCAGATCCCGCTGCCAGCGCGACACAGGCAGCTTGTCCGCGAGGTGGCGCAGCGTCGCGTTCGCGAGCCCGAGATTGCCTTCCGAATTTTCGAAGTCGATCGGATTGACCTTATGCGGCATCGTCGACGAACCGATCTCGCCGGCCTTCGTCCTCTGCTTGAAATAGCCGAGCGAGATATAGCCCCATACATCGCGGTCGAGATCGAGCAGGATCGTGTTCGCGCGTGCGACCGCGTCGAACAGTTCCGCCATATAGTCGTGCGGCTCGATCTGGATGGTGTACGGATTGAACGCCAGCTTCAGGCGCTCTTCGACCACCTTGCGCGAGAACGCTTCCCAGTCGAACTCCGGATAAGCGGACAGATGCGCGTTGAAGTTGCCGACCGCGCCGTTCATCTTGCCGAGCAGTTCGACCTTCGCGATACGGTCGATCGCGCGCGCGAGCCGCGCGGCCACATTCGCGATTTCCTTGCCGAGCGTCGTCGGGCTGGCCGGCTGGCCGTGCGTGCGCGACAGCATCGGTTGTTCGGCTTGCGCGTGGGCCAACGCGACGAGGCGCTGATGCACCGAGCGCAGCGCCGGCAGAATGACGTGTTCGCGCGCACCGGCGAGCATCAAACCGTGCGACGTATTGTTGATGTCCTCCGACGTGCACGCGAAGTGGATGAACTCGCTTGCACGTTCGAGTTCGGGCTGTCCCTTCACCGACTCCTTCAGCCAGTACTCGACGGCCTTCACGTCGTGGTTCGTCACACGCTCGATTTCCTTGATCCGCGCCGCATCGTGCGCGGTGAAGCGCTCGACCAGTTGCAGCAGGAACTGCTCCGACGCCGGCGAAAAGCGCGGCACTTCGGCAAACCCCGCGTGCGACAGCGCGATCAGCCAGTGAATTTCAACGGTTACGCGGTGGCGCATGAAGGCGGCTTCCGAAAGCCACTCGCGCAGGGCTTCGGTTTTCGGCGCGTAGCGGCCGTCGAGCGGGGACAGCGCGGTCAGCGCGAACAGGGTATCGGGACGGGTGTCGGACATGATGGGGCGGACGCGCTGCGTCAGGACGGAAACGGGGAGAACCGCGAATTTTACCACCGCGGGCGCATCGTCCTCGGCGCGGACGCGGTTTGCCGACCGGGCCGCCGCTAGAATGCTGACTTCGCCGGATTCCCTTTCCCCGGCGCCCACAGGCTCTCGCATGGAACTGAAATGGCTCGAAGACTTCGTGTCGCTCGCGGAAACCCGCAGCTTCAGCCGCTCGGCTGAGCTGCGGCACGTCACGCAGCCGGCATTTTCGCGCCGCATCCAGGCGCTCGAAGCGTGGCTCGGCACGGAACTGATTGACCGCTCGGTGTACCCGACGCGTCTGACCAATGCCGGCCAGGTGTTCTACGAACAGGCGCTCGCGATGCTGTCGCAGTTCCACGAAGCGCGCACGCTGTTGCGCGGCCATACGGCGACGCCGGCCGCGACGATCGAATTCGCGGTGCCGCATACGCTGTCGCTCACTTACTTTCCGCGCTGGCTGCAGCGCATCGAAGCGCAACTGGGGCCGATCCACACACGCCTGCGCGCGCTGAACGTGCACGATGCCGTGTTGTCGCTCGTCGAAGGCGGCTGCGACCTCGTCATGGGTTATCACCATCCGAGCCATCCGGTCGCACTGGATCCCGCGCGTTACGACATGCTGACGCTCGGCGTCGAGCCGATCAGCCCATTCTCGGCGCCGGGCCGCGCGGGGCGTGCGCGGCACACGCTGCCGGGCACACCCGATGTGCCGGCGCCCTACCTCTCGTACACACCTAACGCGTATCTGGGCCGCATGACCGAGGTGATCGTCTCGAATGCGCCGCACCGCCTGTACCTCGACCGCGTGTACGAGACCGACATGGCGGAAGGACTGAAAGCGATGGCGCTGGCCGGGCACGGCATCGCGTTCCTGCCGCATAGCGCCGTCGAAGACGCGGTGGCCGACGGCCGCCTGATCCGGCTGGACCGCGCGACGCGCGGCGGCGGCGCGCAAGGCCAGTTCACGCTGACGATGGAGATCCGCCTCTATCGCGACAAGCTCGCCGCGCAAGGCGACGACGCGCGGCACACGCTGATACGCGCGCTGTGGGACGCAGTATCGGCCGAGCTCGCGCAAGACCCGAGCTGACCGGCGCGACGCGTTTATAAAAGCGCCCGCCCGTCACCACCGTCGTCGGCAACGGTATTTTGTGCATTCCCACGGTTATGCACAAAAAACATAACGGAATGAACAAACGGCATTGGCGTTCGTTCAGGCGATTTTCGACAATGGCGTCATTCGTTGAGCGTCGGAGCCTTCATGTCATCCCAATCGAAGTTCGAAACATCGCCGGAAGCACTGCCATCCTATCTGCATCACGACGACCTCGGCCCATGGGGCAACTATCTGCGCCAGGTCGACCGCGTCGCCCCCTACCTCGGCACGCAGTCGCGCTGGATCGAGACGCTCAAGCGTCCAAAGCGCATCCTGATCGTCGATGTGCCGATCGAACTCGATAACGGCACGGTCGCTCATTTCGAAGGCTACCGTGTGCAGCACAACGTATCGCGCGGTCCCGGCAAGGGCGGCGTGCGTTATCACCAGGACGTGACGCTGTCGGAAGTCATGGCGCTGTCCGCGTGGATGTCGGTCAAGAACGCGGCCGTCAACGTGCCGTACGGCGGCGCAAAAGGCGGTATCCGTGTCGACCCGCGCAAGCTGTCGCGCGGCGAACTCGAGCGCATGACGCGCCGCTACACGAGTGAAATCGGCATCATCATCGGGCCGAACACCGATATCCCCGCGCCGGATGTAAATACGAACGAGCAGATCATGGCGTGGATGATGGACACGTACTCGATGAACCAGGGCCAGACGGCGACCGGCGTCGTGACCGGCAAGCCGATCGCGCTCGGCGGTTCGCTCGGCCGCCGCGAAGCGACGGGCCGCGGCGTGTTCGTGGTCGGCTGCGAAGCGGCGCGGCGCACCGGATTGTCGATCGAAGGCGCGCGGATTGCGGTGCAGGGCTTCGGCAACGTCGGCGGCATCGCGGCGCGGCTCTTCCAGGAAGCGGGCGCGAAAATCGTCGCCGTGCAAGACCATACAGGCACGCTGCACAAGTCAACCGGTATCGATGCAGGCGCGCTGCTCGAGCATGTCGCGAAAACCGGCGGTGTCGGCGGCTTCCGTGAAGCGGACACCATTGCGAACGACGACTTCTGGTCAGTCGAGTCGGACATCCTGATTCCGGCCGCGCTCGAAAACCAGATCACCGAAAAAAACGCGCCGAAAATCCGTACAAAGGTCATCGTGGAAGGCGCGAACGGCCCGACCACGACCGCGGCCGACGACATTCTTCACGACAAGGGTGTGCTCGTCATTCCCGACGTGGTCGCGAATGCGGGCGGCGTGACGGTGTCGTACTTCGAATGGGTGCAGGATTTCTCGAGCTTCTTCTGGACCGAGGACGAGATCAACGAGCGGCTCGAACGCGTGATGCGCGAGGCATTTGCAGCGGTCTGGCAGGTCGCGGACGAACAGAAGGTATCGGTGCGCACGGCGGCCTTTATCGTCGCGTGCAAACGGATTCTGATGGCGCGCGAGATGCGCGGGCTTTACCCCTGATTTGCGGCTTCTGGCGGGTATTTGATTTTTTTGCAAAACGGTTTGTGCGCGATTCTGTATGATCGCGCACATTGCAGGCGGACGGCGTTGTAAGATGCCGTCCGCTTTTGCGTATGTGTTCCGTAGGGGTGGCGCGGAACGCTATACCGGGCGGGGTGCTGGACGCAGTGCTGGATTTACGCAACATTTGTGTCCGGACATGGTTAACGACCATTCTTTCAAAATAGTTACTTTGATACACTTGCGCCGGTATTGGCCAAGGAGACTTACAAATGAAGGTTAAAAAAGCTGCGCTGCTTCTCGCGACTGTCGGACTGTTTTCGGGTTTGTTCACGGCGGGCGCTCACGCGCAGGACGCCGGCACGCTGAAGAAGATCAAGGACACGGGCGTTATTTCGCTCGGTCACCGCGAATCGTCGATTCCCTTTTCGTACTATGACGACAAGCAGAATGTGGTCGGCTACTCGCAGGAATTCGCGCTGAAGATCGTCGATGCCGTCAAGGCGAAGCTGAACATGCCGAACCTGAAGGTCAAGCTGACGCCGGTTACGTCGCAAAACCGCATTCCGCTCGTGCAGAACGGCACGATCGACCTCGAGTGCGGCTCGACCACCAACAACGCCGAGCGCCAGCAGCAGGTCGCATTCTCGAACACGATCTTCGTGATCGGCACGCGCCTGATGACGAAGAAAGACTCGGGCATCAAGGATTTCCCGGACCTGAAGGGCAAGACGGTCGTGACGACCGCGGGCACCACGTCCGAACGCCTGCTTCGCAAGATGAATCAGGAAAAGAACATGGGCATGAACATCATCAGCGCGAAGGACCACGGCGAATCGTTCCTCACGCTGTCGACGGGCCGTGCCGCTGCGTTCATGATGGACGACGCGCTGCTCGCGGGCGAGCGCGCGAAGTCGAACAACCCGAACGATTTCGTGATCGTCGGCACGCCGCAATCGCGTGAAGCGTATGGCTGCATGCTGCGCAAGAACGATCCTGAATTCAAGAAGGTCGTCGACGATGCGATCGCGAAGGTCGAAACCTCGGGCGAAGCCGATGCGATCTACAAGAAGTGGTTCGATTCGCCGATCCCGCCGAAGGGCCTGAACCTGAACTTCCCGGAAAGCGAAGACATCAAGGCGCTGTACAAGAGCCCGAACGACAAGGCAATCGACTAACGGTCGATCAGCCGTTACCGTCGCAACGTGTTGAACGAAACGGAAGGGGCCGAACGCTTCTTCCGTTTCTTTTTGTTGGAGTCTTGTCATGTCCTATCACTGGAACTGGGGCATTCTGCTAAGTCCGGTTTCCACGGGCGAGCCGACTACCTATCTGGGCTGGCTGTTGTCCGGCTTCTGGGTGACGATCGTCGTCTCGCTCTCGGCATGGGTGATCGCGCTGATCGTCGGTTCGCTGTTCGGCGTGCTGCGCACCGTGCCGAACAGAACGCTTTCCGCGATCGGCACCCTGTATGTCGCGATCTTCCGCAACATCCCGCTGATCGTCCAGTTCTTCATCTGGTATCTCGTCATACCGGAGTTGCTGCCGGTGTCGATCGGCACCTGGTTCAAGCAGTTGCCTCCCAATGCGCAGTTCTTTTCGTCGTCGATTCTCTGCCTCGGCCTGTTCACCGCCGCGCGCGTCTGCGAGCAGGTGCGCTCGGGCATCAACGCGCTGCCGCGAGGCCAGCGTGCCGCCGGCCTCGCGCTCGGCTTCACGCAATGGCAGACGTATCGCTACGTGCTGCTGCCGGTCGCCTACCGGATCATCGTGCCGCCGCTCACGTCCGAGTTTCTGAATATCTTCAAGAACTCCGCCGTCGCGTCGACGATCGGTCTGCTCGAACTGTCGGCGCAGGCGCGACAGCTCGTCGATTACACGTCGCAGGCGTATGAGTCGTTTATCGCGGTGACGGTCGCGTATATGGTGATCAACCTGATCGTGATGCAACTGATGCGCATCCTCGAACACAAGACCCGTTTGCCGGGCTACATCGGAGGCAAGTGATGCATCACTTCGACTGGAGTGGTATTCCGGGCGCGCTGCCTACGCTGTGGACCGGCGCGATCATCACGTTTCAGATCACCGTTGTCGCGATCGTCTGCGGCATTCTGATCGGCACGGTTCTCGCGCTGCTGCGGCTATCGGGCGTCAAGCCGCTCGAGTGGTTCGCGCGCGTGTATGTGACGCTGTTTCGCTCGATTCCGCTCGTGATGGTGCTGCTGTGGTTCTTCCTGATCGTGCCGCAGGTGCTGCAGAACCTGCTCGGGCTGTCGCCCGATATCGACATCCGGCTGGCGTCGGCCATGGTCGCATTCTCGCTGTTCGAAGCCGCGTATTACTCGGAGATCATCCGGGCCGGCATTCAGGCGGTGCCGCGCGGTCAGGTCAACGCAGCGTTCGCGCTCGGCATGACCTACGGCCAGGCGATGAAGCTGATCGTGTTGCCGCAGGCCTTCCGCGCGATGGTGCCGCTGCTGCTCACGCAGGCAATCGTGCTGTTTCAGGATACGTCGCTCGTCTACGTGATCGGCCTTGCCGACTTCTTCCGTACCTCTGCCAATATTGGCGACCGTGACGGCACGAGCGTCGAGATGGTACTGTTTGCGGGCGCCTGCTATTTCGTGATCTGCGTGATCGCGTCGAGCCTCGTCAAAAGTCTTCAGAAAAAGGTCGCAAGATGATCTCTATCAAGAATGTTTCGAAGTGGTACGGTCAGTTCCAGGTGCTGACCGACTGCACGACCGAAGTGAAAAAGGGCGAAGTGGTCGTCGTGTGCGGCCCGTCGGGTTCCGGCAAATCGACGCTGATCAAGACCGTCAACGGACTCGAGCCGTTTCAGAAGGGCGACATCGTGATCAACGGACAGTCGCTCGGTGACAAGAAGACGAATCTGTCGAAGCTGCGCGCGAAGGTCGGCATGGTATTCCAGCACTTCGAACTGTTCCCGCATCTGACGATCACTCAAAACCTGACGCTCGCTCAGGTCAAGGTGCTCGGCCGGTCGAAGGACGAAGCCGCGGCAAAGGGGCTCAAGCTGCTCGATCGCGTCGGCCTGCGCGCGCATGCGGACAAGTTTCCGGGGCAATTGTCGGGTGGTCAGCAGCAGCGCGTAGCGATTGCGCGCGCACTATCGATGGACCCGATCGCGATGCTGTTCGACGAACCGACTTCCGCGCTCGACCCGGAGATGATCAACGAAGTGCTCGACGTGATGGTCGAGCTCGCGCAGGAAGGCATGACGATGATGTGCGTCACGCACGAAATGGGCTTTGCGAAGAAGGTCGCGCATCGCGTGATCTTCATGGACAAAGGCTTGATCGTCGAAGACGACCGCAAGGAAGATTTCTTTGCGAATCCGAAGTCCGATCGTGCGAAGGATTTTCTCGCCAAGATCCTGCACTGACCACGCGCACGCGCTTTGCAGTTCTCCCTCTGCAAAGCGCACGCACTCGCACGACAAACGGGTGGCGAGAAGCCGGCTCTACGATTCGAACGCCGCCGCGTCGTCGGATTCGAGATCGAGCGTCGACGTATCGGGCAGCATCGATGCGCTCGACGTTACCGCGCCGTCGCACGGCGCCTGAGCGGCTCTTTCGAGCACGGCGGGCGGGACCGGCACGTTCGTCTGCGCGACCATCTTGCCGTGCTGAAACATCAGCAAATCGCCGGGCGCAAAGCGCGTCCATACTTCGTTGTCTGTAAGCGGCTGCGTCGCGATGACCGCGACGCGATCCTCGGGCGTCGTGTACTTCGCGAAATCGATCGAGACGTCCGCATCGACGAGATGCGCGGTCGAAAACGGCCAGCTGCGCACGAGGTAGTACAGGTGCGTCGAGCAATGCGCGAACAGCGCCTGCCCGTTGGACATCAGAAAGTTGAACACGCCGAATTGCGAGATTTCGCGCGTGAGCGTTTCGAGCGCGGCGAACAGCTCTTCGAGCGGAGGCTGCTGCTGGCCCGGAAACGCCTCGCGCAGCCCTTGCAGCAATGCGCAATACGCGAGTTCGCTATCGGTTGTGCCGACCGGCTGATAGACACCCGACAGCGCCGGCCGGTAATTCTGCAGATCGCCGTTGTGCGCGAAGATCCAGTGACGGCCCCACAGTTCACGCAGGAACGGGTGGCAGTTTTCGAGCACGATATGGCCTTGCGTCGCTTTGCGGATATGCGCGATCGTATTCTTCGATTTGATCGGATAGCGCTTGACCATCTCGGCGATCGGCGAGGTGGCCGACGATTGATGATCGATGAAGAGGCGACATGCCTTGTCTTCGAAGAACGCGATGCCCCAGCCGTCGGCGTGGTGATCGGTGACTCCGCCGCGTGCCGCAAAACCGGTGAATGAGAACACGACATCCGTCGGCGCGGCGCAGTTCATTCCAAGAAGTTGGCACATGATGCGCTAGGGTCAAGCGTCTGAGACGCGTAAGGGCGGGCGCTACGCGAAAGCCTTACCGCTTGAGGCCTGGCCAGCCGTTACAATGCTATTTTTACAAGCATAGCACCTCGCCCCAGACCGCAATCATTAAAATTGGCGTATGTTCAGGCCGCTTTCCGACGATTCGCGACAGAAATCGTGAAGGCGCGCATGCGTGATTTGCGCCGCATTTCTCTGCGGGCTCTTGCCTGGATCGCCCCCGGATTTGCCGGGTCTGCGCCGGGTTCTGCTCTCGCGGTTTTTGCTCTCTGGGTTGCTCTCAATTCGATTGCCATGATCTCTTCATCGTCTGCTTCCATGTCTTCTTCGTCGCCTGCTGGCGCGTCCGTCGATTCCGTATCGCTTGCACGGCCCGATGACTGGCACCTGCATGTGCGCGACGGCGCGATGCTCGCGGCCGTGTTGCCGCACACGGCTCGCCAGTTCGGCCGTGCGATCATCATGCCGAACCTGAAACCGCCCGTTACCACGACCGAACAGGCGCGCGCGTACCGCGAGCGAATCCTTTGCGCGCTTCCCGCCGGCGCGAAGTTCGAACCGCTGATGACGCTGTATCTCACCGACAATACGGCTCCCGATGAGATTCGTCGCGCACGTGCAAGCGGCTTCGTGCATGGCGTCAAACTTTACCCGGCCGGTGCGACGACGAATTCCGACGCGGGCGTGACGAATCTCGCGAAGTGTTCGAAGACGCTCGAAGCGATGCAGGAAACGGGCATGCCGTTGCTCGTGCACGGCGAAGTGACCGATGCGTCCATCGATCTCTTCGACCGCGAGAAGGAATTCATCGACCGCGTGATGACGCCGCTGCGCCGCGATTTCCCGGCGCTGAAGGTCGTGTTCGAACACATCACGACGAAGGATGCCGCCGAGTACGTGCGCGATGCGGCCGCGGCGCCCGGCCTGCTCGGCGCGACGATTACCGCGCACCATCTGCTCTACAACCGCAACGCGATATTCCAGGGCGGCATTCGTCCGCATTACTACTGCCTGCCGGTGCTCAAGCGCGAGAAGCATCGCGTGGCGCTCGTCGAAGCGGCTACTTCCGGCAATCCGCGCTTTTTCCTCGGTACCGATAGCGCGCCGCATCCGAAAGGACTCAAGGAGCACGCGTGCGGCTGTGCGGGCTGCTATACGGCGCTGCATGCGCTCGAGCTTTACACGGAAGCCTTCGACAAGGCCGGCGCGCTCGATCGTCTCGAAGGCTTCGCGAGCTTTTATGGGGCCGATTTCTACGGTCTGCCGCGCAGCGTCGAGCGCGTGACGCTGCGTCGCGAACAGTGGACCCTGCCCGACGAGGTCACGGCCGGCGACACGCCCGTGGTGCCGTTGCGCGCGGGCGAGGCGATCGGCTGGCGGCTCGTGTGAATGGTGTGACGGGGCAGGCGGTGCGCGCCGCCGCCGGCTTCGCCGATCTCGACTGGTCGGCGCCATGGTTCTCCCAGGTCGCGCCGCGCGGCGCGCGTTGGCAGCAAGCGGCGTTGCAAAGCCCCAGTGCGCTGCTCGCAGCGATGAACGCCGACGCGCGGCGCTGCGCTCATACGACCGGCCGGGGCGCGCGTCTGTCGTTTATCGCGCAGCATGAACTTCCGCCCGGTACGACGTACGAGGCGCATATCGCAGCGACCGGCTGCGTTCCGACTCGCCACAATCTTCACGATTTCTTCAACGCGCTGTCGTGGTTCCAGTTTCCGCGCATCAAGGCGGCGCTCAGTGCGCGCGGGACCGCGGCGATCGATGCGCTCGGCGTGGGTCCGACGCGCGGCAGCATGCGCGACGCGCTGACCGTGTTCGACGAAAACGCGGTTCTGTTTGCCTGTTCCGATCGCGCAATTGCGTCCGCGTTGCGCACATTCGACTGGCCGGCGCTTTTTATCGCAGGCCGCAGCGCGTGGGGAACGCATTGCGAAGTGCGCTGCTTCGGTCATGCGCTGCTGGAAAAACTCGTGACGCCATACAAGGCTTGCACTGCGCATGCGTGGATCGTCGACGTGCCGCCCGCTTATTTTTCGTGGAACGTCGTCGCACGCGATACGTGGCTGGACGACGCGGTGAGCCGCGCCTTGCTTGCGACGGGCACGATGACGGGCCGTGTGTTCGCTCCGCTGCCCGTGCTCGGCATTCCGGGGTGGTGGCCGCCGAACGAGGCGCCGTCGTTCTACGACGATCGATCGGTATTCCGTGCAGGCCGGCGGGTCAGATAGCCCGTACAGGCCGGGGCGGTGAGCGATGCGCAATGGTAGAATCGCTGCTCAGCAAAGCAGGCCAGGCAGTCGCGGCTTTGTCGGTCACGGCCGGCGAAGGCGAGGAAAGTCCGGACTCCATAGGGCAGGGTGATGGCTAACGGCCATCCGTGGCGACACGCGGAACAGGGCAACAGAAAGCAAACCGCCGATGGCCTGGCGAAAGCCAGGATCAGGTAAGGGTGAAACGGTGCGGTAAGAGCGCACCGCGGCTGCGGTAACGTAGCCGGCATGGCAACCTCCACCCGGAGCAATTCCAAGTAGGCAGGCGTGCATCTTCGCGATGCAGGACGGGGCCCCCGTTTCGTCTGCGGGTAGGAAGCTTGAGCGCGTCAGCAATGGCGCGCCTAGAGGAATGGCTGCCACGCGCGGTACGTCTTCGGGCGTGCGGCGTGCACAGAATCCGGCTTATCGGCAGGCTTTGCCGCTCAATGAAAAACGCCGGCGTCCCCGCCGGCGTCCCATTCGCGCGGTCACTTCAATCAGGACGCCGGCGTTTGTTTTTTTGTTGCGCGTACGCGCGAGGACATCGCCCGATCAGGCGTCGACGATGTCGAACGAGTGGGTCAGCTCGGCGGTCTTCGCCATCATGATCGACGCGGAGCAATATTTGTCGTGCGACAGATTGATCGCGCGCTCCACCGTCGTCGGGTTCAGATTCTTGCCGGTGACGGTGAAGTGGAAGTGGATCTTCGTGAACACCTTTGGGTCTTCACTCGCGCGTTCCGCCTTCAGCGTGACCGAACAGCCGGCGATTTCCTGGCGGCTCTTCTTGAGGATCATGACGACGTCGTACGCGGTGCAGCCGCCCGTGCCGAGCAACACCATTTCCATCGGGCGCGGCGCGAGATTGCGGCCGCCGCCTTCGGGCGCGCCATCCATCGCGACCAGGTGGCCACTGCCGGTTTCCGCGGCGAAGGCCATGCCGTCCGTTCCCATCCAGCTCACTTTGCATTCCATTGCGGTCCCCAGCTGATTCCGTGCAGAGTCGAGCAGGCATTGTAGCTCGTCGGATTCGGGTTCGCCCGAAGCTACATCATTTCGCATAGATCTTGACTGGACGTCTATTGTTGCGCTGCATCACAAACCGGTTTATACGGGATTCCCCTATGATTTCTAGGGTTTTCCAGCGCAGACTATGCACCTCGATGGCGCGTGAAATCTGCATAATCTGTTGATTTCAAAAGAACTTACGTCGATGCTCAAAGTATGGTTGCCATGTCATATTGTGAAACTTGATTTCGCATTGCAAATCCTCTTGCGTCGCACAAGCCATGCTCATATAATCTGTTCATTGGTTGCTGTCTCTGGGCAACCTCCGCATGTCTCCTCCACCCTCCTCCTAAGGTGGATTGAGCCCGAACTTCATGGTTCGGGCTTTTTTTCGTCCGCGCACTTCATGCCGTGCGGCGCACCGTTAGAGGTGCTTTGACTCGGGCGCACAATTTCCTTTATAATTCAGGGCTTTTCCGCATTCATGCCCGCGGAAGAAGAATAGGGAGCACCTGCACAGCGTTACGGAAGCATCTAGAACTTCCCGGCAAACGTGGTCAATGGGCGCGGTTCGAGTCCAGCAGGAACAAAAAGGGCAGCGCAATTTTTTTGGATCGATCATGAAGACTTTTTCCGCAAAAGCCCACGAGGTGACGCGCGAATGGTACGTGATTGACGCGACGGATAAGGTTCTCGGCCGTGTCGCCAGCGAAGTGGCACGCCGTCTTCGCGGCAAACACAAGCCTGAATTTACTCCGCACGTCGACACTGGCGATTTCATCATCGTCATCAACGCCGGCAAGCTGAAGGTCACGGGCAACAAGACCACGGACAAGAAGTACTACCGTCACTCGGGCTACCCGGGCGGTATTTACGAAACGACGTTTGGCAAGATGCAGGAACGCTTCCCGGGCCGCGCGCTCGAAAAGGCGGTCAAGGGCATGCTGCCGAAGGGCCCGCTCGGCTACGCAATGATCAAGAAGCTGAAGGTCTACGCCGAAGCAACGCATCCGCATTCGGCGCAACAGCCGAAGGCGCTCGAGATCTAAGGGGAGCCCACATGATCGGTAACTGGAATTACGGTACGGGCCGCCGCAAGAGCGCTGTCGCTCGTGTCTTTATCAAGGCTGGCAAGGGCGACATCATCGTCAACGGTAAGCCTATCGCTGACTACTTCTCGCGCGAAACGTCGCTGATGATCGTGCGTCAGCCGCTGGAACTCACGAACCACGCAACCACGTTCGATATCAAGGTGAACGTGTCGGGCGGCGGTGAAACGGGCCAGGCAGGTGCGGTTCGCCACGGGGTTACCCGCGCGCTGATCGACTATGACGCAACGCTGAAGCCGGCGCTGTCGAATGCTGGTTTCGTCACGCGTGACGCACGTGAAGTCGAGCGTAAGAAGGTCGGCTTCCACAAGGCACGTCGCAGGAAGCAGTTCTCGAAGCGTTAATCGCTTCTGCGGATTCCCGCCGCCCGGCTATGGCTATTGGCGGCGATGGAATCAGCCGCAAAAGGCCGCTGTCGCAAATTTGCGTAGGCGGCTTTTTGCTTTTCGGCCCGCTGCGCTCAGGCGTGAAGTCGCTTCGGCGTATCGTGCCGCTATTCGTAAGAACCTATTGATTTCATGGACTTCGGCACGATATCAGGATCGGCCCTACAATAGCGTTTAGTAGCTTTTTTGGAGAGTTCGCATGAACGCAGTGACCGACACCCCAGTAGCCGAAATGCCGGCTCCGTTCGTTTTTACGGACGCAGCGGCTGACAAGGTCAAGGAACTGATCGACGAAGAAGGCAATCCGGAGCTGAAGCTGCGTGTATTCGTGCAGGGCGGCGGCTGCTCGGGCTTTCAGTACGGTTTCACGTTCGACGAGGCAGTCAACGAAGACGATACCGTGATGAACAAGAGCGGCGTCCAGTTGTTGATCGACTCGATGAGCTATCAATACCTGGTCGGCGCAGAGATCGACTACAAGGACGACATCAATGGCGCTCAGTTCGTGATCAAGAATCCGAACGCGACGACCACCTGCGGTTGCGGTTCGTCGTTCTCGGTTTGATGGTTCGACGCGCAGTCTGTTCGACAGAAAACGGGGCCTCGGCTCCGTTTTTTATTTGGGGAAGGTCCGCATAGTGCGCTTTGCCTGGACGTGTTCTGCATGACCCCGGCGCGGCGCAGGCTTTCACCGGACGCGCCGCCTCACGCGCTCAGCGCGGATAGAGCGCGCCCAACACACGTTCGCCAGCCGCGCCCGTCACAGAGGGCAGGTTTCCCGCTTCCCGCGCAACACGCCGCATCGCAAGCCACGCAAACGCAAGCGGCTCGACCTGATGCGGCGGCACACCGAGCGCTTCCGTTGTCTGCACGGGTACGCCGCTTACGCCGCTTTCCTCCATCGCGCGTTGCAGCGCCCTGAGCAACTCGGCATTACGCGCCCCGCCGCCGCACACATAGAGTGCCTGGCAACCGGGCGCATGACGTTCGATCTCGCGCGCGACTGTAATTGCGGTCAACGCTGTCAACGTGGCCTGCACGTCGGCCGCCTGAAGTGAAGCGAATGCCTGTAACTTTGCATCGAGCCATTCGTTATTGAAGAGGTCGCGCCCTGTGCTTTTAGGGGGCTGAAGCTCGAAGAAAGGCTCGTCGAGTAGCGCATGCAGTAGCGGGCGGTGCACCTGACCACCCGCGGCGAAATGCCCGTTTTCATCGAAAGGCTTGCCAAGGTGGCGCTGCGCCCATTCGTCGAGCAGTGCGTTTGCCGGACCGCAATCGAAGCCACGCACGGCGCCGTTCGCGGACAGGATCGTAATGTTACTGATGCCGCCAAGATTGCACACCACACGCGTTTCGCCCTTGGCTCCAAAGACCGTGGCGTGAAATGCCGGCACGAGCGGCGCACCCTGACCGCCCGCCGCGACGTCGCGCGAGCGGAAGTCCGCGACGACGTCGATATGCGTCATCTCCGCAAGCAGCGCCGGGTTGTTGATCTGCCGCGTATAACCCTTTTCCGGGCGGTGGCGGACGGTCTGCCCGTGCACGCCGATCGCGCGGACGTCTTCGGCAGACAGATTGCCGCTTCTGAGCAATTCATGCACGCAAACGGTGTAACGCGCGGCGAGCGCATTCGCGGCGAGCGCTTCACGTTCGATTTCGTTGTCGCCTGGCTGTTGCAGGCCGAAGAGCGCTTCGCGCAGCGTTTCCGAAAAGCTCACGAACGCTTCCGACCGCACGACCGGCGCTTTGCCCGCCGCAAATTCGACCGCGATGCCATCGACGCCGTCCATGCTCGTGCCCGACATCAACCCGAAGTACACGCCGTCTGCGCCTGCCGCCTCTTTTGCCACGTTGGGCTCCTTTCAAGCATAGGTTCCGAACCGCCGATGCCAATTGTCGCGCAATGCCGCCACGCGTAACAGGGTATGCAATGCGCGCTGCGGTTGCACCTGTTCCGCGCGACCCCTGCATCATGCCTCATTCATGCAGAGCCGAAACCCTGGCCATTCGGCCAGCGCGCGCCGATTGCGATCCCATTCCGGCCGCGTTGCCGGTCAACTATGGGACAATCTGACTTTCGCGATTTCCTCCGTTACAGCATGAGCACCGAGTCCACTTCCAAACCCGCCTTTCCCGTCACCGACGAAGTCCGTCATGCGCTTGCCGTCACGAAGCGCGGTGTCGACGAGCTGCTGATCGAAGAGGAGTTCGAGCAAAAGCTCGCGAAAAGCGCGGCAACCGGCACGCCGCTTCGCATCAAGCTCGGCCTCGATCCGACCGCGCCCGACATTCACATCGGCCATACGGTCGTGCTGAACAAGATGCGCCAGCTGCAGGATCTCGGCCATACCGTGATCTTCCTGATCGGCGATTTCACATCGCTGATCGGCGATCCGTCCGGTCGCAACGCAACGCGGCCGCCGCTCACGCGCGAGCAGATCGAAACGAACGCAAAGACGTACTTCGACCAGGCGTCGCTCGTGCTCGACCGCGCGAAGACCGAGATCCGCTACAACAGCGAATGGTCGATGCCGCTCGGTGCGGACGGCATGATCAAGCTTGCCTCGCGTTACACGGTCGCGCGCATTCTCGAGCGTGAAGATTTCACGAAGCGCTTTCAGGGGGGCGTGCCGATTTCGATTCATGAATTCCTGTATCCGTTGATGCAGGGCTATGACTCGGTGGCGCTCAATTCGGACCTCGAGCTCGGCGGCACGGACCAGAAGTTCAATCTGCTCGTCGGGCGTGAACTGCAAAAGCAGTACGGCCAGGAGCAGCAGTGCATCCTCACCATGCCTCTGCTCGAAGGGCTCGACGGCGTCGAGAAGATGTCGAAGTCGAAGCACAATTACGTTGGTATCAGCGAAAAGCCCACTGATATGTTCGGCAAGCTGATGAGCATCTCCGACGATCTGATGTGGCGGTATTTCGAACTGCTGTCGTTCCGGCCGATGGACGAGATCATTGGATACAGGCGCGAAACCGAAGCTGGCCGCAACCCGCGCGACTTCAAGGTAATGCTCGCGCAGGAGATCGTCGCGCGCTTTCACTCTCAGGCGGATGCCGAGCGGGCGCTCGAAGATTTCAATCATCGCGCGAAGGGGGGCGTACCCGACGACATTCCGTCCGTCACGCTCGCCGGTGCACCGCTTGCGATCGGTCAGTTGCTGAAGCAGGCCGGCCTCGTGCCGTCGACGAGCGAAGCGCTGCGCAACATCGAGCAGGCCGGAGTGAAGATCGACGGTGCGACGATCTCGGATAAGGCGCTCAAGGTCGAAGCGGGTGAATACGTCGTGCAGGTCGGCAAGCGGCGTTTCGCGCGCGTGACGCTTTCGGCGTGACGTGAACGCGATGGAACACATGGTCGGTATCATCTCTCAAGTCGTCGCGCTTGCGCCGGCAGGGTGCGGCGCATGATTGCGCTGATCCAGCGCGTGAGAAACGCCGAGGTACGCGTCGGTGATCGCGTGACGGGCGCGATCGGCGCAGGCCTCCTTGCGCTTGTCTGTGCCGAGCGCGGCGATACCGACGCGGTCTCCGACCGTCTGCTGGCAAAAGTGCTCGGCTACCGTGTCTTCAGTGATGCCGCGGGCAAGATGAACCTGAACGTGCAGAACATCGACGGTGCTGGCCGCGCAGGCGGCTTGCTGCTGGTGTCGCAGTTCACGCTCGCGGCGGATACGAATAGTGGCCTGCGGCCGAGCTTCACGCCGGCGGCACCGCCCGACGAAGGCAAGCGCCTGTTCGACTACTTCGTTACGGCTGCGCGCGCGAAGCATCCGCTGGTCGAGACCGGCGAGTTCGGCGCGCAGATGCAGGTCTCGCTGGTGAATGACGGGCCGGTCACGTTCTGGCTGCAAGTTCGCGCATAACCGCACCGCTTATCTCATGTCCACTCAAATTCTGTTTATCCGGCACGGCGAAACGGACTGGAATCGCATCAAGCGCATACAAGGGCATATCGACATTCCGCTCGCGGCGTCCGGTATCGCACAGGCGCAGCGGCTGGCCGCGCGTTTCGCGCGCGAAGCGAAAGAAGGCGCACGCCTCGACGCGATTTATTCGAGCGACCTGCAGCGTGCGCAGCAAACCGCGCAGCCGTTCGCCAATGTACTTGGCATGTCGCTGATTCTCAACGAAGGCTTGCGCGAACGTTCGTTCGGCGCGTTTCAGGGCCACGACAGCGACGAGATCGCCGAGCGCTTTCCCGACGAATACGCGCAATGGCAAACGCGCGATCCTGGCTTTGCACCCCCTGAAGGCGAGTCGGAACGAGTGTTCTATCACCGCGTGTTGCATGCGCTCGAGCCGATCGTCGCCGCACATCCGAACGGACGCATTGCGTGTGTCGCGCATGGTGGCGTGCTCGACTGCGTGTACCGGTTTGCGAATGGCATTGCGCTCGACGCGCCACGCGACTACCCGCTGCTCAACACGAGTGTCAACGTTGTCGATTTCGACGGCGGCAAGGCGAAGGTCGTGTCATGGGCAGACGTTGCGCATCTCGACGGACCCAGCGAGGATGACAGTTTTTACAAGTCGCCGCAGGCGCGGTGTTGAAACCGTCGTCAGAACTTCAAACTACCGGCTGCATCCGTCGCCGCTAAATCGCTGCACGCGGCGTGGGCTATGCGGGATCCGAATCCCACAAGCCGCGCACGGAACTCGAAGCATCGGGCGCTGCGAGCCCAAAATGCCGGTACGTAAGCAGCGTCGCCACACGGCCGCGCGGCGTGCGTTGCAGGTAGCCTTGCTGGATCAGATAAGGTTCGAGCACGTCTTCGATGGTATCGCGCTCTTCGCCGATCGCCGCGGCGAGATTGTCGACACCGACCGGACCGCCATCGAACTTGTGCAGGATCGCCTCGAGCAGCTTGCGATCCATGAGGTCGAAGCCGACCGGATCGACGTCGAGCATGGCGAGCGCGGCGTCCGCCACCTTTGCGGTGATATTGCCGTCTGCCTTCACTTCTGCGAAATCGCGCACGCGCCGCAGCAGACGGTTTGCGATGCGCGGCGTTCCGCGCGAGCGCTTCGCGATTTCGAGCGCGCCCTCCGGATCGATCTGCGCATTCAACAGCGACGCGGAGCGCGAAACGATGCGCGCGAGTTCGGTCGCGTTATAAAACTCGAGCCGCGCGACGATACCGAAGCGATCGCGCAGCGGATTGGTCAGCATGCCTGCGCGCGTGGTCGCGCCGACCAGCGTGAACGGTTGCAGATCGAGTTTGACGCTGCGCGCGGCCGGCCCTTCGCCGATCATGATGTCGATCTGGTAGTCCTCGAGCGCCGGGTACAGGATTTCTTCGACGACCGGCGACAAGCGGTGAATTTCGTCGATAAACAGCACATCGTTCGCTTCGAGGTTGGTCAGCAGCGCGGCGAGATCGCCGGCTCGCTCGAGCACCGGTCCCGATGTCTGCCGCAGATTGACACCCATTTCGCGCGCGATGATGTGCGCGAGCGTGGTCTTGCCGAGGCCGGGCGGCCCGAACAGCAAAACGTGGTCGAGCGACTCCGAACGGCGTTTCGCAGCTTCAATAAAGATTTCGAGCTGGCCGCGCACCTTTTCCTGGCCGACGTATTCGTCGAGCTGACGCGGGCGCAGCGCGCGCTCGAACGCCTCCTCATTCGGCGACACGGGCGTGGCGGCGATGATGCGTTCGGCGGCGAGTTTGTCGGTTTCGATCATGACGGGCATTGTACCGCGCGCCGCCTGTTCACAAACCTGGCCGAATGGCCAGGGTGTGCGGGCGGCGGCAGTGTGAGATGCTTTGCTTCGTCGTCACGCGCCGCTAGCTGCGGGCGGCAATCGCCACCGGTCAGGACTTCGACAATGCCTTGAGCGCGAGCTTGATGCCTTCGGAAACACCGGTGCCTGCGGGCACGTTCTTGATGGCCGCCAACGCTTCTTTTTCGGAGTAGCCCAATGCGAGCAGAGCATTCAGGATGTCGGACGCATGATCGGAAGCGGAGACGGCGCCAGCGGCTGCACCGAGGTCGGCGCCAAGCTTGCCCTTGAGCTCGAGGAGCAGCCGCTCTGCGGTTTTCTTGCCGATGCCGGGCACGCGCGTGAGGCGCGCGGCGTCCTGCAGTGTCACGGTTTGGGCGAGTTCCTGCACGCTCATGCCGGACAGCACGGCGAGCGCCATGCGCGCGCCGATGCCACTGATCTTTAACAATTCGCGAAACGTCGCGCGTTCCTGCGCGGTGCCGAATCCATACAGCAGATGGGCGTCTTCACGCACGATCAGCTGCGTGAGCAGCACTACTTTTTCACCTGTCGAAGGCAGGTTGTAGAAGGTGCTCATCGGTACGTCGACTTCGTAGCCGACGCCGTTGCAGTCGACGAGCAAGTGCGGCGGGTTCTTTTCCAGCAGGACGCCGGCAATGCGACCGATCATGATCGATCCAATCGTGAGGGAAAGCGCGAGTGTAGCGCAGCGCGCTAGCCGGCGGCGCGGGCTGGAAGGGGGAGCCGGGTTGACGCCGTTATCCCGCCCATATCCCGCCCATATCCCGCCATCGTTCCGCCGTCCCCCTGCCGCGCACCACGGGCAACGGTCCCGGTTTGCGCGACGCGGTCCCCTAGCCGACCAGTCTTCCGCGTCGTACGCGCAAGCCTTTCTTTGCAAGTGCCGGTGCGATGCCGCCGAGCGTGTTCAGCGTGCTACCGCCGTGCGCATGGCAGATGGCCATACCGAGCGCATCGGCGGCGTCGGTGCCAGGCATGCCGGAAAGCGTCAGCAGGCGCACCACCATCTGCTGCATCTGTTCCTTTGTCGCGCGCCCGTAGCCGACCACGGCCTGTTTCAACTGCAGCGCCGTGTATTCGGCGACCGGCACGCCCCCCGCCACGAGACCGCAGATCGCCGCGCCGCGGGCCTGGCCGAGCAGCAGCGTCGATTGCGGGTTGACGTTGACGAACACCTTCTCGATGGCCGCCTGATCGGGCGCGTGCTCGCGAATCAGCGTGGAAATACCGTCGAAGATCGTACCGAGGCGGGACGGCAGATCGCCGTCGGGCGTCTTGATGACGCCGCTTGCGATGTAGCTCAACTGGTGACCGGACTGGTCGATCACGCCGAAGCCGGTCACGCGCAGGCCGGGGTCGATACCGAGAATTCTCATAACGGGAGGGCGGACTCAGTGCCTGCGATACTACAACGAATCGGATGAAAAACGGCCCGGCAGTGATGTTTTGCCGGGCCGCGCGATGAATCCGGAATGTGCCTGGTGACGTAACTCAGTGACGTAACCCAGCGACGTAGCTCAATGCCGGAAATGTCGCACGCCGGTCACCACCATCGCGATATTGTGCTCGTCCGCCGCGGCGATCACCTCGTCGTCGCGCACCGAACCGCCCGGCTGTATCACGCAGGTGGCGCCGGCCGCAACTACCACGTCGAGCCCGTCGCGGAACGGGAAGAACGCGTCCGACGCAACGGCCGAGCCGTTCAACGACAGCCCCGCATTCTGCGCCTTGATGCTCGCAATGCGCGCCGAATCCACGCGGCTCATCTGTCCGGCGCCGACGCCGAGCGTCATGCCGTTGCCGCAAAACACGATCGCATTCGACTTCACGAACTTCGCCACGCGCCACGCGAACAGCAGATCGTCCATCTCCTTGGGCGTCGGGTAGCGCTTCGTCACGACGCGCAGGTCGCGCGACTGCACATTCCTGGCATCGAGCGACTGCACGAGCACGCCGCCGCCGACGCGCTTCAGGTCGAACGCGTTATTGCCGTTGCCGAGCGCGATTTCGAGCAGCCTGACGTTCTGCTTCGCAGCGAACACCTGGCGCGCCGCGGTGCTGAACGCCGGAGCGATCAACACTTCGACGAACTGCTTCGCAACGGCTTGCGCAGTCGCTTCATCCACCTCGCGATTGAACGCGATGATGCCGCCGAACGCCGACGTCGGATCGGTCTGAAATGCCTTCGCGTATGCTTCGCCCGTATCCTCACCCACTGCCACGCCGCACGGATTCGCGTGCTTGATGATCACGCAGGCTGGCACATCGAATGTTTTTACGCATTCCCAGGCAGCGTCCGAGTCGGCGATGTTGTTATACGACAGTTCCTTGCCCTGCAATTGCGTGTAATTCGCGAGCGTGCCGGCCGGCACCGACAGATCGCGGTAGAACGCTGCGCTCTGATGCGGATTCTCGCCGTAGCGCAGGTCCTGAACCTTGTCGAACGCGAGGTTCAGCGTAGCCGGGTACGTGTTGCGCGAGCGGTGCTGCAGCTCTTCCGTGAGGCTCGTCAGGTAATTCGTGATCGCGCCGTCGTACTGTGCCGTGTGCGCGAACACCTTGGTCGCGAGACGGAAGTTCGTCTTGTAGCTGACCGTGTTGCGGTTCTCGCGCATTTCATCGAGCACTGCCACGTAATCGGCGGGATCGACGATCACGGTGACGTCGCGATGGTTTTTTGCCGCGGAGCGCAGCATGGTCGGGCCGCCGATATCGATGTTCTCGATCGCGTCTTCGAGCGAGCAGTCTTCCTTGGCCACGGTTTGCACGAACGGATACAGATTCACGACGAGCAGATCGATGGTCGGAATGCCGTGCTGCTCGAGTGCGGCCACGTGCTCGGGCAGATCGCGGCGGGCGAGAATGCCGCCGTGCACTTTCGGATGCAGCGTCTTCACGCGCCCGTCGAGCATTTCCGGAAAGCCCGTGTAATCGGCCACCTCGGTAACCGCGAGGCCCGCGTCCGCGAGCAGTTTCGCGGTGCCGCCGGTCGACAGGATCTTGACGCCGAGTTCCGACAGCGATTTCGCGAAATCGACGATGCCTGACTTGTCGGAAACGGAGATGAGCGCTTGCTTGATCATGATGAAAACGGAAAAGACCGATGAAGGCGTGGCAGGGCGCGTGCGCTACAGCAGACCGTGCTGTTGCAACTTCTTGCGCAGCGTATTGCGGTTGATGCCGAGATACTCGGCGGCCAGCGACTGATTGCCGCCAGCCTGCTCGAGTACCACCTCGAGCAGCGGTTTTTCAACGCACGAGATGACCATGTCATAGACGTCGTGCGGATTGGAGCCGTCGAGATCCTGAAAGTACATATCCAGGCTGTCGCGGACGCATTGTTCGATGTTGTGCTTGCTCATGCTGCTAATAAGTCGGATTGGTCCCGATCGCCGTTGTTATTCGTGACGTCTTCGACGTACACGAGACGATCGGAAATCGCCTTTTGCGCGTCGAAGAATTCATTGACGGCGAGCAGTTGCTCGCGCGTCGTGTCCAGCGTATTCATCCGATGGCGGAACACGTTGGCGCCGGAAAGGCCGCGAGTGTACCAGCCGATATGCTTGCGCGCAGTACGGACGCCAGTGAACTCCCCGTAAAAAGCGTAGTGATCCTCGAGATGCTCGTTCATGACCTGCTGGATTTCGTCGATACGCGGCGCCGGCAGCAGGCTGCCCGTCTGCAGGAAGTGATCGATCTCGCGGAACAGCCACGGGCGACCCTGCGCTGCGCGCCCGATCATGATGGCGTCGGCGCCGGTTGCGGCAAGCACGTCGCGCGCCTTGAGCGGCGATGAAATGTCGCCGTTCGCGACGACAGGAATGGTCACTGCCGCCTTTACCGCGGCGATCGTTTCGTATTCCGCTTCGCCGTGGTAAAGATCCGCGCGCGTGCGGCCATGCACGGTCAGCATCGAGATGCCTGCCGATTCGGCAAGACGCGCGACGGTGAGTGCGTTTTTGTTCTCGCGATTCCAGCCGGTGCGAATCTTGAGCGTGACGGGCACGGCGTCGGGACCGATGCCCACCGCATTGACGACGGCCTCGACGATGCGCTGCACGAGCGGCTCGTTCTGCAGCAGCGCGGAGCCGGCCGCAACGTTGCAAACTTTTTTCGCGGGGCAGCCCATATTGATGTCGATGATCTGCGCGCCGTTTGCGACGTTGTAGCGCGCGGCCTCGGCCATCATGTGCGGGTCGGCGCCGGCGATCTGCACGGCAATCGGTTCGACTTCGCCCGCGTGGTTGGCGCGGCGCATGGTCTTTTCGCTCTTCCACAGCTGCGCGTTCGACGCAACCATTTCCGACACGGCATAGCCCGCGCCGAGCCGCTTGCAAAGCTGGCGGAAAGGCCGGTCCGTCACGCCCGCCATGGGAGCGACGAAAAGGTTGTTGCGTAAATTGTGCGTGCCGAGAACGGGCATGAGCAAAAGAACCAGCCGCGGTGAGCCGCTTTGCCTGGCAGCGCTGCACACAAGTGCCGGCGCCGTCATACGAGCGAGTACCGCAGATCGCGAGGGGAAAGTTTCTATTTTAACGTTAACGGCCCACTACCAGTCACAGTTGAGTGCGTGATAAGCCGTTAAATCTTCTATGAAAGTGCGTTCGGTCATAGAACGGACACGCGGATGCGCGCGGCGATGAACCGACACGCGTCGTTCGTGGCGCGGCGGGCCAGCACATCAATACATCCGTGCACAAGCACGACAGTGCGATCGGCACGGGCGTGCAACGATGCTCGGCCGAACGCCATGCCCGTCTGCCTCGGGATGACAGGCTAGCGACGCTGCCCGAACATCATCTGTCGCGCAAGCGCCGTTTTCACGGGAGGCACGAACTCGAGCGCGGTCAGCGCAAGCCCGCGCAGCGCGCCAAGCGCCGGGAAGTCGAACGTGAAGAGACGCGCGAGCGTATCGGTGGCGCCGATCGTGAGCCGCCGGTCCACGGCGCGGCTGCGCGCGAACGCCGCCAGCGCGAGCGGCGAAGCGCCATGTTGCGACAGTGCGTCGGCAAGCGCGTGCGCGTCGCGCAGACCGAGGTTGAGCCCCTGTCCGGCGACCGGATGCAGCGTTTGTGCGGCGTTGCCGATCGCGACGACTCGGCCGTTCACGAGCGCGTCGACGGTATTGAGGCCGAGTGGAAATGCTGCACGTCCGCGAATCTGCGTAAAGCGGCCCATGCGCTCGCCGAATGCGGCGCCGAGCTCGCGCAGAAACGCGTCGTCGGGTAGTTGCGCCCTGCGCGCCGCTTCTTCGGGCGCGCAGCACCAGACGAGCGCATAGTCCGCACCGCGCACGCCGCCGACCGGCAGTAGCGCGATCGGCCCTTGCGATGTGAAGCGCTCCCACGCGACGTGCGGCTGCGGCGCCGATACGGTCACCGTGCCGACAAGCGCCGTCTGGCCGTAGTCGCGCGTGCCGCCGCGGCGAGGCGCCTGCTGTTCGTGGAACAGTCCGCCTTCGGCATTGACCAGCAGCCGCGTGCGCAGCGTGCGCGATACGTGGGCGGGGCCGGCGCTTTCGATGTGCAGCGTGACGCCGTCGTCTTCCTGCACGGGCGGCTGCGCGGTCGTCGATTTGAACCAGTGCACGGAGGTTGTCTGCACGACCTGCGCGAGCGCGTGCACGATCGAGCCGTAGCGCAGCACGTAACCGAGCGCCGGCAGGCCGTGCTCGGCATGGTCGATCAGTGTCCGGCCGAAATGTCCACGCTGCGAGACGTGAATGCGATGAATCGCGGTCGCCTCGGCGGGCCAGCGCAGTGGCTCGAGGATCATCCGGCTGCCTTGCGATACGGCGATCGAGCGTGGGTCGGATGCGGCATCCTCGGGCTCGCGCGCATCGATCAGCGCGATCGACAGCGCGCGCGTCGCGCTGCGTCGTGCGAGCCAGCCCGCGAGCGCAAGCCCGACCGGGCCCGCGCCGACAATCGTCACGTCGAAGTCGAACGGCGCCGCGCTCATGCCGCACCGGGCGCGGCAAGCGCAATGTCCTGAGCCGCCTGTGCGTCGCGCATCAACGCTTCGATTTCGTCGGCGTCGACCGGCACGTCGCGCGTGAGCAGCTCACAGCCGGTCGCGGTGACGACGGCGTCGTCTTCGATGCGAATCCCGATGTTCCAGTACTTTTCCGGCACGTCTTCGGCGGCGCGAACATAGAGACCGGGTTCGATCGTGAGCGTCATCGACGGCGCGAGCGTGCGCCACGGCGGCATCTTCCGGCCATCCGGCGTTGCACTCGCATCGCCGCTTTTTTTCGCATCTCTTTCCCCGTTTCTTTCACCGCTCTTTTCCCCGCTTCGTTCCCGATAATCGCCGCAATCATGCACATCCATGCCCAGCCAATGCCCGGTCCGATGCATATAAAACCGCGCATACGCGCGCTGCTCGATCACATCGTCGACCGTCGCATACCGATCGCGCCCGAGAATGCGGGTATCGAGCAGACCCTGCGCAAGCACGCGCACCGCGGCTTCATGCGGCGCATCGAAGCTGACGCCGGCGCGCGTCGCGTCGATCGCCGCCTGCTGCGCGGCGAGCACGATGTCGTACAACTCGCGCTGCGCTGCGCTGAAACGGCCGTTGGCCGGGAAGGTGCGCGTGATGTCGGATGCGTAGCCGTCGAGTTCGCATGCGGCATCGATCAGGATCAGCTCGCCGTCGCGCGCGATCGCGTTGCCGGCCGGATAGTGCAGCACGCAGGCGTTTGCGCCCGCCGCGACGATCGACCCGTACGCTGGCGCTTGTGCACCGTACTTGCGAAACGTGTACAGCAATTCGGCTTCGAGTTCGTATTCGCGCATGCCCGGCCGGCACGCGGCCATCGTGCGGCGATGCGCGAGCGCCGAAATCTGCGCGGCGCGGCGCATCACGGCAAGCTCGTGACTGTCCTTGAACAGACGCATCTCGTCGAGCACCGGCAGCAGGTCATGCACCGCGGTCGGCGCCACGACGCCGCTGCGCGACTGCGCGCGCACCGCATCGAGCCATTGACGCACCTGCGCGTCGAGCTCGGGCGATACGCCGAGGGCGTAGTGCAGCGCCGGCTTGTCCGCGATGATGCGCGGCACATGCGTGCCGAGTTCGTCGAACGCAAACGCGGCGTCGAAGCCGAACGCATCGCGCGCGCCTTCCGGCCCGTAGCGAAAGCCTTCCCACGTCTCGCGCTCGGCGTTCTTCTCGCGGCAGAACAGGATCGACGCCGGCGCATCGGGCGCCGCGCTCGCGTCGAGCACGAGCAGCGCCTCGGGTTCGGTGAAGCCGGTCAGATAGTAGAAATAGCTGTCGTGCCGGTACGGGTAGTCGGCGTCGCGGTTGCGCAGCACTTCGGGCGCGGTCGGCACGATCGCGACGCCGCCGCCCGCCGCCCGCAGCGCGGCAAGCACGCGCTCGCGCCGCTGGCGGTAGACGGCGACGGCCGCTTTCGGATCGATGGAGGATTCGGTCGGCAGGTTCATCGTGCGATTGTAGCGCCCAATAAGAAATGGCAATGTGCTGCGCCTTATGCGCCATATTGTTGCAATCCGCCCACAGGCAGCCGCGGCGCCGCTTGCAGGATCGGGCCGCAGCCCTTGAAACGCCGCCTTTCCACGTATACTTTCGGCCAATCAAGAAGACGAGAAGAGGCAGAAGAAGTGATGAAACTCATCGGTTCGCTGACGAGCCCGTTCGTGCGCAAAGCGCGGATCGTGCTCGCGGAAAAAAAGATCGACTACAAGCTGGTGCTTGAGAACCCGTGGTCCGACGAGACGACCATTCACACGTTCAACCCGATCGGCAAGGTGCCGTGCCTCGTCATGGAAGACGGCGAGGCCGTGTTCGATTCGCGCGTGATCTGCGAATACGTCGACACGCTGTCGCCGGTCGGCAAGCTGATTCCGCAACCGGGGCGCGAGCGCATCGAGGTGCGCTGCTGGGAGGCGCTCGCGGATGGCGTCATGGATGCCGCCGTGCTCGCGCGCCTCGAAGGCGTGCTGCGCACGCCGGAGCAGCGCAGCGAGAACTGGGTGGAGCGCCAGCGCCGCAAGGTCGATGAAGGCCTCGTCGCGATGTCGCAAGGCCTCGGCAGCAAGACCTGGTGCACCGGCAACCACTACACGCTGGCCGATATTTCAGTCGGCTGCGCGCTCAGCTACATCGATTTCAGAATGCCGGAGCTGAACTGGCGCGAGCTGCATCCGAATCTGGACAAGCATTACCAGAAACTGTCGCAGCGGCAGTCGTTCATCGATACGGTGCTGACCGAGTAAGCGGCGCCCTGGGTCGGCGACGCACGCCGCCTTCCGACGCTGTCCGCCGCTATTTGCGGCTTTTTGCCTTCAGGCCGCCACACTCGTCACTTCCGGCGTGAACGAATCGCTCGTCGCGACCGGCCACCATTTCTCGTACAGCGTATAGCGGTACGTGCCGTTGAGCAGGTCGTCCGGCTCGAGGTACTTGAGCAGATCGCACATCAGCCGCACCTCGTACGACGACACGCGCCGCACGATATGATGCGGCCGCAGATCCGCGGGGTGCCGCAATCCGGCGGCCTGCACGATTTCCTTTAGCGCGTGCAGCGTGTTGTGGTGATAGTTGAACACGCGATCGGACTTGTCGGAGACGATCAGCGCGCGCTGGCGCACCGGATCCTGCGTCGCGACGCCGGTAGGGCAGCGGCCCGTGTGGCACGTTTGCGCCTGAATGCAGCCGACCGCGAACATGAAGCCGCGCGCGGCATTGACCCAGTCCGCGCCGATCGCGAGCGTCTTCGCGATATCGAATGCGGTGATCATCTTGCCGCTCGCGCCGATCCGGATCTTGTGGCGCAGCCCGATGCCGACGAGCGTATTGCGCACGAGCAGCAACCCTTCCTGCAGCGGCACGCCGATATGATCGGTGAACTCGAGCGGCGCCGCGCCGGTGCCGCCTTCCGCGCCGTCGACGACGATAAAGTCCGGCAGGATGCCCGTTTCCAGCATCGCCTTCGCAATGCCGAAGAACTCCCACGGATGCCCGATGCACAGCTTGAAGCCGGTCGGCTTGCCGCCCGACAGCTTGCGGAGCCGTTCGACGAATTCGAGCAGTTCGCGCGGCGTCGAGAACTCCGAGTGCGACGCCGGCGACACGCAATCGCGGCCCATCGGCACACCGCGCGTCTCGGCGATTTCCGGCGTGATCTTCGCGGCCGGCAGCACGCCGCCGTGGCCGGGCTTTGCGCCCTGCGACAGCTTGATCTCGATCATCTTCACCTGCGGGTCGCGCGCCTGCTTCGCGAACTTGTCGGCGTTGAAAGTGCCGTCGTCGTTGCGGCAGCCGAAGTAGCCGGAGGCGATCTCCCAGATGATGTCGCCGCCGTGCTCGCGGTGATATTTCGACATCGAGCCTTCGCCGGTGTCGTGCGCGAAGCCGCCTTTCTTCGCGCCGAGATTGAGCGCGCGGATCGCGTTGGCCGACAGCGAGCCGAAGCTCATCGCCGAGACGTTGAAGATCGACATCGAATACGGCTGCTCGCGCGTCTCGCCGACCGTGATGCGGAAGTCGTGATCGTCGAGCTGCGTCGGCGCGAGCGAGTGGCTGATCCATTCGTGGCCGACCGCTTTCACATCGACTTCGGTGCCGTAAGGACGGCTGTCGGTTTCGTTTTTCGCGCGTTGATAGACGATGCTGCGTTGCACACGGGAAAACGGCTTTTCATCGGTATCGCCTTCGACGAAATACTGACGGATCTCGGGCCGGATGAACTCGAACAGGAAGCGCAAGTGCCCCCACAGCGGATAGTTGCGCAAGATGGCGTGCCGCTTTTGCGTGAGGTCCCACGCGCCGAGCGCGACGAAGAGCGCGGGCACGATCAGCCAGAACCACGAAATGAGCGACCGGCTCGCGAGCGCCGCGCAGGCAGCGCTCGCGAGCACCGCGCACCACATGGCCAGATAACGTCGAGAAAACATGGGGACTCCGTTGCTATGAATGCGCCGCGGCGGGATCGTTCGTCGCCATGCGAACGGAATCCGCCGCGGGGTGAGGGCGTGGAGCGTGGTCAGCGCGCGGCAAGCGCCGCGTCGTGCGGTGCTTGCGTGGCCGGCTGAGGCTGCGCGGTTGCCGCGTGTTCGATGATGCCGCCGCCGAGACAAATGTCGCCATCGTAGAGCACGGCGGACTGCCCCGGTGTGACGGCCCATTGCGCATCGTCGAAGTGCAGCGAGAAGTGCGCTTGATGTGAATTTCGATGCGAGTTTTGCTGCGGTTTTTCATGCGCATTTCGCGGCGAGCCTTGCGGCATATCGACGCGCGAGAACGTGCACGCCGCATCGGCTTGCCGATAGCGCGTTTTTGCACCACACGCGAAGCCTTCGGCCGGCGGTTCGCCCGCGACCCAGCTCGTATTGCCGGCGACGAGCGTTTCGCTGAGCAGCCACGGATGGTCGTGCCCTTGCGCGACATAGAGCGTGTTGGTCCGCATATCCTTGCCCGCGACGAACCACGGTTCGCCGCTGCCGTTCTTGCTGCCGCCGAGGCCGATGCCCTTGCGTTGCCCGAACGTATAGAACGCGAGGCCGATATGCTCGCCGACCAGCGTGCCGTCGGCCGTTTTCATCGGGCCCGGCTTCGTCGGCAGGTAGCGGTTCAGGAATTCCCGGAACGGCCGCTCGCCGATAAAGCAGATGCCGGTCGAGTCCTTCTTCTTCGCATTCGGCAGACCGATCTTTTCAGCGATTTCGCGTACCTTCGTTTTCGGCATGTCGCCGAGCGGAAACAGCGTTCTGGACAGTTGCGCCTGGTTCAGCCGATGCAGGAAGTACGACTGGTCCTTCGTGTGGTCCTTCGCCTTCAGCAGTTCGAAACGGCCGCCGTCCACTTCTCGCACGCGCGCGTAGTGGCCCGTCGCGATGATTTCCGCGCCGAGCGACATCGCGTGATCGAGGAACGCCTTGAACTTGATTTCCGCGTTGCACAGCACATCGGGATTCGGCGTGCGGCCCGCCGAGTATTCGCGCAGGAATTCGGCGAACACGCGATCCTTGTATTCGGCGGCAAAGTTGACCGCTTCGACGTCGATGCCGATCAGGTCCGCGACCGACACGACGTCGATCCAGTCCTGCCGCGTCGAACAGTATTCGCCGTCGTCGTCGTCTTCCCAGTTCTTCATGAACAGGCCGACCACGTCGTAGCCCTGTTCCTTCAGCAGCCACGCGGTGACCGACGAATCGACGCCACCCGACATGCCCACTACGACTTTCTGCTTGCTCATCTCTTTGTGCCTGCTGCTTCTTTATCGGGGAGGCCCGACCGAATGCGTGTGCACGAAGTCGAGCGGGAAACGCTTGCCTGCGAGGTAATCGTCGATACGCTGCATCACGAGCGGCGAGCGATGCCGTTCGGCGCACGCGCGCATTTCGTCGGCGCTCATCCACACGGTGCGGACGATATCCGGGTCGAGCGCGCGGTTGCCGGGCGTGCCGGCGGCACCGCAGAACGTGAAGCTCAGATACGTCGTGCCGTCGCTGCCGTCGCGCGCGTAATGCGTCATATAGACGCCGATCAGCGCGTGGGGCGTGAACGGATGCGCGGTTTCCTCGAGTGTCTCGCGAACGACCGCCTCGGCGAGAGTTTCGCCTGTTTCGAGGTGCCCGGCCGGCTGATTGAGGCGCAGCCCGGCGGACGTGTGTTCCTCGACGACGAGAAAGCGCCCGTCGCGTTCGACGACGGCCGCGACCGTCACATGCGGAGCCCAGGTTTCCGGTTTCATGGGCCGATATTTTACCGTCTCCGAGGTTTCGCCGCCCGCCGGGGCGTGTGGGCCTGCAAGGGCCGACGAGGGACAGCAAGGGTCAACGAAAAGCAACGAGGCGCCGTCGCGCGCCTGAGGCTTTCCCGTGCCACGCGCCGGCCGACAAATTTAATGCGCGCGCTGGGGTTTCGGTTAAAGTGACGCCGTAGCCGTTGCAGTCAGCAAGCCGGCGAGCCCTCGTCGGCAAGTCCGTCAAACAAGAAGGTCGAGGAGGAGTTCACGATGCACATCGGAGTGCCAGCCGAGACGCGCGCCTACGAAACCCGCGTCGCCGCGACGCCCGAGACGGTTAAAAAGTACGTGTCGCAGGGCCACCGCGTGACGGTGCAAAGCGGCGCCGGGGTGCCTGCCAGCTTTCCCGACGACGCCTTTTCCGCCGCCGGCGCGGAAATGACCGATGCGGCAACGGCCTTCGCCGCCGATCTCGTTCTCAAGGTCCAATCGCCCACCGAAGCCGAATTGCCGTCGATGAAGCGCGGCGCGACGCTGGTCGGCATGCTCGATCCGTTCAACGCAGACAACGCCGCGCGCCTCGCCGCAACAGGCGTCACCGCCTTCGCGCTCGAAGCCGCGCCGCGCACGACGCGTGCGCAAAGTCTCGACGTGCTGTCTTCGCAGGCCAATATTGCCGGTTACAAGGCAGTGCTGCTCGCCGCGGATCTGTATCCACGCTTCATGCCGATGCTGATGACCGCGGCCGGCACCGTGAAAGCCGCGCGCGTGCTGATCCTCGGCGCGGGCGTCGCGGGCCTGCAGGCCATAGCCACCGCGAAGCGCCTAGGCGCCGTGATCGAGGCGTCCGACGTGCGGCCCGCGGTCAAGGAACAGATCGAATCGCTCGGTGCGAAATTTCTCGACGTGCCCTACGAAACCGACGAGGAACGCGAAGCGGCCGTAGGTGTCGGCGGCTACGCGCGGCCCATGCCGCCGTCGTGGCTCGCGCGCCAGGCGGCGCTCGTGCACGAACGCGCGAAGCAGGCCGACGTGGTGATCACCACCGCGCTGATTCCGGGCCGCGCGGCGCCGACGCTGATTTCGACGGACACCGTGCAGTCGATGAAGCCCGGCTCCGTACTCGTCGATCTGGCCGCCGGCCGCGGCGCGGAAATCGCAGGCGAGGCGGGACGGCGCGGCGGCAACTGTCCGCTGACCGAAGCGGACAAGGTTGTCGTCAGGCATGGCGTGACGCTCGTCGGTTACACGAACCTCGCGGCGATGGTGCCCGCCGACGCGTCGTCGCTGTACGCGCGCAATCTGCTCGACTTCCTGAAGCTGATCGTCACGAAGGAAGGCACGCTCAACATCGATCCGACCGACGATATCGTCGCGGCCACGCTGCTCGTGCGCGACGGCGCGGTGGCGCGCGCAGCCTGATCGTCACGAGCCGGTCGCAAGCGCGCAGGCACCGCACAAGCACCGCACGCGCACTGCGCGAGCACCGCAAAACAACGCTTCAGTACGCTCTCAAGGACGCACAAGGAGAATTGGCGATGGAAGTCATCAACCACACGGTGATCAACCTGATCATTTTCGTGCTGGCGATCTACGTCGGCTATCACGTGGTCTGGAACGTCACGCCCGCGCTGCATACGCCGCTGATGGCGGTGACCAATGCGATCTCGGCGATCGTGATTGTCGGCGCGATGCTCGCGGCGGGACTCACGGTCGGGCCGGGCAAGTTTTTCGGCACGGTCGCGGTCGCGCTCGCGGCCGTCAACGTGTTCGGCGGCTTTCTCGTGACAAGGCGCATGCTCGAGATGTTCAGGAAGAAGGAGCCGAAGAAGCTCGCCGCTCCGGGCAAGGAGGGCGCGTAAATGAGCATGAACGTCGTTACGCTGCTCTACCTCGTTGCGTCGGTGTGCTTCATCCAGGCGCTGAAGGGCCTGTCGAATCCGAAGAGCGCACGCGCGGGCAATGTGTTCGGCATGGTCGGCATGGCGATCGCGATTGTCACGACCATTGCGCTGATCGTCAGGCAGGCGGCACTGCTCGGCACCGATCTGCCGCTTGGGCTCGGCCTGCTGTTCGGCGGGCTCGTGGTGGGCGGCGCGATCGGCGCGTTCATCGCCGCGCGCGTCGAGATGACGAAGATGCCCGAGCTCGTCGCGGCAATGCACTCGCTGATCGGTCTGGCTGCGGTGTGCATCGCTTATGCGGTGGTGTCGGAGCCGGCCGCGTTCGGTCTCGCGGCCGAAGGTGCGCCGTATCCGAACTTCCTGCCGTACGGTAACCGCATCGAGCTCTTTATCGGCACGTTCGTCGGCGCTATCACGTTCTCGGGTTCGGTCATCGCCTTCGGCAAGCTGTCGGGCAAGTACAAGTTCCGCCTCTTCCAGGGCGCGCCCGTGGTCTACGCGGGCCAGCACACGATCAACCTGCTGCTCGCGCTCGCGATGATCGGCTTCGGCATCATCTTCTTTCTGACGCAGTCGTGGCTGCCGTTCGTCATCATGACGCTGATCGCGTTCGTGCTCGGCGTGCTGATCATCATTCCGATCGGCGGCGCCGATATGCCGGTCGTCGTGTCGATGCTGAACTCGTACTCGGGCTGGGCGGCCGCGGGCATCGGCTTTTCGCTGAACAACGCGATGCTGATCATCGCGGGCTCGCTCGTCGGTTCGTCCGGTGCGATTCTGTCGTACATCATGTGCAAGGCGATGAACCGCTCGTTCTTCAACGTGATTCTGGGCGGCTTCGGCGCGGAGCCGGGTGCGGCCGCCGCCGGCGGCGCGCAGGAGCAGCGGCCCGTGAAATCGGGTTCGGCGGAAGACGCCTCGTTCATGCTCGGCAATGCCGAAACCGTCGTGATCGTGCCCGGTTATGGGCTTGCGGTTGCGCGCGCGCAGCATGCGCTGAAGGAGCTGACCGACAAGCTCGTGGAGAAAGGCATCGACGTGCGCTATGCGATCCATCCGGTGGCGGGCCGTATGCCGGGGCATATGAACGTGCTGCTCGCCGAAGCCGAAGTGCCGTACGACCTCGTCTACGAGATGGACGACATCAACAACGAGTTCGGCCAGACCGATGTCGTACTCGTGCTCGGCGCCAACGATGTCGTGAATCCGGCGGCGAAGAACGATCCGAAATCGCCGATCGCGGGCATGCCGATCATCGAGGCGTACAAGGCGCGCACCGTGATCGTCAACAAGCGGTCGATGGCGGCCGGCTACGCGGGCCTCGACAACGATCTCTTCTACATGGACAAGACGATGATGGTCTTCGGCGATGCGAAGAAGGTGATCGAGGATATGGTGAAGTCGGTCGAGTGAGCGATACGGGCCGGTGCGCGGCAACCGGGCGGTTGCCGCGCACCCCAGGCCTACGCGATCACTCCGAGGCCGCGGCGGGCTTCTGTTTGACGCTGCCGGCCACGAGATCGAAACGGAACAGCCGGCATTCGAGCGCGCCGTTGTAAAGCGGCGTCTTGGCCGACTCGCGCAGCCGGAGCTGGCCGGGCAGCTTGCGATCGGACGTCAGAACGAACGCATGCCAGCCGGTGAAGCGCTGCTTCAGCGCATCGCCGAGCGACTGGAAAAATTCGCTGTCGGGCGTATCCGAATGCGTGCGATGAAACCGTTCGTCGCGACCGTCGCGTTCGTCGCGATGCTCGCGCTCGCGGCTCGGCGCGCGAACTTCGCCGCGCGGCCCGCGGCCGCGCACTTCGATACGCTCGCCGTACGGCGGATTCGCGACGAGAATGCCCGCTGTGCCGGTCGGCGGCGTCATGCCGCGTGCGTCGACCTGCTTGAGCGGCAGCCCCGGAAAGCCCGCGCGTTCGAAGTTCGCGCGCGCCTTGTCGAGCATATCGCCGGAAATGTCGCTGCCGAAAATCTGCAGGTCAGCGCGGTTTGCGTTGGCGCGTGCGGCGCGCTTCGCGTCTTGCGCCGCAACCTTCATCGTCTGCCACGCGCCGACGTCGTATTGCTTGAGCTTCTCGAAGCCGAAGCGCCGGTCGGTACCCGGCGCGATATTCAACGCGACCTGCGCCGCTTCGGCGAGGAACGTGCCGCTGCCGCACATCGGATCGTAAAGGGGCGTGCCCGGCGTCCAGCCCGTCAGGCGCAGAATGCCGGCTGCGAGGTTCTCGCGCAGCGGCGCCGCGCCTTTGTCGAGGCGCCAGCCGCGCTTGAAAAGCGGCTCGCCCGAGGTGTCGAGATACAGCATGCATTCGGTCGCGGTGAGAAACGCGAACACGCGCACGTCGGGCGCGCCGGTGTCGATGCTCGGCCGCGCGCCGCTGACCTCGCGCAGGCGATCGCAGATGGCATCTTTGACACGCAGCGTCGCGAATTCGAGGCTGCGCAGCGGCGACTTGATCGCGGTCACATCGACGCGCAGCGTTTCGTTCGCCGAAAACCATTGTTCCCAGCGCTGCTCGAGCGCGAGCGCATAGACGTCCTGCTCGTTGCGATACGGGCGCTGCGCGATTTTCAGCAGCACCCGGCTCGCGATGCGCGAATGCAGATTGGCGGCCATACCGGCCGCCCAGCCGCCGCCAAAGTGCACACCGCCGGGGACCTGCGCGCCCGCGGTAAACGGCGCGCCGTTCAGATGCGTCGCGGCGATCGCGGTGAGTTCGGCGGCAAGCGCGGCTTCGAGGCCGCGCGGGCAGGGGACGAAAAAATCGAAAGACATGGAGCGGGCCGCAGGGCGTTGGACGCGGTTCGGAACGCGTCGGGCGTGGAGTAAGCCGCCATTGTACGCGGTCGCACGGGCGGCTTTTCCCCGGGATGGCGGCGCGAACCGATCTCCCTAGCTGCCGCCACCGGCCTTGGGCATGGCGGCCGCCGTTGGCGTCGCCTGCACCGAAGCGCTCGGACACGCCGGCGCCGCGCCGCGCGCGGGGTTGGCGGACAGGGCGTGTACCGCCTCGGCGATCTCGCCCGAAATCTGCTGGACCGCGCGCTGATGCCCGACGGCGAGCGCATCGTAGCCGCCCGCAACCGGCACGCTCGCCACGGTGCGGCACGTCAGCAGCGCCTGCGTGCGCACCGCGCGCACGCTCCATACGGCATCGATGAGCGCGTGCGAACCGGGCCACGATTCGAAGCGCTGCACGTTCACCTTGACCCGATAGACCGGCACGCGGTCCGGATAAGGCGTGCCGAACACATCGATCGTGCCGAGCTCACGCGTGAGCGCGTTCGACAACGCGCGGCGGATTTCATCGCCCGGCAGCGACGCCCAGCGCTCCTGTTCGAGCACGTCGACCTGGTTGTTGCTCGTCTGCACCACGAACTGGTTTCTTGCGACCTGCGGCGGCACATCCACGGGCGTCACTTCGATCAGAAACGCCGGATTCGCGACGGCGGAAGTCGCGGCGCTCGGTGCGGAAGAATCGCCGGTGGAGAGCGTGTAGAACCGGCTCGACGGGGACGAGCATGCCGCCAGCGCCAGCGCGCACAGCACGCCTGCCGTGAGCGCACCAGCGGCCTTGCCGCCGGAACCGGACCGCGCCGCCGTGCCGCGCGGCGCTCGCAACGAACGGGTGAGCCACGCAAACGTCATTTGTTATCTCCTGGTTTTCCGCGGACGAGCGACTCGGGATGGCGCTCCAGATAATCAGACAGCGCATTCAGCGACTGCAGCGTGCGCGTCAATTCCTGCAGCGCCTGATGGACGTCGGATTGCAGCGGCGAATCCTGCTGCAGCGTCTGCTCGGCCGAGCCGAACGTCTGCTTCGCGGCCGCGAGCGTATCGCGCGCCTGCGGCAGCAGCTCCGAGTCGACTTGCGAGAACAGCTTGTCCGCATGCGCTAGCGCCGTGTTCAGGTTCGTGCCGATCTGGTCGAACGGGATCTTGTCGAGCTTCTTCGCGATGTCGGCGATCTGCAGTTGCAGTTCGTCGAGCGAGTTCGGCATGGTCGGCAGCTCGAGTGGATCGTGCGACGCGTCGACTGATGCCTTCGGCGCATTCGGGAACATGTCGAGCGCGATATACAGCTGACCGGTGATCAGGTTGCCGGTGCGCAACTGGCCACGCAGCCCATGCCTGACGAGTGCCTGCAGCAGATCGTTGCTCGACGGCGAGCCCGGCGCCGGCAACGCTTCGCGCGTGCGCCGGCGCAAACGGTCCGGATACAGGTTCATCGTGACCGGCATCGTGAAGTTGCGGATCTTCGGATCGTATTCGACGCCGATGCTCGTCACCTGACCGAGCACGATGCCGCGGAAGTCGACCTGCGCGCCGACCGACAGCCCGCGCAGCGACTGGTTGAAGTTCATCACGACGCGCACCGGTTCGCCGTCGGGTTCGCGCATCGCATCGCTTTCGTCGTCGCCGAGACGGAACGTCATGTTGTTCGGCGCCTGCACGCCGACCGCCTGGCCCGGCGGCGACTGGAACGCAAGGCCGCCGACGATCACCGTCGCAAGCGACTGCGTGTTGAGCTTGAAGCCGCTCGAATCGAGCCGCAGGTCGACGCCGCTTGCATGCCACCAGCGCGAGTTCGTGCCGACGTACTGGTCGAATGGCGCATTGACGAACACCTGCACCGTCACGCCGGTGCCGTCCTTGTCGAGCGAGAAGCCCGTGACCTGGCCGACCTGTACGCGCCGGTAGTAAACGGGCGAGCCGATATCGATCGAGCCGAGCGACTCGCCGCGCAGCGTGAACTGCCGCCCTTTCTGGTCGACGGTAACGGCCGGCGGCGCTTCGAGGCCGACGAATTCGGTCTGCGTCTCGGTCGAACGGCCGCCGTCGACGCCGATATACGACCCCGACAGCAACGTGCTCAGGCCCGTCACGCCGCTTGCGCCGATGCGCGGCCTGACCACCCAGAAGCGGCTGTCTTTTACCGCAAAGTCGTCGGCTTCCTTCGACAGCTGCACATAGACGAGCACGCGCGAATGATTGTTCGACAGCTTGATCTGCTTCACGTAGCCGATGTCGACGTCCTTGTACTTGACCTTGGTCTTGCCCGGCTCGAGCCCTTCCGCGGTGGTGAAGCTGATCGTGATGGTCGGGCCTTTCTGATAGATCGACTGGATCACGAGCGCGACGCCGATCAGCGCGGCGATCAGCGGAATCACCCACACGAGCGACGGCAGCCAGCGGCGGCGCGCGTCGATATCGGGCTCGGGCACGTCGGGTCCGGCCGGATCGTGGCGCGGCGCGTCGGGCGTCGGGTCTTGTGGACTATTCATGGGGCGTGTCCTGGGGTTGCCGGGAATCTTTGGAGGAAGGGGGCGTGCTGCCGTTGTCGATGGAGCCCGGTCGGCGGCGCGGCGGCGGTCCGGTTTCGATGTTGTCCCAGATCAGGCGCGGATCGAATTGCATCGACGCGAGCATCGTCAGAATGACGACCGAGCCGAACGCAATCGCGCCGGGCCCCGCGGTAATCTCGGCAAGCGACTTGAAGCGCACGAGCGCGACGGTCAGCGTGATGACGAAGATATCGAGCATCGACCAGCGCCCGATCCGCTCGACGACGCGATACAGCGTCGTGCGCTCGTGCGGCCGCCAGCTCGAACGGCGCTGCGTGGTGATGCTGAGCAGCGCAAGCACCGTGAGCTTCATCATCGGCACGAGAATGCTCGCGACGAACACGATGATCGCAAGCGGCCAGTCGCCCGAGGTCCAGAAGTAGACGACGCCGCTCATGATCGTGTCGTTCTCGGTGCCGACCAGCGAGGTGGTGTGCAGCACGGGCAGCAGGTTCGCGGGAATGTAGAGCACGGCGGCCGCGATCAGCAGTGCCCACGTGCGCATCAGGCTGTCCGGATTGCGCCTGTGCATCGGCGCGCGGCACCGCTCGCAGCACTGCGGCGCGTGGTCCGGGCTCGCAAAGCGCACGCGCTTCTGCACGCGCCCGCATGCGTGGCACGAGATCAGACCGGCGCGCGAGGCCGTCAGGTATTTCATCGGGTGCTCATCCCCCGCGCGACGACGTGCCCGCTGGGCCCGCCGGGTTGCTGCCGGGCCGCTGCGCGGCGGGCCTGGCGAGTTCCTTCGCGCGCCGCATGCGCCGCCGCGTCTGCCGTGTTCTGTGCCGCGTCAGCGTATCGGCGATGTCCCACAGCGTGCGCGGCTCGAACGTCACGACTACCGCGAACATCAGCGTCAGCGCGCCGAAAGCGAACAGCGCCGCTTCGGGTATTACGCGCGCGACACTCGTCATTTTGACGATCGTGACGAGCGTGCCGAGCATGAACACTTCGATCATGCCCCACGGCCGCACGAACTGGATCGCGCGCATGACCTGATGGAATGCGAGCGGCACGAAGCCCGCACGCACCGACAGCAGCACGTACAGCAGCGCGAGCAGTTCGGTCAGAGGAAAGAGGATCGTCGAACAGAACACCATGACGGCGACGATCTGCATGTTTTCGGTCCACAGCACCTCGATTGCGCCGAAGAGGCTCGCCTGCGACGTGATGCCGTTGGCCTCGAGCTCGATGATCGGGAAGGTCTGCGCGATCAGGAACGTGATCAGCGCGGCCATCGTCATCGCGCAGATCGGATCGAGACGTCCCGTCGAACTGCCGTACAGCACGGCCCCGCAGCGCGGGCAGCGCGCGAGGCGCCGCCGGCCGAGCCGCGGCTTCTGAAACAGCGCATCGCAGTCGTGGCATGCAATCAGGCGGTCTTGTTCCATGCGTGCTAGAGCAGAGCGTTAAGTGTTCGGCGGTCGGCGGCGCTTGCCCTGGCAGGCGCACCGCTCTGCGCGGGCGGGCAGCAAAAACCTGGCGACATAGTATCAAAGGCGCTTCGCCGTCACCGCATAGGGGTGGCCGGGTCCGGAGCTTACGTGTTCGAGCGCTGGCTCGGGTTACCGCTGCGACCGGTGCCGGCCCGACGGTACGAAGGCGCGCCGATCCATGACGAGCCCGACCCGTTGTAGCAAGTTCCGGACCGCACGGGCAATACGCTCGGGACGCTTGCATGGAAGTGCGTAGGGTGGAGTAGCATGGCGCGAATACGCGTCCACGATAAAAGGTGCGTGACAGAAGGTGCATGACAGAAGGTGCATGACTACGCACGATGCGACATGCATCGGCGGGAATAACGGGCGCTGTCGTATCGTTTAATTTCAATCTCGCGATTCGCGGTACGGGAGGCTTGTCGTGGCACATCTCTCGTCGTTTGCCGGGCGTGCGCCGAGCCTGCGTTACACGCGCACGGCCATCGCCTTTCACTGGCTGATCGCAGTGCTGATTGTCGGCGGCTTTTCGCTCGGCTGGGTGATGACCGATATACCCGGCTTCACGCCGACGAAGCTGCGCTACTTCTCGTGGCACAAGTGGATCGGCGTCACGATCTTTGCGCTCGTCGTGCTGCGCATTCTATGGCGCGCGACGCATGCGGCGCCGCCGCTGCCCGCGGGCATGCCCGCCTGGCAGCGCAAGGCCGCGCAGGCCACGCATGTCGCGTTGTACGCGTTGATGGTGGTGATTCCGGTATCCGGATATCTGTACAGCTCGGCGGCCAACGTGCAGGTCGTCTACCTTGGGCTCGTGCCGTTGCCGCGGCTGATCGCGCCCGACCCGGTGCTCAAGACGGTGCTCAAAAATTTGCATATCGCGCTCAATTACACGCTGCTCGTGCTCGTGGTGCTGCACGTCGCGGCGGCGCTCAAGCATCAATGGCTCGATCGCGATGGGTTGCTGTCGCGGATGATCCCGTTCCTCAAATAAGGACAACCATTGAAAACCTCGTTCACCCCGGTCAGGGTCGCGGTATCGGCCAGGCGCGCTGCCGCCGCGATCGCGATTGCGCTCGCCGTGCCGTTGGCGCTGACGGCACGCGACGCGCATGCGCAGATCGATGCCGCGCACAGCACGATCACGGCGACGTCGAAACAGATGAATGTGCCTGTCGAAGGCAAGTTCACGAAGTTTTCCGCGCAGCTCGCTTTCGATCCGGCGAAGCCGGCTGCAGGCAGCGCGCAGGTCGACGTCGATATGACGAGCTACGACCTCGGCGACGAAACCTATAACGACGAAGTGCGCGGCAAGGACTGGTTCGACGCGAAAACTTTCCCGAGTGCGACCTTCGTGTCGAGCGCGATTGCGCCGGCCGGCGCGGACCGGTTCAACGTCACGGGCAAGCTGACGATCAAAGGCAAGTCGCAGACCGTGGTCGTGCCGGTAACGGTGACGACGCAGGGCGCGGCGCATGTGTTCGACGGGGCGCTTACGATCAGGCGCTCGCAATACGACGTCGGGCTAGGCGAGTGGAAGGACACGTCGGTGGTGGCCGACGATGTCGTCATCAAGTTTCATTTTGTGGGGGCTGGAAAGTAGAAAACGCAGGAAGGGCAGCAAGGGTAAGCAGAGACCATCGGCGTCGGCGCGCGCTTTCGCTCGCGCATCGAGCCTTAAAAAGGAGAACACATTGTGAGGAAGACACGCCTGGCCGGTGCGATGGCGTCGCTCGTCGCGGCTTTTGTTTCGCTCGACGCAACCGCGGCCGCCGATACGTATCAGCTCGATCCCAATCACACGTTTCCGAGCTTCGAATCCGACCATATGGGCGGTTTATCGGTATGGCGCGGCAAATTCACGAAGTCGACCGGAACCGTGACGCTCGATCGCGCAGCGAAAACGGGGACGGTCGATGTGACGATCGATACGTCGTCGATCCAGACCGGTAATCCGAAGCTGGACGAGCATGCGCGCTCCGACGAGCTGCTCGACGTCTCGAAGTATCCGACGGCGGTCTACAAGGGCACGCGGATCCGTTTCGACGGCGACAAACCGGTCGAAGTGATCGGCAACCTCACGCTGCGCGGCGTGACGAAGCCGCTGAATCTGCAGGTCGTGACGTTCAAGTGCATGCAGCACCCGATGCTCAAGCGCGAGGTTTGCGGCGTCGATGCGACCGCGAAGTTCGACCGCGCCGACTACGGCATCGATCTGGGGCAGAAGCAGGGATTCAGCATGGCCACCACGCTGCATATCCAGGCCGAGGGGATCAAGCAGTAGAAAGCGGCGCCGGCAGGGTCACTGGTCTGGCTGACCCGAGCGGGGCTTCATGAAAAAAGGCCGGTTCTACATGAACCGGCCTTCTTGCCGAAGCGAAACGCAGCGCGAAAGGACTGCAATCAGACCTGGGCGCCCGCGTTCGGGTCGTTCGGGTCGTGGCGTTCCTTCTTTTCCTTCAGCAGGTCTTCGCGCTTCACGCCGAGCCACATGGCGAGCGCCGCCGCGACGAATACCGACGAGTAGATACCGAACAGAATACCGACCGTCAGCGCGAGTGCGAAATAGTGCAGCGTCGGGCCGCCGAACAGGAACATCGACAGCACCATCATCTGCGTACAGCCGTGCGTGATGATGGTTCGCGACATCGTGCTCGTAATCGCGTGGTTGATCACTTCGATCACGCTCATCTTGCGTTCGCGGCGGAACGTCTCGCGGATCCGGTCGAAGATAACGACCGATTCGTTGACCGAGTAGCCGAGCACCGCAAGCACGGCCGCGAGCACCGACAACGAGAACTCCCACTGGAAGAACGCGAAAAAGCCGAGAATGATCACGACGTCGTGCAGGTTGGCGATTACGCCGGCGATCGCGTACTTCCACTCGAAGCGGAACGACAGATAGATCACGATGCCGGCCACCACGCACGCGAGCGCGAGCAGACCGTCGGTGGCGAGCTCCTTGCCGACCTGCGGCCCGACGAACTCGACGCGCTGCAACTGCACTTGCGCGTTTTCGGCCTTCAGCGCGCCCATCACCTGGTCGCTTTGCTGCGCCGAGCTGAGGCCCTGCTTCAGCGGCAGGCGGATCAGCACGTCGCGCGACGTGCCGAAATTCTGCACCTGCGCGTCGGCGTAGCCGATCTTCGTCAGCGTGTCGCGCACCGGTTCGAGCTGCGCGGCCTGCGGATACTGCACTTCGATCACCGTGCCGCCCGTGAATTCGATCGACAGGTGCAGGCCGCGGTGCACGAGGAAAAACACGGCGGCAATAAACGTGATCAGCGAAATCGCGTTGAACAGCAACGCGCGCTGCATGAACGGAATGTCTTTACGGATGCGGAAAAATTCCATGGTCTCGTTCTCCGGGCATCAGCGGGTTGAACCCGGTTTCTTCGGCGCGTTGCCGCCGCTCGGCGTGCCAGGCGCGTTGCGCCGGCGCACGGTCGGTTTGCCTGGGTTGGCGCGCGCGCCGGCCGATGCATTCGCCGGCGCCTTACGTTTGGCCGTGGGAGCGGGCGCGCTCGCGCGGGCAGGGGTCGTGACTGTGTCGTCGCTTGCCGTATCGTTTTCGAGGTAAGCGGCCGCGCCGCCGGCCGTGGCCGTGGCGGGTCGCCACACCTGGCCGACCGCGAGCGATTTCAGTTTCTTCTTGCCGCCGTACCAGAGGTTCACGAGGCCGCGCGAGAAGAACACCGCGGAGAACATCGACGTCAGAATGCCGATACAGTGCACGACCGCGAAGCCGCGCACCGGGCCGGAACCGAATGCGAGCAGCGCGAGGCCGGCGATCAGCGTCGTGACGTTCGAATCGAGAATGGTCGCCCACGCATGCGCGTAGCCGTTCTGGATCGCAAGCTGCGGCGGCGCGCCGTTGCGCAATTCTTCGCGCACGCGCTCGTTGATCAGCACGTTTGCGTCGATCGCCATACCGAGCGCGAGCGCGATAGCGGCGATGCCCGGCAGGGTCAGCGTGGCCTGCAGCATCGACAGGATCGCGACCAGCAGCAGCAGGTTCACCGACAGCGCGATCATCGAGATCAGACCGAACAGCATGTAGTACGCGATCATGAATGCGGCGATCGCGATAAAGCCGTAGACGACCGAATCGAAGCCCTTCTTGATGTTGTCGGCGCCGAGGCTCGGGCCGATCGTGCGTTCCTCGATGATGTCCATTGGCGCGGCGAGCGAGCCGGCGCGCAGCAGCAGGGCGAGGTCGGCGGCGGCTTGCGGCGTCGGCTGGCCGGTAATCTGGAAGCGGTCGCCGAGTTCCGACTGGATGGTCGCGACCGTCAGCACCTGGCCTTTGCCCTTTTCGAACAGCACCATCGCCATCGGTTTGCCGATGTTGTCGCGCGACACGGTGCGCACCGCGCGGCCGCCGGCCGAGTCCAGACGGATATTGACCGAAGGACGCTGATGCTCGTCGAAGCCCGCCGACGCGTCGATGATGCGATCGCCGGTGAAGATCACCTGCTTGCGCAGCAGTACCGGCACCTGGTTGCCCTGCGTGAAGAGCTCGTCGCCGGGCGGCACCGGGTCGTTCGGATTCGGATGCGTGTTGACCGGGTCCGCGAGGCGCGCTTCGAGCGTCGCCGTGCGGCCGATGATGTCCTTCGCCTTCGCCGTGTCCTGCACGCCCGGCAGTTCGACGACGATACGGTCGTTGCCTTGCTGCTGGATGACGGGTTCCGCGACGCCGAGTTCGTTGACGCGGTTATGCAGCGTCGTGATGTTCTGCTTGAGCGCGGCTTCCTGCACCGCCTTTTCCACCGCCGGCGTGAACGTGCCGACCACTTGCCAGCCGCCGGTCGGCGCCGGTTGCGTGGCCCACTGCAGTTCGCTGACGCCCGTCGTCAGTTGCTTGCGCGCCGCCTCGGCGACGCTCTGGTCCGCGAAGCTCGCGACGACCGACTGGCCGACGCGGTTCACGCCGCCGTCGCGAATGCGGTTGTCGCGCAGCAGCGTGCGCGCATCGGACGCATCGGAATCGAGTTTCTTGTTCAGCGCGCCTGCCATGTCGACCTGCAGCAGGAAGTGCACGCCGCCGCGCAGATCGAGACCGAGGTACATCGGCAGCGCGTGCAGCGCGGTCAGCCAGTGCGGCGACGCGCTTTGCAGGTTCAGCGCGACGACATACGTCGGATCCGACGGGTCGCTGTTCAGCGACTTCTGCAGCAGATCCTTGACGCGCAATTGCGTATCCGTATCGGCCACGCGCACGCGGATGTTCGCATTCAGCGTCGAATTGTCGAACGTGACATCGTCGGCTTTGATGTGGCTCTCCGCCAGCGCCGCTTCGACCTGCGACAGCGTGGCCGAATCGAGCTTGACCGTTGCCTTGCCGCTCGACACCTGCACTGCCGGCGCTTCGCCGAAGAAGTTGGGCAGCGTGTACAGGAGGCCGATGGCAAGCGCCACCAGCATCACGGCATATTTCCAGAGGGGGTAACGATTCATGGGATGGTCCAACGGACGGTTGGCGGCAAGTTGCCAGTTGCTTGCAAGGCCGCGCCGCGTTCAGCGGGAGCGGCTTCGTCTGAGGCTTCGGGGCAGGGCCTTGCGGGTCTTGCTCTAGTTGCGCACGTGATCGCAAAAAAAACGCGCAGGAAGCGTGCTAAAAGCGTGCTAAAAGCGCGCTGGAAAACGCGTTACAGCGATTTGATCGTGCCTTTCGGGAGAATCGTCGTGACCGAAGCCTTTTGCACGGTGATTTCCGTTCCCTCGGAGATTTCTACGCCGACATACGCTTCGCCGACTTTCGTGATCTTGCCGACAATACCCCCGTTCGTCACTACTTCGTCGCCTTTGGCCATCGCCGCGAGCATGTTGCGATGCTCTTTCTGACGCTTCATTTGCGGGCGAATCATGATGAAGTAGAGCACTGCGAACATGAGGATGAGCGGCAGAAAGCTCATCAGGCTCGATTCGGCGCCCCCGGCGGCACTGCCTTGTGCGAATGCATTGGAAATGAACGACGGCACGTTGGTCTCTCCGTTTATACCAGTCAAAAAAAGTCAGCCGATTATTCTACCACCGGCACTTTGCGCGTCGGCGCGCCGCATTGGCATCTGCACCCCGCTTGCGGCACGGTTTCGACCACCGTGCCGGCGCCGCGGTTTGACAGATCGAGCGGCACGCCGTTGCGAAAGTGAATTGTAATGTTTCGCGCGCGGTTCGATGTGCCGATGTGCGGACGCGCCGCTAATCGATGCCGCGCGCGCGATTCTCGTGGAACAGCCTGCGAAACGCGGTGAAGTTGCCGCCGTCGATCGCGTCGCGCATTTCCTGCATCAGCTCGAGGTAGTAGTGCAGGTTGTGGATCGTGTTCAGCTGTGCGCCGAGTATCTCGCCGACGCGATGCAGATGGTGCAGATAGCCGCGCGTGAAGTGGCGGCACGTGTAGCAGCCGCATTGCTCGTCGAGCGGCCGCAGCGAGTTCCTGTGCGTCGCGTTGCGGATCTTGATGTCGCCGAAGCGCGTGAAGAGCCAGCCGTTGCGCGCGTTGCGCGTGGGCATCACGCAATCGAACATGTCGACGCCGGCTGCGACGCCGGCCACGAGATCCTCGGGCGTGCCGACGCCCATCAGATAGTGCGGCTTGTTCGCGGGCAGACGCGGCGCGACGTGCTCGAGCACGCGCATCATGTCCTCTTTCGGCTCGCCGACCGACAGGCCGCCGATCGCGAAGCCGTGGAAGTCCATTTCGGCGAGGCCGGCCAGCGATTCGTCGCGCAGATCCTCGAACATGCCGCCCTGGACGATGCCGAACAACGCATTCGGATTCGACAGGCGGCCGAATTCGTCGATCGAACGCTTCGCCCAGCGCATCGACATGCGCATCGATGCGCCCGCTTCGTCGCGCGTCGTCGGCACGCCGTTGGTTGCGTAAGGCGTGCATTCGTCGAACTGCATGACGATGTCCGAATTCAGCACCTTCTGGATCTGCATCGACACTTCCGGCGACAGGAACAGCTTGTCGCCGTTGATCGGCGACGCGAACGTGACCCCGTCTTCGGTGATCTTGCGCAGATCGCCGAGCGAGAACACCTGGAAGCCGCCCGAGTCGGTCAGGATCGGCCGCTTCCAGCCCATGAAGCCGTGCAGACCGCCGTGCGCGGCGACCGTCTCGAGGCCCGGGCGCAGCCACAGGTGAAACGTGTTGCCGAGGATGATCTGCGCGCGGACTTCTTCGAGTTCGCGCGGCTGGATCGCCTTGACCGTGCCGTAGGTGCCGACCGGCATGAAGATCGGCGTTTCGACGACGCCATGATTCAGCGTGAGGCGGCCGCGGCGCGCGAGACCGTCGGTTTTCAGCAGATCGAATTCGAGGCCGCCGGCGGGCGGCGTCTGATTGGTGCGATCGGTATGTTCGGTGTGATTGTCGTGATGATGACCGTCGGTCATTGAGCAGCTCCTGAGCGACCGGAAACACAGTCCGGCGCTTAAAAAATGAAGCCTGCCGGAGGATGCCCGGCGGCCGATAAAGTCACTGGATAAGGCACTGAATGTCACTCACCTGCTGTCACTCAACCGCTGTCAGTCGAACGCGCACGCGCGTTACGCGTCGCTGCGCGTCAGCAGCATTGCGTCACCGTAGCTGAAGAAACGATAGCGCTCGTCGATTGCATGCCGATACGCGGCACGGATCGTATCGATGCCTGCAAATGCCGACACGAGCATCAGAAGCGTCGATTTCGGCAAATGGAAGTTCGTCACGAGCCGGTCGACGACGCGAAAACGATAGCCCGGCGTGATGAAAATATCCGTTTCCGCGCTCGTTGCCGCGAGCGCGCGGCCCGCGTTCTCCGCATCGCGCGCGGCCGCTTCGAGCGCGCGCATCGACGTCGTGCCGACGGCGATCACGCGGCCGCCGCGCGCCCGCGTCGCGGCGATTTTATCGACCAGCGACTGCGGCAACTGGTACCACTCGCTGTGCATCTTGTGCTCCGCAATGTTTTCGACGCGCACCGGCTGGAACGTGCCGGCGCCGACATGCAGCGTGAGCGTCGCGCGCTCGACGCCGCGCGCGTCGAGCCGCGCAAAAAGCGCTTCGTCGAAATGCAGGCCGGCGGTCGGCGCGGCCACCGCGCCCGGATTCTGCGCGTAGACGGTCTGGTAGCGCGTCTCGTCGGTTGCATCGGGGTCGTGCTCGATGTACGGCGGCAACGGCAGCCGCCCGTACTGCTCGATCAGCGTGAGGCAATCGGTCGGGAAATGCAGCGTGTAGAACGGCTCGACGCGCTCGCCGACGGTGACGTCGAACGCATCGGCGAGGCGCAACTGCGTGCCCGCGGCAGGGCTCTTGCTTGCGCGGATCTGCGCCAGCGCGGTCCGTTCGCCGGTGAGCCGCTCGACCAGCACTTCGATCTTGCCGCCGCTCGACTTATAGCCGGGAAAGCGCGCCTTTAGCACCTTCGTGTCGTTGAACACGAGCAGGTCGCCCGGTGCGACGCAATCGGGCAGTTCGGCAAAGCGGCGGTCGGTGAGCGTCGCCGGGCGGGTCCGGTTGTCCACTTCGAGCAGGCGGCTCGCGCTGCGCTCGGGCAACGCGACTTGTGCAATCAGTTCGGGCGGCAGCGCGAAATCGAAATCGGAAAGGGTGAACATGCGCACGGGTGGATACGGAACGGCTAAAAAGGGGCGTGCCAATAAAGGCGTGCCAATGGCGCGGGCACTTTGAATCGGACAGAATCGACGCCGCGCGCCGAGCGGCTATGATTGCGGGACATTGCCGAGCCGGCACCGGCCGTCCCGATGCCGCGCCGAACAGTCACGAAAACGTGGAAAGCCGATATTGTACTTGCGAAGCGACTCATGCCCTTGTCCGAACGCCGTCCGCCTGTAGACCCCGATGACGCCGACACCGCGCCGCGGCGCCGCGCCGCGCGCGGCAAGGCGGCGCAGGCGCGGATCAGCGACGCTGCTGCAGCCGGGCACGCGCCGCACGATCCGGTGCCTGCATCCGAAGGTTCGACCTCGAAATCGCTGAGGCAGCCGGCTGCGGAGCGGGCTGGGAAGCTGGCTGCAAAGCGCGCCGCAAAGCCAGCCGCCGGTTCCGTCCCGCAAGAGTCGACGGACCGGCCCGCGCAAAAGGCCGCCCCATCGCGCACCGGCGACAAGCTCGCGAAGCTCGGCCTGTCGCGCGACATCGATCTCGTGCTGCATCTGCCGATGCGTTACGAGGACGAAACGTCGCTGACGCCGATCGGCGAGTTGCTGCCCGGCGGCATCGCGCAGACCGAAGGCGTCGTGTTCGACAACGAAATCGCGTACCGGCCGCGCCGTCAGTTGCTCGTGAAGCTGCGCGACGATGCGGGCGACGAGCTCGTTCTGCGCTTCCTCAATTTCTATGGCTCGCAGGTCAAGCAGATGTCGGTCGGCGTGCGGCTGCGCGTGCGTGGCGACGTGCGCGGCGGTTTCTTCGGCATGGAAATGGTGCATCCGGCGGTGCGCGTCGTCGACGAGGATACGCCGCTGCCGCAGGCGCTCACGCCGGTCTATCCGAGCACGGCGGGCGTGACGCAGGCGTATCTGCGCAAGGCGATCGACAACGCGCTGTCGCGCACGTCATTGCCGGAACTGCTGCCGGAGCCGATCGCGCGCACGTATCTGCAGCCGCTCGAACTGCCGCCGCTGATGCAGGCGGTGCGCACGCTGCATCACCCGCATGCGGACGCGGACGAAACGGCATTGATCGACGGCACGCATCCCGCGTGGTCGCGCATCAAGTTCGAAGAGCTGCTCGCGCAGCAGATGTCGCTCAAGCGCGCGCACGAGGAGCGCCGCACACGCTCGGCGCCCGCGATGCCGCGCCGCGCGTCCGGCGACGCCGATGCGCTCGTCGCGCGTCTGCTCGCCGCGCTGCCGTTTTCGCTGACGGGCGCGCAACAGCGCGTCGGCGCCGAAATCGCGAACGATCTGACGCAGCCGCACCCGATGCAGCGTCTCTTGCAAGGCGACGTCGGCAGCGGCAAGACGATCGTCGCCGCGCTCGCCGCCGCGCAGGCGATCGACGCCGGTTATCAGGCCGCGCTGATGGCGCCGACCGAAATCCTCGCCGAGCAGCACGCACGCAAGCTGCGCGGCTGGCTCGAACCGCTCGGCGTCACGGTCGCATGGCTCGCGGGCAGCCTCAAGGCGAAGGAAAAGCGCGCGGCGCTCGAAGCGGCCGCGCTCGGCACCGCGCGGCTCGTGGTCGGCACGCACGCGATCATCCAGGACACCGTCGAATTCGCGCGCCTCGGGCTCGTGATCGTCGACGAGCAGCATCGGTTCGGCGTCGAACAGCGTCTTGCGTTGCGCGCCAAGGCGAAAAACGCCGCGGATGGCGCGCGCGCGTTCCAGCCGCATCAACTGATGATGTCGGCGACGCCGATTCCGCGCACGCTCGCGATGACGTACTACGCGGACCTCGACGTGTCGACGATCGACGAACTGCCGCCGGGCCGCACGCCGATCCTGACGAAACTGATCTCGGACGCGCGCCGCGAAGAGGTGATCGGGCGCGTGCGCGAAGCGGCGCTGACGGGGCGCCAGGTGTACTGGGTGTGCCCGCTGATCGAGGAGAGCGAGACGCTGCAATTGCAGACGGCCGTCGAGACCTACGAAACGCTGGTGGCCGCGCTGCCGGAGCTGAAAGTCGGGCTGGTGCATGGCCGCCTCGCGCCTGCCGAGAAGGCGGCGGTCATGGACGCGTTCACGCGCAACGAGGTCCAGCTGCTCGTGGCGACGACGGTGATCGAAGTCGGCGTCGACGTGCCGAACGCGTCGCTCATGGTGATCGAGCACGCGGAGCGCTTCGGGCTCGCGCAGTTGCATCAGTTGCGTGGCCGCGTAGGGCGCGGCAGCGTCGCGTCGGTGTGCGTGCTGCTGTATTCGGGGCCGTTGTCGATCGCCGGCCGTGCGCGCCTGCAGACGATGCGTGAAACCACCGACGGCTTCGAAATCGCGCGGCGCGACCTCGAAATTCGCGGTCCCGGCGAATTTCTCGGCGCGCGCCAGTCCGGCGCGGCAATGCTGCGCTTCGCCGATCTGCAGCAGGACGGCTGGCTCATCGAGCCGGCGCGCGAAGCGGCGGCGCAGTTGCTGGCGCAATACCCGGACGTCGTCACGCAGCACCTCGCGCGCTGGCTCGGCGCGCGCGAACACTATCTGAAGGCGTAGGTCATGGCGCGGAGGCTGACTCGCGCACTTCGTTCGAGGTGCGCACGCGTCGTGTTGCAGCGGCATGGGGGGGGTTGGCGCGGTGGTTGGCGAATTGGCCCCATAGGTGTATAACTGAAACCTATTGATTTTATTGCACTGATTGGTCCCTCAATGACGCTCACAGAACTGAAGTACATCGTCGCGGTGGCGCGCGAGCGGCATTTTGGCCGCGCGGCGGAGGCGTGTTTCGTCAGCCAGCCGACGTTGTCCGTAGCGATCAAGAAGCTCGAAGACGAACTGAACGTGCAGATTTTCGAGCGCGGCACGAGCGAAGTCAGCGTGACGCCGATCGGCGAGCAGATCGTCACGCAGGCGCAGCGCGTGCTCGAGCAGACGCTCGCGATCAAGGAGATCGCAAAGCAGGGAAAAGACCCGCTCGTCGGGCCGCTGCGTCTCGGCGTGATTTACACGATCGGGCCGTATCTGCTGCCGACGCTCGTCAAGCAGATGATCAAGCGCGTCCCGCAGATGCCGCTGATGCTGCAGGAAAACTACACGCTGAAGCTGATCGAACTGCTCAAGCAGGGCGAAATCGACGTGGCGATCATGGCGCTGCCGTTTCCCGAAACGGGCCTGATGCTGCGGCCGCTCTACGACGAGCCGTTCGTCGTCGCGCTGCCGTCGGGCCATGCATGGGAGACGCGCGACAAGATCGACGCGAGCGACCTCAAGCAGGAAACGATGCTGCTGCTCGGCAGCGGACACTGCTTCCGCGATCACGTGCTCGGTGTATGTCCGGAGCTCATGCGTTTCTCGCAGAACGCGGACGGCATTCAGAAGACATTCGAAGGTTCGTCGCTCGAGACGATCCGTCATATGGTGGCGAGCGGCGTCGGCATTACGGTGCTGCCGCGCATGTCGGTGCATGAGGTGAAGCCGCATGCGGGCGGCGTCGATTCGGGGCTGCTCAGCTACGTGGCCTTCGACGAGCCGGTGCCCGATCGCCGCGTCGTGCTCGCCTGGCGCAAGAGCTTCACGCGCATGCCGGCGATCGATGCGATCTGCGACGCGGTCGCCGCATGTGATCTGCCAGGGGTGAAGAAGCTCGATTTGCCGGTGGCGGTGAATTGAGGCGGGGCGAGCCCGGCGCGATGACGGTGCGGCCCCGGTAGTTCGTCAGCCGAAGGCCGGGTCATGTCAGCCAAAGGGCCCGGTCGTATGTCATCGCGTTTTTGACCGCGATGCGGGAACGTCCGCAAGCTTTCGCAATAGGACGATCCCATCCACATACTGCGCAGCCACGCGCGGTGTAGAGACATCCGCGAGATATCGCCCGAGATTGGCCAGGTGCTCCAGCGCTTCGGGAGCGAATCTGACTGCGGATGTCGTCATAGGCAGATCACTCTCCCGTTTTTCGTTTGGCGGCGAGCGCTGCGCGAACGTCGCTCGCGCTGATCGCGCGCGACGGGTCGGCCTTCAGCGTGTCGTAGGCGGCTGCAACTTCGTCGTCGGGCAGATGCGAGCGTCTATTGAATAGATAAATTTAATTAAATTATAAAAATCGATAGCTTTGTTATAGTGCGTCTCATGGATCGCTGATCCCCAACAACGAGAACCCGGAGGTACCCATGCAGCGCGCGCCGTCGTTTGACATCGAGTCCCGCATCCAGTCTGCTCCCGCGTCGTTCCAGCAACCGGCCGCATCGTTCGCGGCGGGTAACACCGCGCCCGCGCTGACTTTGCGCACCGTTGCCATTGCGCTGCTCGTCGATCGCGCCCTGTCCGCGTGATGCCCGAGCATCGACTGCCTCTCCCGAAGAACGAATCGCCCCTGACAAACAAAGGAACAGAGCAATGACCGAACGTACCCTCACCAACGCGGCCGGCGCGCCCGTTGCCGACAACCAGAACTCGATGACAGCCGGCGTGCGCGGCCCGGTTGCCTTGCAGGACATGTGGCTCATCGAAAAGCTGGCGCACTTCGACCGCGAAGTGATCCCCGAGCGCCGCGTGCATGCGAAGGGTTCGGGCGCGTTCGGCACGCTGAAAGTCACGCACGACATTTCGCGCTATACGAAGGCGAAGGTGTTCGCGCAAGTCGGCAAGGAAACGCCGCTTTTCATGCGGTTTTCGACTGTGGCGGGCGAGCGCGGTGCGGCCGATGCCGAACGCGACGTGCGGGGCTTCTCGATCAAGTTCTACACCGAGGAGGGCAACTGGGATGTCGTCGGCAATAACACGCCGGTGTTCTTTATCCGCGACCCGCTCAAGTTCCCCGATTTCATCCACACCCAAAAGCGCGATCCGTACACGAATCTGCGCAGCAACGTTGCGGCGTGGGACTTCTGGTCGCGTCATCCGGAATCGCTGCATCAGGTGACGATTCTCATGAGCGACCGCGGCATTCCGCAGAACTATCGGCAGATGCACGGCTTCGGCTCGCATACGTTCTCGTTCATCAACGCGAACAACGAGCGCTTCTGGGTGAAGTTCCACTTCAAGTCGATGCAGGGTATCGCGAACTACACCGACGCCGAAGCGGCGCAAGTGATCGCGCAAGACCGCGAAAGCGCGCAGCGCGACCTCGTCGATAACATCGACAAGGGCAATTTCCCGCGCTGGCGCTTCTGCGTCCAGGTGATGCCTGAAGCCGATGCAGCGAACTATCGCTACAACGCGTTCGACATTACGAAGGTGTGGCCGTACAAGGACTATCCGCTGATCGACGTCGGCGTGATCGAACTGAATCGCAACGCGGACAACTATTTCGCGGACGTCGAGCAGTCGGCGTTCACGCCGGCGAACGTGGTGCCGGGCATCGGCGTCTCGCCGGACCGTCTGTTGCAAGGGCGTCTGTTCTCGTACGGCGACACGCAGCGCTACCGCCTCGGGATCAATCATCACCAGATTCCGGTGAACGCGTCGCGCGCGCCCGCGCAGCGCTCGTTCCATCGCGACGGCGCGATGCGCGCCGACGGCAATCTCGGCCGCACGGCGAACTACGAGCCGAACCGGTTCGGCGACTTCGCGCAGGATCCGAACGCGGCGGAGCCGCCGCTCGCGGCCGGAGCGGTCGATCGCTACGACCATCGCGACGACGACGATTACTACAGCCAGCCCGCGGCGCTGTTCCGCCTGTTCGACGCCGCGCAGCGCGAGCGTTTCTTCGGCAACATTGCGCGCCACATCAATGGCGTGCCGGAAGACATCGTCGCGCGCCAGATCGAGCATTTCCGCCGGATCGATCCGGCGTACGCACAAGGCGTGATCGCAGCGATCGCGAAGCTCGCCGGAACCGCGGAAACGGTGAAGTAACCGGGCGGTCAGGCAGTTCGACGGCGGCGCGACACGAAGCCGCACCCCAGCGCGAAGCGCGCGCCGCCGTCCTGAAGTGAAAGGAGAAGGGTCATGGTCCAGATGGTATTGATGAGTATCGGCGGCCGGACGCACGCGCAGCAGTCGCAGCGCATGGCCAATGCGGCGCTTGCGCGCAGGATGCTCGGCTTCCTGGTCGTCAGCAGCGGCTACGCGGTGCTCGTCGCGCACGGTATCGCGCACGTTTTCGGTGGGTGACTTGGCGGGGGAGCGCGAGCGATTCCGGCGGTTACGCGCGAGGCGACACAGGCAACGATGTGGCGCCGCGTGCGCAATGCAGCGATGGCCGCAGTGATGGCAGGAAAGCACGCCGCCTCGCACGCGGAGGCGTGGCGTTCTACGCTAAACTGTCGGGCGTTCGAAGGTTCGAGGATTGCGAACAGACAATCCGGGGCAAAGCGACCGGTACGAATCACTCTTCAAAGGAGTCATCATGGCCAAAAAAGAAGCCGTTTCGCACGTCAATATCGGTATCAGCGACAAGGATCGCAAGAAGATCGCGGAAGGTCTGTCGCGCCTGCTCGCCGATACCTACACGCTGTATCTGAAGACCCACAACTTCCACTGGAACGTGACGGGGCCGATGTTCAACACGCTGCATCTGATGTTCGAAGGCCAATACAACGAACTCGCGCTCGCTGTCGATTCGATCGCCGAGCGGATCCGCGCGCTGGGCGTGTTTGCACCGGGCAGCTACAAGGATTTCGCGAAGCTGTCGTCGATCGCTGAAGCGGACGGCGTGCCGTCGGCCGAAGACATGATTCGCCAGCTCGTCGAAGGCCAGGAATCGGTCGTGCGCACCGCGCGCGAAATTTTCCCGATCACGGAAGCGGCTAACGACGAGCCGACGGCCGACCTGCTGACGCAACGCATGCAGACGCACGAAAAGACCGCGTGGATGCTGCGCTCGATGCTCGCCTGAGCAGGCGAACGCGCAAACGTCGCGGCTAACGTGAGAAAGCCCGACAGGTCGAGAACCTGTCGGGCTTTTTTCATGCTGCACTAAAATGGCGGAATCGTTCTCCGCGCACTTCCCATGTTCGCCCGACTCCCGCTCTATCTGCGGCTCGTCCGCATGGACAAGCCGATCGGCAGCCTGCTGCTGCTGTGGCCCACGCTCAACGCGCTGTGGATTGCCTCCGACGGCCAGCCCTCGGTGTCGCTGCTCGTGATTTTCGTGCTCGGCACGCTGCTCATGCGCTCGGCCGGCTGTGCGATCAACGACTACGCGGACCGCGATTTCGACCGTTTCGTGAAGCGCACGGAAAACCGGCCGATCACGTCGGGCAAGATCAAGGCGTGGGAAGCCGTTGCGCTCGCCGCGGCGCTCGCGCTGATCGCGTTTCTGCTGATCTGGCCGCTCAATACGCTGACGAAGGAACTGTCGGTGTTCGCGCTGTTCGTCGCCGGTACGTATCCGTTCACGAAGCGCTTTTTCGCGATTCCGCAAGCCTATCTCGGCATCGCGTTCGGCTTTGGCATTCCAATGGCGTTCGCCGCCGTCCAGGACCGCGTGCCGGTGCTTGCATGGGTGATGCTTGCGGCGAACGTGTTCTGGTCCGTCGCGTACGATACCGAATACGCAATGGTCGACCGCGACGACGACATCAAGATCGGCATTCGCACGTCAGCGCTCACGTTTGGCCGCTACGACGTTCTCGCGATCATGCTCTGCTACGCGGTGACGCTTGGCCTATACGCGGGCATCGGCGTCGTGCTGCATTACGGTGTGCTTTACTGGATCGGGTTGGCGGCGGCGGTGGGCTGTGCGATCTATCACTACACGCTGATCCGCGGCCGCGAACGGATGCCGTGCTTCGCCGCGTTTCGCCATAACAACTGGCTGGGCGGCGTGCTGTTCGCCGGCATTGCGGCGCATTACGCCGCGCAGAATCTTTGATCGAAAAACGGGCCGCGCCAGGTCGCGCGGCCCGGCTGGCGCATCGGCCGATGCGGGCGGGCAGCAAGCCCAACCAGCAGGCACAACCAGCGGGTCCAACAGCGGGCGCTACTGCTTGCCGAATTCCTCGCCCATCTCTTTCGCGCGCGCGTCCGCTGCCAGTGCGCCGCGCACGATTGCATCCTTCACATGCTGCGCGTCGAATGCGGCGAGCGCCGCCGCGGTCGTTCCGCCTTTGGAGGTCACGCGCTCGCGCAACACCGACGGCGGCTCATCCGATTGCGCCGCCAGTTGCGCCGCGCCGGTGAACGTGGCGACCGCGAGCGCGCGGCCCTGCGCTTCATCCATGCCGAGCTGGCGGGCCGCTTCCTGCAGCGCCTCGATGAAATAGAAGACGTACGCGGGGCCGCTGCCCGAGATGGCGGTGACCGCGTCGATTTTCGCTTCGTCGTCGAACCAGACCGTTTGTCCGACCGCGCCGAGCACTTGCGATGCGAGCGCGCGTCCTGCTTCGTCGACGCCGCCCAGCGCAACGAGACCAGTCACGCCCATGCCGATCAGCGCGGGCGTATTCGGCATCGTACGCACGATGCGCGCATGGCCGTTCAGCCAGCGCGACAGGTCGGCGGCGCGAATGCCCGCGACGATGCTGATCACGAGCTGCCGCGCCGACAGATGCGCCGCGAGCGCGCCGGCGACGTCCTTCGCCACTTGCGGCTTGACCGCCAGCACGACCGCGTCGAACGAGGCGAGCGCCGCATCGGCGGCCGCGCCGGTGGCGATGCCGAACTGTTGCCCGTTGCGCTTGCGTGCGTCTTCGTTCGGGTCGATCGCATAGAGATCGGACGCCGCGACGCCGCGCTTGATCAGACCGCCGATCAGCGCGGCAGCCATGTTGCCGCCGCCGATGAACGCAATTTTCATGGTGTGTCCGAAAAAGGAGGTTTAGTGGGAGTAGTCGCGCGCGCCGAAGATCGCCGTGCCGATGCGCACCATCGTCGCGCCTTCGAGTACGGCTGCTTCGAGGTCGCCCGACATGCCCATCGACAAGGTATCGAGTTCGAGCCCGTCGGCGCGCAGCCTGTCGAACAGTTCGCGCAGCGCGCGGTGCGGCACGCGTTGCTGTTCGATGCTGCCGACGGGTTCCGGAATGGCCATCAGGCCGCGCAGGCGCAGCTTCGGCAGCGCTGCGATCGCATGCGCGATGTCGGCTGCTTCGCCGGGCGGCACACCGGATTTCGACGCTTCGCCGCTCACGTTGACCTGCACGCAGACGTTGAGCGGCGGCAAGCCGTCCGGCCGCTGTTCAGCGAGCCGTTGCGCGATCTTCAGACGATCGATCGAATGAACCCAGTCGAAACGCTCGGCGACGGGTCGCGTCTTGTTCGATTGCAGCGGTCCGATGAAATGCCACTCGATCGTGTCGCGCAGATCGGCGAGTGCGTCGAGCTTCGTCAGCGCTTCCTGCACGTAGTTTTCGCCGAACGCGCGCTGCCCCGCGGCATGCGCGGCGCGGACATCTTCGGCCGGAAACGTCTTCGATACCGCGAGCAACGCGACCGAGCGCGGGTCGCGGCCCGCGACTTGCGCGGCGACCGCGATGCGCTGGCGCACCGCGTCGAGATTGTGGATCAGGTCGGGCATGACAACGTCTGCAAGGGTCGGTGGCGTCCAATTATACGGATGCGAAGGGCGTGCTACCGCGCGACTCCGCCGTCGCGGCGCCGGCCCGCCGTGGCGCCGCGCCTTCGCTTGACGGATCCATTCGCTCTTGCGTACGTGCGCCAATGCGTTCGCGCGACGGCCTGTCACCCCGCCAGCATGTGCTCGACGAGTTCGATCCAGTGGACCACCGGCGTCGACGTTCCGCTTTGCAGATGCGCAATGCAGCCGACGTTTGCCGATACGATGATCTGTGGCTCCTGCGCGTGCAGGCGCTCGAGCTTCTGGTTGCGCAGCGCGTACGACAGCGCCGGCTGCGTCAGCGAATAGGTGCCGGCCGAGCCGCAGCACAGGTGACTATCGGCGGGCAGCCGCACGTCGATGCCGAGCTCGCCGAGCAGGTGCTCGACCTTGCCGCGGATCTGCTGCCCATGCTGCAACGTGCACGGCGGATGAAACGCCACCGTGTGCACCGCGCGCGGACGCGCGAGGGCCGCCAGCGGCTCCTCGAACTCGGGCAGGATTTCCGCGATGTCGCGGGTCAGTTCGACGATGCGGCGCGCCTTCTCCGCATACGCCGGGTCGTCGCGCAACAGATGCGCGTATTCCTTGATCGTCGCACCGCACCCCGACGCGTTCATCACGATCGCTTCGACACCTGCTTCGACATACGGCCACCATGCATCGATGTTTGCGCGCATGTCGTCGAGCGCTTCGTCGTTGTAGCCGAGGTGCAGGCGGATCGCGCCGCAGCAGCCGGCGTCCGGCGCGACGATCGTCTCGATGCCGAGCGCGTCGAGCACACGCGCGGTGGCCGTATTCACGTTCGGCATCATCGAAGGCTGCACGCAGCCCGCGAGCATCAGCATCCTGCGCGCATGCTTCGACGCGGGCCATTCGAGCTGGCGCTGGCGCGCCGGCACCTTGTCGCGCAGCTTCTTCGGCAGTAGCGGACGTACGTGCTGGCCGAGGCGCATCGCGGGGGTGAACAGCGCTTCGTTCGGCACGAAGCTCGCCAGCATGCGGCGCAGCACGCGCTGGCCGAGCGGCCGCGACACTTTCTCTTCGGTCAGCTTGCGGCCGATCTCGACGAGCCGGCCGTATTGCACGCCCGACGGGCAAGTCGATTCGCAGTTGCGGCATGTGAGACAGCGATCGAGGTGCGTCTGCGTGCTGCGCGTGACAGGCGTGCCTTCGACCATCTGCTTGATCAGATAGATGCGCCCGCGCGGGCCGTCGAGTTCGTCGCCGAGCAACTGGTAGGTCGGGCACGTCGCCGTGCAGAAACCGCAGTGCACGCATTTGCGCAGGATCGCGTCGGCTTCCGTTCCGTCGGGCGTATTGCGAATGAAGTCCGCGAGGTTCGTTTGCATCGCGCGCTCAGAAGTCGGGGTACAGCCGGCCGCGATTGAAGATGCGAGCCGGATCGAAAGCGGCCTTCAGACCGCGGTGAATCTTCATCAACGGGGCGGGCAGCGGCGTGAACACGCCCGCGCTGCGATCGTAGCCGTGGCCGGTGCGGAAAATCGTTGCGTGACCGCCGGCCTGCTTGGCGCTGATGCGCACCGTTTGCGCGTCGGCGTCGGTGATCCACCAGCGCTGTGCGCCGCCCCATTCCATCATCTGCGCGCCGGGCAGTTGAAGCGGCTCGGTGATGGTCGGCAGTGCGAGCCGCCACAGCGCAGCCTTTGGCGCGATCGCCGCAAAGAACGGGTCAGTCTGTTCACGCAAGCCGGACCAGAAGCGTTCCGCTTCGACCGCGTCGACGACTTCGCCGCCAAGCGACGAGCGCGCCGACTTCACCGCCGCTTCCGCGCCGCCCAGACGCAGCACGAGGGTGCCGTTGCGCCACGCGCTCGCGCTGACAGGCAGTGGCCGGCCGCCCCATTCGTTGAGCTTGCGGACCGCGTCGGTACCGTTCATATCGAATTTCAGCGTGATTTCCGCCTTCGGGCGCGGCAATACCTTGACCGACAGTTCCAGAATCAATGCGAGCGTGCCGAGCGAGCCCGCCATGAGCCGCGAGACATCGTAGCCGGCGACGTTCTTGACCACCTGTCCGCCGAAGTGCAGCACCTGGCCATGGCCATTCATCACGACCGCCCCGAGCACGAAGTCGCGCGGCGCCCCGGCCGATTGACGGCGCGGGCCCGCGATACCGGCGGCGATGCAGCCGCCGAGCGTCGCTTGCGGGCCGAAATGCGGCGGTTCGAAGGCGAGCATCTGGTCGTGCTCGGCGAGCGTCGCTTCGATTTCCGCAAGCGGAGTGCCTGCGCGCGCTGTGATCACCAGCTCCGCGGGATCGTACGCGATGATGCCGCGATGGGCACGCGTATCGAGGACCTCTCCCTGTAGCGACTGGCCATACCAGTCTTTCGTGCCGCCGCCGCGAACTCGCACTGGGCGTCGTTCGGCGGTGGCTGAACGGATTCGTTCGGACCATTCGGCGACGATGTCGTCCTCTTCCATGGCGTCGTGTTTCGTTGTAGTTGATTCGATTGTACCGGGCGACGCCTGGCTGGCAACCCGGAACGGACCCGTACGGGAAGCTCCAAGGGCCGCTATCGGAGGCGTTGTGCGAAGTCAGTGAGAACCCGAATGGCCGGGGTGTGCGTCGGGGTCGCAGGCAAGGACACCTGCGTCTGCGCGTTGCGCACACGCAGGCGAAAGACTCCGGTTACCGCGCAAAAGCGTCCGCTAGAAGCGCGGCAGTTCCGGATGCGGCAGCAGGCCCGCGCGAATATGCATTTTGCCGTACTCGGCACAGCGCGCGCGGGTCGGGATGCCCTTGTCGGGGTTCAGCAGGCCGGGTGGATCGAACGCACGCTTGACCGCATGGAATGCATCGCGTTCCTCGGCCGAAAACTGCACGCACATCGAATTGATTTTCTCGATGCCCACGCCGTGCTCGCCCGTGACGGTGCCGCCCAGTTCGACGCAACTCTCGAGAATATCCGAACCGAATGCTTCGGCGCGATGCCACTCGTCGAGGTCGTTGCCGTTGAAAAGAATCAGCGGATGCATATTGCCGTCGCCCGCATGGAACACGTTGATGCAGCGCAGGTTGTACTTCTGTTCCATTGCTTCGATGCGGGCGAGCAGAGGACCGATGCTGCGGCGCGGCACCGTGCCGTCCATGCAGTAGTAGTCGGGCGAGATGCGGCCCGCTGCCGGAAATGCGTTCTTGCGGCCGGACCAGAAGCGCAGGCGCTCGCTTTCCGAGCGCGAGATCTGGATGCGCGTGGCGCCGTGCTCGCGCAGCACCGCGGTCATCCTGACGATTTCTTCGCTGACTTCTTCGGGCGTGCCGTCGGATTCGCAAAGCAGAATCGCCGCTGCGTCGAGGTCGTAGCCCGCGCGGACGAACTCTTCGACCGCGCGCGTGGCCGGCTTGTCCATCATTTCGAGGCCCGCTGGAATGATGCCTGCGGCGATGATGCCGGCGACCGCGTCTCCGCCTTTCACGACGTTATCGAAACTCGCCATGATCACCTGCGCGGTCTGCGGCTTCGGAATCAGACGGACCGTGACCTCGGTGACAATCGCGAACATGCCTTCGCTGCCGACGACTACCGCGAGCAGATCGAGGCCCGGAGCATCGGGGCTTAGCGAGCCGAACTCGACGACTTCTCCTTCCATCGCGATCGCGCGCACGCGCATGACGTTGTGCACGGTCAGGCCATATTTCAGGCAATGAACGCCGCCCGAGTTTTCAGCGACATTACCGCCGATCGTGCAGGCGATCTGCGACGATGGGTCCGGTGCGTAGTAGAGCCCGTAAGGTGCGGCGGCTTCGGAGATCGACAGGTTGCGCACGCCCGGTTGTACCGTTGCGGTGCGCGCATACGGGTCGACTTCGACGATCTTGCGAAAGCGCGCGAGCGATACGACCACGCCGTGCCGGATCGGCATCGCCCCGCCCGACAGGCTCGTACCCGCGCCGCGCGGCACGATCGGCACATCGAGCCGATGGCAGATCTGCACGATGCGCTGCACTTGCGATTCGGTCTCGGGCAGCACGACGGCGAGCGGCAGACGCCGGTACGCGGCGAGGCCATCGCATTCGTAAGCGACCGTATCTTCTTCGCGGTACAGCAGACAGTGAGTCGGCAGCACGGCCATCAAGGCCTGCACGACTTCGCGTTGCCGTTGCGCGAGCACTTCGGCTGACAGTTCGGCGGGCGCGTTCATGGTCTGTCTCCTCGTATTTTGCGTGCGCATTTGCGTGCGCATTTGCCTGCGCATTTGCCTGCGCATTTGCCTGTGAAGGCGGCGCCGGCCGGGCATGCACGGTTCGTCTTCGTTGTTGTGCGCGCGTGCGGGGTCCGCTTCGGCTCGGCCGGTCAGTTCATGCTATGCCGCCCACGAAAATATCTTGCCCGGATTCATCAGATTGCGCGGGTCGAGCGCGTGCTTGATCGCACGCATCGTGTCGATCGCAACCGGGCCCGCTTCCTCGACGAGAAAATCGATCTTGTGCAGGCCCACGCCATGTTCGCCCGTGCAGGTGCCGTTCATTCGCAAGGCGCGCTTGACGATGCGATGGTTCAGGCGCTCGGCTTCGGCGAACTCCTCGGGCCGCTGCGGATCGATCAGCATCGCGACGTGGAAGTTGCCGTCGCCCACGTGTCCGACGATCGGGCACGGCAGCGTCGACGCCTTCAGGTCCTGCTCCGTTTCGACCACGCATTCGGCGAGCCGTGAAATCGGCACGCATACATCGGTGGTGACCGCGCGGCAGCCAGGCTTCAACTGCAACATCGCGAAGTACGCGTTATGCCTCGCGTTCCACAGGCGGCTGCGGTCCTCGGGGCGCGTCGCCCATTCGAAGCCTTCACCTGTATTCTGGGCGGCGATTTCCTGCACGAGTTCGGCCTGTTCCTTCACGCCCGCTTGCGTGCCGTGAAACTCGAAGAACAGCGTCGACGCTTCGCGCAGCGTCAGATTCGAATGGCGGTTGATGGCGCGGATCGCGAGCGCATCGACAAACTCGACGCGCGCAATCGGCACGCCCATCTGGATCGTTTCGATGACCGCGCGCACGGCGCTTTCCATCGACGCAAACGTGCACACCGCGGCGGACACGGCTTCCGGTAGCGGATAGAGCCGCAATGTGATTTCGGTGACGACACCGAGCGTGCCTTCCGAGCCGACGAAAAGACGCGTCAGATCGTAGCCCGCCGACGACTTGCGCGCGTGCGTGCCCGTGCGGATCAGGCGGCCGTCGGCGAGCACCGCGCACAGGCCGAGCACGTTTTCGCGCATCGTGCCGTAGCGCACCGCGTTCGTGCCCGATGCCCGCGTCGCGGTCATGCCGCCGATGCTTGCGTCGGCGCCGGGATCGATCGGAAAGAACAGGCCGGTGCCGCGCAACGCTTCATTGAGCTGCTTGCGCGAAATGCCGGGCTCGACGGTTACCGTCAGGTCTTCCGCATTGATCGACAGCACGCGGTTCATTTCGGCAAGGTCGATCGACACGCCGCCTTGCACCGCGAGCAGGTGACCTTCGAGCGACGAGCCATTGCCGTAAGGAATGACCGGTACGTCGTACCGAGCGCAGAGCCGGACGATGGTTTGCACGTCTTCGGCGTTGCGTGCGAAGACGACGGCATCCGGCAGTTGCGGATCGAACGGCGATTCGTCGCGGCCGTGATTGGTGCGGACCGCTTCGGCGGTCGAGACACGTTCGCCGAATGCGGATTGCAGCGCGCCGAGCAACTCGGCGGGGAAGGGACGGCGCATGGCGGCGGGCGGCGCGGGATGGTTCACGCTGGTCTCCTGTAAGGCATATTTGTTGCAGCGATTCAAACCATTCTACGCCGATGCCTCGGCGGCAGACACAGGATTGCGGTGGGCTGGCGACTCGCCCACAAAACTTATAATGGTTTCGACCGATGCGCAGCACCACTACGGAGGAACAACATCATGGGTAACCGCCTGAGCAAGATTGCAACGCGCACCGGCGACGACGGCACGACCGGCCTTGGCGACGGTCGCCGCGTGCGCAAGGACGACGCGCGCATCGTGGCCATCGGTGAAGTCGACGAACTGAACTCCCATGTTGGCGTGCTGCTGTGCGAAAGCTTGCCCGACGACGTGAGCGCCGCGCTGACAGCGATCCAGCACGATCTGTTCGATCTCGGCGGCGAACTGAGCGTGCCCGGTCACTCGATGATTGCCGACGCGCATCTGCGCCGGCTGGACATGTGGCTTGCCGATTACAACGCGACGCTGCCGCCGCTGAAGGAGTTCATTCTGCCTGCAGGTTCGCGGGCCGCTTCTCAGGCGCACGTTTGTCGAACCGTGTGCCGCCGCGCGGAGCGCGCGATCGTTGCGCTCGGCACGATGGAGGGCGTGAGTACCGCGCTGCGCGGTTACGTCAACCGCTTGTCGGACCTGTTATTTGTGCTTGCGCGCGTGCTCAACGGAGTGGATGGTGGCAGCGATGTGCTATGGCAGCATGAGCGCGCCGCGAAGCGTTAGGGGTTAAGGGCGGCGGATGTGCGAACACGCGGCGCTAGCCGACAGCCAGCGTCACCGGCTTGCCGATGCGGCTCAGCATTTCGACCAGCGTATCGATGGTGAACTTCGACGTCTTCTTGTTCACGACGTCGGACACACGCGGCCGCGACACCATCAGGATTTCAGCCGCTTCCGCCTGTTTCAGATGATGCTGTTCGATCCAGCTCGAGAGTTCGGTCATGAGTTGTTCCTTCAGCACGCGCGTGTCATTGATCTGTTTCTGCGAAGCAGCGTGCAGGCGCTTCGCTTCCGCCGCGGAGAAACCGAGTTCGAGGAACAGGTTCGCACCGGGCTTCGTAACGTGACGGATTCTGGTATCGATGGTCATTGCTATGCCTTCCTAACATTTGCCAAGGCACGATAACGCGCTTCGGCGATTTCTCTGTCCTGTTTGCTCGTTGCCTGCGTCTGCTTCTGGAAACAATGCAGCACATAGATGGCTTCGACGAACTTTGCGACATACATGACGCGAAATACGCCTTCTGCTTCGTGAATGCGAATTTCGCGCGTTCCTGCACCGACCCGATCAAAGGGTTTCCAGTTGTCCGGGTCAAGTCCGGCTTGTACTTTGGAAAGCTGAAAACCTGCTTGCCGCCGTGCTTCCTCTGGAAACGCCAGAAGGTCGTCATAGCTGGAGCCAACCCAGCGAATCTCTTTTTCCCGATTCATAGACTTCCTTCATGTACAAAATTTTGTACTAATTCTTCTTTCAGGTCAAGTCCTTTCAACATGCCTGCGAAGAACGCCTACGGTACCGGTGTCGTACATGAATGAACATTCGTCCGGATGGCTAACGATAAAAAAGCCCGGCACGGTGGCCGGGCTTTTCAGGATGCGGCGAAGCGCGCTATTGCATGATTCAGTTGCCGCTGCCTCGTGCAATACGACGTTGTCTGACGGCCTCGGCGAGTCCGTCGAGTACGCCGATGCTTTCGTCCCAGCCGATGCACGCGTCGGTGATGCTCTGGCCGTATGTGAGCGCGCAGCCTTCCTGCAGATCCTGGCGTCCGGCAACCAGATGCGACTCGACCATCACGCCGACGATGCGCTCATCGCCGCCCGCGATCTGGCGACCGATATCGGCGCAAACCGGGATCTGGTTCTCGTGCTTCTTCGAGCTGTTTGCATGGCTTGCGTCGATCATCAGTCGCGCGGCGAGACCGGCCTTGCCGATGTCCGCACACGCGACATCGACGCTTTGCGCATCGTAGTTCGGCGCTTTGCCGCCGCGCAGGATGATGTGGCAATCTTCGTTGCCCGCGGTCGACACGATCGCCGAATGGCCGCCCTTCGTCACGGAAAGGAAGTGGTGCGGCTGCGACGCCGCCTTGATCGCGTCGACGGCGATCTTCACATTGCCGTCCGTGCCGTTCTTGAAGCCCACCGGACACGAGAGCCCCGAAGCGAGTTCGCGATGCACTTGCGATTCCGTGGTGCGCGCGCCGATCGCGCCCCACGAGACCAGGTCGGCGATGTACTGCGGGCTGATCATGTCGAGAAACTCGCTGCCGGCCGGCAGACCGAGCTCATTGATATGCAGCAGCAGTTCGCGCGCGGCGCGCAGGCCGTCGTTGATCTTGAAACTGTTGTCGAGATGCGGGTCGTTGATAAGACCCTTCCAGCCGACCGTCGTGCGCGGCTTCTCGAAATACACGCGCATCACGATCTCGAGTTCGCCCGCAAGGCGTTTGCGCTGTTCGATGAGACGCCCGGCATACTCGAGTGCCGCTTTCGGGTCATGAATCGAGCACGGACCGATGATGACGATCAACCGGTCGTCCATGCCGTGCAGGATGCGATGCAATGCCTGCCGCGTGTTGAAGATCAGGTCCGATTCCTTTTCGCTGCACGGGAATTCGCGGATCAGGTGCGCGGGCGGGGTAAGTTCCTTCAATTCGCGAATTCGGACATCGTCGGTATTGTGCGGGGGCATGTCGTTCTCCAGGTGCAGTTCGTAGCGTCGGTACGTTGTGTGTTTGTTGCGTGTTTGTTACGTATTCGTTGCATGTGAGCGGGAGCGTCGGCTCCGCGCATCGGATAAGTGGAAAAGCCCGCGGCAAAAAAAAACCGCCAGACTCGCTGGCGGTTTTTCGGGAATTTCGGGCTTGCCGTTTATGCACTAACACCCCTCTCGAGCCGCCAGCGGTCTGAGATGCCAAAAGAAATAAAAATAAAACCGGGCGGACATGATGAAAGAGAGTGGGTTCTGCAAAAAAGGTTGAGTGGCTTTATACCGTGCGTAAGCGCGCTTGACAAGCGGATCGGTCAAAAAATGCGGAAAATCCGCACGCCTTCAGCAATTTCTGCGGGAAGCGTGCGAATCGCCGAGTTCAGACTGTTCCGCCGACCGTCATCCGGTCGATGCGCAGCGTCGGCTGGCCGACGCCGACCGGCACGCTCTGGCCTTCCTTGCCGCACACGCCGACGCCGGTATCGAGCGACATGTCGTTGCCGATCATGCTCACGTATTTGAGCGACTCGGGGCCGCTGCCGATCAGCGTCGCGCCCTTCACCGGATAGCTGATCTTGCCGTTCTCGATCATGTACGCTTCGGACGCCGAGAACACGAACTTGCCGTTCGTGATGTCGACCTGGCCGCCGCCGAAGTTCACCGCATAGAGGCCGTTCTTCACTGACGCGATGATTTCCTGCGGATCCTTGTCGCCGTTCAGCATGTAAGTGTTGGTCATGCGCGGCATCGGCAACGCGGCGTACGATTCGCGGCGCGCATTGCCCGTTACCGGCATCTTCATCAGGCGCGCGTTCAGCGTGTCCTGAATGTAGCCCTTCAGAATGCCGTCTTCGATCAGCGTCGTGCACTGCGTCGCATTGCCTTCGTCGTCGATATTGAGCGAGCCGCGGCGGTTCGGCAGCGTGCCGTCGTCCACGACCGTCACGCCCCTGGCTGCGACCTGCTCGCCGATGCGGCCCGCGAACGCCGACGAACCCTTGCGGTTGAAGTCGCCCTCGAGCCCGTGGCCAATTGCCTCGTGCAGCAGCACGCCCGGCCAGCCCGGCCCGAGCACGACGGTCATGGCGCCGGCCGGCGCCGGACGCGCGTCGAGGTTCACGAGCGCCGCATGCACGGCGTCGTCGACGTAGCGCGAGAGGACATCGTCGGTGAAGTAGCCGTAGTCGAAGCGGCCGCCGCCGCCGCCCGTGCCGATTTCGCGGCGGCCGTTCTGTTCCGCGATCACCGTTACCGACACACGCACGAGCGGCCGGATGTCCGCCGCGAGCGCGCCGTCGCTGCGTGCGACGAGCACGACGTCGTATTCGCCGGCGAGGCCCGCCATCACCTGCGTGATGCGCGGGTCGCGGCCGCGCGCCATCTGTTCGATGCGCTCGAGCAGCTTGACCTTGGCCGTTGCGTCGAGCGAATGCAGCGGATCGGATGGCAGATACAGATCGCGGCCCGCCACGCCCGTCAGCGCCGAAGCTGCCTTGATCTTCTGCTTGCCGCCGCCGCTTTTCGCGATCGCGCGCGTGGCGATCGCGGCCTGGCGGATCGCGTCGGGCGAGAGATCGTCCGAATACGCAAATGCGGTGCGGTCGCCGGACACGGCGCGCACGCCGACACCCTGGTCGATGCTGAAGCTGCCGGATTTGACGATGCCTTCCTCGAGACTCCACGCTTCGCTGCGCGTAGCCTGGAAGTAAAGGTCCGCGTAATCGACGCGATGCGTGAAGATCTCGGCGAGCGTGCGGGTCAGCAGGGCTTCGTCGAGGCCGTAGGGCGTGAGAAGAACGTCCTTGGCCGTCGCGAGATTACGGATGCTGGGTTCGATGATGTTCATGCGCAGTAGGTTCAGCTCGATTCAAGGGATTCGGACGGTGCACTCGGCTTGACATATGGGTGACGGCCGATGCGCTTTCAATGTGCGGCGGTTCTCGTTCTGGATACATGCAATTGCGCGCGATGACCCCGGGCGGCGCTCACCGCGCTAGCCGAGCACGCGATGCCGGTATGCCGGCAGGCTTTGCCGCACTTCGTCGATGCGGGCCCGTTCGACTGTGCCGGCGACGACGCCCGCGCCTTCGTCGAGCACGTCGAGGATTTCGCCCCAAGGGTCGATCAGCATGCTATGTCCCCATGTGCGGCGGCCATTTTCGTGCTTGCCGCCTTGCGCCGCAGCGAGCACGTAGCACTGGTTCTCGACGGCGCGCGCACGCAGCAGCGTTTCCCAGTGGGCGCGGCCGGTCGTATACGTAAACGCGGACGGCACGACGATCATCGCGCAGTCGCCGAGGCGCCGGTACAGCTCCGGAAAGCGCAAATCGTAACAGACCGACAGGCCGACCCGCCCGAACGGCGCGTCGAAGCTGCGCACGGTTTCGCCGGGGCGGATCGTGCGCGCTTCGTCGAATGATTCGTCACCTTTTTCGAAGTTGAACAGGTGGATCTTGTCGTAGCGCGCGACTTCGCGGCCGGCGGGGTCGAATACGAGCGTCGTGTTCAGCACGCGCGACGGTTCCGGCGCAGTCAGCGGCAGCGTGCCGCCGATGATCCACACATCGTGCCTGCGTGCCGCATCGGACAGAAAGCGCTGGATCGGACCGTCGCCGTACGGCTCGCGCACGGCGAGCTTGTCGGTGTCCTTGAAGCCCATGAAGCAGAAGTACTCGGGCAGCAGCACGAGTTGCGCGCCTGCGGCGGCGGCCTGTGCGATGAGCTTTTCCGCGTCGGCGAGGTTGCGATCGCGATCGGGCGTGCTGACCATCTGCAGCGCCGCGACGCGGTAGGGGGCGGCCGGCTGTGAGGACGAGGTCTGGCTGCCAGGGGATTGCGCGTGTTGATCGCTCATGAGCGTATCGGAAGATTCCTTTCGGAGCCGCGTGCGCCATTGAAGGCGACGCCGGGCGTGGACGGAACGGCGCCACAAGACTGCGCGACGGAAGTTGTGCGGTGCGGCGAGCGTGCTGCTGCTGTTGCTGTTGCGACTCGCCTGCCTACCGGGCCACTGCCGCCTGCGCCGCAGGTAGCTCACCCATCTTACCGCGATCGCCGTGCACCCGCTCGACGTGAGGCTTCGCCCACGATCCGGTAATCGCGTAGTCGAGCACGAACGCATGCTCGAGCGATTGCGACAGCACGATGTCGCCCACGAGGGCGCCGAGCCCGATCAGCGGATTGATGATCGTCGCGGCGACGACGCCCGCGCCGGCGCTGACGGTCGGAAACACGCGCACGTTCAGGTCCTGCGTTTCGTGCGCAAGGTCGACGCTGCCGCTCATTTCGGCGCGCGCAGGCGCCGTAATCAGCTTGAAGTTGCTGGTGCGGCCGATGCCATCGGTGATTTCGCTGGTGCCCGTCGCGCTCGAGAACGGCAAACCTTCGCCGATCACATCGCGGAAATCGAGCGTCGCGAAGCGCGCGAGGCTTTGCAGGCTCACGACGCCCAGCAGCTTCGCGACGCCGGGGTCGACCTTCAGAATCTGCCCGTGGCGCAGATCGACCGCAAGATTGCCGTTCAGCGTCGTATAGTCGATGCGCGTCGGACCGCCTAGCCATGCCAGCTTGCCTGCCAGCGTGCCTTCACCGTCTTTCAGCGTGCGCGGCAGGCCTGCGCGTTCGAGCAGTGCGCCGGCATTCTTCACGTCGAGCTTGAAATCGACGGCCGTGCGGCGCGGCGTGCTCTGGTCGGTGACCGCGCCGTACTCGCGCAGCGTCCGCCAGTTCGCGGTGGCCGTCAATGTCGCCGCCGGGTTGCTGATGTCGAGCTTGTCGAGTTGCCAGACCGGCACGCCGTCTTCCTCGAAATTGCGCGCGTCGACCTCGAGGCGGCCGACATCGCGGCCGCGCACGATCAGTTCGTTGACGACGAGGTCGATGCTCGGCATGTTCTGCGCGGGCTGCTGCATCGCCGGCCCGAGCAGATCGTTGTCGGTTGCGGCCGGAATCACGAGGCGCGCGAGCCGCGCCTGCAGCGTGCCCGGCGAACCGGGCGTCGCGCCCGGCACCCACGACAGGTGGCCGGACACCTGATTCGATCCGATGTTTGCCTGCCACGTGCGGTCGTAGTGCGACGCGCCGACCACGACGCTTTCCCAATGGCGCTTGAGCAGCGTCAGCGTGCCGATGTGCAGCGCGAAGCGGTTCGGGATGAACTGCGCGGTCGTTTCGCTCGGCGGCACGGGCGCCACGCCCTGGTTCGCATTGCGCATCTGGATGAAGAGTGCGCGCCACGCGTCGGCGTCGAGCGTGTCGAGATCGATCGTGGCGGCGACGCCTTCGGAAGGCAGGTCGGCGGGCCGGTTCACGCCGATCGCGCCGCGCACGACTTTCGGCATGTGATGCGGTTCGCCGCGCAACAGGTAGGTCGCCGAGATCGGGCCGAAGTTCAGATCGGCGCGTTCGAGGCCGCTGTCCGCGTCGCTGTTTGCGCCGCTATCTGTGCCGCTAGCTCCGCCGCCGTTCGGGCTGATGACGTTCGTCCCGACCACGCCGTTCTGCCCCACGCCGTTCTGCCCATTTGCCGGCGGCTTGAACGAGAAGCTGAGCGGCATTGGCGTACCGGCGGGCTTGTTGAACGGTGCCGGGAAGTCGAGTGCGAGGCCCGTCAGGTCCGAATGGCCGGACATCTCGGGCAGCCGTCCCTTGGCGCCGCGCACGCTGAGCGCATAGGGTGCGCCGCCCTGGATATGGCTCAGCACCTGCGGTGCAAGGCCGTGCAGATCGAGCTCTCGCGCCGCCTCGAGCGCGACGTGTCCGTTCAGATCGAGCGCGTAGCTGCCGTTTTCCTGGAGGCCGCCGTTCGCGTGAATATCGCCGCCGAAAAATTGCCCCGAGAGGTTATCGACCTGAGCGGTGTGTTCGGTGAAGCGCACCTTGCCCTTGAGCTGCGACAGCGGCGGCACTTTTTCCATCGCGAGCCGGTTGTTCTCGAACGTGATCGAGCCGGCGACGCCGACGTGCGGCCGCGGCGCGCGCGGATCGAGCGGCGCGCGCGGTACGGTCAGCTTCAGCGCGAGCGCGGCGGGACCGTCGGCCTTCACTTTGCGCGTGATGTGCTTGGTCAGGATGCCAAGCGAGCTGTCGTCGACATAGTCGAGCATGTCCGATAGCGGCCCGCGCCCCGTGCCGTTGATGACGAGGGCCTTCGAGCGGTCGCCGAGATCGCTGATCTCGCCCGTTACCTTGTTGACCTTTACGCCCTTGTAATGCGCGTGGTCGACGTCGAAGCGCAGCACGTTTTCCTTCAGCGAGAACACGCCGTCGATGCCCTCGAAGCCAGGCCATACGCTCGGTGTGCCGTTTTTCAGCGTACGCGGCGGATACGGCGTCGGATCGAAGCGGCCGCCCGTAAACGGCGCAACGATCCGGAACACGCCGGCGCTCGGGTCGCGCGAATACGGGAATTTTTCGAGGTTGCCGTGAATCTGGATCGTCGCGCCGCGCGACATGCCCGCCTGCAAGCCGTGGCTCAGATACATCCTGACCCGCTCGCTGATGCTGGTCGGCAGATAGCGGACGATGCGCGACACCTGTGCACGCTCGAAGGTCGCATCGAGATCGAGCGAGCCGCGCCCGTGCCCGACGTTCGAGTAGCTCGCGCTTGCCTTCGCGCTGGTGTCCGCATTCGCGACCGTGAGCTCTGACACGTCGACCTTGAACGCTTTGTGCCTGTCGCCGGGCGCGATGCTCTGCGCGACCGTCCACGTGCCTTTGCCTTGCAGGCGGTCGAAGGTCAGGCGCGGATCGTCGAAGACGCCCGGCAAGGTGATGGCCGCCTTTTGCGTATCGAGTGTGAGCGAGCCTTGCTTTTCATTCGCGTCGACCGATCCCCACAGGTTTTCGAAGCCCGGAATGCCGGCGCGCGGATGGCCGCGCGCGGTCAGTCCGGGCGGCGGTTCCTGGGCGGCTACGCTGATGCCTTGCAGATCGGCCTTGAACGTATAGTGGATGACCGGTTCCGCGCCGGTCTCGGCGCGTTCGCTTGCCGCTTCGCCGGAATCGGGCTTGTCGCGCTCGACTTCGATCGTATAGTTCGACACGATGCCGCGCGGATTGAAGCGGACGAGATTGTTGAGAAGCCGCCGCGGCAGCGGCAGCGCACGGCTGAATTCGGCGAGGATGCCGAGGTCGACGCGATCGCCCGAGAAGCTGATCAGCTGGCCATGCTGGACGCTTTGCTTGCGAAAGCGCCCATTCAACGTGCTGAAGGCCAGCGCGCGCGTCACCGGCGTACCGTCGGACAGCGGCGGCTGGCCGAGTTCCGCGCGCAGGTTGTGAAGCTGCAGCGTGTATTCGTCGGCTTCGTGTGCGAAGGTCCACGAGAAGCGCGCGACCGGCACGTCGAGCTTCGGCTGGGTCGGACGCACACGCAGCGCAATATCGCTGCCCGACAGTTCGCCGGTCGCGGACAGGATGCGCCCTTCGGCAAACTCGACCCAGATCGCGTTATCGATGCGGCCCGCGTACGTCGAGATCGGGAAGTCGATGTAACGCGCGAGCGTCGGCAGATCGACGGGCCCGGTCGACAGGTAGGCGCTGCCGCTCCAGTTGATCGGCTTGCCCATCGCGCCGACCCGTGCATTTCTGAAATGCGCGCGGAAATCGAGCGGGCCGGACAGCACCTTGCCGTCGGCGGGCGCCTGCAGCGCGAAGCGATGTTCGTCGCCATCGTTAAGAATGGCGAGGCGGATGTTCTGCAGTGCGATTTCAGGCACGTTCTTCTTTTGCGCGTCGCGCCAGCGCAGCGTGCCGCCGCGCAGGACCATGGCCTGCTGGCGCAGCAGCCAGGTCGAAAACGTGTCGTTGCCCGTATGGCCGGACGGCAGCGGTACGCCGGCGACCGACAGCGTGCCGTCGTCATTGCGCTCGACGAGCAGATTCGGTTGATCGACGACGAGGCTCGAGAGGATCGGCTTCAGCTTCCACAAGGTGCTCCACGACACGGTGGCGGTAGCGTGCGGAATTGACAAGGCGACATCGCCGTTGCGATCGCGGATCGTGAGATCGGAGACTTCGACACCGGGCTGGAAGCTGATCCAGTGCGGCGTCAGCTTACCGATCGACAACTGCGCATGGATCTTTTCCGAAATCGCCGCTTCAATGCGTGGACGAAACGATTCCACTTGCGGCAGCACGACATAGCGCAGCCCGAGCACGAGCAGCAACGTGAGGAAGTACGCGACGAGCGCGACGCCCAGCACGAAGTGAAGTGTGTGCCGCAGCACCAGATGGTCGCCTCCGCTTTCGTGCCGGACGCGTCCTACGTCGGGCCGGTCAGCGGGTAGGTTTCGCTCGGACATGCTTAAGGCAGGTGGGCGTATGGTAGTTTTGCGGACTAACGATGAAATGTATCACACGAACCGTCGCGAGGTACTTCCGGCAAACCCTGTGCCGGTGGGGCCTCGCGGCCAGCCGGCCGAACTTTTTTCAATGCCTTTGCAAACCCGCTTCCGCCTGAAGACGGTGCGGTGCGGCAAGCGGGAATCAGAGCAACACATGGAAGTCAGCCGAAGCAACGAGCGAGCCAGATACCGATGACCGATACGACGTTGTTGAGTTCCAGCTATTCGAATTACGCATGCCGTGCGTATGCCGCGCGTCCTGAACTGGCGGCGCGCGTCGCGACGCTGGCCGCGGCGCCCATCACGCGCGAGCGGATCGACGCACGCCTCGATGAACTGTGTGAAGCGTGCGATGCAGGGCGCGCGGCCAATGATGCAACGCTTGCCGAAGAAGCGTTGAAACAGGTGCTGAGGCAATTGCGCACCGAAGTGTTCTGTGCGGCGATGGAGCGCGATCTGGCCGGTCGCGCGGACGTCGCCGAAGTCACCGGCACGATGACCGACCTCGCCGAAGCGACGATCCAGCGCGCACTCGCCGTCTTGTCGGCCGAACTCGAAGCGCAGTTCGGCGAGCCGCGCGGTCCGGACGGCGAGCGGCTCACGCTCGGCGTGGTCGGCATGGGCAAGCTCGGCGGGCGCGAGCTGAACGTGTCGTCGGACATCGATCTGATCTTCGTCTGCGAAGACGATGGCGAGACCGCCGGCGGCCAGCGCGCCGCGATCACGACCCAGGAGTATTTCACACGGCTCGGCAAGCGGTTGATCGGTGCGCTCGCCGAAGTGACGAGCGATGGCTACGTGTTTCGCGTCGACATGCGGTTGCGGCCGAACGGCGATGCGGGGCCGCTCGTCTGCAGCCTCGGCATGCTCGAGGAATATTTCTATGTGCAGGGGCGCGAGTGGGAACGCTATGCATGGATCAAGGGGCGGCTCGTGTCCGAGCAGGGCAGCGCCGAGGCGCGGCGCCTGTCGAAGCTGCTCGAGGCGATTGTCATGCCGTTTGTCTATCGCCGTTATCTGGATTTCGGCGTGATCGGCGCGATTCGCGCGTTGCATCTGCAGATCCGTCAGGAGGCGCAGCGCCGCGCGTCGATGCGGCCGGACAAGGCCGACGACATCAAGCTCGGACGCGGCGGCATACGCGAGATCGAGTTCAGCGCGCAGGTGTTTCAACTGATCCGCGGTGGCCAGGACGCGGGCTTCCGGATCCGGCCGACGCTCGCGGTGCTGCGCCACGCGACGGCGCGCGGGTTGATCGCGGCGCCGGTCTGCGAAGCGCTGAGCGATGCTTACCGCTTTCTGCGCAAGCTCGAACACCGCCTGCAGTATCGCAACGATGCGCAGACGCACGCGATGCCCGTCGATGACGACGAACGCGCGGGTCTCGCGCAGTCGATGGGTTTCGCCGACTACGCCGCATTGATGGCGACGCTCGACTCGCACCGCGAGCGCGTCGAGCAGCAGTTCGATCAGATCTTTGCCGACAAGGCGAACGGCGAAGGCGGCCGCACCGCCGACGACGGCGGCGCGGCCGCCTGGGTGTGGAGCAGCGCGCTCGCCGACGAAAGCGCTGGCGATACGCTTACCGCAGGGCTCGTCGAACTCGGTATTGCGGAGCCCGCCGAACTGCTGGCCCGAATGCGTGCAGTGTGGCAGTCGTCGCGTTATGCGGGACTGCCCGAGCGAAGCCGCGAGCGCTTCGACAGCGTCGCGCAGCGCACGCTCGAAGCGGCGCGCAAGCTCGAGCCGCCGCAGCGGCGCGGCGACACGGTCGCGCGCGTGTTCGATCTGCTCGAAGCGGTGAGCCGGCGCGGCGCGTATCTCGCGCTCCTGACCGAGTATCCGCAGGCCTTGCATCGTGTGCTGTCGGTGCTCGGTGCATCGCGCTGGGCGGCCGGCTATCTGATTCGCCATCCGCAGCTGCTCGATGAACTGCTCGACGACGAAGCGATGGCGAGCCCATTCGACTGGGCCGAATTCAAGCGCACGCTGCGCTTGCGGCTTGCGGCGGCCGACGGCGTCGAGCAGCAGATGGATCTGCTGCGGCACGCGCATCAGGCCGAGGTGTTCCGCATTCTGCTGATCGATCTGGCCGGCAAGCTCAGCGTCGAGCATGTGAGCGACCGCCTGTCCGAGCTCGCCGACGCGGTGCTCGACGTGACCATCGAAGCGGTCTGGAATCAGCTCGCGAAACGCCATCGCGATGTGCCGCGCTTTTCGATCATCGCGTACGGCAAGCTTGGCGGCAAAGAGCTTGGCTATGCGTCGGATCTCGACCTGATCTTTTTGTACGACGATCCGGCCGACGTTGCGCCCGACGTCTACGCGACATTCGCGCGCCGGTTGATCTCATGGCTTACGACCGCGACCGGCGCCGGCACGCTGTTCGACATCGATCTGCGCTTGCGGCCGAACGGCGAGTCGGGGCTGCTCGTGACCGATCTCGATGCGTTTCGCCGTTATCAGCTGCGCGAAGGCGATGCGGCGAATACCGCATGGGTCTGGGAGCATCAGGCGCTGACGCGCGCGCGTTATTGCGCGGGCGACACGCAGATCGGCGCGCGCTTCGAGGCGATCCGCGAACAGGTGCTGACGATGCCGCGCGAAGCGGCGCCGCTGATGAAGGAAATCGTCGAAATGCGCGAGCGCGTCGAGGCCGGCCATCCGAATCGCACGCCGCTTTTCGACCTGAAGCACGATCGCGGCGGGATGGTCGATATCGAGTTCACGGTTCAGTACTGGGTGCTGCTGCACGCGGCGCGCGATCCGGAGCTGATCCGCAATACCGGCAATATCGCGCTGCTGCGCGAGGTGTCGCGCTTTGGGCTCATGAGCGGCGACGAAGCGGAAACGGTCGGCGCGGCGTACCGCCGGTATCGGAAGCTTCAGCACCAGTTGCGGCTCGACGGGATGGAGAAGGCGCGCGTCGAGCCGCAGACGGTGAGGGCGGAGCGCGATGCCGTGTTGCAGCTCTGGAAACGCGTATTCGGGTAGCGCCGCTCCCCCCGCCTGTGACGATCGGGCTCAGGCGGTCAGCATTTCCTTCGCATGCTTGCGTGTCGTGGCGGTGATCTCGAGGCCGCCGAGCATGCGCGCCACCTCCTCGATCCGGCTTGCCTTGTCGAGCGGCGTGACGGTGCTGAGCGTCGCACTCCTGCTGCCCTTGCCGTTTTTGCCGTTTGTGCTCTTCGCGACCTGGAAGTGATGGTCGCCACGCGCGGCGACTTGCGGCAAGTGCGTCACGCACAACACCTGTCGGTCGCGGCCCAATTGATGCAGCAGCCGCCCGACCACTTCCGCGACGCCGCCGCCGATGCCGGTATCGACTTCGTCGAAGATCAGCGTCGGCGTCGGGCTCGCCGCGCTCGCGATCACCGCGAGCGCGAGACTGATACGCGCAAGCTCGCCGCCGGAAGCGACTTTCGCGAGCGGCCGCAGCGGCACGCCCGCATGGCCGGCCACGCGGAACTCGATCTGCTCGAGGCCATGCGCGCCGCCTTCCGGCAACGCGACCAGCGCCACTTCGAAGCTGCCGCCCGCCATCGATAGCTCCTGCATGCCGGTGGTCACCGCCGAGCCGAGCGCTTTCGCCGCTTTTCCGCGTGCTTTCGACAACTGCTTCGCTTCGGCGAGGTAGGCGTCTTTCGCCTTGCTCTCGGCGGCGCGCAGGCTGTCGAGGTCGGCGGCCGCGTCGAGCGCGTCGAGCTGCGCGCGGCGCGCCTGATGTTCTTCGGGCAACGATTCGGGTTGCAGCCTGAATTTGCGCGCCGCCGAATGCAATGCGTCGAGGCGCTTTTCGACTTCCGCGAGCCGGTCGGGGTCGAGTTCGAGCCGCTGCGCATAGTGGGACAGCGAGTACGACGCTTCCTGCAACTGGATCTCGGCCGGTTCGAGTGCGGCGAGAACGTCGTTGAGCGCCGGGTCGATGTCGGCCAGATCGCGCAGCTTCGAGATGATCGCGCCGAGGTGCGTGATCATCGCGTCGTCCGATTCGGACAATGCGCCGAGTGCGCCCTGCACGCCGTCGATCAGGTTGGCCGAATGCGACAGGCGCCGGTGTTCGCTGTTCACTTCTTCCCATTCGCCGGGCTGCGGTGCGAGCTTGTCGAGTTCGGCGAGCTGCCAGGCGAGCCGTTCGCGTTCGAGCTGCAGTTCGCGGTCGCGCGACTGCGCGTGCTCGACCGCTTGCGCTGCTTCGCGCCAGCTGCGCCAGCTGCGCGATACGGCAGCGGCCATGTCGCCGAGTCCCGCGTGCGTGTCGAACAGCTCGCGCTGCGCGTCGGGGCGCATCAGCAATTGATGCGCATGCTGGCCGTGGATGTCGACGAGCATTTCGCCGACTTCGCGCAACTGCGCGAGCGTCGCCACGGTGCCGTTGATGAACGCGCGCGAGCGGCCGTTCGCGTCGATCACGCGGCGCAGCAGGACGGTGCCGTCCTGCGTTCCGCCGTCTTCGGCCTGAGCGGCGAATGCCTGCTCGTCGAGCCACTGGTCGACGAGCGCGTGCGTGTCGAATTCCGCGGTGATGTCGGCGCGTGTCTCGCCGGTGCGCACGACGCTCGCGTCGGCGCGCGCGCCGAGCGCCAGCGCGAGCGCGTCGATCAGAATCGACTTGCCGGCGCCGGTTTCACCGGAGAAGACCGTAAAGCCGCTGTCGAATTCGAGGTCGAGTGCGGCGACGATGACGAAATCGCGAATCGAGAGGTGGCGAAGCATGGAGTCGGCTTGTTCGTGGTGTCCGGCAGCGTGCGGGTTCGGTTTGGGGATGCGGGCGGGTGGCTTCGGTTCGTGCGGCGTGGCCGGCTTCAGTGGTCCGGCATGCTGGCCGGATTGCTACTCTTCTTCATCGTTCTCATGTGACGGATATTCGTTCCAGTGCAGCTTCTTGCGCAGCGTCGCGTAATAGCTGTATCCGACCGGGTGCAGAAACGGCACCATATGGCGCGAGCGCCGCACCTCGATCGTGTCGCTCAGTTCGAGCGATGTGAACGACTGCATGTCGAAATTCACGTTGACGTCGCGGCCCGACACGATCTGAATGCTGACATTCGAATGGTCCGGCAGCACGATCGGGCGGTTCGACAGCGCATGCGGCGCGATCGGCACGAGTACGATGCCGTCGAGCTGCGGATGCAGGATCGGCCCGTTCGTCGAAAGCGCATAGGCGGTCGAACCGGTCGGCGTGGCGACGATGAGGCCGTCCGAGCGCTGGTTGTACATGAAGCGGCCGTCCACCGAGACGCGCAGTTCCACCATGCCCGATACGCCGCTGCGGTTCACGACCACGTCATTGAACGCGAGCGCATGGTAGAGCGGCTCTCCCGCGCGCATGATGCGTGCCTCGAGCAGCGTGCGCTCCTCGCGCTCGAAACTGCCGCCGAGCATCTGCACGACGATCTTCTGCATGTCCGAGATCGGGATGTCGGTAATGAAGCCGAGGCGGCCGTGGTTGATGCCGATCAACGGTGTCTTGTACGGTGCGAGCTGGCGGCCGATGCCGAGCATCGTGCCGTCGCCGCCCAGCACGACCGCGACGTCGGCACGCGCGCCGATTTCCGCGGGCCGCAGCGCCGGATAGCCGGTGATGCCGATCTCCTCTGCGGTCTGCGCCTCGAATACGACGTCGAACCCGCGCCTGGCGATGCAGGACGCGAGTTGCATCAGCGGCTCGCCGATGCCGGGCGTCTGGGGGCGCCCGACGAGCGCAACGGTCTTGAACTGGCTGGTAACTTGCATGCCGGCATTACACCATAGCTGCGGGCCGAAAAGAACCGTCGCCCCGCGCCGGAAGAGCCGTCGTGGCGGGCCGAGGGGGTTGTCGTTGCTGGCGCCGGCGCGCGGCAGCGCCGCTGTCTTGCGTGTAGCCGATTATCGTTAGAATGGTGAAGCGCTGATGACAACGGCCGGCGCTTGTCCTCGCAGGCGCGCGAGCGGCGGCCTTCGCGGTGCGCAACGCACGGCGCGGCGGCGCAATGCGTTGCGGGGTGCGTGTTGCAGGTACGCTTAACGCTCGCGGCAGCGTCGTCATTGAGCTAAAATTTTTCGCCATGTTAGATCCTCGCGCACAAACCCTCCTCAAAACGCTGATCGAGCGGTATATCGCCGAAGGTCAGCCGGTAGGCTCGCGCACGTTGTCGCGGTTCTCCGGGCTCGAGCTGAGCCCGGCCACCATCCGCAACGTGATGTCCGACCTCGAGGAGCTCGGTCTCGTGATCAGCCCGCATACGTCGGCTGGACGCATTCCGACACCGCGCGGTTACCGGCTTTTCGTCGACACGATGCTGACCGTCGAGTCGGTTGCCGACGAAGAGGCTGTGACACGGGCTGTCAAAAAGACGCTGCAGCCCGACACGCTGCAGGCCGGCGAGCCGCAAAAAATCGTCGCGGCCGCGGCGAGCGTGCTGTCCAACCTTTCCCAGTTCGCCGGCGTCGTGCTGACGCCGCGGCGCAGCCATGTATTCAAGCAGATCGAATTCATGCGTTTGTCCGACAAGCGCATCCTGCTCATCATCGTGACGCCTGAAGGCGACGTGCAGAACCGCATGATGGCGACGCAGCGCGACTATTCGCCGGCCGAACTCATCGAAGCCTCGAACTACATCAACGCGCATTTCGCCGGGCTGTCGTTCGACGAAGTGCGCCGCCGGCTGCGCGAAGAGATCGACCAGCTGCGCGGCGACATGACGACGCTGATGCATGCCGCCGTCACGGCGAGCACCGACGAAACCGATACGGGCGAAACCGTATTGATTTCGGGTGAACGCAAACTGCTCGAAGTGGCCGACCTTTCGTCGGACATGGCGCGGCTGCGCAAGCTGTTCGATGTGTTCGACCAAAAAACGAGCCTCCTTCAGTTGCTCGACGTATCGAGCCACGCGCAAGGCGTGCAGATTTTCATCGGCGGAGAGTCGAATCTCGTGCCGATCGAGGAAATGAGCGTCGTGACTGCGCCGTACGAAGTGAACGGCACGATCGTCGGTACGCTCGGCGTAATCGGGCCGACCCGCATGGCATATAACCGTGTGATCCCGATTGTCGATATCACTGCGCGCCTGCTTTCGTTGACGTTGAGCCAGCAGTAGAGCAGCAGGCGCGTGGCTGTGCGGCGTGCCGCACATTTCCATGCATGTGCCTGCCTTCATGATGCTGCGTTGTGCGGTGCCTGCCAATCTGCCGAATGGCTAGCTTTCGGTCATGAAACGCGCCGCTATAATGGCCTTCACCTGAAACACTTGCCGTTCGCCCCGCAGCCCTTTGCCTTTAATCCGTTATCTATGCACTTCGATCTCGAGCGGCCTCTGCAGTCTGCTGTCGCACACCGCGTCGCGGTCCTGCTGATCAACCTTGGCACGCCCGATGCGCCGACCACGGGCGCGGTGCGGCGCTATCTCGCTCAGTTCCTGTCCGATCCGCGCGTGGTCGAGATTCCGGCGGCGCTGTGGCAAATCATTCTCCGCACGGTGATTCTGCCGTTTCGCAGCCCGGCATCGGCGAAGAAGTATGCAGCGGTATGGATGCCCGAAGGGTCGCCGCTCAGGGTCTACACCGAGAAACAGGTGGAAGGCCTGCGCCAGTTGCTGCACGCGAACGACTACGCGGTGATCGTCGACTATGCGATGCGCTACGGCACGCCCGACATCCCGGCCATGCTGAATCAGCTGAAGCTGGCTGGCGCCGAGCGGGTGCTGCTGATGCCGATGTATCCGCAGTACTCGTCGTCGACTACCGCCACCGCGTTCGACGCCGCGTTCGGCGCGTTGAAACGGATGCGCAATCAGCTCGAGATCCGCACGGTGCGCCACTACGCCGATCATCCCGCGTATATCGCCGCGCTGGCCGCGCAAGTGAAGCATTACTGGCATGCGCACGGACGTCCGGATTTCGCGTCGGGGGACAAGCTGGTGTTGAGTTTTCACGGCGTGCCCAAACGTACGCTGGACCTTGGCGACCCGTACCACGAGCAATGTCAGCAAACGGCGTCGCTGCTCATGCATGCGCTGGAACTGACGCCGGTCGAGTGCCGGGTCACGTTTCAGTCGCGCTTCGGCAAGGCTGAATGGCTTCAGCCTTATACCGCTCCGACGGCCAAAGAACTCGGTGCGGCCGGGGTGCGTCGTATCGATGTGTTTTGCCCTGGATTTACCGCCGACTGCCTCGAGACGATCGAGGAGATCGGCATGGAAGTGCGCGACGAATTCGTGCATGCGGGCGGCAAGGAGTTTCACCGCATTGCCTGCCTGAATGCCTCGCCCGCCTGGATCGCCGCGCTTGGCGAAATTGTCGCGCAGCATTTGCAGGGATGGCCGGTGCAGGAGAGTGCGCGGCAAGCAGCGGTGGCGTCGTAAGCGAAGTCTGCTGGCGCTGGCACTGGCGTCGTGCAGCGGGCATGCTGTCTGCGCCCGTCATCGGGTAACGTGCTTCTGCTCCGGCACACGCGACACGTCAAAACGCATGAGGCGTTCGAACGACAGATAGATGAACTACAAGATTTCGACTGAACCCGGCGCGCGATTGCGCATCGATAAATGGTTGTGGGCGGCGCGCTTCTTCAAGACGCGTTCGCTCGCGGCGGACGCGGTCGAGAAGGGCCGGGTGCGCATCGGCGGTGCGAGCGTCAAACCCTCGAAGGACGTGCGCGTGGGCGATCTCGTTGAAATCGAAATCGAGCGGATCGTCTGGCAGGTGCAGGTGTTGGGCGTGTGCGAGGTGCGCGGGCCGGCCCCGGTCGCTCAGTCGCTTTACGCAGAAACGGACGAAGGCCGGACGAAGCGGCAGGCGGAACTCGAACGGCGCAAGCACTTTCGGGAGCCGACGGCCGCGTTGCACGGCCGGCCGACGAAGCGCGACCGGCGCGTTATCGACAAATTTTCAGGTGGGGATTGAACAGCGACTCCATCGTTGCGTGCACACCGCCGTATTCTGTGGTGTGGTCGTTGACGGCGCCGGACATGCAGATGGTCGTGGTTCCCGCGATGAGCACCAAGGCGACCACCGATATTGCGAAGGTCAGTTTCACGGTACTCCCCCAGGAGATGCCAAACGGGAAACAGGCGGTTCACGGTGGTATGCGATACGTCAGATTAGGGTAAACATGCCTTTTCCGACGTTCTCAACGAGTTTAGGTCACTCGCGGATTGCGCTCAATCTCAATATGATGACGGACGAGTCACGGTTGTAACGGCGAGTTTCTGCGATCGTTTTTTGCCCCGCTGCGGTGCAAAAAGGGCTGCAGAGCCGCTTGAAACCGGCCGTGTGCAACCTCATCTTGGGTGCTGTCGAGCCGCTATGTGTGTTGTGAATTTGCAACGCTTTGCGCGCATGGGAACCGCCTGGTCAAAGCGGACCACGCGCGCGAAGCGCGAGCGACATGCAGGCCGTTTTAATAGTTTTAATTCTTTATCGACTTTCAGCGACATGGAAAACACGCAAGAGAAACCGACGAGCCAGAATCCCACGCCCGCCGACGACGTCGCGCGCCAGGCCGCCAATGCCGCGGGGCAGCAGCCCGCAGGCGCAGCCAGTGCGGCCGATACGCAGGCTTCGAGCGCGGAAGCCGCACTCGCCGAAGCGCAGGCGAAGGTTGCCGAGTTGCAGGAAAGCTTCCTGCGCGCGAAGGCCGAGACCGAAAACGTGCGTCGCCGTGCGCAGGAAGACGTCTCGAAGGCGCACAAATTCGCGATCGAAAATTTCGCCGAGCACCTGCTGCCGGTCATCGATAGCCTCGAAGCTGCCGTCGCACACTCGTCGGACGACCTCGCGAAGGTGCGTGAAGGCGTCGAACTGACGTTGCGCCAGCTGACCGGGGCGCTAGAAAAAGGACGCGTCGTCGCAATCAATCCGATCGGCGAGAAGTTCGACCCGCATCGCCATCAGGCCATCTCGATGGTGCCGGCCGAGCAGGAAGCGAATACGGTCGTCGCCGTGCTGCAGAAGGGCTACGTGATTAACGACCGGGTGCTGCGCCCGGCGCTTGTCACGGTCGCGGCGCCGAAATAAGCGCGGCGCATTCCGTCCGGCATTCGGCGCGGGGTTTGACGCGGCGTTTGGTGTGTAACGCATTCGAAGTTTCTTGCATTTCGGTTTATGGCCCGTATCTCTGTCGATCCATCCGCCTTCGCCGCTTTCGGTATGCAGGAACTGACCGCCGATACGTTCGACGCCGGCCTTCAGTCGGCCGGTGACGAACTGGCGGTTGTGTTTTTCTGGGGCTTCGATTGCTTCAACTGCGAGATCGCCAAGAAGGCGATGCTCGCGAAGCCTGACGAGATCCGCGCGCTCGGGCTGCGCTGGTTTCACAGCAATGTGTACGAGCATCGCGAGTTGGGCCGCCGGTTCCTGCTCCATGGGGTGCCCACGTGGTTTTTCTTCCATCGGGGCAAGCGTCTGGGCCGGGCGACCGGCTGGCACGGCATCGCCCAGTTCGAAGCCGCCGTGGCGGCTGCTCGTGAGAAAATCCGCGCCGCCGAACAGGCCAACCTCGAAGGCGACAGCAGAGGCAACGGCGCGGCCGCGGCGATTGGAAAAAATTAAAGACCGCATCGTATTCAGGGTCTTGAAAACGCCGCCAGCGCACTTATGTTGGGTGCAGGTATGAATTGAGGGGCGGGACGACCGGTAGAGAACGGCGTTCCCGCAGCGATCAAAGTCAGGAGATTAGTAAAAATGGGCAAGATTATCGGTATCGACCTCGGCACCACGAACTCGTGCGTGGCGCTGATGGAAGGCAATCAGGTCAAGGTGATCGAGAACTCGGAAGGCGCTCGTACGACGCCGTCGATCATCGCGTACATGGACGACAACGAAGTGCTCGTCGGCGCGCCTGCGAAACGCCAGTCGGTTACCAACCCGAAGAACACGCTGTTCGCGGTCAAGCGTCTGATCGGTCGCCGCTTCGAAGAGAAGGAAGTCCAGAAGGACATCGGCCTGATGCCGTACAAGATCGTCAAGGCTGAAAACGGCGATGCATGGGTCGAGGCGCACGGCCAGAAGCTCGCGCCGCCGCAAATCTCGGCGGAAGTGCTGCGCAAGATGAAGAAGACCGCCGAAGACTATCTCGGCGAACCGGTTACCGAGGCGGTGATCACCGTTCCGGCCTACTTCAACGACAGCCAGCGTCAGGCGACCAAGGACGCGGGCCGCATTGCCGGCCTCGAAGTGAAGCGGATCATCAACGAGCCGACCGCTGCTGCGCTCGCGTTTGGTCTCGACAAGGCCGAAAAGGGCGACCGCAAGATCGCGGTGTTCGACCTCGGTGGCGGCACGTTCGATATTTCGATCATCGAAATTGCGGATGTGGACGGCGAAATGCAGTTCGAAGTGCTGTCGACGAACGGCGACACGTTCCTTGGCGGTGAAGACTTCGACCAGCGCATCATCGATTACATCATCGGCGAGTTCAAGAAGGAGCAAGGCGTCGACCTGTCGAAGGACGTGCTCGCGCTGCAGCGCCTGAAGGAAGCTGCTGAAAAAGCGAAGATCGAACTGTCGTCGACGCAGCAGACCGACATCAATCTGCCGTACATTACGGCGGACGCGTCGGGTCCGAAGCACCTGAATCTCAAGTTCACGCGCGCAAAGCTCGAAGCGCTCGTCGAAGAGCTGATCGATCGCACGATCGAACCGTGCCGCACGGCAATCAAGGATGCGGGCGTGAAGGTCGGCGAGATCGACGACGTGATCCTCGTCGGCGGTATGACGCGCATGCCGAAGGTGCAGGAAAAGGTGAAGGAGTTCTTCGGCAAGGATCCGCGCCGCGACGTGAACCCGGACGAAGCAGTGGCAGTCGGCGCTGCGATTCAGGGCCAGGTGCTGTCGGGCGACCGCAAGGACGTGCTGCTGCTCGACGTGACCCCGCTGTCGCTTGGTATCGAAACGCTCGGCGGCGTGATGACGAAGATGATCAACAAGAACACCACGATCCCGACGAAGCACGCGCAAGTGTATTCGACGGCCGACGACAACCAGTCGGCGGTGACGATCAAGGTGTTCCAGGGCGAGCGCGAAATGGCGGCGGGCAACAAGCTGCTCGGCGAGTTCAACCTGGAAGGTATTCCGCCGGCACCGCGCGGCGTGCCGCAGATCGAGGTGAGCTTCGATATCGACGCGAACGGCATTCTGCACGTCGGCGCGAAGGACAAGGCGACCGGCAAGGAAAACCGCATCACGATCAAGGCGAACTCGGGTCTCTCCGAAGCCGAGATCGAGAAGATGGTGAAGGACGCGGAAGCGAACGCCGAGGAAGATCACAAGCTGCGTGAGCTGGCCGATGCCCGCAACCAGGGCGACGCGCTGGTCCACAGCACGAAGAAGGCGCTCACCGAGTACGGCGACAAGCTCGACGCCGGTGAGAAGGAAAAGATCGAAGCGGCGTTGAAGGACCTCGAAGACACGCTGAAGAGCGGCTCGGCTGACAAGGCGGAGATCGACGCGAAGATCGAGACCGTTGCGACCGCATCGCAGAAGCTCGGCGAAAAGATGTATGCCGACATGCAGGCGGCGCAGGGCGCGGCCGGCGCGGCAGCGGGAGCTGCGGCTTCCGACAGTGCGCCGGGCGCAGAGAAGGCCGACGATGTCGTCGATGCGGACTTCAAGGAAGTGAAGAAGGACTAAGCCGGGGGTGCCGTCCGACCCGAACCGCGCGTGATTCGACCACGCGCGGCCCGGCTGGAAGACCTGCGGTCAACCCTGTGGATCGAAACCTTGGGTCAGACGCCCGGTTAAACCTTGGCGCAGGCCCTGGATTAGAACCTCGGGTCAAAACCTGGAACGGAAGCCGCACGGAAAACGCGCCTGGCGAGCCTTTTTGGCTCTCCGGGCACATTTGTTTTATGGCAGGCATGGCTTCGCATCGGTAGACAGCCGCGAAGCCAGCGCCGGACGAGTCGCTAGACTCCAGCATTCATGAGGAGCCGCCGCGTTGCAGTGCGCGGAGGGCGTTGAACCGATATGGCGAAACGGGATTACTACGAGGTTCTGGGCGTCGCGAAGAACGCAAGCGACGACGAAATCAAGAAGGCTTATCGCAAACTCGCGATGAAGTATCACCCCGACCGCAATCCGGGCAACAAGGATGCGGAAGAGCATTTCAAGGAAGCCAAAGAGGCCTATGAAATGCTGTCGGACGCGCAGAAACGCGGTGCGTACGACCAATACGGTCACGCAGGCGTCGATCCGAACATGGGTGCGGCGGGCGCACAAGGCTTCGGCGGTTTTGCCGACGCGTTCGGCGATATCTTCGGCGACATCTTCGGCCAGGCGGCCGGCGGCGGTGGCCGCGGCGGACGTGCCGGTCCGCAGGTGTATCGCGGCGCGGACCTGCGCTACAGCATGGAAATCACGCTCGAGCAGGCTGCGCACGGCTACGACACGCAAATTCGCGTGCCGAGCTGGGTATCGTGCGAGGTCTGCCACGGATCGGGCGCGAAGCCCGGCACGAAGCCGGAAACGTGCCCAACCTGCAGCGGCTCGGGCACCGTGCGGATGTCGCAAGGCTTCTTCAGCATCCAGCAGACGTGTCCGAAGTGCCACGGCACCGGCACGTACATTCCCGAGCCTTGCACGCACTGCCACGGCGCGGGCAAGACGAAGGAAACCAAGACGCTCGAAGTGAAGATCCCTGCCGGCATCGACGACGGCATGCGCATCCGTTCGGCCGGCAATGGCGAGCCGGGCATCAATGGCGGTCCGTCGGGCGATCTGTATGTCGAGATCCACATCAAGCCGCACTCGGTTTTCGAGCGCGACGGCGACGATCTGCATTGCCAGATGCCGATCCCGTTCACGACGGCGGCGCTCGGCGGCGAGATCGAAGTGCCGACGCTGGCCGGCCGTGCGAGCTTCACGGTTTCGGAGGGCACGCAGTCAGGTAAAACCTTCCGTCTGCGCGGCAAGGGTATCAAGGGCTTGCGCTCGAGCATCGCAGGCGACCTGTATGTGCACGTACAAGTCGAGACGCCGGTCAAGCTTACCGACACGCAGCGCGATCTGTTGCAGCAGTTCGAGAAGTCGCTTGTCGAAGGCGGAGCGCGACATAGTCCGCAAAGCAAGAGCTGGTTTGATCGGGTCAAGAGCTTTTTCGATTAAATTTCGAATTAGTGCAACTTGATGTCGGCGGTGCCCATGGCGGTTGATGACCCGCATGCCGTATATGCGCTGCTCGATGATTGCAACTCGACTGCGGTCCGCCGATCGAGTCGTCTGTACACGGGCTTTCGCCATGAGCGCGTATGTACCGACAGCGCGCAACTCGACGCCGTCTGCGAGGCGGCCGCCGACGATGCCCGCCGCGGTCTGCATGCGGTCGTGATCGCGGACTACGAATTCGGCCGCAACCTCGTCCTTACCAAAACGACGCAGCGCGTCGGGGCCCGCGCGGGTCCGCATTCGAAGACAACCGGCGCGCTGCGTTTCCTGTTGTTCGATCAGTGCGTGAAGCTCTCGCGCGACGAAGTCGACGCGTGGCTCGTGCAGCGCGACAGCGGCGCGGTCGAGCCGTCGGTGGCGGGCACGGGCGGCGTGCGCGCGAGCGTCGATTATCCCGAGTTCGAGCGCGCGATCGGCGCAATTCACGACGCGTTGCGCTCCGGCGATTCCTATCAGGTCAACTACACATACCGTCTCGCGTTCGACGTGTTCGGACCGCCTGCCGCGCTGTTCCGGCGACTGCGCGCGCGGCAGACGGTGCAGTACGGCGCGCTCATCGCGTTGCCGGAGCGCCGCTGGGTGCTCTCATGTTCGCCGGAGCTCTTCATCGAAAAGAAGAGCGGCGCGTTACGTGCGCGTCCGATGAAAGGCACCGCGCCGCGCTCGCGCGACCCGGACGCGGACCGTGCGGCCGCCGATTTTCTCGCGCACGATCCGAAGAACCGCGCCGAGAACGTCATGATCGTCGACCTGCTGCGCAACGATCTGTCGCGCGTCGCGGAGACCGGCTCGGTCAAGGTGCCGGCGCTGTTCTCGGTCGAGCCCTACGAATCGGTCTGGCAGATGACGTCGACGGTGACCGCGCTGCTGCGGCCTCGCACGTCGTTCGCCGATATCCTGCGCGCACTTTTTCCGTGCGGCTCGATCACCGGTGCGCCGAAACACCAGACCATGCAGCTGATCGACGTGCTCGAAAGTACGCCGCGCGGCCTGTACACCGGCGCGATCGGCTGGCTCGATGCGCCCGCGCAGCCGATGGCGCCGGCCACACAGCGCTGCGGCGATTTTTGCCTGTCGGTCGCGATTCGCACGCTGACGCTCGACCCGGTGCCGCGCGGCGTCAGCACCTACCACGGTACGCTCGGCATCGGCGCGGGTATCGTGCTCGATAGCGTCGCGGCCGACGAATATGCGGAGTGTCGATTGAAAGCGCGTTTCCTGACTGAAGCCGATCCCGGCTTCCAGCTGTTCGAAACGATGTACGCAACGCGCGAGGCGGGCGTGCGCCATATCGACCGTCATCTCGCCCGTATCGGCGCAAGCGCCGCGTGGCTCGGCTTCGCGTTCGACGAAGCGGCTGTCCGCGCGCGCATCGCCACGCACTGCGATGCGCTGCAGGCCGGCCAGCCGCACCGGATGCGGCTCGTGCTCGAGAAGGCCGGCGCGGTCGAACTGACGGTGGCGCCGCTGATGCCGCTCGCGGACGAAAGCGTTGGCGTGCTGCTCGGCCCCGCGCATGGTTTTGCGAATGTGCAGTCGGACGATCCGCTGCTGCGTCACAAGACCACGCGCCGCGCCGAATACGATCGCGGCTGGCGCGAGGCGGAAGTGAGGGACGCGTTCGATACGCTCTTCTTCAACGAACGCGGCGAATTGACCGAAGGCGGAAGGTCGAACGTATTCGTGAAGCTCGAAGGGAAGTGGTGGACGCCGCCGCTCGATTGCGGCGTGCTGCCGGGCGTGATGCGCGCGGTGTTGCTCGATGACGCGGACATCGCCGCCGCCGAGCGGGTGCTGACGCGCGACGATGTGATCAACGCCGAGGCGCTTCTGATCTGCAACGCGCTGCGGGGCGCACTGCCGGCGCGGATCGTCGGCGCAGACGACTGGTCGTGACCGCGAATGCACGTCGACCCGCACATCGACCCGCAACAAAGCCCGCGCGCTAACCGCGGGCGCTAGTTCAGAACGTGTGCTCCGCAGCCGGGAACAAGCCATCCTTCACTTCGCGCACGTACGCTTCGATCGCAGCGAGAATGCTCGAACTGCCTTGCATGAAATCCTTGACGAAGCGCGGCCGCTTGCCGGGGTAGATACCGAGCATGTCGTGCAGCACGAGCACCTGACCCGAACAGTCGAGGCCCGCGCCGATGCCGATCGTCGGAATTTTCAGCTGCTTCGTCACTTCGGCGGCGAGCCGCGCGGGAACCGCTTCGATCACCATCAGTTGCGCGCCGGCGTCCTGCAGCGCGCGCGCATCGCGCAACATCTGGCTTGCCGCTGCTTCGGTTTTGCCTTGCACCTTGAAGCCGCCGAACGCGTGCACCGATTGCGGCGTCAACCCGATGTGCGCACACACGGGCACCGCGCGATCGACAAGAAACCTCACGATGTCCGCCGCCCATTCGCCGCCTTCGAGCTTCACCATCTGCGCGCCCGCGCGCATCAGCGTGACCGCGTTCGCAAACGCGTCGGCGGCGGTGCCGTAAGTGCCGAACGGCAGGTCCGCGACGATCAGCGCGGACGGTCGCGCGCGCGCGACGCAGGCCGTGTGGTAAGCGACGTCTTCGAGCGCGACGGGTAGCGTGGTGGTCTGGCCTTGCAGCACGTTGCCGAGCGAATCGCCGATCAGCAGCGAATCGACACCCGCATGATCGAGCAGCGATGCGAAGCTCGCGTCATAGCAGGTCAGCATCGCGATCTTTTCGCCGGCCTCGCGCATTGCCTGAAGTTTCGGCACCGTGATCGCGTTGCGGCTCGTTTCCTGCAAATAGCTCATGGGGCAATCCGTTCGTTGAAGAGGGGACGCGGCAAACCGGGGCCGGCGCGTTATAGCGACGTGCCCTTGACGAAGAATTCCTTGCGGCCGCGCATCGTCTCGATGCGTTCGGCCAGCAGCGCAAGGTCGGCATTCGATTCGATCGGGTTCAGATGTTCGGCGTTGACCGTCAGCACCGGCGTGCGGTCGTAGTGATAGAAGAACTCGTTGTACGCGTCGCACAGTGCGCGCAGATAGGCGTCCGAGATCTGCAGTTCCATCGGCACCGCGCGTTTCTGGATGCGCGAAAACAGCACCTCGGGACTCGCCTGCAAATACACGACGAGATCGGGTGCGGGCCCGTCGGCTTCGAGCCGCGCGGCCAGCGCGCGATACAGCTGCCATTCGTCGTCCTTCAGCGTGAGGCGCGCAAAGATGCCGTTCTTCTGCGTGATGAAGTCGGTGATGAGCGGCGTGCCGGCCGCCTGCAGCGCGGCAATTTCCTGGATCTGCTGCGTGCGCTGCAGCGCAAAGCTCAACTGCGCGGGCAGCGCATAGCGCGCCGTATCGCGGTAGAAGCGTTCGAGAAACGGGTTGTCCTGCGGCCGTTCGAACAGCGTCTGCATCGACCATCGTTCGGCGAGGCGCGTCGCGAGCGATGTCTTGCCGACACCGATCGGCCCTTCGATCGCGAGGTATGCATAGGGCGCCCGCATGGCCGGCGCGGTCACCGTGAGCGGCGCGAGCGCGAGCGGCGATGCGGTCATGAGCAGCCGCCCTTGCCCGGTTCGCCCGCATCCTTGCCGGCCGCTTTGTTACCGCTCAGCGCGGCCAGCGAGGGGCACAAACACGCGGCCTTCACCTTCTCGATACGTTGCGCTGCGACCGCTTCGAGGAAATCGTGCGCGCGGCCGCGTTGCGGAATGATCAGCGACGGCTCGATTTCGACGAGCGGCACGAGCGCGAACGCGCGCTCGGTGAGCCGCGGATGCGGCACGGTCAGATCCGGTTCGTCGATGCAATGCTCGCCATACAGCAGGATGTCGAGATCGAGCGTGCGCGGCGCGTTGCGATACGGCCGTTCGCGGCCGAAGTGGGTTTCGATCTTGTGACAAAGCGCGAGCAGATGCCGTACCGGCAACGCCGTCTCGAGCTTCACGGCGAGGTTGAAATAGTCATCGCCGCCCGCGTCGATGGGGGCAGTGCGATACAGGCTGGACTTCGCGAGCACGGTGATCGCGTGCTGCTGTGCGAGGCACACCACCGCGTCTTTCAGGGTCTGGCGCGCATCCCCGAGGTTTGCGCCAAGGCCGAGATAGGCAACCGTCATGGCATCACTTCCTACGACTTTCGTTCGACGGCTTCCGCCGGAACCGCGTCAGTCTTCGTGTGTGCCGTTCGGGCTCACATCCTTGACTTCGCCGTTGCCTGCGGGCGTGCCGCCCTCCATACCGTCGCCCGCCTTGCGGTTTCTGGCGCCACCTCCGCGCCGCCGTCGTTTTCTGGGCGTCCGGTCCTTCCCGCCTTGCGTGAGCAATGCTTCGCGCGCGGCAGCGTCTCCATTGATGAATTCAGTCCACCACGCAGCAACCGATTCGTCCAGTTCACCGGATTCGCTGCGCAGCAGGAGGAAATCATACCCCGCTCTAAATCTTTGGTGTTCGATCAGCTTCAGCGCACTGCGTCCGGAGCGCCGCTCGAGACGCATCTGCAGGCCCCAGATCTCGCGCATATCGGCCGAGAAGCGCTTGTGAATGGCAAGCTTTTCGGTCTGCATGTCGAGCACGTCGTCCATCGCGCGATGCAGCGCCGGCACGGGAAATTCGCCGTTCGCTTCGTACTGCTGCCAGCGCTGCTGCACGTCGTGCCACAACAGCGTGGCGAACAGGAAGCCCGGCGACACCGGCTTGCCCGCCATCACGCGCGCATCGGTCTTGTTCAGCGCGAGCGTGATGAAGCGCTCGCCGTGCGGCTGTTCGAGCACGACATCGAGCAGCGGCAGCAGACCATGATGCAACCCTTCCTTGCGCAGCCGCTGCAGGCATGCGAGCGCATGTCCCGACAGCAGCAGCTTCAGCATTTCGTCGAAGAGACGCGCCGCAGGTACATTGTTGACCAGATCCGCGAGCGAGGTGATCGGCGCGCGCGTCGCATCGTCGATCTCGAAGCCGAGCTTGGCCGCGAAGCGCACGACGCGCAGCATTCGCACCGGGTCTTCGCGATAGCGCGTCGCCGGGTCGCCGATCATCCGCAGCAGGCGCGCGCGCACGTCGGCCATGCCGTTGTGGTAATCGAGCACCGTCTGCGTCGCGGGGTCGTAATACATTGCGTTGATCGTGAAATCGCGGCGCGTCGCGTCTTCGTGCTGCTCACCCCACACATTGTCGCGCAGCACGCGTCCGCTCGCATCGACCGCATGCGTGCGGCGATCGAGCTCGTCGCGCCTCAGGCGTCGCGGCGGCGTGGCGGGCGCGCCTGCAGCGGACTGTGCCGCATCGGCAGACTCAGGCGCCGCGGCGGCGGCCGGCGGATCGACCAATGCACGGAACGTCGATGTCTCGATGATTTCCTGGCCGAACTGCACATGCACGATCTGGAAACGCCGCCCGATGATGCGGGCGCGGCGAAACAGCCGCTGCACCTGTTCGGGCGTCGCGTCGGTCGCGACGTCGAAGTCTTTCGGTGCGATGCCGAGCAGCAGGTCGCGCACCGCGCCCCCGACGATAAACGCGCGAAAGCCCGCCTGCTGCAGGCCTTCGGTGACGCGGATGGCATTTCGGGAAATCAGCGCGGGGTCGATGCCGTGGACGTCCGACGCAATGATGACGGGCAGGTTCGGGTCGCGCGCGCTGTCGTCCTTGACGGCGGCGCCGGCGCTGGACGCGCGTGCGGGTTTGCGGCGCGAACGGGTCGAAGACGAGGTCGAAGCGGCAGAAGCGGCGGCAGAAGCGGCAGCGGGCGCGCCGCGCGGCGGCGGATTTTCGACGCGCTTCGCCGCCGCAGTGTCTTCTTCGTGCAGAGGGGCGGACGGGTCTTCGTCGGCGAGATTGTCGGCGTCTGCCCGGTCTTGTCCGAACAGCTTGCGAATGAGTTTTTTGATCACGTGGTCTGGAATAGTTCGAGGATGCGCCAGCCGTGCGTCTGCGCATACTCGCGCAGCGTGTCGTCCGGGTTGGTCGCGATCGGGTCGGTGACCTTTTCGAGCAGCGGGATGTCGTTATGCGAATCGCTGTAGAAGTAGCTGCGCTCGAAATCCGACCATGTTTTGCCGAGCGAGGCGAGCCATGCCTCGGTGCGCACGATCTTGCCTTCGCGGTAGCTCGGCGTGCCGGTCGGCCGTCCCGTATAGGCCGATGCCGGATGGCCGTCGATAGTTTCCACTTCGCACGCGATCAGCTTGTGGACGCCGAACATTTCGGCGATCGGCGCGGTGATGAACTCGTTCGTGGCGGTGACCATGCAGCACAGGTCGCCCGCGTCGCGATGCTCGCGCACGAGTTCGATCGCGGCCGGCACGATGGCCGGCTTGATGACCTCATGCATGTACTGGTCGTGCCACGCCTTCAGCTGTTCGCGCGAATATTTCGCAAGCGGCGTGAGCATGGCGACCAGATACGCGTGGATATCGAGCTTGCCGGCCTTGTAGTCGGCATAGAAGCGGTCGTTTTCGCGCGCGAAGTTCTCGGCGTCGACGATGCCGAGTTTCACCATGAAGCGTCCCCACTCGTGGTCGCTATCGGTGGGAATGAGCGTGTGATCGAGATCGAAAAGTGCAAGATTAGCCATGGGGGCCTATTTTACTTGAAGCGGCCTGATCGGATGGCTGAAACGGCGCGTCCGGAACGTGCGGGCCCGATGGGGCGGTATTCGCGGCGCCGGCCTTGCCGCCGCTTTCGCCGGCCGGGCTGCCGCTCGTCGCGTTGCCGCCGGCCGGATTGCCGCCGACGGCAACGGCGCCGGCGGCAGCAGAAGCGGGCGCGAGCCTCGAGTCGGGCGAGGCGAGCATGGTGCGCAACAGCGGCAGCGTCACCGCGCGCTTCTGTTCGAGCGAGAAGCGGTCGAGCGCATCGAGAAGCGCCATCAGGCTCGGCATATCGCGGCGAAAGTGCGTGAGCAGATAGGCGGGCACGTCGTCGGCGAGCGCGATGCCGCGCTCGTGCGCCGCGTGCTTCAACACCGCGGCCTTGCCTTCGTCGGACAGCGGCGCGAGATGGAACACGAGACCCCAGCCGAGGCGCGTGCGCAGGTCTTCGCGCACCGCAAGGCCGAGCGGCGCCGCGGCGCCGGTCGCGACGAGCGCGCTGGCCGGGTGCGCGCGCACTTCGTTGAACAGATTGAAGAGCGCGATCTGCTGCGCGGCCGATAGCGCATCGCAATCGTCGACCGCATAGAGCGTGACGCGCGCATCGAACGCGAACGCGTCGAGGCTGCTGTGCGGTCCCGCGTAGCGTACGTGGCCGGGCGCCGCTTCATGCGCGAGCGCCTGCAGCAGATGCGTGCGGCCGCTGCCCGTTTCACCCCACACATAGAACGTGCGGTCCGCGACGGGGCCCGCCGCCAGCGCGGCGTCGAGTCCGCGCAGGCGCGTGACCAGCTCGTCGTTCGCGCCGGCGAAGAAGTTGTCGAAGGTCGATGGCGGCGGTGTGCCGAGATCGAGCGTAAGTTGGCGCAGCACAGTATTCGATAGAAAGAAGGACAGTCAGTCCCGCGGCAACCCGCGCATCGCAATGCCCGACCGGTACGCGAGCTCGACGCAAACGCGGGTCAAGCGAGGGTCAAGCGAGGGTCACGCGTGCGTCGAACACGCGGGTCGAACACGGCGCAACACGACGCAAAACGCGCTAAAGGCACGCTACAGGCACGCCACAAGCACGGCTCCACGGCAATACAGCGGCGCACGTTAATCGCCGGCATCAATTCTTGTAAAGCGTGCTCGACAGATAGCTTTGCCGCAATTCGCGCCACGCGACGGACAGGATCGCGCTGACCGGCAGCGCGAGCAACACGCCGAAAAAGCCGAACAACTGACCGAACGCGAGCAACGCGAAAATCACGGCGAGCGGATGCAAGCCGATGCGTTCGCCGACGAGGCGCGGTGTCAGGATAAAACTTTCGAGAATCTGGCCCACGCCATACACGATGGCGACCGCGCCGATTCCATACCAGCTGCCGAACTGCAGCAGCGCGGCGACGAGCGCGAGGATCAGGCCCGTCGCGAAACCGATATAGGGAATAAATACCGCGAGACCGGTAAATATGCCGACCGGCAGCGCGATCTCGAACCCGGCGGCCCATAGCGCGACCGAATAATAAACCGCGAGCACGGCCATGACGAGCAACTGGCCGCGCAGGTATTGCGACAGCATCTGGTCCATGTCGTGCGACAGCTGCAGCGTCTTGCCGAGCCAGCGGCGCGGAATGAAGTGCGTGATGCGGCGCGTCATCGCGTTCCAGTCGTAGAGCAGGTAGAACAGCACGAGCGGCACCATGACGAGGTTGCCGACGACGTCGAGCATCAGGTTGCTGCTCGTGCGGATCGACGTCCATGCGTAGATCACGACAGTCTGCGCGCTGCCTTCGAGCTGGTTCGTGACGAGATCGCGAATGCTCGCGAAGTCGAGCGAATCGGCGAGGCCGAGGAACTCGAGCTTCGGCTGCAGCCACTGGTGGAGGTGCGAAATCATGACGGGCACCTGCTGGCGCAACTGCGGCACTTCCTTCTGCACGACGACGAGTATCAGCAGCCCGAGCCCCGTCACCAGCATCGTGAAGAACAGCATCATGAGCAACGCGGCGAGGCCCTTCGGCACGCGGCGGCGTCTGAGCCACGAGACGCCCGGATGCAGGATGTAAGCGAGGATCGCGCCGAGCAGAAACGGTGTGAGCACCGGGCTCAATAGCCACAGAAGAATGCCGGTGACGAGCGCGATGGCGAACCAGATCATCGCGCGCCGCTGATACGGCGTAAAAATCGGAGCGTTCTGCTGCAAGATAAACTTTTCCTCGTCTTCCTGGGTGGGCTTTCCCCGCCGGTGCGGCGGTGCAAACGGCGCGAATACCGGGGGAAGAATTCCAGCCCGCGGGCCGGCATCAGGTAAAATCGCATTTTACCGACCTTCTCGCGCTTTCCTTATGAATCAACCGAAATCCGCTCCTGACGCTCAAGGGTTGTCGTATCGTGACGCCGGCGTGGACATCGAAGCGGGCGATGCCCTCGTCGATGCGATCAAGCCCTTTGCGAGGAAAACGCTGCGCGACGGCGTGCTGGCCGGCATCGGCGGTTTCGGTGCACTGTTCGAGGTGCCGAAGAAATATCGCGAGCCCGTGCTCGTGTCGGGCACCGACGGCGTCGGCACGAAGCTGAAGCTCGCCTTCCACCTGAACAAACACGACACGGTCGGCCAGGATCTCGTCGCGATGAGCGTCAACGATATCCTCGTGCAAGGCGCCGAGCCACTCTTCTTCCTCGACTATTTCGCGTGCGGCAAGCTCGAAGTGGGCACCGCGGCGACGGTCGTCAAAGGCATTGCGTACGGCTGCGAACTCGCGGGCTGCGCGCTGATCGGCGGCGAAACGGCCGAAATGCCGGGCATGTATCCCGATGGCGAATACGATCTCGCGGGCTTCGCGGTCGGCGCGGTCGAAAAGAGCAAGATTATCGACGGCAGCACGATCGTCCCGGGCGATATCGTGCTCGGTCTCGCGTCGAGCGGCATCCACTCGAACGGCTACTCGCTCGTGCGCAAGATCGTCGAGCGCGCGAATCCCGATCTCACCGCCGACTTCGACGGCCGCCCGCTCGCCGATGCGCTGATGGCGCCCACGCGCATCTACGTGAAGCCGTTGCTCGCGCTGATGGAACAGATGCCGGTGAAGGGCATGGCGCACATCACGGGCGGCGGGCTCGTCGAAAACATTCCGCGCGTGCTCAAGGCAGGGCTCACCGCCGAACTCGATCATCGCGCATGGCCGCTGCCGCCGCTGTTCGCGTGGCTGCAGAAGCACGGCGGCGTCGCCGACGCCGAGATGCATCGCGTATTCAACTGCGGCATCGGCATGGCCGTCATCGTTTCCGCGCAGGACGCGAAGCAGGCGATCGGCCTGCTGTCCGCCGCGGGCGAGCAGGTATGGCAGATCGGCACCGTGCGGCAAAGCAGGGAAGGCGAGGCACAGACGGTCGTCATCTAACGGCGAGCGCTGCGGTAGCGGGGGCAACTGAGTAAGGCAACCGGGGCAACTGCTCACGCAGCGCATTCAACGAAAAAGGGCACGCGAATCTGGATTGATGCGCGTGCCCTTTTTCGTTTCGATTCGTTGGCTTCAACCCCCGCTTCACTTTCCCGCTTCACTTTCCCGCTTCACTTCCCATTTCACCTTCCCACTTCAATCGTCGGACTCAGGCCGCACAATGAGAAGGTTCTGCACCGAAGTGACGCCGGCGACCTTGCCTGTGATCCCGGCCGCGGATGCAATCATGTTCTGGTCGGGCACTGCGCCGATCAGCGCGACCTTGCTGCCTTTCGCGCGGATCAGAATGTCGGTCGTATCGATCTTCGCGTGGGCCAGCGCGACCCGGACGTCGCGTTCGAGCTTGTGATTGGCGTGACGCAGGCTCGCGCGTGTCGCGTGCGAGGCGGGCGTCGTCTGCGTGGCGGACGATGTCTGCGCATCTTGCGCGAAGGCGGCATGGCTGAATATCGATGCAGCCGCGATGGCGGCGGCACATGTGATCGTTGCACGGGTGCGGACGAGCTTTCGGTTTGACTTCATCTGACTCACGGCAAATCTCCTTCTGTAATGAATGCAGTTCGGATGCGATTGCAGAAACGGCGATGACACAATGTGCGTCCGCAACGAAATCGCGGTTTGTGCCGGGCAATGGAAATTGACGAGTTCGCACGCAGACCGGATGCGCCGCCAACGCGGCCGCGCGCGCCGCGGCAGCAGTGTCAAAGACGCGCATTGCTGTGGCCGAAAGGCATCTGCAACCCTTGCGCCGCCCGGCACCAGAAACCGTGCGAATTTGAAATTGCAGTGCGTGGCGGGAAACGCATTGTTTCGCGACAGGACAGACTTGCGTCACCCGTCGGGCTCGGCGCCTCACGCACCCGTCGTCCCGACTCCGACAAATCAAGAACGACACGCGCGCACAATCCTCATGACCAACCCGTCCGCTCGCGACTGGCTGTTTTCGGTCAAGACTTTCGTGGCCGGGATGCTCGCGTTATATATCGCGCTCGCCGTGCCGCTGCCGCGGCCGTCGTGGGCGCTGGCGTCGGTCTATATCGTGTCGAACCCGTTTGTCGGCGCAACGCGCTCGAAGGCGATGTTTCGCGCGATCGGCACGATGATCGGCGCGGCGATGTCGGTGGTGCTCGTGCCGCCGTTCGTCGAGTCGCCGTATCTGTTCAGCGTGCTCGTCGCGCTGTGGACCGCGACGATGCTCTACCTGTCGCTGTCGGACCGCAGCGCGCGTTCATACGTGTTCGTGCTCGCGGGCTTCACGCTGCCGCTCGTCGCGTTTCCGACGGTGACGAACCCGACGGCGATCTTCGATGTCGCGATCGCGCGCACCGAGGAGATTCTGCTCGGCATCATCTGCGCAAGCGTCGTCGGCTCGATCCTGTTTCCGAGCCGGCTCGCGCCGACGCTGCTCGCACGCACGGACTCGTGGTTCGCCGATGCGGCGCAGTTCGCACGGGCCGCACTATCGGCACGCTCGCACGACGTCGTGCAACTGCCGTTGCAGCAACAGCTGGCCTCGACCGTCAAGGCGCTCGACGTACTGCTCTCGCAATTGACTTACGATCACGCGAGCCCGGAGGTCGTGTCGCGCGCCTACGCGCTGCGCGAACGCATGCAGCTGTTTCTGCCCGTGCTGGCGGCGGTGGCCGATCCGCTCGCCGCGTTCCGGCGTTCGGCAGCGATGGCCCGCGTGCCGGAATTCGAGCCGTTGCTGGCCGACGTGGGCAATTGGATCAATGCGCCCTCGCGTCGAGATCAGCGCGTATCGCCAATCGGCGATGCCGAAGCGACGAGCCTGCGCGCGCGCATTGCCGCGCTGCGCGTGAGCGTGCCCCGCATGCTTGGGTCATGGGACGGCGCGCTGCTGTCGAACGCGCTGTGGCGCGTGCAGATGGCCATCGACATCTGGCAGGATTGCCGCGAACTGCGTGCGCTGTTCGATCGTTCCGACGGCATCTGGCATCCGCGCTTCCGGCATTGGCGCGTGAACGGCGAGCAGATCTGGGTCGATCACGGCTTCATGCTGTTTTCGTCGGTTACCGTCGCGGGTTTCGTGGTCGTCGCCTGCAGCCTGTGGATTGCGTCCGGCTGGCACGACGGCGCGAACGCGGTGTTTATCGCGACGGTGGCGTGCTGTTTCTTCGCGGGCCTCGACGAGCCCGCGCCGGCCATCTTCCGGTTCTTCGTTGCGAACATCGTGTCGGTGGTTCTATCGGGCGTCTATCTGTTCGTCGTGCTGCCCGAGGTCCATAACTTCGAGACACTGGTGCTCGTGTTCGCGGTGCCGTTCCTCGCGATCGGCACGCTGATCGCGCATCCGAAACTCAATGCGGTCGCCGCGGTGATCGCGCTCTTCACCGCGACGTTCATCAGCCTCGCCGGCTCGTACGACGCGGACTTCCTCGTGTTCGTCAATACGACCTCCGCGTCGCTCGCGGGCATCGTATTCGCGTTCGTCTGGACCCAGGTGACGCGGCCGTTCGGCGTCGAGTTCTTCGCGCAGCGGCTGATCCGCGCGACCTGGGCCGACGTCGCGCGCTCGGCGTCCGGGCAGCCGATCTCCGATGAGCGCACGTTCTTCTCGCGCATGCTCGACCGTCTGATGCAGGTGCTGCCGCGCGTCTCGACTTCGGGCCCGCATCATCATCCTTCGCTCGAAACGTTTCGCGATTTGCGCGTGGCGTCGAATTCGCTCGATCTGCGCCACTACCGCGAAGGCGTTGCCGCCGACATGAGCGAACAGCTCGACCGCGTGCTGGTCAACGTGCGCACCTACTACGAACTGTGTATCGCGCAGCGCAAGCGCCAGCCCGTGCCGCGCGGGCTCATCGAAGCGATCGATGTCGCGCTGTCGCGCATCTCGCAATGGGGCCCGGGAACAACGGCGGGCACCACCGCCGGGACCACTGCGGGCGCGCCGCCTTCGTTCTCGACCGAGATCCGGCTGCGCGATGCGGTGCACGCGCTCGTCGGCCTGCGCCTGTCGCTCGCGCCGCTCGCCGCGGGTGCGCCGGCGGCGCCGCCCGGCCTTGCGGGGGCGGGTCCGGCGTCCACCGCGTAAGCGCCACCCTCGAACGCAAATCTGAACCCAAAGAGAAAGCCATGATCGGGGAAATCAATATCGTCGGCGTGTTCGTGCCCACCGTGCTGGTGCTGATGCTGGTCGCGTATCTGATCAAGCGCGGCGTGGTCGCGCTGCTCGCGCTGACCGGCTTCTATCGCTTCGTCTGGCACCGGGCCGCTTTCGATTTTTGCATCTACGTATTCATTTTCGGTGCGGTCGTGGCTCTAACGAGGCGGTTCGGCGCGTGAAACAGATCTCGGTGTTCTCCGTCATTCTGACGCTGATCGCGACCGTTGCGGCCGCGCTCGTGCTATGGAAAGTGATCGACTACTACATGTTCTCGCCGTGGACGCGCGACGGCCGCGTGCGCGCCGATATCGTGCAGATCTCGCCCGACATCTCCGGCTGGATCACCGATATTCGCGTCGTCGATAACCAGCCGGTCAAGAAAGGCCAGGTGCTGTTCGTGATCGACGAGGCGCGCTACGCGCTCGCGTATCGCGAAGCGGTCGCGACGCTCGCGCAGCGCAAGGCCACTTACGACGAGGCGCGCCGCGAGGACGTGCGCAACCAGCAACTGGGCAACCTCGTCGCGACCGAGGTGCTGCAGCAAAGCCACGCGCGCGCGATCGAGGCGCGCGCGCAGATGGATCTCGCGCAGGTCGCGCTCGACACCGCGCGCCTGAACCTGCAGCGCACGACGATCGTGAGCCCCGTCGACGGCTATGTGAACGACCGCGCGCCGCGCCCGAACGAGTACGCGAGCGCGGGCCACCCCGTGCTGTCGATCGTCGATGCGCACTCGTTTCGCGTCGACGGCTACTTCGAAGAGACGAAGATGCGGCATATCCGCATCGGGCAGGCAGTCGATATCGCGGTGATGGGCGAGCCGAAGCTGTTGCGCGGCCACGTGGTCAGCATCGTCGCCGCGATCGAGGACCGCGACCGCACGAACAGCACGCCGAACCTGCTGCCGAACGTCGACCCGGCGTTCAGCTGGGTGCGGCTGGCGCAGCGTATTCCGGTGCGTGTCGCGCTCGACGAAGTGCCGCAGGACTTCCAGATGATCGCCGGGCGGACCGCGACCGTGCTGGTCCGCGGTCCGGAACTGCGGCCGATCGGCAAGGGCGCGGCGTCGTCGCCCGATGCCGCGTCGGCGCCGCAATCGCGCTTCGCGCTGTGGTTCGAGCGGGTGCTCGGAGCGCTCAGATGAACGGCAAAGCGCGCTGGGCGGAGCGGGCGACGGTGCGCCATTGCGTGCTCGTGTCCGCCTTCGTCGCGTTGCTCGCCGGCTGCACGGTCGGCCCGAACTATTCGCTGCCGAAAGACGCGCTCGTCAACTCGAACTTCGCGAACGCGCCGATCGCAGGCGCGAACGATCCGCTCGTCACGCAGCAGCCGGTCCCGCCGAACTGGTGGCGGCTCTACGACGACCCGGTGTTGAACAGTCTTGTCGAAGAAGCGCTGGCGGAAAACCGCGACTTGCGCGTCGCGGTCGCGAATCTCGCGGCGTCGCGCGCCGAAGTGCAGTTCGCACGCGAGCAGTACGGCTTCAGCGGCGACGCATCGGGAGCGGTGCAGTACTCGCAGCTTTCACCCGAACAGTTTCTGACCGACAAGATTCCGCCGCAGACGCTTGCAGGCATCGGCTTTAACGTGTCGTACGAACTCGATTTGTTCGGCAAGCTGCGGCGCGGCATCGAAGCAGCGAAGGCCGACGACGATGCGGTCGAAGCCGCGCGCGATCTCGTGCGCATCACGGTGGTCGCGGATGTCGTGCGTTCGTACGTGGAAAACTGCGCGGCCGCGGAAGAACTCGCGATCGCGCAGCATTCGCTCGCGCTCGAACGCGAGCGCGTCGATGTATCGCAACGGCTTCTGCAGGCGGGCCGCGGCAACGAGCCCGATGTCACGCGCGGCATCACGCAGCGCGACACGATTGCGGCTGAGATCCCGCGCTTCATGTTGCGCCAGCGCGTCGCGCAATTCCGGCTCGCGATGCTGCTCGCGCGCTCGCCGCAGGACCTGCCGCCCGCCGCGAGAAACTGCGCGAAGCTGCCGCAGATCGGCGAGCCGCTACCGGTCGGCGACGGCGCCGCGTTGCTCAAGCGCAGGCCGGACGTGCGCGAGGCGGAGCGCAAGCTTGCGGCATCGACCGCGCGCATCGGCGTCGCGACGGCAGCGCTGTATCCGACCATCAGCCTCGGCGCGAGTGCGGGCTTCAACGGCCTCGCATCCGACATCGGCACCGCGCCGACCGCCTACTACTCGGTTGGGCCGATGATCAGCTGGGTGTTCCCGGTGAACGGGCAGCGCGCGAAGGTGCACGAGGCCGAGGCGTCGACAGCCGCGTCGCTCGCGCGTTTCGATTCCGTCGTGCTGAACGCGCTGCGCGAGACCGAGTCCGCACTTGCCACGTACAGCCTCGACACGCAGCGCGCGCAGGTTCTCGAAACGGCGTTGCAGTCGGCGCGCAAATCGGCCGATCAGACGCATCAGCTGTACACGAGCGGCCGCGAGTCGTTCATCTCCGATCTCGACGCGACCCGCACGCTGACCTCGGTCGATGCGCAGGTCGCGGCGGCGCGCTCGACGGTCGCCGTCGATCGGGTCAATCTGTTTCTTGCGCTCGGCGGCGGGTGGGAAGAAGAGGCGCAGGGCGGGACGAAGGAAGGGACACAAGGCGGCGCGCAGCAGCTTATGCAGCAGCCGGCCGCGCAGCCCGGCGCCTCGCAGCCGGCCGCGCAGCCCGGCGCCTCGCAGCCGGAGTCCCGCGACCCGACGCAACAGGCCGCGCAGGAACGCGCCGGCGCTCAGCGGGGCTCGCAGAAGAGCGAATAGAAAAGCCGCTTACGGGCCGCGAGCATTACACGCGTGCGTCGACGACCTGCTCCAGCGCGTGCAGCGCCTGTTCGGTCGCATCGGAGGCGCAGCAGTCGATCACGATCCGTTCCGGCATCGCGCGCAGCCACGTCAACTGCCGCTTGCATAACTGCCGCGTCGCGAACACGCCCTTGTCGCGCATCGTCGCATAATCGATCTCGCCGTCGAGATACGCCCACGCCTGCCGGTAGCCGACGCAGCGCATCGACGGCAGTCCGGCGTGCAGGTCGCCGCGCGCGCGCAACCGTTGCACTTCATCGACGAAGCCGGCCTCGAGCATCGCATCGAAGCGCTGCGCGATCCGCGCATGCAGCATGCCGCGGTCCGACGGTTCGAGCGCGACCGGCACGAAGCGATAGCGCGCCGTGGCTTGGTCGTCGCGCGGGGGCGCTGCGAGCAGCGTCGACATCGGCTGGCCCGTCAGCATGAAGACTTCGAGCGCGCGCTGGATGCGCTGCGCGTCGTTTGGCGCAAGCCGCGCGGCTGTTTGCGTATCGACGGCGGCAAGGCGCGCATGCAGCGCGGGCCAGCCGTCGCGCGCGGCATCGGCTTCGAGTTCGGCGCGAAGCGCGGCGTCGGCGGCGGGCAAGTCGTTAAGGCCTTGCGTCAACGCCTTGTAGTACAGCATCGTGCCGCCGACCAGCAACGGCACGCGGCCGCGCTCGACGATCGCATCGATGGCGCGCAACGCGTCGGTGCGAAAGTCGGAAGCCGAATAGGCGTCGGCCGGATCGACGATATCGATCAGATGATGCGGCACCTGCGCGCGCTCCTGCGCAGTCGGCTTCGCGGTGCCGATATCCATGCCGCGATAGACGAGCGCCGAATCGACGCTGACGATCTCGGTGGGCCGCTGTGCCGCGAACGCGAGCGCCGCCGCGGTTTTGCCCGAAGCGGTGGGGCCGAGCACGCAGGCGATGGGAAGCGGGGCGGCGACGCGAGTCATGACGATGCGCTCACGGCGTCAGTGCGTGCAATCGTTGCGCGCGCATCGATTCGCGATGCGTTCATTGTCCGCGCATGAAAAGCCGGTCGAGGTCGGACAGCGTCAGCTGGTACCACGTCGGACGCCCGTGATTGCATTGATCGGCGCGCTCGGTCGCTTCCATCTGCCGCAGCAGCGCGTTCATTTCGTCGAGTGTCAGACGCCGGTTCGCACGTACCGCGTGATGGCAAGCCAGCGTGCCGAGCAGTTCATGCTGACGCTCGGTCAGCACGCGCGAACCGCCGAACGCATGCAGATCGGACAGCACCGCGCGCGCGAGTGCGGGCAGATCGGCGTCTTTCAGCAGCGCGGGCACCGCGCGAATCGCAAGCGTGGTCGGCGACAGCACGGCGAGGTCGAAGCCGAGCGCGTCGAGCGTCTCGCGCTCTTCCTCGACGATGCCGATTTCAACCGGATCGGCCGGCATCGACTGTGGAATCAGCAGCGGCTGCACGGCGATCGTCCGGTCGGCGAGCGCGTGCTTGAACTGCTCGTACAGGATGCGCTCGTGCGCTGCGTGCATATCGACGATCACGAGCCCGCGCGCATTCTGCGCGAGCACGTAGATGCCGTGAATCTGGCCGAGCGCGAAGCCGAGCGGCTGCTCGTCGGAGACGTCGAATCTGTTGAACGTGTCGAAGGCGGCAGCGCCGGACGGCTGCGCTGCGAACGGCGATGGCGCATCGTTCGCATCGCGCGCGACGGGCGCGGTGGATGCGTCGAATGCCGTCGCGTTGTATGGCGAACCGGGCGGCGAACCGGACGAAGAAGCGGACGAAAAAGCGGCGCCCGTATCCTTGCGGCCGAACAACGCGTCGTAGAGTGCAAGCGGCTGCGCGACCGGCAGCGTGCCCTGGCGCATCCGCGCATCGCGCATCCATGTCGTGCCCGACGGTGGCGCGTTGCTGCCGAAGCGGCTGCCGCCGCCCGACGACGATGCGCCGCCGCCGAGGCCGAGGCCACTGCCGCCGATGTCCGCCGCGCCGCCGGGCGGCGTCGATCCAGACGACCCCGGCCGCCCAGGCGGTTCGATATGCGCGGCATGGCCGCCCGCCGTGGTCTCCGGCGAGGCGCCCGCATGCCGCGCGAGTGCGCGCTGCACGGCATGGAACACGAACTGGTGGATCGAGCGCGAATCGCGAAAGCGCACCTCGATCTTCGACGGATGCACGTTCACGTCGACCGCTTCGGGCGGCAGATCGAGAAACAGCACATACGACGGATAGCGGTCGCCGTGCAGCACGTCTTCATAAGCGGCGCGCACCGCGTGCGTGAGCAGCTTGTCGCGCACGAAGCGGCCGTTCACGAAAAAGTACTGCTGGTCGGCGCGGCCGCGGCTCGCGGTCGGCAGGCCGGCGCAGCCGTACACGGCAAGCGGGCCGGCCGCTTCGTCGAGCGGCAGGTGCGCGGTGGCGAACGCGTCGCCGAGTATCTTCGCGACGCGTGCCGCCGGATCGCTCGCGTTCCAGTGCTCGACCGCGCGGCCGTTATGCAACACCGAAATCGCGACGTCGGGCCGCGCGAGTGCGACGCGGCGGACCATCTCGATGCAATGGCCGAGTTCGGTCTGTTCGCTCTTCAGGAATTTGCGGCGCGCCGGCGTATTGAAGTACAGCTCGCGCACTTCGATCGTCGTGCCCTGCGTGCCGGCCGCGGGAGTCAGCGCGCCGGTATTCGCGTCGATGCGCGTCGCGTGCGCAGCGCTGCCGGTGCGGCTCGTAATGGCCATCTCCGCTACCGATGCGATCGACGCGAGTGCTTCGCCGCGAAACCCGAGCGTGGCGACCGCTTCGAGCTCCGCGAGCGAGCGGATCTTGCTCGTCGCGTGCCGCGTCAGCGCGAGCGCAAGTTCGTCTTCGGGGATGCCGCAGCCGTCGTCGGTGATCGAAATGCGTTTGACGCCGCCTTCGTCGAGCAGAATGCGCAGCGTGGTCGCGCCGGCGTCGAGCGCGTTCTCGAGCAGTTCCTTGACGACGGACGCGGGCCGCTCGACGACTTCGCCGGCGGCGATCTGGCTGATCAGCTGATCGGGCAAGGGCTGGATCGAGCGTGGCGCGCGCAATGCGCTGGAAGGGGCGGCGGCAATCGATGCTTGTGCGGGCGCAGCGGAGGCGCCCGCGGCCGTGCCGTCTGACGGTTCGCGGAATTCGGACATGCTGGAATTATAGCGATTCGCCGCGTGACGGCTGACGGCCGTTTACGTTGCGCGCGCCGCTAGCGTCGCCGTGGCGGCGCTGCGCTGCTCATAATTTCTTAATATTGAAGCGGGCACTTTCGGTATCATGGCGCGGTCGCATTTCCGGACCCGGCGTGTTGTGTCGTTTTGTGTTATGCGCCGCTGGGCGCCTCGCTGCATCAGGTACTTCGGATGCTGCGCCAGAAGGTGCGTACGCGATGTGTGCGTCCCTTCGCGCGTGCTTTTCGTCGGGCCACAGGCGCGCGCCGACACGCCTCACCATCCACGTTCTTGAGAGGATGTCTTTTTGGATACGCTGCTGCATTTCGTCAACCTCGTCCTGCATATCGACGCCTTCCTCGGCGACTTCATTCGCCAGTACGGCGCATGGGTGTACGCGGTCCTCTTCCTGATCGTGTTTTGCGAAACGGGTCTTGTCGTCCTGCCGTTTCTGCCCGGCGATTCGCTGCTCTTTATCGGCGGCGCGTTCGCGGCGAGCGGCGCGATGAATATCGGTTTTCTGATCGTGCTGCTCGTCGTCGCGGCCGTCACCGGCAACACGGTCAACTACATGATCGGGCGCGCGATCGGCACGCGGGTTTTCGATTCGCATATTCCTGTGCTCGAACGGTTTCTCGATCGCGAGGCGCTGCGCAAGACGCACAACTTCTACGAAAAACACGGCGGCAAGACGATCGTGCTGGCGCGTTTCATCCCGGTCGTGCGGACCTTCGCGCCGTTTGTCGCGGGCGCATCGCAGATGTCGGTGCGGCGTTTCCAGCTGTTCAACATCACCGGCGCGCTGTTCTGGGTGTTGCTGCTCGTGCTGCTCGGATACTTCTTCGGCAACATTCCGTTTATCCGTCAGTATCTGAACGTGATCGTGCTGGTTGGAATCGGCGCGGCGATCGTGCCGGTTGCGTTGGGGGCGTTGTGGAAAGTGGCGCGACGACGGGCGCCGGCGACTTCCGCGCGCAAGACAGGCGGACAGTGAAGGCGGTGAGCGCCTCGTCGGTCCGACGGGCAGGCATCGTGCAATGAAGCGCGCAGTGAAGCGGGAGTGAAGCGTGTAATGAAGCGCGTATCCGGCAGGACCGCATCATCCGGCAGGACCGCATCATCCGGCAGGACCGCATCTGGCAGGAACCAAGGGCATCGCTTCGATTGCGATGCCCTTTGTATTTATGCCGCCTGCCGAGCTCAACCCGCCGCCGTGCGGCGCACGAACGGCGTTTCCGGCGTCGGATAGCCGGCTTCCCTGAACGTCTCGACAATCGCGCGATTCGTGTCGAAATAGACCTGCCAGTAGTGGTCGGTATGCGTGTAAGGGCGCACGCACAGCATCGGTCCTTCCGGCGTGAACGACAGCACTTCGATATCGGGCGCGGGGTTCTCGGCGACATTCGGAATGCGCACCACGGCCGCGCGCAGCCGGTTCGCCGCGTCGACGGGATCGACGCCGTTGGCGATCTTCGCGGTCAGTTCGACGCGGCGTACGGGCAGCGCGCTGTAGTTCGAGATCGTGTCGGAGAAGATCTTGTTGTTGCCGACGATGGTCGTGACGTTGTCCGGCGTGACGAGCGTCGTGCCGAACAGCCCCAGTTCGCGGACCGTGCCCGTGACGCCGCCGGCCGTGACGAAATCGCCGACCTTGAACGGTCGCAGCACCTGCATGAACACGCCGGCCGCGAAATGCGCGAGCAGGCCGCCCCATGCGGTGCCGATGGCAAGACCGAGACCCGCGAGCAACGCGGCGAACGATGTGGTCTGCACGCCGAACACCTGCAGAATCGCGAGAATCAGCAGCAGGTTCAGCAGCGCGCCAAGAATCGAACTGAGGTAGTGCGCGAGTGTCGGGTCGACACGGCTATTGCGTTCGAGAACGGCGCGCAGCATGCGCGTGACGAGTCCGATGACCCAGCGCGCGATGATCCACAGCACAATGGCGGCAAGTACTTTGGTTCCGAAGTCGATGCCGCGGGTCATCATGAAAACGCGTACGGTTTCAAGGTCCACGATGTCCTCGCTCGAGTCGGTGGGTGTGCGCTTCGTTCGATCGACTGCGACGGATGCAGGGTGCTGCGTGGCGCTGACGTGCCGCCGCGCCGCCGTTGCTCTGTCACTGCGTTGTTCCAATGCGGATGCGTGTGCCGGGCAGAGGTGAGACGGCGCACCTGGCGTGACGGCTGGCGGGGCTCGTGCCTCCCGCGGTTTTCGGGAGTTATAGTCGAGCGCGCGGGCGTTAGCAAGCCGTATTCCCGCATTGCCGTGCATCGTTGGCGCCGCGGTACGCTCGCTTATCGCAGCGCATTCATGCGCAATGCTTGAAACCGGCGCGACCGCCGTTGGTCGCGCAATCGTGCGAAACAGAAGCCGGCCGCTGCAGCGAGCCCATATGCGCATGCGCGCCCGGCAAACGCAACGGCAGTGCTGAACTTGCCGTAACGTTGTTGCGAATCGGCGAACACGAGAAAGGTCAGTGCCGCGTCGAAGACCAGCGCGAAGAGCGAGACTGCCATGAAGATGCGCAAGCCGTCGAGCGACTCGTCGGGCCATAGCCAGTTGACGACGCAACAAACGGCCACTACGACTACAAGCAGCGCGAACATCCAGAGCAGGTGAAACAGGAGAAGCTCGAGCATCGATATCGGAGCAGAAAAGCACAAAGGAAAACGCGAAAAGACCGCGCGTTGCCGGGCGCTTCGCGGTGCGTGTGTTGCACAGTTGTTGCAACACCGCGCAGCGAGGCGGCGCGCGATCATTGCATGCCTTTCTCTCTCAATAAATAGCTGGTTGCACGCTTCGGTCTCGAAAGCTTTGGAATGCAAAAAGGCTCACCGGTTACCCGATGAGCCTTCTGTGTCGCAGCCTGTATCTGCCGATAGCGTGCCGTGTCAGCGTGCTCTTGCTGCGGCCGTCGTCGATCCCGTCGCGAAGTCTTCGGCGTCGACGTCATAACCCGACGGTTCCCAGCGAATCGCGAGCAACGCAATGAGACCGCAGAGCGGCGCGGCCGCGATGATCCAGAACACGCGCGTGCCGAGTGCGGCAGCGAGCACCGGGAACAGGAACAGCGACACGGTCGAGCTTGCACGCATCAGCGTCTGGTTGAAGCCGACGCCCACGCCGCGCAGCGACGTCGGATAGCTGAGCGAGGCGAAGGTCATGCTGTGCGAGCCGGGACCAAAGCCCTGGCCGAGCAGGAACGCGCCGAGCAGCGCGACCGCGATCGCAACCTGTACGCCGCCCGCCGGTTTGCCGACGATCGCGAGACCGACGAGCGCGGCGAGCTGGAATGTATAGCCAAGCACGGTCGGCTTCCACGCGCCTGTTCTCGGCACCGTGCGCACGGCGATCAACCCGCCGACGAACGCAAACGCGAGATTGAGCGCGAGCGAGGCGAGGATCGTCGTCAGCATCGATTGGGCGAGGAAGCTCGAGATAATCACGGGCAGACCGAACGCCACCGCGTTATAGGCAAACGAAGACGCGACGGCGATCACCGTCGCGAGCACGGTGCGCTTCAGGTAGACGCCGCGCAGCAGCGCGCCGTAGTTGGCCCACGAGGCGCGCCGCGGCGAGTTATTTGCAGCCGCCGTTCCCTGCAGCGCATCGGGCGCGACCGCTGCATCGATGCCGTACGAGCGCTTGAGGATTTTCGCGGCGCCCGCGAGGTCGCCCTGGTTCGCGGCCCACACCGGCGACTCGCTGATATAGCGGCTGCGGATCGCGATGATGATCAGCGCGGGCACGGCGCCGAAGCCGAGTATCAGTCGCCAGAGCAGCGGCTGGTGGCTGGCCGGCAGCATCGCGTAGAAGGCGAGCACGAGCAGATACGAGACGCTGATCGCCGCATACCAGACGGGGCACCACATCGCGACGCGCGCCGCCTTGTTGCCGCGTCCGCGCAGCCGCGAAAACTCGGCGAGAAACGCCATCGCGACTGGCAGATCGATGCCGACGCCGAGACCCATGACGAAACGCGCGCCGCCGAGCACCCAGGCATTCGGTGCGAGCGCGCACGCGAGCGCGGCAACCACGAAGAAGAACATGTCGGCCATAAACACGCGATAGCGGCCGATGCGGTCGGTCAGAAAGCCGCCGAGGCATGCGCCGACGATGGCGCCGAAGGTGATCGCCGAGGCCACGAAACCGGTACCGGCCGGCGTCAGCGAGAATTCGCGCGCGACGTCCTTGAGGCCGAATGCGAGGGCGCCGAGATCGTAGGCGTCGAGAAAGACGCCGCCGAGCGCGATCGCCACGACGATGCGTGCGTCGCTGCCGACCGCGGCGCCCTGGTTGACGAGAGTGGAGACATCCGCGGCGCAGCGGATCAGCGCACGGGCGGGAGCGGCCTGTCGGGCCGGCGCCGCGGCGCGTTCGGGGGCAAGGGAGGTAGACATGCGGCGGGCGCGCAAAAACGCGCAAAGCCGTGATGGTACGGGCGCCTTACGATGTCCGGCAACGTTATTTTCGTTATTAGCTCATGCGGCGCTGCCGCGCGGCGTCGCTCAGCGAAGCCGCCTTCATGGCGACGCTCAGCGCCGCGCAATCACCGCCGTCGACTCGACCCACTCGTCGAGCCAGCCGTCGCGCGCGTGCGCGTCGAGCACTGGCTTTAGACGGCTCATCAGTTCATCGAGACGTTCGCCCAGATGACTGCGCGATAAGCTCGACATCGAAAGCGGCCGCATCATCAACGCGTCGACCGGCACGCGGCGCCGCTCGACGACCGATATACGTTCGATCGACGCAAACGCCGATTGCATGAGCATCGCTTCGTGGCCGACCCAGTCGTCGGATCTGCGGCGCGCGCGGGCAGGGTCGGCCTGCGCATACTGATCGAGCAGGCGCTGGTAGTCCGCCATCCACGGCTCGGACGCGCTTTCAGGCTGCGATGTGCCGAATAGCGCGACCGCGCCGCCTGGCACGATCAGCGTGTCGAGGCGCCGCAGCGTGTCGGCGCGGTCCATCCAGTGAAACGCGCGGCCGATCACCGCGAGCCGGAACTGCCCCATGTCGTCGCCGAGATCGTATGAACTGCCGTTGCGAAAGGCGATATTCGGCGCGATGCCCGCGCCGAGTTCCGACGCGATGCGCAACATCTCGGGTTCAGGATCGAGCGCGAGTCCCCAGGCGACCCACGACGCGAAGGCAATCGACAACTGCCCGGGCCCGCAGCCGAGATCGAGCAGGCGCTGCGTGCCGTCGAGTCCCGCGGCAAGCGCCACGCGCCGGATCAAACGCGGCGAGTATGCCGCGCGGCCGGTCAGATAGTGTGCGGCCGCATGCCTGAAACGGTCGGGGACGAACGGAATCGGATCGGTCATGAGCGTGCCCGGCCTGCCGATTACGCGGCGTCCTGCAGGCGCTGCGCGGCGCCGCCTTTGCGATACAGGATCAGCGTGGCGATCAGTCCGCACACGGCCGCGAAGCTGAGCCAGTAGCCCGGCGCGGCCTTGTCGTGCAGCGACTGGATCAGGAACGTCGACACGGCCGGCGTAAAGCCGCCGAACAACGCGGTGGCAAGACTGAACGCGAGCGAGAAGCCCGCGACGCGTACTTCGACCGGCATCACTTCGGTCAGCGCGGCGACCATCGCGCCGTTGTATGCACCGAAGAAGAACGAGAACCACATCAGCACGATAAACATGCGGCCGAAGCTCGGCGCAGCGGCGAGCCACGACAGCGCCGGATACGCGGTCAGGATGGCGAGCACGGTGATCAGCAGCAGCAGCGGCTTGCGGCCGATGCGGTCCGACACCGCGCCGCCGATCGGCAGCCAGACGAAGTTGCCGATACCGACGCACAGCGTGACGATCAGGCTATCGGCCGTCGACAGCTTCAGCACGGTCTTGCCGAAGGTCGGCGTATAGACGGTGATCAGGTAGAAGGTCGTGGTCGTCATCGCGGTCAGCAGCATGCCGGCGATCACGGTCGTCCAGTTCGCGAGCATCGAGCGGAACACTTCGCGCGCGCTCGGATGATGCTTGCGCGCGGCGAATGCTTCGGTCTCCTGCAGCGAGCGGCGCAGCAGAAACAGGAACGGCACGATGAGGCAGCCGATGAAGAACGGAATGCGCCAGCCCCATGCATGCAGCGTGTCGGTGGGCATCCATGCGTTCAGCGCGTAGCCGAGCAGCGCGGCGACGATGATCGCGACCTGCTGGCTGGCCGACTGCCAGCTCGTATAAAAGCCCTTGCGGCCCGGCGTCGCCATCTCGGACAGATACACCGACACGCCGCCCAGTTCCGCGCCGGCCGAAAAGCCTTGCAGCAGGCGGCCGATCAGCACGAGCGCCGGGGCGAGCAGGCCAATCGTTTCATAGCCGGGCACGCACGCGATCAGGATCGTGCCGCTCGCCATCAACGACAGCGTGACGATCAGACCTTTGCGGCGGCCCACTTCGTCGATATACGCGCCGAGCACGATCGCGCCGAGCGGCCGCATCAGGAATCCGGCGCCGAACACGGCGAAAGTCAGCATGAGCGATGCGAACTCGCTGCCGGTCGGGAAGAATACCTTCGAGATATAGGTGGCGTAAAAGCCGAACAGGAAGAAGTCGAACTGCTCGAGAAAATTGCCGCTCGTGACCCGCAGCACGGCGGCCGCCTTCGACCGGGTTGTCTGCGCCGCGAGGAGCGTGGTGGTCGAAGAGGACACGATGTTTGTCTCCATGGGTGATTCCGTAACGCGTAGTTTGAACCTTGGTTGCCCTAGATTCCTTTCATTTAGAAAGGAATGTGGCCGGAATGAGGCCTTTTTGTAGCTTTTTTCTAGCCTTTCAGGGCCTCGAATCAGCGCGCCCCGTACGCTAACTCATTCCGAACCGAGCTTCAAACTATTCGCTTGTCTTTTTTCGATCGACGACTTGAGCAGGGCGGCGCTGCGATAAATGCCGTGCGCGAATTTGCCGTAGGGCAGCGTCGCGAAGAGCGCAAGCACGACGCCCAGGTGCACGGCGAGCAGCCATGCGAGCGCCGCGGTATCGCGCCATGCGAGCAGCGCGAGGCCGCTTGCGCTCGTCAGCAGCAGCAGCGCGATAAAGCCGCGATCCATCGGTTTTTGCGCGGCGTCGCCGCGTGCCGGATCGCGCTTCGCATTGAGCCACAGCAAGCCGGCCGGCCCGACCAGCAGACCGATGCCGCCGAGCGTGCCGAGCAGCACCGGGACGCTGGCGAACGGATACGGCGCGTGCAGATCGAGGAAATAGTGATAGAAGGTTGCGACGACCGTCGCGGCGAAGCACAGCATGAAGCCGTAGAACGTGAAGTGGTGAAAGCGCCGCCGCGCGAGCGTGAAGCGATCGTCGGCTTCGTTGCAGCCGTCGCCGTGGCCGCCGTCGAGATACCTGAGCGTCAGCGCGTTTTTCGTTGCTTCCGCAACGGCTCCTCCTGCCGTCGGACTCGACGCGGTTCCCGCCGTCACATCGCGCCAGAAACGCGTGACACCGATGCCGAGCGACACGATCGCGAGCACGAACACGATGCCGAACAGCAATGCAAGCAGGTTGTGCGGGAAGATCGCATAGAAGTTGCCGGCGAGCGGCGTGCCGAACAGCGGCCCGTTCATTGCGATGCCAAGCACGAGAAACAGCGCTAGGCCGACTGCAAGCGCGAGCGACAGCGTGAGGCCATTGCGCTTATACAGCGCGCCCATGAACGACGGCACCGCGTATTCGCTGTACGTGTCGAGACGCACCTTCGCCATCGCTTGCGGCACATTGACCGCGAATTCATGCGGCGGCGCGTACTGGCATGCGTGATAGCACGCGCCGCAGTTATGGCACAGATTCGCGAGGTAATTGACGTCGGCCTTGCCGAACTCGAGGCGGCGCGTCATGGCGGGGAACACGGCGCAAAAACCCTCGCAATAGCGGCACGCATTGCAGATCTGCAGCTGCCGCGCGACCTCGGTTTCGTGTTCGGTCAGCGGCAGCACGCGGATGGTCTGCCGCGTATCGCGTGTCGGCTGCGCCGGCGCGCAGCCGTGGCGGGTGCTGTCGCGGCCGGCGGCCAGTTGCTGCGCATCGTGCGCGAGTGCTTCAAGCTTCTGCACGTTCTACTCCGGTTGATTCGCTTGCGGCATCGGCCGTCCAGTCGGTCAGCGCCTGTCCTTTTGCGGCGTGGGCGGCTTGCCGGCCCGCAATGCGGCCGAACGCGGTGCCGATCGACATGCCGACGCCCGCCGTATAGCCCTTGCCGAGCACGTTGCCGGCCATCATCTCGCCGGCGACGAACAGGTTCCCGCTCGGCTTGCCGCCGAAATGCACCTGTGCGCGGTCGTTGACCTTGAGGCCGAGGTACGTGAACGTGATGCCCGGACGCAGCGCGTAACCGTAGAACGGCGGTTTATCGAGTGGCAGCGCCCAGTGCGTCTTCGACGGCGTGAGGCCTTCGGTGCGGCAATCGTCGAGTTTCGTGTGGTCGAACGTGCCGGGCCGGCATGCCGCGTTATAGGCGTTGACGGTATTCATGAACGTGTCGACGGGCAGGCCGAGCGCGCTCGCGAGCTCAGGCAGCGTATCGGCCTTGACGCCCGGAAACACGGGCGGCATAAAACGGCCGATCGCTTTCGAATCGATGATCGAATAGCCGATCTGCCCCGGCTGTTGCGCGACGAGCCGGCCCCAGATCGCGTAGCGCTTCGGCCAGAAATCTTCGCCCTCGTCATAGAAGCGCTCGGCGTCGCGATTGACGACCACGCCGAGCGACACGCAATCGATGCGCGTACAGATGCCGCCGTCGTACAACGGCGCGCGCGCGTCGATCGCGACGCAGTGCGATTGCGACGGATCGCCGATCGCGTCAGCGTGCGCTTCCTCGATCATGTGCTTGAGCAGCACGCCCATGTTGAAGCGCGTGCCGCGAATCAGGAAGTTATCGGCTGGCCATTCGCCGCGCTCGTTTTGCCCCCATGCTTCACGCAACCACTTGCGGTTCGATTCGAAGCCGCCGGCCGCAAGCACGCACGCGCGTGCCTCGAAGCGCTGCTTGCCACTTTTCGCGGCGACGAAGCGGCCGTTGTCGAGTTCGATCGAATCGACCGGCGTCTCATAGCGGATCTGCACGCCGAGCGCTTCGGCGCTGCGATAGTACGCATTGACGAGCGCCTTGCCGCCGCCCATAAAGAACGCATTCGTGCGCGCAACGTGCAGCGCGCCCGACAGCGGCGGCTGAAAACGCACCCCGTGCCTGCGCATCCACGGCCGGCACGTCGACGACGCACGAATCGCGAGGCGCGCCAGGTGTTCGTCCGTGATGCCGCCGGTGACCTTGAGCAGATCGTGCCAGAACTCTTCTTCCGGGTATGCCTCGACGAGCACGTCTTGCGGCGCGTCGTGCATGCAGCGCAGATTGCGTGTGTGCCGGGAATTGCCGCCGCGCCATTCGCGCGGAGCGGATTCGAGGAGCAGCACCGATGCGCCGGCTTCGCGCGCCATCAGCGCGGCGCACAGCGCGGCATTGCCGCCCCCGATGACTAATACGTCGACCATGTGGGGAGTCTCCTGTGTCGATCGGAGCCGGCGCTTCGGCGGCTTGCTCCGGTCCCATGCAGGCTATGCTTGCAAGGGCCGCAATGTAGTCGGCGCCGCCGATTGCCGCAAGAAGGCGGCGCGCAACGGGTCTTCACGTTTCGTGAAGACTTTCGGGCGATTGGCGGTAGTTTCCCGTCAGCGCAGCCGCGCGCCCAGCCAGCGGCCTTCGCTCACCAGCGTGCGCGCCGTATCCGCGAGCACCACGCGCGCGGCGAGCCCCGCCGGCGACAGTTCGTCGTCCGAGACGCTGACCAGCAGATTCGGCCGTACCGCATCGGCGTCCGCAATTTCCACGCTGGCGAGCCCCGCATATTCGGCCCGTGCCAGGGCCGCGCCCGGTTGGATCGTTGCGCCGAGGCCGCCCCGCACCGCATCCATGAGCATGGCGAGGCCGTCCACTTCGGCGACGATGCGCGGCTCGTATCTGGCACGCTTGAACGATTCGGCGAGCGTCGTGCGCAGGCCGTGCGGGCCGCTCGGCAGGATCAGCGGCAGCGCGCCGAGCTTCGCGAGCCGGACGCGTCTCGCGGCCGGCATGCCGGGCAGATCGCGCGCGCCGATCAGGAACAGCCGCTCGTCGAGCAGCGGCATCACGCTCCAGCGTTGCGCCGGTTCTTCGTGAAAGAGAATTGCAAGGTCGATCTGCCGCGCGCCGAGCATCGAGGCGAGATAGCCCGACAGGGTTTCGACCATGCGCAGCCGCACATCGGGGTAGCGCTCGCGCATCGCACGCATGAACGCGAGACCGAGCACGCCGCTCGTGCTCGTTGCGAGGCCGACCGTCACGTGGCCCGACAGCCGCGCCTGGCGCGCGGCGAGTGCGGCGTCGTCCACGTGCCGCAGTGCCAGTTGCGCCTGGCGCCAGAACGCGAGCCCCGCGTCGGTCGGCACGACGCCGCCGGACGTGCGCTGCAGGAGGCGCGTTGCGAGCTCGCTTTCGAGGCGGCTGATCTGCTGGCTCAGCGCGGACGTGACGACGCCGAGTTCGAGTGCCGCCTTGCCCATGCTGCCATGCTCGACGACGCTGACGAAATACCGCAACTGACGCAATTCCATGTGTTCCCCGCTCGGGTAGCCGTTGAGCGGCATTGTCCGGAGTGGGGTCGGAAAAGGCAAATGCTGCAAATGCGCGGCGAATGCGGCAAACGCACGCAAAGCCGACGATAGAGCCATGACGCGGACGCAGCGCGTGCGTCAATCTTCTTGACCGATTGTATGACAGGAATATAATCATCTCAAAACAAGAACACGTCGTTCATCGGGTTTCGGCGGAATTCCCACAGCAGAGCAGAGCGGAGACACTCAGCATGCGTGATTCATCGACCATCGGTTTGCGCCTCGACGGCCTGCCGCTGTCAGGTTTTCATTGGCGTCTGCTCGGCCTGATCGCGGCCGGCATGTACTTCGACTCCTTCGATATCTATATTGCGGGCACCGTGCTCGCCGCGCTGATTCACAGCGGCGAATCGACGCTGAAGCTCAACGCGACCTTCGTATCGGTCACCTTCATCGGGATGATGGCGGGTGCGTGGCTGTCGGGCGTGCTCGGCGACCGCTACGGGCGTCGCTTCTCGTATCAGATCAATCTCGGCATCTACGGGTTTGCGTCGATTGCCGCCGCGCTCGCGCCGTCGATTGACTGGCTTATCTTCTTCCGGCTTGTCATGGGCCTTGGAATGGGTGCGGAAATCGTCGTCGGCTATGCGACGCTTTCCGAATTCATTCCGGCCGTCTGGCGCGGCCGCTTCGGCACGATCCTGAATCTGATCATCAATACGTCGCTGTTTCTGTCGACGTTCCTCGGCTGGCTCATCGTGCCGCATTACGGTTGGCGCTGGATGTTCGCGATCGCCGGCTGCGGTGCGCTCGTCGTCTGGTTCCTGCGCAAGTCGATGCTCGAGTCGCCGCGCTGGCTCGCCGCGCGTGGCAGAACCGACGAAGCCGAAGCGATCGTCGCGCGCGTCGAGACCGCATGCGGCGTGGACCCCGCCGCGTCGCGTGAGTCGGCGCGCGCGGCCGCGCGGCAAGCGGCGCAGGATGCAACGAACGTCGCAACGCGAAATGAAGCGCGTCTGTCCGGACTGTTCTCGCGGCGGCTACTGACGCGCACGATCACGGCCATCACGGTGCTCGTCGCGCTGTTTATCGTGAACTACGCGTTCGTCAGCTGGATTCCGACCTTCCTCGTCAAACAGGGGCACAGCATGTCGAACTCGCTCGGTCTGACAGCCGTCATGTTCGCGGGCGGTCCAGTCGGCTCATTGATCGCATTTGCGCTGGCCGAGCGCGTCGGGCGCAAATGGGGCATCGTCGTGTTCTCGCTCGTTTGCGTGGGGTTCGGCGTCGCGTATCCGTTCGCGCAAACCGCAACGACGATCACGATGCTCGGCTTTGCCATCACCGCATGCATCTATGTGCTGTCGTCGTTCAGCGTCGCGAGTTATGTGCCCGAACTGTTTCCGACCGAGTTGCGCCTGCGCGGCTCGGGTCTCGCCAACACGATCGGCCGTGCGGTCAGCATCGCCGTGCCGTATGGTGTCGCGGCCGCATTCGCGGGCTTCGGCATTAGCGGCGTGATTGCATTGATCGTCGGCACGCTGTTGTTGCAGGCGTTGATTGTCGGTGTGCTTGGCGCGGAGACGAAAAACCGTTCGCTCGAAGCGATCGCCGCTGAAACCGGCGATGACGCGCATGCCGCGGGTGAGCGCGCGGCGGCCGCGATCAGCAGCCGGTAAGCGAGAACCCGTGTTCAGTAAAGGAACGATAGCCAATGCAGCCACGCACGACTTCTGCTGAAGAACCGCTTGCGCCGACGCGGCAACTCGCGCAATTCGTCGAGCGCACGCGCTGGAGCGATATTCCGGACGCCGTTCGGCACGAGGCGAAGCGCTCGCTCGTCAATTATTTCGCCGTCGCGTTCGCAGGCTGCGCCGATCCATCGATCGAACAAGCCGTGAGCGTCTATCGCCGTTATCGCGCCGGTTGCGACGCGAGCCTGATTGGCCGCGCCGAACGCACCGACAGCCTGAACGCGGCCACGCTCAATGCGATGACCGCGAACGTGCACGATTTCGACGACACGCATCTGCCGACCATCATCCATCCGAGCGCGCCGGTCGCCGCGCCGCTGTTCGCGCTTGGCGAAAGTACGTCGATGAGCACGACGATGAGCGGCGAGACGCTGCTGCTTGCCTTCGTGCTCGGCGTCGAAATCGAATGCCGGATCGGCAATGCGGTGTCGCCGTCGCATTACCAGCGCGGCTGGCACATTACATCGACTTGCGGCGTATTCGGCGCGGCGGCAGCCGCAGCGAAGGTACTCAACCTCGATGCCGGGCAGACGGCCCATGCATTGGGCCACGCGTCCGCCCAGGCGGGCGGACTGGTCGAAACGCTCGGCACGATGGCGAAAAGCGTGAGCGTCGGCAATGCGGCGCGCAATGGTGTGCTCTCGGCGTTGCTCGCGGGCGAGGGATTGAGCGGACCGGCGCAGCCGATCGAAGGCGAACGCGGTTTCGTGCGCGTGTGCTCCGATCAACCCGATTTCGATGCGCTTACCGCGCAGCTCGGCAGCCGTTGGGCCTTGCAGGCCAACACGTATAAGCCGTATCCGTGCGGCGTCGTGCTGAACCCCGTCATCGAAGCGTGCCTCGACCTTGCGCGCGGCAAGCAATGGTCGCTGGCCGATATCGAGCGTGTCGAACTGCTCGGCCATCCGCTGCTGCGCGAGCGTACCGACCGGCCCGGCATTCGCAGCGGCCGCGAAGCGCAGGTCAGCGCACAGCATAGTGTGGCGGTGACGCTTTCGACAGGCCGCGCGGGTCTCGCGGAATTCAGCGATGAAAGCGCGGCGAATCCGGACGTGCGCGCGTTCGCAGGCCGTGTCGCATTTGTCGACGATAGCCGCCTGCCCGTCGAAGCCGCGCGCGTGACGGTGCTGCTGCGCTCGGGCGAAAGCGTATCGCGCACGGTGAGCGCCGCACGCGGCAGCCTTGCCGTGCCGCTTTCCGATGCCGAGCTCGACACCAAACTGAAAGAACTCGCCGCGTACGGTGCGCCGCATGTCGACACGCAACGCTTGCTCGACACCTTGTGGACGCTCGATACCGCGGCTGACGCCACGCTACCGATGCATATCGCACGTACCGAATCCGGTTAGCAAAAACAGGAAGCCGTTCCGACAGATTTTGTTGCGCTTTTACGTAACCGGCGGCTTCGCCGGGTTAGCATCGGCTTCGCATTTCCCTTAACCATCCATACGGAGAATTTCTAATGATCGTCGAGATGCGCGTCTATCACTGTGCGCCGACACGCCTGCCGGCGCTGCTCGATCGCTTCGTCAACATCACGCTCGGTTTCTTCGAGAAATACGGCATCGAGCAGATCGGCTTCTTTACGACGCTGGTCGGTTCGAGCAATCACTCGTTGACGTACATGATCAAGTGGGAAAGCCTGGCTGAGCGCGAAACCAAATGGAACGCGTTTCAGTCGGATCAGGAGTGGATCGCGAAACGCGCGGCGACCGAAGCGGATAAGCCGATCGTCGAGCGCATCGAGAACTGCTTTCTGACGCCGACCGCTTTCTCGGCGCTTCGATAGAACCGCACGAAGCGCTGCCCGCTAGCCGGTCGCGCCGCGGCCCGGCTGGCTGGCCCTGGCTTTGCAGGCTGACGAGCAGCTTTAGCCGGCGTTTTTCATACTCTGGAGCCTGGAATGTCTCGTGTTGGACAGTTTTATATCGATGGAAAATGGGTCGCGCCGCTCGCGCCGGTCTGGTTCGATCTGATCGATCCGGCAACCGAAGTTCGTTTCGATCAGCTTGCGCTCGGCAACGCGGCCGATGTGGACCGTGCGGTTGCGGCCGCGCGTCGCGCTTTTCCGTCGTATTCGACGAGCACCGTCGCGGATCGCGTCGCGCTGCTCAAGCGCATCGTGCAAATTTACGAGCGCCGTATCGATGAATTCGCCGAAGCCATGCGCGCCGAAATGGGCGTGCCGATTACTTTCGCGCGCAACAATCAGGCGGTGCGCGGCCCCGTGCATCTGAATGCGCTGATCGACGTGCTCGATCATTTCGCTTTTGAAACGCAGCGCGGCACGACGCGCTTGCGGCATGAAGCGGTCGGCGTATGCGGCCTCATCACGCCGTGGAACTGGCCGGTCAACCAGATCGTCGTGAAGATCGCACCGGCGCTTGCGGCCGGCTGCACGATGGTGCTCAAGCCCAGTGAATATTCGGCATTGAGTGCGCTGCTGTTTGCGGAAGTGCTCGACGAAGCCGGTGTGCCGGCGGGCGTGTTCAATCTCGTCAACGGCGACGGTCCGGGTGTCGGTGCCGCGATCGCAGCGCATCCCGATATCGACATGGTGTCGTTCACGGGCTCGACGCGCGCGGGCATTCAGGTCGCGAAGCTCGCGGCCGATACCGTGAAGCGCGTCGCGCAGGAACTCGGCGGCAAGTCGGCCAATATCCTGCTCGACGACGTGAATCTGAACGACGCCGTGACGCGCGGCGTGAATACGTGTTTCGCGAATTCGGGCCAGTCGTGCTCGAGCCCGACGCGCATGCTCGTGCCGCGGCGCCTGATGGATGAGGCCGCGCATATCGCGGCGCGCGCGGCGCAGGCGTTCAGGGTCGGCGCGACCGACAAGGTGACGACGCAACTGGGCCCGGTCGTGAACCGCAGCCAGTTCGTGCGCATCCAGTCGATGATTCAATCGGGTATCGACGAAGGCGCACGGCTCGTCGCCGGCGGCACCGGTTTGCCCGAGGGCTTGTCGAAAGGCTGGTTTGTGAAGCCGACGGTGTTCGCCGACGTCAAACCCGATATGACGATCGCGCGTGAGGAGATCTTCGGCCCCGTGCTTTCGATGATCCCTTACGACGACGATGAAGAGGCGATCGAGATCGCGAACAACACGGTCTACGGACTTGCCGCGTATGTGCAGTCGGCAAGCGTCGAGCGTGCGCGCACGGTCGCGCGTGCATTGCGTGCGGGCGGCGTGCATCTGAACTATCCGGCACCCGATTTCAGCGCACCGTTCGGCGGCTACAAACGCTCGGGCAACGGGCGCGAGTGGGGCGAGGCCGGCCTGCGCGAGTATCTGGAAACGAAGGCAATGGTGGGCTACGGCGAAGCATGAGGCCTGGTCGGGCGCCGATCGGCGGACGTATCGGACGTGTCGGCGCCAACGACTTGCTCACTTGCGACGCGAAGCGCGCGCCCGCAAGCGCAAGTCCAACGACCTAAAAAATTTTTCGCTGTTCTGTTTGTATGACAATCTGTCGGTAAGACGATCAGTGAAAACGCAGCAGACGATGATGATGCCGACGCCGATGCCGCAGCGGCATCGCAAACAACCGAGGGAAACGAAGATGGCAAGCAACGACTGGTTTGAAAAGGGTTTCGCGAACCGCAAGACAGTGCTTGGCGCAGGGCATGTCGAAAAATCGTGGGAAAACGCCGACGAGTTCAATCGTCCGATGCAGAAGCTCGTTACCGAGTACTGCTGGGGCGAGATCTGGGGCGACGCGACGCTGCCGTTCAAAACGCGCAGCATGCTCAATATCGGCATGCTGACCGCGATGAGCCAGCACCATGAACTTGCGGTGCATGTGAAAGGCGCGCTGAAGAACGGCGTGACGAAAGACGAAATCCGCTCGGTGCTGATGCAGGCGGCAATCTATTGCGGCGTGCCGCTCGCGCTCGCGGCGTTTCGCGTCGCGACCGAAGCGATCAAGGCCTACGAGGCTGAAGCGAAAGCGTCGTAGGCGGCCCGCCGGATGACGTGAGCCACTGTAAGCCGCACGACGGCACTGCGCCGCGACGAGCGGCACTGGGACGGTGCCGGACAACCAGACCGGAGACACGAATGAAAGCGCTGACCGCTGAACACGTCTCGTCGACTGCCGACGAACAGTCGATCGACGCGCGGAGAAGGAGCGCCATCAAAGGCGCATTCTTTTCCGAATTCATCGACATGTTCGATATTTATCTGCCGGTGGTCGTGCTGTCGCCGGTGCTGTTTTTCTTCCAGCCGCCGCATCTGTCGAGCGGTATGGAGACGATCCTCGCATCGCTCGTGTTTATCACGACGCTGCTTGGCCGGCCGGTCGGCGCGTTGCTGTTCGGCATGGTGGCGGACCGCGTCGGACGCCGCAAGGCGTCGATCTATTCGGTCTCGGGCTTCGGCGTGGTCACGTTGCTGATCGCGCTGTTGCCCGGCTACCAGAGCATCGGCATCGCATCGTACTGGCTGCTCGTGCTGCTGCGCTTCGTCGACGGTATTTTCCTCGGCGGCGGCTATACGGGCGCGATGCCGCTTGCGATCGAGTATTCGAGGAAGCACCAGCGCGGTTTCGTCGGAGGACTGATCATCGCGGGCTTTCCGGCAGCCTATGTGACGATCAATCTCGTTGCGATGGTGATGTTCGCGGTCTTTCCGCTGAACGGCGCCAATTCGCCGTATGCGCAGTGGGGCTGGCGCATTCCGTTCGTGATCGGTGCGGTGCTTGCCGGTGTGCTCGCGCTCTACTACGTGCATAAGGTGGCGGAATCGGAAATCTGGAAAAGCGAGGCCGGCGAAAAGCAGGCCGGAAGCGACACGCCGCTGCTGTCCGAACTGATAAGCGGCAAAAGCGCGAAGAGCCTCGTGCAAGTGCTGTTGCTCATGACGGGTTTCTGGCTCACGCAAAACATCATCACGATTTTTCTGCCGACCGGGCTGCTTGTGCACACGCTGCATCTGAGCGGCTTCCAGCTTACGTCCACGCTGCTGCTGTCGTATTTCGTGCTGTTTTTCAGCTATATCGGCGCGGGCATGCTGGGCCAGAAGATCGGCCGGCGGCGTTTCTTCGCGATCGTCGGTCCGCTGATCGCGACCGTCGGCGCCGCGCTGCTCTATGTGCTCGGCAACGTGCACGGCCTGTCGCTGCCCGCGATCATGCTGACCGTTTGCGTGCTCGCGGTGCTCGTTACGTCGCCGTGGGGCGTGATCGTCACATACATCAACGAGCGCTTTGCGACCGAGGTGCGCGCAACGGGCTTCGGCGTCGGCTTCAGCCTCTCGGTGATCGTGCCGTCGTTCTACGCGTTCTATATGAACTGGCTCGGCGCGTGGATGCCGCTTTCGGTGACGCCGGTCGTGCTGCTCGGTATCGGCGGCCTGATCGGCATGGCCGGCGCGCTGATGGGACCGGAGACGAAGGACGTCGATTTCTAGCCTGCTTCACTGACACAGGACATCATGAACAAGGAACGAATCGGATTTATCGGGCTCGGCAATATGGGCGGCCGCATGACGCGCCGCATCGTCGATGCCGGTATCGCGGTGCTTGGCTACGACACTGTGGTCGAGCGCGTGAAGGACGCGGGCGCGCAAGCGGCCGCATCGATCCGCGAAGTCGTCGAATACGCGGACCTCGTGCTGTTATCGCTGCCCGATAGCAAGGTGATCGAAGCGGTCGTCGAAGGCGAGGGCGGCATACTCGCGCACTGCCGCGCGGGCCAGACCGTGATCGATCTGAGCACGGCTGCGGCGAGTTCGACGGTGCGGTTAAACGGCCTGCTGAAAGCGCGTGGCGTGCATTACATCGATGCGGGCATTTCGGGCGGCGCCGCCGCGGCCGAGAAAGGCACGCTGACGTTGATGGTCGGCGGCGACGCCGCCGCGATCGAAGCCGCGCAATGGATCTTCAAACCGGTTGCCGGCAAGGTGCAGGTGATGGGCGAAAGCGGCGCCGGCCACACGACGAAGCTGCTCAACAATTTCCTCAATGCGGTGAGCCTTGCCGCGACCGCCGAAGTCATGGTCGCGGGCAAAAAGGCGGGGCTCGATCTGCATCAACTGCTCGACGTGCTCAACAGCAGCACCGGCGTCAACTTCGCGACGCAAAGCCGCTTTCCGAAGATCGTCGACGGCGATTATCTCGAAGGCGGCCTGACGTCGAAACTGATGACCAAAGACATCGTGCTGTACGTCGAGCGCGCGCGCGAACTCGGCGTCGCGTCGGTCAACGCAGCGGGACCGCTCGCGAGCTTCGGCCTTGCGACGTCGCTCGGCTATGGCGACGCGATCAGCAATCGGGTGGTCGACGCGATCGGCGACGTATCGGGCGGCGTCAGACTTCACGACCACGCACAACGCAAAGGAGCAAAGCGATGAAGGTGTTTCACGGCAGAAAGACAGGCGCTGCATCGGAGCGGCGCGGCAATGGCGACACGTTTACCGGTGTGGTGTGGGCTGATCCGGTCATGCCGTCCACCGACGGCGTGACGATCAACACCGTCTGTTTCGAGCCCGGCGCGCGCACGTACTGGCATTCGCACGAGCGCGGCCAGATCTTGCAGGTCACGGCGGGGCAGGGATGGATTTGCGTCGAAGGCGGCAAGCCGGAAGTAATCCGTCAGGGCGACGTCGTGTGGATCGGACCGAACGAACGGCATTGGCACGGCGGCAGCGCGGACAGCTTCATGGTTCATATCGCGACGTCGCTCGGCACGTCGAACTGGCAGGAAGCAGTTAGCGAGCACGACTATCCGCCGTCCGCCGTGCGCTGAAAACGGGATCGATTGCCATGCAAGTGACCGCAGCATTGACCGAAAAGCAGCAGCGCGTGAAGGACGAATTCATACGCGTACGAAAGACATGGGGCCCGTCGTGGGAAAGCCTGTTGCGTCTCGACGCCGGTTTTCTCGAGGCTTACCTCGATTTCTCCGCGGTGCCGTGGCGCAAGAATCACCTCGAGGACAAGGTGAAGGAGTTCATTTACATCACCGCCGATGCTGCGGCGACGCATCTGTATGCGCCCGGCATCCAGCAGCATCTACAGATGGCGCTCAAGTTCGGCGCGACGCGCGAGGAGCTCGTCGAGGTGCTCGAGCTCATTAGCACGATCGGCATTCATGCGTGCAACGTCGGTGTGCCGCTGTTGCTCGAAGTGCTCGAGGAGGAGGGCCAGCGCGAAGGACGGCCGCCGCTCGACGCGCGGCAGCAGGCGCTTAAAGCCGGCTTCGAGAAGAATCGCGGGTACTGGCATCCGTCGTGGGACGGACTGCTCGAACTCGATCCCGATCTCTTCGAAGCGTACCTCGAGTTTTCGTCGGTGCCGTGGCGTACCGGCGTGCTGAGCCCGAAGGTGAAGGAGCTGATCTATTGCGCGTTCGACGCGTCGGCCACGCATCTGTATCAGCCGGGGCTCAAGCTGCATATGCGCAATGCGGTTCGCTACGGTGCGACCGCTGGCGAGATCATGGAGGTGCTCGAGATTGTCAGCGTGATCGGCATCCACGGCGCGGCGGTCGCTGCGCCGATGCTCGAAGAGGCGCTTGCTGCTCACGCGGCCATGTGAGCGAGGTACGACGCAGCAGCGTCGTCGGGCACGCAGCGCGGCGCGCGACGGAGTCTGCAGGCATCGTGCGCCGCGGCCGTGCACGGTCTCGCATCCGGTATGATGTGCACAAAATCTATTGTCGGACAGGCATACAACGGACGGGATGAACGATGTCAGCAGAAATTGGGGTGATACGGCCGGAAACGCTGCGCCATCAGGTCGAAAACGTGCTGCGGCAGGCGATCATGACGGGACGTTTCGCGCCGGGCGCGCGTCTCGTCGAACGCGAACTATGCGAAACGCTCGGCGTGAGCCGCACCTCGGTGCGCGAAGCGCTGCGCAAGCTCGAGGCCGAAAAGCTCGTGCGCAGCGTGCCGCACAAGGGGCCGGTGGTCGCGGTAATGACGAAGCAGGAGGCGAGCGAACTGTACGCGCTGCGTGCGCTGCTCGAAGGCTTTGCCGCCCACGAATTCGCACGGCTTGCCGACGATAGCGCGATCGCGCGCTTCGGCGAAGTCGCCAGGGAACTGCGTGCCGAAGCAACCGCGCGCAACCAGGCCGGCGTGCTGCGCGCGAAGACGGCGCTGTACGACGTGCTGCTCGACAATTGCGGCAATTCGCTGATCAAGGAATTTCTCACGAGCCTTTATTCGCGCGTCAATCTGCTGCGCGCGACGTCGCTCATGCATCCGGAGCGCCTGCCCGCGAGCCTGCGTGAAATCGACAAGCTTTATAAAGCATTGAAAGCGCGCGACGGCGAAGCGGCGCAACAGGCCGCGCGCATCCACGTGCAGAACGCGGAGAAGGCCGCGATGCGGATGCTCGACGAGCAGCAACCCGACGAGGCGTAACGGCACGGCGCGCTCGCAGACTATCGCGGCACCGCATCGAGCCGCACGATCCAGTCCTGCGTGTCCTTGCCGGGCGACGGATAACGCCGCAGTACATCGGGATCGTGCCCGGGCACGACATGCTGCGGCGAATCGGCCAGTTCGTGCACGATCCGGTATCCCTCGAGCATGTCGCCGATGTTGTACACGGCCGGAAACGGCCGCTCCTGCTCCATATTCGCGTACAGGTGCGACGCATCGGACGCGAGCACGACCCAGCCGCGTTCGGTATGCACGCGCGCGACCTGCAGGCCGTTCGTATGGCCACCCACGAGATGCACGGACAGTCCCGGCGCAAGCTGCGATGTGCCGTCGTGAAACTGCACGCGGCCGTCGAATACGCGGCCGACCATCGTCTTCACGTCGTCGGGATTGAACGGATGCCTGAGCTCGCGATGGCACATGCAGCGGCCCGTGCAATACGCCATTTCGCGGTCCTGCATGTGGTAACGCGCTTTCGGAAACAGTTCGCGGTTTCCCGCGTGGTCGTAATGCATATGCGTGACGATCACATCCTCGACGGAATCGGCGCGAATGCCGATCGCCTGCAAACCCTCTTCGACGCGATGCGTGGTCGTGCGGCCGCGCCGATTGCCGACTGCCGGGTCGAACCCGGTATCGACGAGCCACGTGCGGCCTTCGCCGACCACGGCCCAGACGAAATAGTCGAGCGGCATCGATACGTCATGCGGATCGCCGCCTATGAAGTTGGCGCTTGCGGGGCGGTCGTGGTGCGCGTATTTGATCGCGTAGATCTTGTAGTTTTCGAGCGGCGAAGTCATCGAGCGTCTCCTTTCCCCGAATAACTTTCTCGTGAAAATTTCACGAGAACTGATAGCGCTATCATAGCAAACGCGTGGCTAGTCTGCTGCCCGCCGATACGCCGTACCGGTGGGATACAATTCGCCATCGTTTCGAAAGGCCGGATGCAGAATAGTGAAAAAGCGCGCAGGCACCGCTGCTGGCGGGAACTCACGGTTGAGCGAGAACAGAACGCGCAGCGGCGGCGGCGCCGTGCGCATGGCCGACGTCGCGAAGGCGGCGAACGTATCGTTGATGACCGTTTCGCGCGCATTGAACGAGCCGGCCAAACTGTCGGAAGAAACGCGCAAGCACGTGCTCGATACGATTCGCAAGATCGGCTATGTGCCGAATTCGATTGCGTCGAATCTCGCATCGAACCGTTCCAACGTAGTCGGGCAGATCGTACCGAGCATCCAGAATTCGCTGTATTCGCACACGATGAAAGGCGCCGCCGATGTGCTGCGCGCGGCCGGCATGCATCTGCTGATTGCCGATAGCGGCTATTCGCTCGACGAAGAAGAAGCGTTGATCGGTGCATTCGTCGCGCAACGCGTATGCGGGCTGCTGCTGCACAACACCGCGCATACGCCGCGCGCGACGCAGCTCGCGCGCCAGGCCGGTATTCCGGTCATCGAAACGGGCGACCTCGTGCGCAATCCGCTCGACGTCGTGATCAGCTACTCGAATTTCAATGCGGCCAAAGAGATGACGTTGTATCTCGCCGCGCGCGGCTATAAATCGATCGGCTTCGTCAGCGTGCCGATGCGCAATAACCCGCGCTCGAAGGAGCGTCTGAAAGGTTATTACGCGGCGCTTGCGTCGCTTGGCCGCGAGCGCAATACCGCGCTCGTGCAGGAAGCGGAGCCCGGTTTGACCGCGGGTGCGCATGCGATGATCGATATGATGCAGCGCGCGCCCGAAGTCGACGCGATATTCTTTGCCGGCGACGTGCTCGCCGTCGGCGCGCTATTCGAAGCGCAGCGGCGCGGCTGGAAGGTGCCCGAACGGATCGCGATCGCGGGCTTCGACGATCTCGACATCCTGCGGCATACGGTGCCGAAGCTTACCTGCCTGAATCTCCCGCGCCTCGAAATCGGCCGGCGCAGCGCCGAGTGTCTGTTGCAGCGGTTGCGCGGCGACGCGGACGCGGCACCGACGCGGCTCGATCTCGGCTTCGAAATCATTCAGCGCGAAAGCACCTGAGAAGGCGGCGTTCCGGCGCTCACATTCCCGGCTTCTCGTTCACCGCTTCACATCCATCGCTTCACATCGATGTTTGGCATCGCGTTAAGTTAGCGCTATCATAAAAATACGCCTTCCACGCTGCGGAGGGCATCGCCGACAGGAACTGCAGAATGAAAGGGAAAACTGCGCTCGTGACGGGCTCGTCGCATGGATTGGGTCTCGCGATGGCGGATGCGCTGGCCGGTGCGGGATGCAACGTGCTGCTGCACGGGGTCGAGTCGCTGGCCGACGTGCAGCCCGCGTGCGCCGCCTTCGAAGCGCGCCATCACGTTGCACCGCACTACATTCAGGCGGATCTGTCGCAACCGGAAGCGGTCGAACGGCTTGTCGACGAAACGATCGGGCGGACCGGTTCGCTCGACATTCTTGTCAATAATGCGGTGGTGCGGCACTTCGCGCCGATCGAAGCATTCCCGGCCGACAAGTGGGATCAGGCACTCGCGGTGAATCTGAGTGCGGCATTTCATGCAGTGCGCCTTGCGTTGCCGCGCATGCGCGAACGCGGCTGGGGACGCATTTTCAACATGACATCCGTGTACGGCATGCGCGGCACGGCAAACCGGGTCGATTACGTGACGACCAAATCGGCGCTGCTCGGTTTCACGCGTGCGGTGGCCGCCGAGACGGTCGGCGCCGGCATCACGTGCAATGCGATCTGTCCGGGGGCGGTCCATACGCCCACCAGCGAAAAGCGCATCGTCGCGCTGATGAACGAAACCGGGCTCGCGCGCGAGCCTGCGGTTCGCGAATTCCTGCGCGGCAAGCAGCCTGGTGGCGAGTTTGTCGATGCGGCGCACGTCGCGCAACTCGTGGTCTTTTTATGCAGCGATGCGGCACGCGATATCACGGGTGCGATGTTGCCTGTCGAAGGCGGTTGGCTTGCTACATGAGCCGCGACGCACTTTCCATTCATATCGAAGGAGCAGCAGATGCTTGAGAACAAGCTGATCGGTTTTATCGGTGTCGGCGTGATGGGCAGGCCGATGGCACGACGTCTGATCGAGCAGGGGCACTCGCTCGTCATCTACGACAAGGATGCAAATGCCCTCGCCGAACTGCAGAAGCTCGGCGCGCAAGTGGCCGGCAGCGTGGGCGAGGTGGCGGACAGCGCGGGCGTGATCTTCACGAGCTTGCCGACGCCCGCAGTCTTTCGCGAAGTAGCGGTTGGCGCGCAAGGCATCGTGCATGGCAAGGCGGTCAAAATACTGATCGATCTGTCGACGGTCGGCTCGACCACGGAAAAGGAAGTCGCAGCCGCGCTGCATGACAAAGGCATCGAGACGATCGATGCACCGGTGAGCGGCGGCGCAGCCGGCGCGCAGAAGGGCACGCTCGCGGTGATGATTGCCGGCAAGCCCGAGGTGGTCTCTCAGGTGCGCGAGTTGTTCGATGTATTCGGTAAAACGTTCAATGTCGGTAGCGAGCCGGGGCAAGGGCAGCTAATGAAGCTGCTCAACAATATGCTTTCGTCGACTGCGTTTGCGATCACGTCGGAAGCGTTTGTCGCCGGTGTCAAAGGCGGGCTCGATCCGGAAACGATGATGGCCGTTATCAATGCGGGCAGCGGAAAGAACGGCGCGACGCAGGACAAGTTTCCCAAGCAGGTGCTGCCGCGCACGTTCGATTTCGGTTTCCCGATCGGCAGCGTGTGCAAGGACATCGGTCTCGCGGTCGATGAATGCGAGGCGCTTGGCGTGCCGATGTGGGTGGGCAGCACGGTGCGGCAACTATGGAATTTCGCGGCGCGGCAGGATGGCGCAAAGCGGGACATGACGGAACTCGTCCGGTATATCGAAGACTGGTCCGGTCACTCGAATCCAGGCGCTGGTACAACAAGATAACCGGATGCGCGCTTCACGCGCGCAACGAATGCAACCAGCGTTCCATTGAAAAGCGCGCCGTCGCTGACGCCGCGCTCGGCAGTTCACGGCGTGCGCCCGATGTCAGCTCGCTCGGGCTATAGCCGAATTGCTCGCGAAACGCGCGGCTGAAATGCGCGGACGTCTTGAATCCGTATTGCTCCGCCACGCGGTTCAGGTGCGGCCGGCCTTCCGCGGTGGCGAGCGCCGTATGTATTCTGAAAAGCCGCCTCTCCTTGATAAATTTCGCGACACCGCCCATCGGTTCGAACAGGCGATAAAGCGTTGCGCGCGAAATGCGGAACCGCGTGCAGATATGTTCGACGGTCAGTTCCGACGTTCCGATATGTTCTTCGATATGACGGCGAATCTGGCTCAATAGCGTTGCTTCGATCGCGGGGCGTGCGAGCGCGAGCTTGTCCATCGACGGTGCGATGCTGGCGGCAAGCAGATGAAGCGTCGCCAGCGCGACATCGGGCGCCTGTTCGAGCGTCAGTTGGTCGACCGAGCGTGTGAGCGAGCGCAAATGATCGGCGAGCAGGACCGTGCAGCCGCCGCGCAGCACGACGCCGTGCAGATCGACCGGATGCGGCAGCAGCGCATCGAGCCGGTCGCGCGGAATGATCACCGTCACTGTGGTTCCACCGTCGACCTGTACGCGCTCGGGCCGCGCCATATCGGTGAGCACGCAACCACCGGCATCGACATGCACCGCTTGCCGGCCCGCCTCGAGATCGGCATCCGCCGAGCCGCCGACGCGAAAATGAATCTTGTAGTGATCGAGCTGATCGAGGCGAATCGAACGCGACGATCGATGCAGGATATGCGCGCTGCACTCGCGGCGGCTCAACATCATGTCGCCGAGAATCCACATTTCGTTGCGCGCGACGAACGACTCCGCCGAATGGTTGTACGGGAAACTTAACTGGCATACGCTCGACAGGCTCGTTTGCCAGTAGTCGTAGCGGTCCGCCGGCGTCACGTCCTGCGAATCGAAGCGCACGTAGGGCAATTGCGAAAGCGAGTGTGTCGACACGTTTAGCCCTTTCATGTCAATGCTGTGACGCTGAGACGTGCAGATACCAATTGCGACGGCAAGACAACAAATGGTATGTAAGTGGACTTAGAATAGTCCCACCTATCCCCGACGGCAAATACGTCAATTGTGAAAGGCCCGCTACCGGTACATCGCGTGCGGCGCTCATTCACCGCGCGGCAATGAATTGCAGCGATTCGGCGGCTGCGTCCAGCGCGGCATAGCGGATGTCTATCTTCGCCCGATGCGCTTGTCCGAACATCGCTGCGCTTTCATAACGAAAGCCGCTTACAGCGCTAAAGCGCTTACGCGATATCGGCTCATTGCGTCCATTTGAACCTTCAAAGGACGGAGGAAATGCGATTCGAACCTGCGAAGCACGCAAACGGGGAACTGGCCATAAAGCGAAAGAGCAAGCGAGGGAAATGCGGGAATTAAAAATGAAAATTGGATATGCAAGAGTGTCGACCGACGACCAGAACCTCGATTTGCAGATCAACGCGCTGGAGAGAGCGGCATGTGACCGGATCTATTCCGATCACGGCATTTCAGGCGCGCAGTTCAAGCGGCCTGGGCTCGAGCGTGCGATGCGCGCGATGAAAGCCGGCGATACGCTCGTGGTCTGGCGCCTCGACAGGCTGGGCCGTTCGCTGCCGAAGCTGATCGAACTCGTCGACCGGCTCGGCAGAAAGGGCATGCATTTCGCGTCGTTGAACGAGCACATCGATACGACGACCTCGGGTGGCGCGTTGATGTTCCATATGCTTGCCGCACTCGCCGAATTCGAGCGCAAGCTGATTGCCGAGCGCACACGGGCCGGCATGAGCGCGGCGCGTGCGCGCGGCCAGACGCTTGGGCGCAAACGCTCGCTCGATCGCGAGCAATGCCGCGAAGCGCTGCAATTGCTTGCCGAGCAGCCGGCCGCGCTCGTCGCCGCACGCTACCGGATTCATCCGCGCACGCTATGGCGAAGTCTGCGTCGGGAAGGTCTCGCCGCCTGCTGAGCGGCGCGTATCCACCGCGCGTACCGCGTCATATCACCGGGATCGGATGCACGACCGTGTCGAGCGTGTCGTACAGCGCGTCGCGCTCCTTGCGCGCTCGCCGGATCGTCCGATGCGATACGCCGAAGCGCGCGGCCACTTCTTCGATCGAATAGTCGTTTAGCAGCCGTAGCGCTTCTTCGCGCTGCTCGGGCGCGAGCGCGGGCCGGCGTCCAATGCGCTTGCCCTTGAGCCGCGCAACCTGCATTCCGGCTTTAGTGCGTTCGCCAATCAGCGATCGCTCGAATTGCGCGAGCGCGGCCATCATATGAAACACGAGCATGCCGCCCGACGTCGTCGTGTCGATCGATTCAGTAAGCGACTGAAAATGAATCGTGCGCCGTTTGAGCTCTTCGATCAGATTCACGAGATGGCTAAGCGAGCGCCCCAGGCGGTCGAGGCGCCATACGACGAGCGTATCGCCGTCTTCGAGATAGCCGAACGCCTGGTCCAGCCCGGGCCGCGTCATGCTTGCGCCCGACACGCCATGGTCCTGAAACAGAACCTCGCATTGTGCTGCCTGCAAAGCGGCAATCTGCAGATCGAGATTCTGGTCTTCTGTCGAAACGCGTGCATATCCGATCTTTCTCATTGCTGTCACCGTTAGGCCGGATAGGGTAACCCTGGCCGCCGGCCGATACGCGATTAACTTGCGTCGCGTGTCGAATTGCCGACGACGTGGCTTTTCGGATTGACACATAGGTTCCTTTTTGTCCGATTGTCTTTCTCTGTTTGCGCGCGCACGAAGGCCATGATTTCCCCGTAGTTTTTGAGTGGTCCGACGACTAGACTCGATGCTGACACAAACGAACCTTTTTGCACCGCGCACGAAATCGCGCGTGGACCCTGTCCGTGCAGACCGTTCGTGTTTCGATCGGTGTCGCGCTGCGTGCGGCGCATGAACACGTCGAATTCGTTTGCGCCTTCGCCCGAGCTGAAGGCGCTCTTCAGGCGACTCGGCGTGAATCCCAAGGCTACTGCGAACGGCAGCGACGAAGCGCCCGCGCTTTGCATCGTCGCCTCCATCGCGAATCTCGCGCAAATCGAGCATGCGCATGGCGCCGCATTCGCGCGCCTCGTGCGCTATATCGTCAACGAACGCGCGCGCACCGTGTTCGGCGAATATCCAGGCTTTGTCGGGCATAGCGGCAATCACATTCTGTTCGTGTTCGACACCGTTGTCGCCGATCGGCCGCCGACGCGTCTTTTTGCTCCGCAAGCGAGTTTCCTGATCGAGCGCATTCAAGCGGTACTCGCGAACGATCCGGTCGTGAGTCTCGATACGAAGGCGTATCCGGTCGTGTCGATTTCGGTTCCCGAATTCAGCGACGCGCCGTTCGATATCGAAGCGTTTGGCGCCGCGCCGCTGCTGTCATTGCCATGGGGCGACGGCGGACGACGCGGGCGCGAGCAGTTCGATGCCGATACGCGCACCGCCGATCGTCTTCTTTCCGCGCTTGCCGAGCGCCGGTTGTGTTTCGAATGGCAGCCCATATGCGATGCGCGCGATACCAGTGCCGTGCTCTATTACGAAGCGCTGTTGTGCGAGCGCACCGGCGCGGGACTCGAGCATGTGGGCTTTGCGGTGCAAGCGCTCGAACGTCTTGGACTGACGCGGCGGCTCGATCAGTGGGTGGTCGAATCGGTGATCGAAGCGTTACGCATGAATCCCGGTATTCGCCTCGCGTGCAACGTCTCTGCGCAGAGTGCGCGGCTCGACCCGTGGTGGTCGTTCGTGGTCGATGTGCTGAGCGAGGAGCCCGACATCGCATCGAGGCTCGTGCTCGAGATCACCGAGACGGCGCCGCTGTTCGATCTCGAGGCGGCGCAGCAGTTTGTCGGCTGGCTGCAGCGGCTCGGCTGCCGGATCGCGCTCGATGACGTGGGCGACGGCTACAGCAGTATGCGTTGCCTCGCAGGACTCGCGCCCGACATCGCGAAGATCTCGCGCGGCAATCTGGTTCGAGCGGCACGCGACGCGCAGGGCGCCGATTTCCTGCGTCAACTGGTTGCATTTGCAAAGACTTGCGCGGCGACGGTCGTGATCGAAGGCATCGAGAGCGACGCCGACGTGGCGGCCGCTCGTCTCGCGGGCGCGAGCGGTCTGCAGGGATACCTGTTTGTCCGGCCGGATCCGGGCACCGCCGCGTGCCTGTCGCTGTTCGAGGCGCCCGCTTGCGAACGGCGCCCGCGCCCTCCCGGCTAGGCGCCTTCGACGACCGCCTGGCGCCGCGCGGCGCTGCCGGCACCACGCCCGTTGTTGCGATCCGCATGCCGGGACCGCGCAACGACAGACCTCTTCATTTCCAACGTAAGGCCTCTGTGCCGTAGTGCGCGCTCGCCACGGCGCGCCAACGCACGCTCACAAGAAAGGAATGTGATGAAAATCAGTCATCGTTACGCCATCACGAGGAGACAGGCGTCCCGTAAGCTCAAGTTGTCGGCGTTGTCGCTGGCCGTGACGGCGGCGTTCGCGCCGGTCTGGTCGCATGCCGATCCGCTGTCCGGCGTCGTCGTCGACGGGTCGACGGACCAGCCGCAGACGTTCGGTCCGGACGTCGTGATCAACGAGCCGTCTTCGATACCGGAAGGGCAACCGGCGCGCGCGGTGAGCGCGGTCAACGGCGGCCGGATTCAACTGAACGGCACGCAGGTGCAGGTGAACTCCCCGTTCGAGAAGACGTGGGGCCTGTATGCGACGGGCGCGGACTCGTCGATTGCCGCGACCGGTGCCGCGATCACGGTGGACGGCACAGGCACGAACGGCGGCAATGCACCGCTCGGCACCGACGCCGAACGCGGCGCGACGATCGCGCTGAACGGCGGCTCCGTGAAAATGACCGGCACGAATCGAACCATCGCCGTGCGCAGCATGTCCGGCGGCACGACGATAGTGGACGGCACAACCCTCTCGACGGCCGGCGCCAATTCGCACGCGGTCATGGCCTTTGCGGACGATGTGTCGGCGGGACTCGCGCACATCGATATCACGGGCGGCGCCGTGACCACGGCTGGCTCAAACTCGTACGCGCTGTACGCGCAAAACGCGGGCGCGCAGGTCGATGCGCACGGCGTAACCGTGAGCACGGCGGGCAGCAGCTCGCGCGGCGTGCATGCGGTCAACGGCGGCGCCGTCAACGTGGACGGCATGACGCAGGTGACGACGAACGGCGCTGCCGCGCAAGGCATGCTGGCAAGCGGCACCGATGCATCGTCGGGCGAGCAGTCGAAGATCGTGTCGACCGGTGCGACCGTCGTCACGAACGGCGCCGGTGCGGCAGGCGTCGCGGCGGGCGCATCCGACGGCGCATCGGGCACGCTGAGCTTCGCGGGCGGCAGCGTGACGACGAACGGCGCGCAGGCCTATGGCGCGTCGGCGACCTTTGGCGGCACGATCGCGCTGGCCGATACGTTCGTGACGGTCAACGATGCGGGTCACGACAACATCGGTCTGTTCGCATCGGGCGCGGGTTCGTCGATTACCGCGAGCGGGACGAACGTATCGGTGGTCGGTACCGGCAACGGCGGCGGCGAGCCGACGGTCGGCGTCGAAGCGAAAGGCGGCGGTACGATCGCATTGACGGGCGGCCAGGTCGCGATGGCGGGCACCGACCGCACGATCGGCTTGCTCGGCAATCCGGGCTCGACGATCACAACCAATAACACCGATATTTCGACGACCGGCTCCAATTCGCACGCGGTGCTCGCCTGGTCGAACGATCCGACGCAGGCGAACGCGATCGATGTGAACGGCGGCCGTGTGACGACGAGCGGCACGAATTCGTATGGGCTCTATGGCGAATATGTCGGATCGACTGTCAACGGCAATAACGTTGCGGTGACGACGACCGGCGACGTCGGCCGCGGCGTCTATGCGTGGGATGGCGGCATCGTCAATGTGAACGGCGGCACGATCAATACGGCGGGAGTCGCGGCCGAAGGCATGATGTCCGCGTCCGACCAAAGCGGCCAGCTGCCTCGCATCGTAGCGAACAACGTGCTTGTGAATACGACGGGTGCGACTTCATCGGGTATCGCGGCGGGCGCGCAGGACGGGCACGAGCAAAGCAGTATCGACTTTACCGCGGGCAGCATCAATACGAGCGGGGCGGGATCGGCCGGCGTCACCGCGCAATATGCAGGCGCGGTGAGCCTGCACAACACGGCGGTGACGGCCACTGGTGCCAACGCGCCCGCGGCGGCCGTGATCGACGGCGGCACCTTGAATGTCGAGGCGAGCACGCTGAGTTCCACGCATTCGGATGGCATCGTCGTCACCGGAAACGGCAACGTTACGCTGACGGGGACGACGGTCAATGCAGCCGGTGCTTCGCTCGTATCGAATCTCGAGAGTGCGGCCGTTCAGCAGAACATCACGGTCGGCAACGGCTCGGTGCTCACGCAGAACAACGGCACGCTGCTGCAGGTGAACCGCACTGCGGACGGCATGGACGGCGTCGTCAATCTGACGCTGCAGGCGGGGTCGACTTCGAGCGGGCAGATCGTCGATAGCGACGGGCTCGATGCGGACGGCACGCGCACGGGCGGCGGCACCACGAACTTTATCGTCGAGCAGGGCGCGGCGTGGTCGGGCACGGCCGAGGGGCTCAACAACGCGAGCGTCGGCGATGGCGGCACGTTTACACATAATGGTGGCGGTGCGATCGCGGGGGACGTCACGGCGGGCAATAGCGCAACGGTCACGTTCAACGATACGGCGACCGTCGGCGGCTCCGTGCAGTCCGGCGCGAATTCGGCTGTGAGCTTCAATAGCGCGGCGACGATCGGCAAGGACGTCGTCAGCAATGGCGCGCACTTCACGTTTGCCGGCAACGCGACGATCGGCCAGAGCGTTCAGGCCGACGCGGGCGGGTCGGTTTCGTTCGCCGGCGCCGCGACGATTGCGAGCAATGTGAGTGCGTCGAATGCGACGGTGACGTTCAGCAAGACGGCGGCGACGCAGATCGGCGGCAACCTGTCGCTCGACGACGGTTCGAGCACGCACGGCGGCACGATGGGCAATCCCGTCCAGATCGCGGGCAATGCGGCCGTGAACAACGGCTCCGTGCTTGGCGGCAACCTCGTCATTGCGGGCAGCGTGAGCGGCACGAACGGCACGCTGGCGCCCGGCAATTCGGTCGGCACGCAGACGTACGGCAGTCTTGCCGGATTTTCGGGAACCTACGTTTCCGAAGTGAACGCGGCAGGACAGTCTGACCGCATCATCGTGCAAAGCAATGCCGATCTGTCGGGTCTTGCGCTGCGCGTGTCGCAGGAGAACGGCAACGGTGGCTTCAGACTTAATACGCCGTACACCGTGCTGCAAACCACGAATGGCGGCGTCGTGCAGAACCGCTTTTCGAGTGCGGCACTCGATGCGTCGTTCGACAACACGCTCGTCGAGCTCGCCCCGGTTCAATACGATCCGACCGACGTGAAGGTCAGTCTCGCAGTCGACCCGCAGAAGGTCGCGGCGGCAGCGAGCGGCTTCACGAAGAACCAGAACGCGGCGCTGTTCGGTGCCTTGTCGCTTGCCACGCCGAACGCGATGGTCGATGCGTTGTTCACGAGCGCGACGAACGGCAGCAACTTCGACCAGGTGTCGGGCGAAAGCTATGCATCGACGAAGACAGCGTTGATCGAGGACAGCCGCTATGTACGCGACGCAGCGATCGATCGATTGCGTTCGTCGTTCTCGACGGCTGCCGCGCCCGACGTGCAGGCGCTGAGCTTCGATGCGAACGGCAAGTCGGTCGCATCGACGCTGGCAAACGAGCGCGTTGCGGTCTGGACGAAGGGCTTTGGCGCGTGGGGACATACGAGCGGCAGCGCAGGCTCGTCTAGCCTGTCGGATTCGACGGGCGGCGTGCTGGTCGGTGCGGACGGACTGGTCGGCGATAAATGGCGCGTGGGCGGTCTCTTCGGATACAGCCATTCGAATTTCGATGTCGATGGCCTTTCGTCGTCGGCAGGTAGCGACAACTACCACGTTGGTTTGTACGGCGGTACGCAGTTCGGCCATGTCGGCGTGCGGGCCGGTGCGTCGTATTCATGGCAAAACATCGACAGTTCGCGTTCGATCGCGTTTGCGAATTTTACCGATCACACGAATGCGAGCTACGACGCGGGCACCGCGCAAGCGTTTGGCGAAATCGCCTATACGCTCGATGTTGGCCGCGCGGCGCTCGAGCCGTTTGCGAATCTCGCGTACGTGAGCCTGCATACCGATGCGTTCAACGAAAGCGGCGGCGCTGCGGCGTTGCACAGCGATGGCGATACCACGAACACCGCGTTTTCGACGCTGGGAATTCGCGCATCGTCCGACTTCGCGGTCGGTTCGGCCGCGATGACCGTGCACGGCACGCTCGGCTGGCAGCATGCGTTCGGTGCGCATACGCCGACGGCGTCGGTGGCGTTCGCGGGCGGGCAGGCGTTCGATGTCGCCGGTGTGCCGATTGCGCGCGATGCGGCGTTCGTGGGTGTCGGTATCAACGCGGCGCTGACGGCGAAGCTGAGCCTTGGCGTTTCGTACTCGGGGCAGTTGGGCGGGGGCACCGGGGATCATTCGTTTATCGCGAATCTCGATTATCGGTTTTGAGCAGGCAGTAGCGAGTAGTTGAAGGGAGGGGAAGGGGCGCACGGGTCAGGCCGGGGCGCCTCTTTTTTTTATGGGGTGCTGGGAAGGCGAAAGAGGACTCGTCGGCACGCGTCTCTATCCGGATGATGCGATGGTTGCTTCAAGGTATCGCGTCAAGTAACGCACTGGAGAGTCGCCAGGCAATTGCCGGAACGCCAGGGAAAATGCACTTGTACTGCTGTATCCGAGATCGAGCGCGACGTCTGCGCAATTGAGCCAGATGAAGTGAGCCCGGTACAAGCGTTTAACAGCGAATGTGGCCTGATCCTGACACAAGAGCGCCTGAATTCGCAATCGTATCCGCCAGGGCACACGGTAGCATCAGCATGTCCCATAGGTCCCGGGAGACACATCAATGGACAAGACCTTCGTCGAATCGATATGGAAAAAAAGCGTCTCGCTCTGGCATTGCTCTTAACGTTTGTGTGGGGTATTAACTTCCCGATAACGAGGCTTGGACTCGACTCGTTCGATCCATTCGTTCTGACCGTTGGTATCTACAGAATGGATGCCGGGCACGCTATGCGGACGGAGACTGCGAATTCATCTCGAGCCTGATTGTGGCCGCGGCGATGCACCGCTGTAGCGGTAGCCTACTCGCACACCCGCTCCCGCATCCACTTCGTCATGATCCACTTCTCGCCGCTCGTCACGGGCGCGCCGCCGTGCAGCGTCATCGGATCGAGCTGCCCGCGTCCATTCATATACCGGAAGTACACGGCGCCGCCGCGGCGCGCGGTGACAGCCGCGCACGCTTGCGGAAAGATCGTTGCGCCGCCGCCCTCGACATCGTTGAGGTACACGATAAGCGTCGCGACGCGTTGCCCTCCGTGCGACGTGTGGACCGCGCTGCCTTCCTGATCGGGTGGAAAGTAGTCGAAGTGCGGCCGATACTCGCCGCCCGGCGCGTAATGCAGCACCTGCAAACCTTCGCCGTGATCGATGGGCCAGTTCATCAGCGCGGCGATACGACGGTCGAGCCGCTCGATCAGCGCATCTTCGCAGCGCGGGAACCAGCAGCCCTCGCTTGTGCGCATCTCGATCACGTCTTCGCTACCGTTGTCGGGATTGACCGTCGTCGAGCGCTTGAGGCGGTGTCTTGAACGTACGATCAGGTCCTCGCACTCGTCGCCCGATAGCACATCGTCTAACACGATGATCTGCGGACGCGCGATGCGCATCAGCACCGATACGTCGCGGTCGTACGCACGTATGCAATTGCCTTCTGCGACGGGGCATGCATCGTATTCGTACGGACTGGCATCGTTGACAGTAGTGTCGACAAACGCCGTGTGCTCACCGTTGCGCGCCGTAGCGGCACTTCGCACGAGGTCGCGAGCCATCGAAACATCGATGCCTGCATGCGCCATCGCCTCGACGATCGATTCGTGCGTGCATCCGCGGTTCAGATTGGTCGCCAGCCATTCGTTCCATAGGCCATTGATCGCTTCCATTAGCGCCTCCGTCTGGTTGTCAGTCTGGCTTTTGGCAATAAAGGATAGTCGATTCGCAACTCGATTTAATAGAGCATGGAAATGCGAGTCGACTTTATTAAACATTAATTAACGCGTGATCGGCGCGTGATTTCTGGCAAATCCGTGTGCCGTCGGTTGGATAACCGGCGAATGCCTTCACAGGACGCCTTGTCATGCGGCAGAAGACCTTGCGGGGTGCCGGAGGCTAGTCAACCTTGGTCGAGAATGTTTGAAATTTTATTCACCTTTCCAAACTTGAATTAAATGGAAGGCGGCTTTTCAGATTTATTGGTTAACTCTTGATTGATCGATTTGAATGACCTATCTATTAGCAAGGACGTGTCGTGGTGAATAACAGGTTGGGTCAGCAGTTGCGTCGCATGTCTTGTTTTGCATCGTGGCTGTCGGTCGCAGTGCCGAAATGCGTCAGGAGATCTTATGAAGATCAAGAAGAATGGGGCTTGTGTGTCAGCACTCGTTGCGTGGTTGCTCGCAGCTCATTCGATCGGCGCGCTGGCCGACGAGTGGAAAGAAGGCTCGACCTACACCGCCGGTACCACGGTCACGTATAACGGCCACTCGTATCAGGCGCTGCAAACGCACACCGCGTACGCGGGCGCAGGCTGGACGCCGCCCAGTTCGCCGACGCTGTGGCGCGATCTCGGAACGGCTGGCGGTACGCCTTCGCCTTCTCCGGCACCGGCACCTGCACCTGCGCCAACGCCAACGCCAACGCCAACGCCAACGCCCTCGGGTGCGGGATGTTATGCCGAATGGTCTGCGACTCAAGCGTATGCAAATGCGGGCTCATGGGTGACTTACAACGGACATAACTACAAGAACAAGTGGTGGACGCAAGGCGACAATCCGGCGCAGTCCGGTAGTTGGGGGGTATGGCAGGATCTGGGCGCATGCGCCGGCGGCCCATCACCGGCACCAACGCCGACGCCGACGCCGACGCCAACGCCAACGCCAACGCCAACGCCGACACCAACGCCGACACCAACGCCGACACCAACGCCGACACCAACGCCGACACCAACGCCGACACCAACGCCGACACCGACGCCGACACCGACACCGACACCGACGCCGACGCCGACACCGACACCGACACCGACGCCGACGCCGACACCGACACCGACACCGACACCGACGCCAGCACCGGCACCCTCGCCATCCTCGAGCGCACACGAGATAGGCGGCTACTTCGCGCAATGGGGCATCTACGACCGCAACTTCAAGGTGAAGGACATCGACACGTCCGGTCAGGCGAAGCAGCTGACCTTCATCAACTACGCGTTCGGCAACATCTATGCGAAGAACGGCGGCTATGAATGCGGCATCGTCAACAAGGCGGAACCCGGCGCGACGAATCCGAACGCGCCGGATGCGGGCACCGGCGGCGATGCGTGGGCCGACTATCAGAAGGGCTTTTCGGCTAACGAAGCGGTAAGCGGAACATCGGACCCGTGGCAATACGCGTGGGACGATCCGCGTAACGGCAAGGCCGGTCCGCTCAAAGGCAACTTCAATCAGTTGAAGCAGCTGAAAACGAAGTACCCGAACCTGAAGATCATGATTTCGCTCGGCGGCTGGACCTGGTCGAAGTGGTTTGGTCGTGCCGCATCGACCGATGCGGGTCGCAAGCAACTGGTAGCGTCGTGCATCGACGTTTATATCAAAGGCAATCTGCCGTTCGATGCGGGTTCCAATGCCGGCGGAGACGGTGTGGCAGACGGCGTGTTCGACGGCATCGATATCGACTGGGAGTTTCCGGGTGGGGGCGGCCAACCCTATAACATCGTCGACCAGAACGATAAGCAAAACTACACGCTGCTGCTAGCAGAGTTCCGCAAGCAGCTCGATGCGATCGGCGCGCAAAAGGGCAAGCGATATCTGCTGACCGTTGCCATCGGCTCGGGTGGAGACAAGATCGCCAATACAGATCCCGCCCAGTACAGCAAATCGCTCGACTGGATCAACGTGATGTCCTACGACTTCCACGGCGGATGGGAGTCGACCGGCCCCACGGATTTTCAATCGAATCTCTATATAGACCCCGAGAGCCCGAATGTGAAGACCGAAAACGGCGCGACCTATAACGTCGACGCCGCGGTCAAAGGCCTGCTCGAAAAAGGCGTGCCGCCGTCGAAAATCGTCGTCGGCATTCCGTTCTACGGCCGCGGCTGGACCGGTGTGACCGGCGGGCCGAAAGGCGATGGGCTCTACCAGAAGGCCACCAAGCCGGCGCCCGGCAAGTACGAAGAAGGCATACAGGATTACCGCATATTGAAGAGTGCGCCCGGCACCGTGTACGAGCATCCGGTCGCCAGGCAATCGTGGAAGTTCGACGGCACGACGTTCTGGTCTTACGACACACCGGCGACGGTCCGCACGAAAGTCAATTACGCGAAGCAGCAGAACCTGCGCGGCGTCTTTTCCTGGGAGCTGGACGGCGATACGTCCGATGCGGAGCTGACGAAAATCCTCGGTGAAGTGAACAAGTGATATGCGCCAACGTTTGAAAAGAGGCATGGCCGTCGTTGCGCGGGCGCGCGGCGCGCAATCGTTGCATGCGCAACCACGCGCGCGCCGTCGGCAAGGCTTTACGTTGCTCGAACTGCTCGTGGTGCTGCTCATCATTGCATTGCTCGCCGGCTACGTCGGCCCGAAGCTGTTCGGGGAAGTCGGCAAGGCGCGCAGCAAAACCGCGGCCTCGCAAATGAAGGGAATCGGCAGCGCACTCGATCGCTACCGCCTCGATACGGGCCACTATCCGGCGGGCGATGCCGGTCTGGCCGCATTGATGACGAACCAGGGCAACACGCCGGGCTGGGATGGTCCCTACATGAGCAGCGCGATTCCGAACGATCCATGGGGAAAACCGTACAACTACCGGGTCCCCGGAGAAAACGGAAAAGACTACGACCTCTTTACTTACGGCGCGGACGGCAAGCCGGGCGGCACGGGCGAGGACGCAGACATCTTTGCGAAGTAGAACGGTCCTGATCGGCGGTCGTCATGCGCTACCGGGTGATAGTCAAGAGCGAGAGCGGCGAACAGGAATTCGAATTGCCGGGCGACGACGAGGCCCAGATACGCCGAACCGTTGCGCAGATGGGCATGTCGATCGTCGGCGTCGCACCGGTGGAAACGCGCGCGTTCGCGTGGTCGTTTCGCAAACAGGTGTTCGAACGCTCGCTTTTTACGCAAGAACTGATCGCACTACTGGAAGCGGGACTGAGCCTCGTGGAAACGGTCGAAACCCTACGCGACAAGAGCAAGGAAGGCATTAACCGCACGGTGCTGCAGACCATCGTCAGTGCACTGTACGAAGGCTTGCCGCTCTCGAAGGCGCTCGAACGGCAGCCTGGCGAATTTCCCGCCTTGTATGTGGCGACGGTCGCATCCGCGGAGCGAACCGGGCATCTTGCCGAGGCGCTCAAGCGCTATCACCACTACGATGCGCGGCTCGACGTCGTGCGCAAGAAGGTTGTGTCCGCCATGGTGTATCCGTCGATCGTCATCGCAACGGGGACATTGATCATCGTGTTCCTGGCGTTCTATGTGATTCCGAAGTTCAGCCAGGTATTCGCGTCGATGAAAGACATTCCGTTGTCCGCGAAAGTCATGCTGTGGTGGGGAGACCTCGTTCACGCACACGGCGCCGTATTGCTCGTCTGCTTCGCGCTGGGCATCGCGGCGCTCGGCTGGTCGCTTGGCAACGGCAGGATCAGGGCGAAGATCATGAATGGGCTGTTCCGCTTCCGGCGGCTTGCGGCCTATCAGCGGCTTTTTGCGCTGACACGCTTTTACCGGACGCTCGGGCTGCTGCTGTCGGGTGGCATGTCGGTCGTGGCGTCGATGGAACTCGCGGCGCAGTTGCTGCCGCGTCAAATGCAGGCGGCGCTCGCGCAAGCCGTAGAAGCGATTCGCGCGGGCCAGGCGCTGTCGGCCGCGTTGCCGTCCGCGGAGCTGACGACGCCGGTGGCGGAGCGGCTGATTCGCGTCGGCGAGCAAAGCGGCGAGTTGCCGGCCATGATCACGCGCTCGGCGGAGTTCTGCGACGAAGAACTCGACCGTGCGATCGACACGTTGATGCGGGTCGTCGAGCCGGTGCTGATGCTTGTGGTGGGCGGCATCGTGGGGGCGGTGATCTTTCTGCTGTATATGCCGATCTTCCAGCTCGCGGGCAGCGTGGGGTGAAATCATGGCGCAGATAGTCCATGCTCAAACGTCCAACGCGCCCAAGGCTGGAGATGAAGCGCCGGATGCGCGCACCACGCAGGCCCGCTTATGGGATGAGGCCGAGCACGATCCGACGGTTTATCTGCAGCGCGTGGCGGGGCTGACCGGTCTACGCGGCCTCGATGCAGGAGACCTCGAAGCGATGGAGCCGTGCTTCGAGCGGCTGCCGTTTGCGGAAGCCATCTCGCGCAATTGCCTGCTGGCTCGCGAGCGCGACGGACAGCGGCTCTTCGTGCTGTCCGATCCGTTCGACCGCTATCTGCGCGCGTGGGCGATGCAGCGCGTGAAGGCAAGCTTCGTATTCGCGTTTTGCGTGCCCGCAGACCTGCTTGCCTATCTCGCTGTGCATGAGTCCGCGCATCAGGCGCTCACGCAGATCAGCGTCGGCGACGCCGCGAGTGCGACAGCGGACGCAGGCGTGGAGATATCGCTCGCGACGCTCGCAGCCGACGTGCATCCCGTCATCCGCCTCGTGAATTCGTCGCTATACGATGCGCTGAAAGCGCGTGCGTCCGACATTCATATCGAGAGCACGGCGAGCGGGCTCGTCATCAAATACCGCATCGACGGCGTCTTGCAGACCACGGCATCGACGGCCGGCGTCGACGTTGCCGAACAGGTGCTGTCGCGCCTCAAGGTGATGGCGGATCTCGATATCGGCGAGCGCCGAATTCCTCAGGACGGGCGCTTTCGCGCCGTCATCAGCCAGCGCGAGATCGATTTTCGCGTGTCGATCATGCCGTCGATTCACGGCGAAGACGCAGTGTTGCGCGTGCTCGACAAGCAGCGCGGAGACTCGAACAGCACGTCGCTGCGGCTCGACGCGATCGGCCACGAGCCCGATATCGTCGAAGCGCTTCGCGCGGTCGCGCATGAACCCTATGGCCTCATTCTCGTGACCGGGCCGACGGGTTCGGGAAAGTCGACGACGCTGTACGCGACGCTGACTGAAATCAACACGGGCGAAGAGAAGATCATCACGATCGAAGATCCGGTCGAATACGAGTTGCCGGGCGTGCTGCAGATTCCGATCAACGACAAGAAAGGCCTCACGTTCGCGCGTGGGCTGCGTTCGATCTTGCGGCACGACCCGGACAAGATCCTCGTGGGCGAAATACGCGACGGCGAAACGGCGGGCATCGCCGTGCAGGCCGCGTTGACGGGGCACCTCGTGCTCACGTCGGTCCATGCCAATAACGTCTTTTCGGTGCTCGACCGCTTCCTGCATATGGGCGTCGATATGCATAGCTTTGTCGATGCGCTGTTGGGTGCGATGGCGCAGCGGCTCATGCGCAAGAACTGCCCGCATTGCGTCGAGGACGACGCGGCGCCGGACGACGCATTGCTGCACGCATCCGCATTGACGCGCGAACAGATACGCGATTGGCGTTTCCGCAGGGGCGCGGGTTGCGACGCCTGCCGGCGCACCGGCTATCTCGGCAGGCAGCCGATCGGGGAAGTGCTGCGGCTCAACGATCGGATCAAGCAATGCTTTGTCGAACGGCGGCCGATGGTCGAGCTGAAAGAGGCTGCGCAGCAAAGCGGGTTTATCCCGATCAGGCAGGTCGCGCTGCGTGCGGTGGCGGACGGGCGTACGACGCTCGCGGAAGTCAATCGCGTGACGATGATCGAATAGAACATGAGCGACGGAGACCTCGATGGCCCTGTCATGGAATCGCATCACATCTCGCGTATCGGCGGCGAACTGGACGCGATGGTTGTGTGCGCGGCCACGGCGCGAAGTGAAATGGTGGAGTCAATCGACGGTATGGCTCGATGGTTATCGCGCATGCCGCTTCGGTGCGTCGGGACAGGTCGAGGCGGTCTTTTCGCTGGCGAGCCCGTATGAAATGTCAGCCGCGCTGCCCGCCCTCGATGCATTGCTTCCTGAACCGCAGACGTTTGGCGTGCATCGTTTGCGCCTGCTCGTCGGCGCACCGTTCGTTTGTTACTACGCATTGCCGTGGCGCGCATTGCCGCGGCCCGTCGACTGGCTTCCGCTCGCGCGCATGCAATTCGTACAGGGCGCAGGCGGCGGCGCGGAAACATGGCGCTTCAATGTGCAGGACCGTGGATGGGGCCGCGCGCGGCTTGCCGCGGCAGTGCCCGAACTGCTTTGCGGGCATCTTGCGCGCCAGTGCAAGCAGCGCAGGATCAGCCTGCATACGGTGGAACCCGCCTACACGTATGCGGTGTCGCAACACCGCCGGCATATCGCGGACGGCGAAATTGCGGTGGTCGAACTCGAAGAGATGGAATCGAAGGGGGTCTACGTTGCAAACATAGGATTTCGAAGCAACGGGCACTGGAGCGGCTTTGTCACGTTGCCTGCACTGGAGCCGTTCGATCGTGTGTTCCGCGATGCCGCGAGCTTGTGCGATGCGCCGCTGCCCGAGCGGATCTACGTGATCGCGCCCGATACCGTGGACCGCAAGGCAGCCGATGCTTCCCGTACGCATTGGCTGACCGTTCCATGGAGCGTTCCGGTATGAAGGCGATCCGGCTCGACATGGCGCGATCGAATCGCCCTGAAGCAATGCAGGGCATCGTCGCACTGCTGCTTGCAGTCGGTCTGCTGCTCGTCGCGATCAGGTATCTGGACCATCTGAAAAGCAATGGCGAGGCGCTCGACGAACGCGAGACGTCGATTGCGCGGCAGGAGCAGAAGTATCAGGCGATCGGCAAGGCGCATCGGCATCCCGGCAATCCGCATGCCGAACAACTGATGGCGCAGCAGCGCTATGCGGCCGAGCCGGCGCGCGACCTGATCGAACGGGGATGGAGCCCGAACATCGCGCTGCTCTCGCTCGAGGTCGTGACGACCTCGCGGCAGATCAACCTGACCTTCGAGACGCGTACGGCGCAGGAAGCGCTGTCGTACGCGGACTGGGTCGAGGCACAGCCTGCGACTGAACGTGTGAACGTGGTGCGGCAGACGGAAAAACCGGGGCCGCCGGTCAAGTCGGTCGAAACGACGCTGCAGATCACCTGGCGGGGGAATCCCGGCGAGGCGTCGTCGGCGAGCGCGACCCAAGCCCCTTCCACTGCCGCTGCCGGCGCACCGGTGGAGGCGCATCGATGAACCGGCTGATTTGGGAAGCGAGGCGAATGCAGTGGCGTCTTGCAACGCCGGGCTTGCTCGCGGTCGTTCTCATCGGCGTGGTCGTCGCGATCGCGTTGTTCGAGATCGTCCCGACCGCGCGCGATATCGGCACGCGTGAAATTGAACTCGACGCGCGCGCGGCGAAGCTGACCGATGCGCCGCCTCCGACCCCGGATGAAGCAGTCGGTCCGGCGAGCGCGGACCAGCGCTTCTTTGTATTTCTCCATAGCTTCCATGCGATCGCGCTGAAGAACGGCATTTCGATACCGCAGGTCAGCTACGAGCCCGCGAGGGAAGAGGGAGCGCTCAGGCGTTATGCGGTAACCGCGGCATTTACGAGCACCTATCTGCAACTGCGTGGCTTCTTTGGCGACCTTCGACGGCTGCCCGGCGCGCGGTGCCAGCGCGTTGCAGTGACGCGGCCGGACATCGGCGCGACACAGCTCGAGGTACGCATTCAGTGCGCGTTTCTCGTTGAAGGAGCGTCATGAAGGGCGTCGATGTCAGGTCGATGAATATCTCCAGACCGGTGCAAGGCCTGCTCGTGGTGGCCGCCGGACTGGCCGCATTCGCATACTGGAAGGGACATGAAACGTCTATCTCGACATCGCGCGAGCGTAGCGCGCCCGCTATTACGGCCTCAACCACGCGGCCCGCGCGGCCGGCTGCGCGAAGCGGGGCCGCCGTGCCTGCTGCTTCGGACGCTGCGAGTGCTGGAAGTTCAGGAGCTGCCGCCTCGGCAGTGCCGGCGCCCCTCGCATCCGCGGCGCCGACCGTCGATGTGTTTCCGAGCCAGAACTGGTTGCCGCCGCCTCCTGCGGCACCACCCGTATCCGCTGCGCCGCCACCGCCGCCTGAACCGCCGCCGCTGCCGTTCGTCGTTCGCTCGTTGTGGCTCGATCAGCATGGCGCCCTCTATGTCGTGCTGAATGCGGCCGGCAAGGATTTCATGTTGTGCGCTCAATGCAACAGGAAGGGATTTTTGCGCGCCGGCGATGTGTTGCTCAACGAGTACCGGATAGAAAGCGTCAGCGACCGCGAGGTCGGATTTCTCTATTTGCCTCTCAAGCGCAAGCAGAAGCTGACGTTTGGAGGAGGGCGATGATGCGGCTCGTGCGGTCGATCGTGGCGCTGTTGCTGATCATGCTCGCTGCCTGTGCGGGAGACATGCGCAGGCAGCAGCTCGAGACTCAACTGAGCGCATTGCCGCCGGATCAGGCGCTCGAGTTGTTGGCGCAGCAATCGGCCCAATACCCCGATGACTTGCAGATTCGCAGCGAGTATCTGCAAATGCGCCGCCGCGTGATGGAGGATTACCTGACGCGCGCGACGACTGCCTACTATGCGAACGACCTCGCGCAAGCGCGCGCGTGGGTGCAGAAGGCGCAGCAGGCCGCACCGGGTGATGACAGTGCCGGGCAGATGCTCGAGTGGATCGATACGCAAGGGCCGATCGATTCGGCCGTGCAGTACGCCGAATCGATCCGTACGGAAAGACCGGACGAAGCGCTTGCGATAGCCAATGACGTGCTCAGGCGGCAACCGAGCAATGGTCGCGCCGCGCGCCTGCGCGACGATCTGCTCACACCGCGAGGCCGCGAGTTGACGCCCACCCTGACGCGCGACCTCAGTCAGCCGATCACGGTGCAGTTTCGCGACCAGCCGCTGATCAGCATTTTCGAGCTCGTTTCGAATATCACGGGCCTGAACTTCACCTTCGATCACGACGTCGCAGCCACGGCGCCGACGACGATCTTCGCAACCAACACGCCTGTCAAACAGGTGATGGCGATGGTGCTTCAGGCCAATCAGCTTTCGAGCAAAGTGGTCAACGGCACGTCGCTGCTGATCTATCCGAAGCGCCAGGACAAGGAAAGCGAATACCGCGATCTCGCGGTGCGTACGTTCTATTTGCAGAATGCGCAGGCGCCGCAGGTGCTGGCGGTGCTCAAACAGATGGTGAAGACGCGCGATGCGGTGGTCGACGAGCGCACCAACGCGATCATCATGCGCGATGCGCCGGAGACGATCGCGGTGGCCGAACGCCTTATCGCGGCAATGGATGTGACGCCTGCCGAGGTCGTGATCGAGGCGCAGATCATCGAGGTGTCGTCGACCGACCTCCTGCAACTCGGCATACGGTACCCGGACCGGATCGAGTTCGCCATCCGGCCGACCCCGGACCAGACCGATACGACGACGCTTCCCGCGGGCTTCGTGACGCTCGATGAACTGCATCATCTGAACAGCAGCGATGTGATCGTGCGACTCGGAACCGTCGGCATCGACTGGCTGCAAAGCATGGGCAAGACGAAGACATTGGCCAATCCGCGGATTCGCGTGAGAAACCGCGAGAAGGCGAAAGTGCTGATCGGCGACCGCTTGCCGGTGGTGACGACAACCTTGTCCAGCAATTTCAGCTCCGAGAGCATCAACTATCAGGACGTCGGTCTCACGCTCGACGTGCAGCCGTCGATCGTCAATTCGCGCGAAGTGCAGGTCAAGCTGAAACTCGAAGTGTCGAATGTCACCGATACGATCACGACGAGCAGCGGCCTCGTCGCATATCAGATCGGCACGCGAACGGCCGAGACGGTGATGAGCGTCAACAACAACGAAACGCAGATTCTCGCCGGGCTGCTACAGCGCAACGAACGAAGCGGCGGACAGGGAATTCCGGGCCTGAGCCGGATTCCGATACTCGACCGTATTTTCGGCACGAAGGTCGACGACGACAAGCAAACCGAGCTGATCCTGCTCCTGACGCCGCGCATCGTGCGCAATCAGTCGATCCCCGCGGGCAATGCGGTCGCGTTCGATTCCGGAACGGAGACCCGGATCACGACCGAAGGCAACGATCTGACCGGCGGTGCGGCGATCAAGGTACCGCCGAAGGGAATGAACACACCGCCGCCGGCGCTCGAAGCGCCCGGCGGAAAAAAACCGTAGACCGCCTGGAAGCGATCATGCAGCGCGGCTTCACGTTGATCGAGATGCTCGTCACGCTGGCGATCATGGCGGCGCTCGCAATGGTTGCGCTGCCGCTCACGCAGATTGCGGCGCAGCGCGAGAAGGAAGAGCAGTTGAGACGCGATTTGTGGAGGATTCGCGATGCGATCGATGCATACAAGGCGGCAGCGGAAGCGGGAAAGATCGACCGGACCGTGGGCGATAGCGGATATCCGCCGACGCTGAACGTGCTGGTCGACGGCGTGCCGGACAAGACGAGTCCGGCGCACTCGCGGCTGTACTTTCTGCGCCGGATTCCTCGCGATCCGATGTGCGATTGCCCGAGCAGGGCCGATGCGCAGACGTGGGGCAAGCGCAGTTACGCAAGCCCGCCCGACTCGCCGAGCGAAGGCGTGGACGTGTACGACGTGTATTCGTTGTCGGACGAGCAGGGGTTCAACGGGATTCCGTACCGGAAGTGGTGATCGATATGGTCAGGCGTGCTTTCCGCGCTTTTACGCTGATAGAACTGTTGGTCGTGCTGGCCATCATCGCGACGCTGCTGACGATCGTCGTGCCGCAGTTTTTCGGGCAAACGGACAAGGCGAGGGAGACGGTGCTGCGCGAAAACCTCAGCATGATGCGCGATTCGATCGACCGGTTCCGTGCCGACCAGGGACGGTATCCGCAGACGCTCGATGAACTCGTGACGCGGCGCTACCTGCGGGAAGTGCCGATGGACACGATTACCCAAAGCCGGAGCACGTGGCAGGTGGCGCCGGCGCCTGATGGAAAGCCGGGCGTCTATGACGTGCATAGCGGAGCGAAAGGCAAGGCGAAAGATGGCTCGGATTACGCGAACTGGTGATCGGGTTGTTTGCCGGTCGTCGCGAGGGCGTGCGCGTCCGCGCGATTTCGGTTGCGTCCCCGGTTGCGTCCCCGGTTGCGTCCTTCGTTGCCGGCATGAACGTGGGGTCGTCATGTTGTGGGCGCTGATGTGCGTCGCGCTGATATCGATCTACCTGATGAAGGTCGGCGAGATGTGGGCAACGAACATCGAGCGGGCCAATGAAGATGAGTTGCTGAGAAGGGGCGATGCGATTCGCGGCGCGATCGACAGCTATGTGCGTGCGGAGAGCAACGGCGCTTTTCCACGGAGCTTCGACGATCTTTTGCATGACTCGCGCGTTTCATACCCGCGCCGGCATCTGCGCGCGATGTATCGCGATCCGATCACGCATGGCGAGTGGAAGCTCGTGACGGGACCTAACGGCGAGCTTTATGGCGTCTACAGCAATGCCGATGGTGTGCCGTTCAAGCGTGACGGTTTTTCCGATGCGGACGCGAGCTTTTCGCTGCAGACGAGTTATCAGGAATGGAAGTTCGTGATCTACCCGAGCAATGGAATGGTCAGGCGGTGAGGTGAGTGGTTCGAGGCGCAAGGCCTGGCCTGCCGGGATCGGCGTTAGACCGGCGTTGTGTCCGTGCGTGTCGACGTCGGGGCGTGCGGATGGTTTGCGATCGAGCGGAGGCGATATGAAGTCGCGTGTTTATAAAGGGTTCGCATTGTTGCCGGTGTTGGCGGTACTCCATGCTGCCGCCGGGTATGCGCAACAGGCGTGGCATGAAGGGGCGACCTACACCGCCGGCACGACTGTGACTTATAACGGGCGCAGCTATCAGGCGCTGCAAACGCATACGGCGTATCCGGGCTCGGGGTGGACGCCGTCGAGTTCGCCGACATTGTGGAGAGATTTGGGAGCGGCTGGGGGGACGCCGGCACCGGCTCCTGCTCCGACGCCGACGCCGACGCCGACGCCGACGCCGACGCCGACGCCGACGCCGACGCCCGGAGGGTGCTACCCAGCTTGGTTAGCCACGCAAGCATACGCAACGCCGGGGACCAAAGTGACCTACAACGGACACAACTACAAAAACAAGTGGTGGACACAAGGCGACAATCCCGCACAGTCGGGTGCTTGGGGCGTTTGGGAGGATATGGGCGCGTGCTCTGGCGGCTCGACACCCACGCCAACGCCAACGCCGACGCCGACGCCGACGCCGACGCCGACGCCGACGCCGACGCCGACGCCGACGCCAACGCCAACGCCAACGCCAACGCCAACGCCAACGCCAACGCCAACGCCAACGCCAACGCCGACACCGACACCGACACCGACACCGACGCCGACACCGACACCGACACCGACACCGACACCGACACCGACACCGACACCGACACCGACACCGACACCGACACCGACACCGACACCGACACCGACACCGACACCGACACCGACACCGACACCGACACCAACACCAACCCCCGCCGCCTACAAGCCAAAGATCACCTATATCGCGGAAACTGCGAGCTATCCCACCGCCGCGGACTTCAGCAAAGCCGAAAGCGCGTTGGTCGCCCAATCGCAAGGGCGCATCGAGATCCTGCGCGACGCGCTGCGCGTGCTGCCCGATAGCGATGTCGACGCCGTCGTACCCGGGCGTGCCGCCAATCCGTCGAACGTGAAGCGGGTCGAGTCGATCGTCAGCGAGCAGAAGTTCAACGAGCTGTTCCCGATAAGGAACATCGCCTACTCGTACGTGAACTTACTGCGGGGCATCGCAAAGTTCCCCGCGTATTGCGGCGATTACAAGGACGGGCGCGATGCGAATGCAATCTGTCGAAAGCTGCTCGCCACATCGTTTGCGCACTTCGTTCAGGAAACCGGCGCGAACTGGCCATCGCTAACGCCGGCTCAGGCCAGATCCGGCTATCCCGATCACAACAATCCGGTGCTCGCGACGATGCCGCAGGATGCGGCGATCCCGACATGGCGGCAGGCGCTCTGGTATCTGCGCGAGTCCGGATATGAGGAAGGCTCGGCGGTGGGCGCGTATCAGCAGTGCGCGCCGGGGTCGCATGCAACGAACTGGATCTTCTATGCGTGCGCGAAGAACAGCAAGGGTCAATATCTCGACTACTTCGGGCGCGGTGCGAAGCAACTGTCGTGGAACTATAACTTCGGTCCCTTTTCGCAGGCGCTGTATGGAGATCCGAACGTGCTGCTCGATAATCCCGGGCGTGTCGCCGACACGTGGCTCAACTTCGCGTCCGCGATCTGGTTCGCCGTCACGCCGCAGACGCCGAAGCCGCCGATGACGTGGGTCATCGACGGCACGTGGAAGCCCAACAATGTCGACCTCGCCAACAACATGAAGCCGGGCTTCGGCGCGACCGTGTACATCATCAATGGCGGTATCGAATGTGGTGGGGGAGGCGCCGAGCGATCGCAGGTGCAGAACCGCATAGCGGCCTATAAGGAGATGGCGCGCGAACTCAATGTGACGATTCCCTCCGACGAGCCGCTCGGTTGCGCGAATATGCGTGGCTTCACCGAAGGATCGGCGGCCGCGACCCAGGCGTATCTGGACAAGGACTACGCATGGGCGAACGGCAAGCCGGTGACCGGCTGCAAGCTCGTCGATTATCAGATGCCCTTTTCGCTGATCACGCCGGGAGACTATAAGGCATGCACCGATTACTTCTTCAGAGGCAAGGTCGAATACAACGGGCAGACGGTGATCGACAACACGAAATGAACGCGAAGCGCGCATACCGACGCTAGCGTGTGTTGCGGTAGCGATTCGCGAGCAGCTTCACGCGCGAGACGTAGTCACGCGTCTCGGGATACGGCGGCACGTCGTGATATCGGCCCACTGCGTTTTCCCCTGCGTTGTAGCCGGCCAGTGCTTCATCGAGATTGCCGTTGAAGCGTCCAAGCAGCCACGCCAGATACTGCACGCCGCCTCGAATGTTCTGCGAGGCATCGAACGCGTCGTGCACGCCGAAGCGGGCCGCGGTGGCCGGCATCAATTGCATCAGACCTCGTGCGCCCGCCACGGAAATCGCCTCAGGCTGGAAACCGGATTCCGCGTGTATCACCGCGCGCACGAGCGCTTGATCAACGCCGAAATCGAGCGCGGCGGCTTCGATTTCACGTTGATAAGCGTGCGTATTCAGCGCGAGCGATGCGATGTCGATGTCTCGCGCCGGCGCGCAGAGGAAGCATGTCGTCGAGAAATGCAGTTGCACCAGCGGCACGTTTGACGGCAATGCGGAAGGTTTGCTGCTCGAGTAGTAGCGGATGCCTTGTTCGATGTAGGAATACATGGTTGCCGGAGGTGGTGCGCGGAGTGGTCTGGTTACCGGAGACGCGATGCGAGCGCTGGAGGACGGCGCGATATGGAAATGCATCGGCACTGCATAAGACGGTATCGAACGACGCGCTGAATGGGGCACGGCAGCGGTGGTCGCGCTAACGGTGCGTGGCAAACCGTTGCCGCTGAATGCGATGCCTGTTTTGCCATTGCCGTAGAGCGGCGCTCGGGCCGCGCTTGTTCGATCGATGATGGTTTTCATCGAAGCGCATGTCGCCCCGGCTATCTGTTCCGTCGCGTAACTAACGGTATCGTCGCTGCCATGGCACTTCAGCATCGCATGGCAAGGCGGCGTCCCGAGTAGTGCGAGCGAAATCGCCCAGGCCAGAAGCGGCTTGTGTCCGGCGAGCCTGTTCTGTTCGGCAGCGGGTAAGCAGCACATACTGCCTCTTTGTGCTTTGCGTTGACTATCCGAAGTCTCGTGCATGCGTGCACGTAACAGGTTTGCTAGCGGCAAACGAACGTGCAAGACGGCTTGTGCGAAGAGCGGTGAATTGAATCTAGTGCAGATTCAAAGGCATCGCCAGTATCGATTGATGCCGATACGTTTCGACAAGCGAGAAGTTTTATAGAAAATAAGGGTGGCTAATCAATTCGCTCCACGCGCCAGGCGCAGCGAGTGAGCGAGCCCGGGGTGCGCAGGGCGCGCACAATGAGTTCGTACTTGCAAAAGACGCGTACAAAAACAAAAAGCCCGGTCGAGAAGACCGGGCTTTCTGCTTGATACGGTTTTTGGTAGGCCGTACTGGATTCGAACCAGTGACCAACGGATTAAAAGTCCGCTGCTCTACCAGCTGAGCTAACGACCCCAAAAGAGAAGCGAGATTATAGCGATAGCCCTACAGCAGTGTCAAGGCTATCGAAGCCCCTTCACGCCTGTCGATGCCATCGCGCAATGCGAGAGCGGCCGCGCGCAGCCCGGCAAATCGACGCTGCCGCCACTTGCCGTGGCGGCACGCCGGGTTTGGCCATCATGCTACTTGATCTGCGAAAGCTTGCTTTGCGCAGATTGCGCGACATCGGAGTTGCCGTATTGCGCGACGATCTGCTCGAGCGTCTTCTTCGCGGCGGCCTTCTGCCCCTGCTCGAGCTGGTTGTTCGCAATGGCGAGCAGCGCTTCGGGCGCACGCGGGCTGTCCGGGTAGTTCTTCACGACCCCTTGCCAGATCGAGGTCGACCCTTTGTAGTCGCGCTGTGCGTACATCGCGTTGCCGAGCCAGTACTGTGCGGTCGGCTGATACGGGCTTTGCGGATACTTCGAGATGAAGCTGCGAAACGATGCAGCGGCACCCTTGAAGTCGCCGTTGCGAAACTGCTGCGACGCCGCGTTGAACGCGTCCGTTTCACCCGGCTGCACCATGCCCTGCACGCCGTCGACCGTTTGCTGCTGCGGCTCGAACTTCTTCAGCCGGCCGTCGAGGTCGGAGTAGTAGTCCTTCTGCTGCTTCTGCAAGATAGACAGCTGGTTCGTCAGATCTTCGTTCTGGCCGCGCAGTGTCGCGACCTGCTGGTTAAGCTGGTCGAGACGGTTCGACTGATCGAGGATCGTACGTTGCGCGGCCGACAACTGGTTCGTCAGACTGTCGGTCTTCGTGCGCAGGTCGAGAATCGCCTGGCGGGCCTGGTCGTCGTCGAACAGGCCTGCATGCGCCGGCATGGCCGTGAAAGCCACGCCTGCCGCGCACGCTGCTGCGGCGAGCCGCAGCCGGGAGAAACGGTGTGTCATACGGCGCGTTACCCGTTACTGTTGGTAGACGAGATCGGCGCGGCGGTTTTGCGCCCACGACGCTTCGTCATGACCGGTTGCAAGCGGCTTTTCCTTGCCGAGGCTCACGGCTTCCATTTGCTGATCGGGCACGCCCATCAGCGACATCGCGCGACGCACGGCTTCCGCACGCTTCTGGCCCAGCGCGAGGTTGTACTCGCTCGTACCGCGCTCGTCGGTGTTGCCCTGGATCAGCACGTGACGCTGCGGGTGCGACTTCAGATACTGCGCGTGTTGCTGCAGCAGCGGCTGGTATTCGTCCTTCACCGAGTAGCTGTCGAAATCGAAATACACGCTGCGCTTCGCGAGCGGGCTGTTCGGGTTGTTCAGTTCGTCGACGGTGACCGGAGCGACCGCGTTCGGATTCGGCTGGGCGTTGATGTTGCCCGCGGTCGTGCTCGTGGGCTTCGGCGTCGACGAGCAAGCTGCGAGAACGCCGACAACCGTCAGCGCGGCCAGTGTAAGACGCAATTTCGACTTCATGTTTTACTCTCCTTGTGTGTCATTGCATAAACGGGCCCCAGGACGGCTCGCGCACGCTGCCACCCTGAACGGACAGGACCTGCCGCGTCCGACCATCGGTCGATACAGCGGCCAACACGCCACGGCCGTTCACCTGAGTGGCGTAAAGGATGTACTGACCATTCGCCGCAAAACTCGGCGATTCGTCATGTGTTGTGTCGGTGAGCGCCGTCGCGACGCCCGACTGCAGATCCTGGATGTACAGCTTGAAACCGCCGCCGGTGCGCGAAATATACGCGAGTTGTTTGCCGTCGGGGCTCACGCGAGGGCTCGTGTTATAGCTGCCGGTGAAGGTCACGCGCTGCGCAGCGCCCGCGTTTTCGCCCGCGGCCGGCATTTTGTAGATTTGCGGCTGGCCGCCGCGGTCGCTCGTGAAGTAGATCGTCTGGCCGTCCGGAGAGAAATCGGGCTCAGTATCGATCGAGCTGCCTTGCGTCAGGCGGCGCAGACCGCTGCCGTCCGCATTGACGGCGAAGATCTGCGTGTTGCCGGTGCGCGAAAGGGCCAGTGCGAGCGTGCGGCCGTCCGGCGACCACGCCGGCGCGCTGTTGTTACCCTTCTGATCGGACACGATGATGCGCCGGCCGGTCGGCAGGTCGTGGATATAAACGATTGGCTTCTTCTTCTCGAACGACACGTACGCGACCTTCGTGCCGTCCGGCGACCATGCCGGCGAGATGATCGGCTCGGGGCTCGACAGCGCGATATGCGCGTCCTGCCCGTCCGAGTCGGAGATTTGCAGCTGGTAGCGGCTGCCGACCTTGATCACGTATGAAAGGCGCGTGGCGAAGACGCCGCGTGTGCCCATCAGCTTCGCGTAGATGTAGTCGGCTACCTTGTGCGCGCTCATGCGCAGACCGCTCTCCGGGCTGACGAGTACGAGACCGCCGAGGTTTTCGCCCTTGACCGTGTCGTAGAGCTTGAAGCGCACTTCATACTGGCCGTCGGGGCGTTTCGTCACACTGCCGGCGACGAACGCGTCGGCACCCTTGGCCTTCCAGCTGCCGAGGTCGACTGTATCGCTCTCCGAGACCGGCGTGGACCCCGCGTCGATATTCGTGAACTTGCCGCTGCGTTGCAGATCCTGCCGTACGATCGTGCTGATCTGCTGTGGGGAACTGCTTTCGTTGGCAAAATTCGCGGTCGCGATCGGAAACTGCGTGGACCCGACGCCCGTCACGAGGACGTTCAGCTGTGCATGTGCCGCACCGCCTGCCGTAATCAGGCAAGACGCCACCAGTGTTCGCAGGCCTAGCTTCGTCATCAAACTCATGCTTTATCGATTCCCCAAAGTACAAAAACCTTCACAACTGCAAACAGACACAAGCACGCAGAAATCGTTCCCGAAGGCTTGCCAGCCGTGCCAGGCCTCGCTCACAGCTTTCAGCATGCCTTAAGGGCCGGGGCGCGTCCGCGCAAGTCGCGCCGCGTTCGGTCCAACGATACGTGCATGCGCCACTTACCCCACCTCAACCCGCCGGACGCAGCGTAATGGTAAAACTGGCCGGTGTCTTGCCATTTGTATCTTGCGGCATCGGATCCGAACGCTGGACCGCGCGCAGCGCCGCGTCATCCCACTGCGAATTGCCGCTGCTGCGCGTGACGGTTGCCGACAGCAATGTCCCCGTCGGCGCACAGCGCACCGAGACCACGGTCTCGAGCCCTTGCGTGTCGCCGGCCCAGACGATATTCGGCCGCACGCGCCGTTGCACCTTCTCCGCGTAGCCGGGCGACGTGGCGTTGCCGCCCGCGCCGCTGCCCGTGCCGCTCTTCGCGAGGCCATTGCCGGTGGAGCCCTCGCCGCCCGCCATGCCTTGCAGTGCCGCGAGGCGCTGGCGGCGCTCCGCGTCGAGCTTCTTCGCCGCTTCGGCCTGGGCCGCCGCCTTCGCCTTCGCTGCCTTTTCCGCTTCGGCCTTCTTCTGCTCGTCGGCCTTCGCCTGTTGTTCCTTCTGCTGCTGCTCTTTCTGCTGCTGCGCTTTCTGCTGCTCTTCCTGCTGTTGTTTTTTCAGCTGATCCTGCTTCTGTTGCTCGGCCAGCTGTTGCTGCTTGAGCTTTTGCGCCTGCTGCTGTTGCTGCTGCTTCTTCAACGCCGCGGCCATCGCGGCCTGTTCGGCGGCGAGCTGCTGCTGACGCTTCGCGTCGGCTTCCTGTTGCGCCTGCAACTGCTGTTGCCGTTGCTGCTCGGCCAGCTGTGCTTCGCGCGCAGCCTCCTGCTGCTTGCGTTTTTTCTCCTGGAGCGCGATGTCCGCCTCCTCGTCCTGCACGGGCGGCGCGGGCGCGACCGGGGCGGGCGGGGGCGGGGCGACGCGAGGCGTCGACAGATCGGGCACCGACGTCCAGATTTCGGCTTCCGCGCCTGCGGGCGTGCTGTTTTGCCACTGGATGCCGTGATACAGGAAGAAACCGAGCAGCACATGCATCAACGCCGCGAGCGCGAACGCGCGCCACGTGCCGCGCTCACGCGGCGGCTGCAACGGATAAGCGGATTTCTGGCGAATCATTGCGATTTGACGAGCAATCCAACGCGCTTGACGCCGCGCGCTTTCAGATCGGACATCACGTTCATCACGACCTCGTACTTCACGGTCTTGTCGGCGGCAATCACGACCGGCTGGTCGGGATGCGATTGCTCGCGGTCGGTGACGAAGCTGTTCAGGTCGGCCCGCGTCATGGTTTCCTGCTGCGTGGTGCCCGCGTCGTCCTTGTAACGCACGCTCATGTTGCCGTCGGCGCGGATATTCACGACCACGGGCGGCGTCTGCTGCTGCGGCGCGGCGCCGCCGACGGTGGGCAGATTGACGATCGACGGCGCGACGAGCGGCGCCGTCACCATGAAGATGACGAGCAGGACGAGCATCACGTCGATATACGGCACGACGTTGATGTCGGACATGGCGCGGCGCGAACGGCCGCCGCGCATGCTGGAACGGATCGATGAACCGGCCATCGTGGACTCCTTAGTGCGCCTGGCGCTGCAGGATATTCGAGAACTCTTCGATGAAGGTCTCGAAGCGGATCGCGAGGCGGTCGATATCGTGAGCGTAGCGGTTGTACGCGACCACGGCAGGAATCGCGGCGAACAGGCCGATTGCGGTGGCCGTCAGCGCTTCGGCGATGCCCGGCGCGACGTTCGCGAGGGTGGCCTGCTGCACGTTCGCGAGGCCGCGAAACGCATTCATGATGCCCCAGACGGTGCCGAAAAGACCAATGTAAGGGCTCACCGAGCCGACCGACGCGAGAAACGCGAGATTCGCTTCGAGCACGTCCATTTCACGCTGGAAAGCCGCCCGCATTGCGCGGCGCGCGCCGTCGAGAATCGCACCCGGATCGTTCAGGCGCTTTTCCTTGGCCTTCAGGAATTCACGCATGCCGGCTTCGAAAATACGCTCGAGCGCACCGATGCGATGACGGTTGTTCGCGGCGCTCTGATACAGCGCCTGCAGGTCGCCGCCGGACCAGAAATCGCGCTCGAAGCGTTCGGTCTGGCCGCGCGCGCGGCGAATTGCAAACCACTTGCGGAAGATGAACGTCCAGGACATCAGAGACAGCAGCAGCAGGAGCGCCATCACCGCCTGGGCCAGCAGGCTCGCATTAAGAACGAGGGAAATGATCGACAGATCTTGTGTAGTGTTCATATAGGTTCGCTGTAACGTCCCGCTAGGGGCGTCCGGCTGAAAGGCGGATCGAAGCGTTCGGTGGGAGAACCGGAAGCTTCGGCGAACCGTTTCGCCGAACCATGCTTGGTCTTGTTCTGACCGTTACGAGTTCACTGGCCAGGTAACAACGGTGCTCACTCGTTAGCCGTTGACATGCCTGTCGTTGTATTGCTCGAGCCGGTGCTTGCGCCCGAACCGGGCGGCCCGCGCCGCAACGCGGCGAGGACGGCCGGCGCAATCGCGGCGGGCCGCAGCGCCGCTGCGTCGACACAGCCGATGCGGATCGTGCCGGTGGCGAGCAGCGTATCCTGGCGCCACGCTTCCTGCACGAAATCGACCGTTGCGCGGCCGAGCCGTTCGATCCGGCTGACGATCGCGAGCGAGTCGTCGAGGCGCGCCGGCGACCGGTAGTCGAGTGCCGTGCTGCGGACGATGAAGAGCGTGCCGGTTTCGCTCGCGAGCCTGCCTTGTTCGATTCCGCAGGCGCGCAGCCATTCGGTGCGCGCGCGTTCGAAAAACTTCAGGTAGTTCACGTAGAACACGATGCCGCCGGCGTCCGTATCTTCGTAGTACACGCGAATCGGCCATGTGAAGCCGATTTCGGCGCCGGGCTGACTGCCAGGAGTTTTCATGCCGCGCATTTTACCGGAACCTGACGGGCTGCCTGCTTTTTTGGCACTGGTTTCATTCACTTTTCCCGCTCCGGGCATGCTCAGCCGCGATGAACCGACAGGCCGGCGAACGACTGCGCAACCGGCATCAATTCGATCGAATTGATGTTCACATGCGCCGGGCGCGTGGCGACCCAGAAGATCGATTCGGCGATGTCTTCGGCCGTGAGCGGCTGCATGTCCTTGTAGATGCCCGCGGCCTTCGCGTCGTCGCCGCGAAAGCGCACGTTCGAGAATTCGGTGCCACCGCACAGGCCCGGCTGGATGTCGGTCACGCGCACCGCGGTGCCGGTCAGATCCGCGCGCAGATTCAGGCTGAATTGCGCAACGAACGCCTTGGTCGCGCCGTACACATTGCCGCCGGCATACGGCCAGCTGCTTGCGACCGAACCCAGGTTGATCACGTGGCCGCGGTTGCGCGCGACCATGCCCGGCAGCAGCGCGCGCGTCACTTGCACGAGGCCTTTGCAGTTCGTATCGATCATCGTTTCCCAGTCGTCCAGATCGGCCCTGTGGGCCGGCGCGAGCCCGAGCGCGAGTCCCGCGTTGTTGACGAGCACGTCGACCGCGGCGAAGCCGTCGGGCAGCGCGGCCGACAGCGCCTGAATAGCCGCGCGGTCGCGCACGTCGAGCTGCAGCGGCAGCAGGTTCTCGCCGAGTTCGCGGGCGAGGGCGTCGAGGCGGTCCTTGCGGCGCGCGGTCGCGACGACGCGATGGCCGCCTTTGACAAAAGCACGCGCGATGGCAGCGCCGAATCCGGCAGACGCCCCGGTGACAAAGACGATCATTCCAGTTTCCGTTGGGTTGAGAAAGGCGACAAGCCTACTTCCATTGCGGCGCCCGATCAACCGCGCCGCGGCGGCCGGATCGGGCGGGCCGCCGGATCTCGTGCCGGGCGCCGCGAAGTGGGCGCAAGTAGCGAATTCGTCAGGCTTTTTTGCATCACTGCAGGCGCCGTGGGGCTGGTTGCCTATTCGATGCGCTTCCAATAAACTAACGCGCTCATCCCTGCGTGACTGGCGATAGAACCCTACGGGTTCAAGGTGGAACAACCCACCGTGAAGCGCGGGGCTCCGTTTTGCCGTTCGCCTGGGCAGCTGTGATCCGCGCGCGATCCTTCGTGCTGCCGGTCGCTGGCCTGCCTCGCGTGTGCGGCGCCTCTGCAGTCCGCATATCCAGGCTTCCAGTTTCCTGCCGCACCGCGCGTGAGCTTGCGCGCTTTGCGCACGCCTCTCGCGTGCCGCTTTGTATGCTGTTATGCGCAAGATCGAACGCATATGCACGTGCGGAATCACGGTCAACCGAACATTCTCAACGGAACGCACATGTTTGATAAAGCCCAAAGCACCATTGCGAACGTCGACCCGGAAGTCTGGCAGGCGATCGAGCAGGAAAACCATCGCCAGGAAGAACACATCGAGCTGATCGCGTCGGAGAACTATACGAGCCCGGCCGTGATGGCCGCGCAAGGCTCGCAGCTCACGAACAAGTACGCGGAAGGGTATCCGGGCAAGCGCTATTACGGCGGTTGCGAGTATGTCGATATCGTCGAGCAGCTCGCGATCGACCGCGTCAAACAGCTGTTCGGCGCCGAGGCGGCGAACGTGCAGCCGAACTCGGGCTCGCAGGCGAATCAGGGTGTGTTCTTCGCCATGCTCAAGCCCGGCGACACGATCATGGGTATGAGCCTCGCGCATGGCGGCCACCTGACGCACGGCTCGCCCGTCAATATGTCGGGCAAGTGGTTCAACGTCGTGAGCTACGGACTCGACGCGGCTGAAGACATCGATTACGAAGCGGCCGAGAAGCTTGCTCACGAACACAAGCCGAAGCTTATCGTCGCGGGCGCGTCTGCGTTCGCGCTGCGCATCGACTTCGAGCGGCTCGCAAAAATCGCGAAGGCGGTCGGTGCGTATCTGATGGTCGACATGGCGCATTACGCAGGTCTCGTCGCCGCCGGCGTCTATCCGAACCCGGTGCCGCACGCCGACTTCGTCACCACCACGACGCACAAGAGCCTGCGCGGCCCGCGCGGCGGCGTGATCCTGATGAAGGCCGAATATGAGAAGCCGATCAACTCGGCCATCTTCCCCGGCATCCAGGGCGGACCGCTGATGCATGTGATCGCCGCCAAGGCAGTGGCGTTCAAGGAAGCGTTGTCGCCGGAGTTCAAGGAGTATCAGCAGCGCGTGGTCGAGAACGCCCGCGTGCTTGCCGAAACGCTTGTGAAGCGCGGCCTGCGCATCGTCTCGGGGCGCACCGAGAGCCACGTGATGCTGGTCGATCTGCGTGCGAAGCACATCACCGGCAAGGTGGCCGAAGCAGCGCTCGGCGCAGCGCATATCACGGTGAACAAGAACGCGATTCCGAACGACCCGGAAAAGCCATTCGTGACGAGCGGCATTCGCCTCGGTTCGCCCGCCATGACAACGCGCGGCTTCGGCGTCAAGGAAGCCGAAGTGGTGGGTAACCTGATTGCCGACGTGCTCGACAATCCGGAAGACGCCGCCACCATCGAGCGCGTGCGTGCGCAAGTCGCCGAGCTGACGAAGCGCTTCCCGGTCTATCGCTAGCCGACCATGCGCTGCCCGTTCTGCCGGCACGACGATACGCAGGTCGTCGACTCCCGCGTATCCGAAGACGGCGCCGCCATCCGGCGGCGGCGCCGTTGTCCGGCTTGCGACAAGCGCTTTACCACTTACGAGCGCGTCGAGCTCGCACTGCCGTCGGTCGTGAAGAAGGACGGTAGCCGCGTCGAGTTCGACCGCCGCAAGATCGTCTCGAGCATGAAGCTCGCGCTGCGCAAGCGGCCCGTTGCAGCCGACGCAATCGACGCCGCCGTTGCACGCATCGAATATCAGTTGCTCGGCAGCGGGGAGCGCGAGGTGCGCAGCGAACGGCTCGGCGAACTCGTGATGAACGAGTTGCGCGCGCTCGACACGATCGCCTATGTGCGCTTCGCATCCGTTTACCGGCGTTTCGAAGATGTGTCCGAGTTCGAGGACGTGATCGAGGAGTTTCGCCGCATGGCTTCGCCGCCCGGTCCGCCCAAACCCCGGCGCAAGCGCTGATCGGGCTGCAACCCACGGTGCAGCGCGCAGGCCTTCCGTTCGCGGCCCGGCAGGCCGCTTCGGCGGCAAGGCGAAAGCGGCCGGATGCTCGCCGGCACTGTGCGCCACCGCATCCGCTATCAGTTCGATCTGCTGCATTCTTCCCCCTCCCGAGCGTCGGGTCTCTTCGATGCGTTACCGTCGTGCCGCGTTCGACAGACACGCAATGTTGCGTGCGTTTGCCTTTGCGCGCTACCTGGCCATTCGGCATATTGTTAGCACCCTGAAGCAAAGGTAGATTCGCAGCCATCGTTGCTGACAACGGAGGCTGACGATGAGAAACGATGGCTGGACGAGATGCGTACGATGCGGCTTCACGCTGCTCGAAACGCTGGCGGTGGTCGCGTTGCTGGCTCTGCTTGCAGCGATGGCGACACCTTCGTTTGTCGCATGGCAGATGCGCGATCAGGTGGAGGCGCGTGCCCATGCATTGCTCTCAACCCTTGCTTACGCACGCAGCGAAGCGATCAGACGGGGCGTGCGCATTACCGTGTGCCGCATCGACGCGGCGAGACACTGTCTCGCCGCGGGGCAGGCCTGCCGCTCCGGCGCGGTGGACTGGTCATGCGGTTGGGCCGTGATGATCGAACGGGCGGGCGCCATGTTCGCGCTGCGAGCGCAGCCGGAATTCGCGGCGGTCAGCATCGCCGGCGCGTCGACGAATCTCACGTTTACGCCGCCCGCGGGACAGACGATCGGCAGCTTTCGCAGCTTCGATCTCGCGCCGCGCGTTTCGTCGAAGGCGACACAAGGCAACGCGTGGCGCCGTTGCATCCGGATTGCGGCCGGCGGACGGGCGCGTATCGCCGAGGGCGCTTGCGGGGCGTCGGCATGAAGATCTCACGCTTGCGCTTGCGAACCTCGAAGGCCGGTTCACACACCGCTTTTACTCGTGGCGAATCGCTGATCGAAGTCATGCTTGCGGTCGTGTTGACCGCGGTGACCGCACTCGGTCTGATTGCCGCGCAACTATGGATGATTCGCGATGCTCGAGCAGCGGCGGCGCGTGAGCACGCAGCGCTCGTTGCAGACGCGCTCGTCGAAGCGATGCACGGTGCGTCGCGCAGCAGCGCGGCGCTCGTGCAATGGCGTACTCGAGCGGGCTATCTGTTACCGCAAGGCGAGGCGTCGGTGAGCGGCAGCGGCGATCGGACATCGGTGGCGCGTGTCACGTGGCACACGCTTGCCGGTGCATCGCGTTCGGGCGAAGTGATCGACATGCCGCCGCCATGCGGCGATGTCGCGGTGCCGGCTGGCACGGCCTGCGTCGTTCTTGCGTTTGCCGAATGATGCGATCGGTTCTTCGCATCCGCGGGCACACGCTGCTCGAACTGACGATCGCGGTGGCGCTCGGCCTGATCGTGACAGCGGGCGCGATATCGCTGTACCGGTCGCAGCGGCTCGCTCTCGTGCGCGCCAACGATGCTGCGCAGATGCACGAAGCCGGGGTGACGGCCCTCACGATGATCGCGCTGCAATTGCAGATGGCCGGATTCACGCCTGCTGATTCCCCGTCGGCGACCCTGCTGTTCGCCTCCGGCGCTCTCTTCGGCTGCTCGTCTGCGCGTCCGGCCGGAACGGACGATCGCCTCACGTGCGAAGCGCTCGCGAGCCGCTCGGATGGCATCGCGATCCGATATGTCGCCGACAACGTATCGACGTGGCCGTCAGCCGCCGCGCAGCCGACCGATTGCCTCGGCCAGGGGCTCGCGCACACGCTTGCCGACGCGCCGGGTGCACCGGTCGTCAACCGCTTTTACGCGAGAGCAAGCGGCTCGACGGGGGAGCCCGAACTTTACTGCGAGGGCAGTGGCAGCGCGGGTTCGTCGCAGCCGCTCGTCGAAGGCGTCGAACGGTTGCGGTTTCGCTATTGGCTGGCCGGCGCGCCCGCGGCGCTCGATGCGTCCGCGCTCACGCTCGCCCAATGGCGCAGTGTGGTTGCGGTCGACGTTTGCGTGCTCGTGCGTGGCGCCCGCGACGCCGCGCCGAGTCGCTATGTCGATTGCGACGGCGTGTCGTTATTGGGCCCGGACAAGCGCGCTCGTGAGGCGTTCTGGCGGCGCGTCGCGATCCGGAATAACAGTGGAGGTGCAACATGATGCGTGGCCGACCGAAGCGGATGCTCGCGATGAAGCGTTACACAGTACGGCGCGGTGGGCGCGCTCCGCGACGCGACAATGCGCCCCGGCGCTCGCGCAATCGCGGTGCGGCGTTGCCGATCGTCCTGATCCTGTCGTCGATGATGCTCGCTACATCGGCCGCGTGGTTCGAGACATCGGTTGCGGCGGCCCGCGGTGCGGCTAATTTGCAAGACCAGTTCGTCGCGTTTCATGCGGCGGATTCGGCGCTGACGTTGTGCGCACAACGTGTTGCGGCGGGCGAAGTGCTGTCTCGCGAAGCTGCAGTAAATGGCGAACCCGCTGCGTGGAAAGTGTCCGCCGCGTTCAACGCCGCCGCATTTGCTCCGATTGCCGTGTGGCCGGGTTCGTTCGAACCTCCGCAATGCGCAGTCGAGGCATGGCGTCTCGCCACGCGTCCCGCCGCGAGCGCATGGCTGCTCACCGCGCGTGGTTACGGCCGCACGCGCGATACGCAGGCGTGGTTGCAGCTTCAGCTCGTGGTAGACAACGGCATCGTCGAGCGTCATTGGCGGCGTATCGTGGCTCGGCCCTTTTGAGCGGACTGAGCAAACTGAGCGGACGCCCCATTTGTTTTCGAACCATTGTGATGCCGGGATCGACCGGATGAAGCGCTATTCCATGAAGCACCACGCCGCAAAGCACCACACCGGCGCCTTCACGCTACTCGAACTCGTGATTGCGCTCGCGATCATCGCCGTACTCGCCGCATTCGCGTTGCCGTCGTACCGGGCGCAGCTCGCGCGCGGACACAGAACGGATGCGACCTCGGCACTCTATCGCGCGGCGCAGTATGTTGAATCGGCGCTGCGTGGCAGCAGCACGGTCGCATTGCCGCCAGGCTTCGATCAGGCGCCTCAGTCCGGCACGCCCGTCTATCGGCTGCAGGTGTTGTCAGCCGATGACGCAAACGGCGGCTATACGCTGGAAGCGACGCCCATCGATACAGGGCCGATGCGAGATGACCCATGCGGTACTTTCGCGCTCGATGCGACCGGTTTGCGCGCGAATCGAGCGGCGCCTGGTAAGGGCAGCATATCAGGCGTCGATATCGCGCAGTGCTGGAACACGCGTTAGCCGGATTTTATCGACACACACCGCCGAACCGGCATAGAGGGGCAAAACGTTGCAGCAGCCACAGCGACAGCGACTGTAACCGCAACCCTTACGCCACTCACTGCCCCGACACCCGCGCGCTGCCGCCGACATCCTTCCCCGCACCGCCGGCGCCACCGCCGGTCTCGCGTCGCACCTGCTGCCAGATCCGGTAAGCCTCCCATGCGGCAAGCGCCACGCTGCCCCACTTCAGCACCGGCTTGGCGCTCGCCACCACGCTCGTGCGCAGCGGCTTCGCGAGCAGCAACGACATCAGCGAACTGACGAGCGGATATTGCTTCATCAGCGCGCCAATGCCCTTCGTGGTGGCGCCGCGCGCGCCCCAGCGCATGCTTGCAAAGCCGGGCAGCACGAATTTGAGCCAGCTGAAATGGATGACCGCCTGGCGCAGTTCGAGCGTCGACTGCGCGAGTTCCATGCGCTCGACGTCCGCACGCACGATCAGCAGTTCCTTGCGCAGCGCCCGCAACTGCGGCGTGCTCAGATCCTTCGTCGCCTTATGCTGACGGCGAAATGCGCTATCTGAATGGACGTGGCTCATGAGGTATCGATAAAGCGTCAAAGATTGTTGAAGTCGTCAGCTCGAAACGGGCAACGGAATGAGGCAATCCAGCCGGCAGCACCCGCTCACTCAGCCCGCTCACTCCGAATGTTTGCGGAAAATCTCGCGGTCCTTTTCGAACTCGTGGATGGTGGCTTCGAACACGGCCGGCGCGTTATGCAAATTACTGCGCGCGCGCAGTCCGCAGACCAGCGCGGCGACTGCGTAGACAATCGTAATACCCGCGAGCGATTGCCAACGGTACGTGTCCCAGAACGCGATCGCAATGAGCGCGGTTAGTGCGATCAGCGACATCATCGCGAGCATCATGGCCGCGAGGCCGAGAAAGAGCACGGCGAGCAGACGGTCTTTTTCTTCTGCCAGCTCGATGCCGATCAGTTCGAGCCGGGTCTGCAGGATCGAAAAGACGGAGCTGAAAATGCGGCGCAGCGGGCTTCGGTCCGAGCGCTGTGATTGGGTATCGGTGGTCATGACGTGAGCGCGTTACCCCGTAGAAGTGCACCGGAAACAGACTGGAAGGACATCGGAAGTGGCACAGGCTGCGCATTGAACCCACATTCAACCCACACGCGGAACTCAAAGCCGGCCGGGGCGCGCCGGACTGAAGTCCGGCGGGCACCAGCCGTATCTGAAACGTGTCCGGCCAGAGGCGTCAGAAGTCTGACGCTAGCCGGCCGCCTTGCCCGATGGAAATACGACTTACCGCAGCGCCTCGTACACTGGCACGCACAACCTCGTGCAAAAGCTCGCGCAAAGAAACCGCACGGTCAGTCACGGCACCACTGCCTGCTTTACTTCCGATTGATCAGCAGGCCCACCAGCACGCCGGCGCCGACCGCGATGCCAATCGACGTCCAGGGGTGCTCGTGGACGTAGTCGTCGGTCGCGCGTGCTGCCTTCTTGCCTTTCTCGACCACGACCACCTGCACATCCGCCGCTTTTTCCTTCGCCTGTTTGAGCCGCGACAACGCGGATTCGCGGAGTTCGGAAGCGCGTTCGCCGGTTGCGCTCGCGGCCTGCTTCAGCAGATCTTCAGCGTCTGCGAGGACTGTCTTGATATCCGACATCAATCTCTCCTTGTTAACTTCCGACATTGATTGCTCCCTTCGTGCACGCTACGCGTGAAATCGTAACCAAAGAAATCGCCGCTGGCGAGGGCGGCAGGCGACACGCGGACCACCGCGGTACGCAGAATCCGTTCCCGGACGTCTGTTCGCGCCATAAACGTACAGCAAGCGACACATTGCCGTTGCCAGAACGCACGGCGGGCACACCGCGAACCCGTCGAGCACGCGTCGCCGGCCTTCCGCAGCGGCATGGCGCCGCACCTTATCGACACGCTTGCATTATTAGCCCGCGAAGCTGATCTGTCCCGCTAAGTTTCACTCATCGCAACGAAAATTACAAAAAACTCATATGTGTATGACGCTCGGTTCGTTAGCCGCGCAAGCCGGCGTCCGTTATGCTTTAATTTTTTCCGGTTACCGTCGGCTGCGCTCGGCCGGGCCGGTTCGGTTTATCCGGATATTGACAGAGCGAACCTTCAAAGGAGTTGCATGATGAGTCTACGGCTTGGCGACACCGCGCCCGATTTCGAACAGGATTCGAGCATCGGCCGGATCAAATTCCACGAGTGGCTCGGCGATAGCTGGGGCGTGCTTTTCTCGCATCCGGCCGACTTTACGCCGGTCTGCACGACCGAACTCGGCCTGACTGCGAAGCTCGCGAGCGAGTTCGAGAAGCGCAACGTGAAGACCATCGCGTTGTCGGTCGACAGTGCGAAATCGCATAACGAGTGGATCAAGGACATCAACGAGACGCAGGCCGCGAGCGTCGGTTTTCCGATCCTCGCCGACGGCGACCGCAAGGTGTCGGAACTCTACGACATGATTCACCCGAACGCGAACGAAACGCTGACGGTGCGTTCGCTCTTCATCATCGATCCGAAGAAGAAGGTGCGCCTTATCATCACGTATCCGGCCAGCACGGGTCGCAATTTCGACGAAGTGCTGCGCGTGATCGACTCGCTACAGCTAACCGACAACTATCAGGTCGCGACGCCGGGCAACTGGAATCATGGCGACGACGTGGTGATCGTGCCGTCGTTGAAGGACGAGGACGTGATCAAACAGAAATTCCCGAAGGGCTACAAGGCGCTGCGGCCGTACCTGCGCATGACGCCGCAGCCGAACCTGAAGTAAGCCGCAAGCCTCGGCCGAAACAGGCGCACAAGCAGGAACAGACGCACAAGCCAGGCCGGACCGAGGGTGAGCCGCTCCCGCAGTCCGGCTTTTTCATTTCCTGTTCAGCTTTCAAAGCCCGTCTGGAAAGTCAGGCGGCACAACGCGCATCGATCAGACTGTCCACCGTTCGTATCACGAACTCCGGACTGATCGCCGCCGTGCACTGGAACCGCTGTGTGCGGCCGTCTGCCCGGCGCGGGCACCAGTTGAAGTTGTCGGCATCGAATTCGTGCGCGGTGTCGTTGAAGCAGCTATTGCACGCGTGGAAGTTGATCACGCGCCATGGCGTGTGGAACTCGGTCTTCGGATGCGAAAAGCCGCTGATCATCACGACCGGCGTGCCGGCCGCCCATGCCAGCCACGACAGACCGCTGCCGAGCCCGACGAAAAACTCGGCATGCATCAGCAGGTTCGCGCGTTCCTGCAGCGGACGTTCGCCCGTGAAGTCCTCGGCGCCTTCGGGCATCCGGTTCAGCGCGCCCGGCAGCCCGTACTCGCGATCGCGGTCGATGCACAGCACGCGCAGGCCAAGCCGCTTCAGATGCGCGATCAGCGTCGGCCAGCCGCGCGGGTTGTTCCAGTACTTGCATTGGGCGGTCGCCTGCGTCGCGATGCAGACATACGGTTCGGCGATACGGCGCGAGGTATCGGCGACGACGATCCGCGGCCGCCGCTCGCCGGGCGGCACGCCGAGCATATACGCGGCGGCGTCCTGCATGCTGCTCACGCGCGGGTCGGTCGGCTGGTGGTCGCGTTCGTCGTATGGGGAGAACAGGCCGATATGGTATGTCGCGTAGAACGGCGCGCTGGCGGCTTCCAGCGACTGAATCTCGCGATCGGCAACGAGCTTCAGCGCCGGATAGCCTTCGCGAAAGAGCGGCTGCAGATGCGCCGGCACCGCCACATGCAAGTCGCAACGATGCTGCTCGCGAAACGCGTCGATCACGGGCATCCACGCGATCGAATCGCCGAGCGCGGCCGATGCGAGCCGCACGAGCACCGGCTTTGCGCGCGCCTCGAAGGCATGCTCGAACACGAGCCGGTTGCCGTCGAACACCTGCAGCAGCGTGCGCACGAAATACTTGCGGCGGCTCGTCACCGTCTCGCCGGCTCGAACCGCTTCGTCGAACACGACGTTGTGCGTGTCGAGATCGAGCATCCGCACGCGCCATCCGTCGACGCTCACCCGCACGCGGCAGCCGTAGTTGAAGTCGAAGCGGATGCCCTCGGGCCCGCTCAGCGCGGGCGCACCGGGCCGCGCAAAGCTCGATTCGGTGAGGCCGCGCTGGCCACGCTGCGCGGCGGGGCGGACGGATTCGCTCATGGTGTCTCCGGGTCAGTCGGCGCCGAGTCTGTCTGTCGACCCCGCGTCGAAGATCGGAATCGGCGCATCACAAAAATGCTGCCGACACCTTAAGCGGATGCTTCATCCGCGCGTATTGGACAAATCTTAAAAAACCGCGCCAGCGATCCGAATCCGTTAACAAACTTAAAAGAACGCCTGAATCCCGGTCTGCGCGCGCCCGAGAATCAGCGCGTGGATATCGTGCGTGCCTTCGTATGTGTTCACGACTTCGAGATTCACGAGATGCCGCGCGACGCCGAACTCGTCCGAGATACCGTTGCCGCCGAGCATGTCGCGCGCGGTGCGCGCGATCTCGAGCGACTTGCCGCATGAGTTGCGCTTCATCATCGATGTGATTTCGACGGCCGCCGTGCCTTCGTCCTTCATGCGGCCAAGACGCAGCACGCTTTGCAGGCCGAGCGTGATTTCGGTCTGCATATCGGCGAGCTTTTTCTGGATCAACTGGTTCGCGGCGAGCGGCCGGCCGAACTGCTTGCGGTCGAGCACGTACTGGCGCGCGGTGTGCCAGCACGATTCGGCCGCGCCGAGCGCGCCCCACGCGATGCCGTAGCGCGCCGAGTTCAGACACGTGAATGGCCCGCGCAGGCCCTTGACGCCCGGCAGCAGGTTTTCTTCGGGTACGAAGACGTCGTCGAGCACCACTTCGCCGGTGATCGACGCGCGCAGCCCGATCTTGCCGTGAATGGCGGGCGCGCTGAGACCCTTCCAGCCTTTCTCGAGGATAAAGCCGCGAATCTCGTCCTCGCCGTTTTCCTCGAGTTGCGCCCATACGACGAACACATCGGCAATCGGCGAATTCGTGATCCACATCTTCGAGCCGGACAGCGAATAGCCGCCGTCGACCTGCTTCGCGCGCGTGACCATATTGGCCGGGTCCGAGCCATGGTTCGGCTCGGTCAGGCCGAAGCAGCCGATCCATTCGCCGCTTGCGAGCTTCGGCAGGTATTTGTCTTTCTGCGCGTCCGTGCCGAATTCGAAGATCGGCACCATCACGAGCGACGATTGCACGGACATCATCGACCGGTAGCCGGAATCGATGCGCTCGACTTCGCGCGCGATCAACCCATAGCTCACGTAGTTGAGCCCGGGGCCGCCGTATTGTTCGGGGATCGTCGGGCCGAGCAGGCCCAGTTCGCCCATCTCGCGAAAGATCGCGACGTCGGTTTTTTCATGGCGAAACGCTTCGAGCACGCGCGGCGCCAGCTTGTCCTGCGCGTACGCGGCGGCGGCATCGCGCACCATGCGTTCTTCGTCGGTGAGCTGCTGGTTGAAAAGCAGCGGGTCGTCCCAGTGGAAATGCGCGCGCGCCATGGTGAATCTCCTGAATGCTGAATCGTCGCCCTGAAGCCGGGTACACGAACGACTTGACTGGAGTTCCGCTGTGCGAAACAATGTTTTGCAATTGACGTTCGAGTGTACCATCCGATGACTGCCTCCGCACCCTCGATCGACGAGCGTAAATTCGTCGTAGCACTCGCGCGCGGGCTCGATCTGCTGCGCGCTTTCCGGCCCGGCGAGACGCTGCTCGGCAATCGCGACTTCGTCGAACGCACGGGTTTGCCCAAAGCGACCGTCAACCGTCTTGCTTATACCCTGACGGTGCTCGGCTATCTGCGTTTCGACGAGGCGCTCGGCAAATATGCGCTCGATGCGGGTGTGCTGTCGCTTGGCTTCGCATTGTTGTCGGGCACCGACACGCTCGAACTGGCGCGGCCGCATCTGCGCGCGTTCGCGCGCGAGGTCGGCGCGGCCGTCTCGCTCGGCTGCCGCGACGGGCTCGATATGGTCTATCTGGAGACGATCCGCAGCGAGACCGCGCTCACGCTCGGGCTCGCTTCGGGTTCCAGGCTGTCGATGCTGACGAGTTCGATGGGGCGCGCGTATCTCGCGGTACAGCCGGTCGATGTGCGCGAGGCGCTGTTCGCGGAGCTCGCGCGGGCGGCGGGCGATTCCGGCGCGGCGCAGGTGGAAGACGCGCGCGTCGAAGTCGACGCATTCGAAGCAGCCGGCTGCTGTTATTCGTTTCGCGCGTGGCACGAAGACGTCAACGCGGTCGCCGTGCCGTTTCGCGATCCGCGCGATCGACGATGGCTCGTGCTCAGTTGCAGCGGCCCGGCCTCGTCGATGGGGGAGGACGTGTTTCGCGAGCGTGTCGCGCCGCGCCTCGAAGCGCTCGCGCGGCGGCTCGGCGACACGGTTCGACGAGCATAGCGCGCGAGAGGCCGCGCGCAGGCCGTTTTCAGCGTGCCTTCAGGTGAACCCTTCAGGCGAACCCTTCAGGCGAACCCTTCAGGCGAACGCTTCACGTCGCCCTTCATGCCACCCGATTCTCGCTACCCGCAAACAACGGCCCCTGCACGAACCGCACATCGTATTGCTGCAGCATCTCGAACTGCGCTTCGGTCGCGACGCGATCGAAAATCAACGGAATGCGCAGCCGGTTCGCATAGCCGACGAGCGGCTTCACCATCGCATCGCGCAGCGCGGCGCCCGCATCCATCTTGACGAAATCGAGCCGCGCCATATCGGACACCGACAGAATCTGCCCGGCGTTCGGCAGATTCCCCGCCACCTTGAACCCGTAGTGCTGATAGCTCTTCGTCAGATAGCCGAGAAACGTGCGATGCGCGACGGCGGCCGGCGGCAGCTCGATCACGATGCGCGACGGATTGATCCCGAACGAGATCAGCACCGTCGAGAAGTGCCGGCCGTGGTCGTAGCGCACGCTCTTCAGCAGACGCTCGTGCACGCGCAGAAACAGCAACCCGTGCCGCTGCGCGCCGAAGAAGTTGATCGCATGCATGCCGCGTGACATGCGATCGAGCGCGACCAGTTCCTGATCGTCGGACACGTGATCGAACGGGTCGAACGCGTCGATGTGCGTTCCGTTCAGGTGCTGCGTGACTGCCTGGAAGCCGAGTTCGTCGCCGAAGCGGTCGGCGCTTTGCGGCTCCGACGACAGCGACTGCGCGAGCGCATGCACGCTGATGTCGAAGATCGGCTCGTAGGCGCTGCCGATTTCGAAGTCGGCGTAATGCGCGACCGCGCTGTCGCGATGGGCGCCGGTGCCCATGCGCAAATGCTCGCGCAGAAACGGAAGAGTCGATGCGCGGTCAACGAGTTCGGGAATGTTCAACGGGATCATGGGTGAGCGCAGGGTGTGGCACGCATGTGACGCGCAGGGATCGCGCAGGGACCTCGCGGAGCGATCAATCGCGTTCGAATTCGAATAGAGGACGGCTGCCGCACCGGCGCCGTCGCATTCTCCGATGGTAGCAGCGGGCGCCGGATCGCGACTGACCAATTACTCATAACGATCGATGCGGGCACGCATCCCCAGGGTTTACGTGATTTTCACTAATCGTAATTCGTTTTACCATTCGTAAATCAACGGAATCGAACGATCGGAATCGGATCGACGGAGACTCACATGACCACATCGACACGGCCCGAGCGCGACGCGGCGGGCCAAAGCGCCGTCGGCGGCGCCCGGCAGCCGGCTGACGAGCGGGGCGGCAACCCGAACCTTCACGCGCACTATCAATCCGGCTTCGCGAACGAGTTTGCAACCGAAGCGCTGCCCGGCGCGCTGCCGCATGGCCGCAACTCGCCGCAGCGCGCGCCGTACGGGCTCTACGCCGAGCAGCTGTCGGGCACCGCGTTCACCGCACCGCGCGGGCAGAACCGGCGCTCGTGGCTGTACCGCATCCGGCCGGCGGCGATGCATGGACCGTTCACGCCGTTGCCGTCGGATCATCTCGTCGCGAACTTCACGGGCGTGCCGCCGACGCCGCCGAACCCGTTGCGCTGGGATCCGCTGCCGATGCCGTCGAAGCCGACCGACTTCGTCGACGGCACGGTGACATGGGCCGGCAACGGCGCTGCCGAAGCGATGAGCGGCTGCGCGATTCATCTGTATGCGGCGAACCGCTCGATGCACGAGCGCTTTTTCTACAGCGCCGACGGCGAGCTGCTGATCGTCCCGCAGCATGGGCGCCTCGCCATTGCCACCGAACTCGGCAAGCTCGACGTCGAGCCGTTCGAAATCGCGGTGATTCCGCGCGGCGTGCGCTTTAGCGTCGCGTTGCCGGACGGCGAAGCGCGCGGCTATATCTGCGAGAACTTCGGGGCGCTGTTGCGGCTGCCCGACCTCGGGCCGATCGGCTCGAACGGTCTTGCCAACCCGCGCGACTTCCTGACACCGCATGCGGCCTATGAAGATCGAGAAGGCGCGTTCGAGCTGGTCGCCAGGCTCAATGGCCAGCTTTGGCGTGCCGATATCGATCATTCGCCGCTCGACGTCGTCGCGTGGCACGGCAACTACGCGCCGTACAAATACGACCTGCGGCATTTCAATACGATCGGCTCGATCAGTTTCGATCATCCCGATCCGTCGATTTTCCTCGTGCTGCAATCGCCGAGCGATACGCCAGGCGTCGATACGATCGACTTCGTGATCTTTCCGCCGCGCTGGCTCGCGGCTGAAGATACGTTTCGCCCGCCGTGGTTCCACCGCAACGTCGCCAGCGAATTCATGGGTCTCGTGCACGGCGCTTATGACGCGAAGGCCGAAGGCTTCGTGCCCGGCGGCGCGAGTCTGCACAACTGCATGTCGGGGCACGGACCCGATGCCGAAACCTTCGAAAAAGCGTCGCACAGCGACACGACGAAACCGCACAAGGTGAGCGACACGATGGCGTTCATGTTCGAAACGCGCACGCTGATCCGGCCGACGCGCCTCGCGCTCGAAAGCACGCAACTGCAAACCGGTTACGCCGCGTGCTGGCAAGGTCTCAGGAAACATTTCAACGCGGAGCAGCAATGAGTATCGGTGGCGAACTTCAGGCTACGCTCGATGCGTCGCGCAGAAGCTGGGTCGAGACCGCCAACGATCCGATCTGCGATTTCCCGATTCAGAACCTGCCGTTCGGCGTGTTCAGCGACCGGAACAGTCATGCGCGGCGCGCGGGCGTGGCGATCGGCAACCTGATCGTCGATCTCGCCGCGCTCGAAAGCGCAGGTCTGCTGACTGCCGCATCGCCGGGCGCGCATGGCGCCTCGCACCACGATGCAAGCGTATTCGCGCGAGATTCGCTGAACGCATTCATTGCGCTTGGCCGCGACGCGTGGCGCAGCGTGCGCGTGCAACTGAGCGCGCTTCTCGAGCGCGGCAACCCGCGCCTGCGCGACGACGACGCGCTGAAAGCGCGCGTATTCGTCCCGATGTCGGAGGCGACGCTGCATCTTCCGGTCGAGATTCCCGGCTACACGGACTTCTATTCGTCGAAGGAGCATGCGACGAATGTCGGCTCGATGTTCCGCGACCCGGCCAACGCGTTGCTGCCGAACTGGCTCGAGATCCCGATCGGATACAACGGGCGCGCGTCGTCGGTGGTCGTAAGCGGCACGCCGGTGCGGCGGCCCAATGGCCAGCTGAAACTGCCCGATACGCCGCGCCCGGTATTCGGCGCGTGCCGCAAGCTCGATATCGAGCTCGAAACCGGCTTTATCGTCGGGCGCGGCAATGCGCTCGGCGAGCCGATTGCGTGCGCCGAGGCGCAAGACCATATCTTCGGCATGGTGCTGCTCAACGACTGGAGCGCACGCGATATCCAGCAATGGGAATACGTGCCGCTCGGCCCGTTCAACTCGAAGACGTTTGCCACGACCATTTCGCCGTGGATCGTCACGCTCGACGCGCTCGAACCGTTTCGTGTCGCGCAGCCGACGCAGGAGCCGGCGCCGCTCGAGTATCTGCGGCATCGTCCGGACGGCAGGCATGGGTTCGATATCGAACTCGAGGTGCGCATGCGCGCGCGCAACGCGCGTCGTGCGACGACGATCGCCCGCACGAACTTCCGCCATATGTACTGGACGATGGCGCAGCAGCTCGCGCATCACACGGTGTCGGGCTGCAATACTCGGGTCGGCGATCTGATGGGGTCCGGGACGATCAGCGGGCCGACCGCCGATTCGTACGGCAGCCTGCTCGAGTTGACGTGGAACGGGAAAAAACCGCTCGAGCTCGAAGAAGGCGGCACGCGCACGTTTATCGACGATGGCGACGAGCTGACGCTGGCCGGATGGTGTCAGGGCGACGGGTATCGCGTGGGCTTCGGCACGTGTGTCGGCGAGGTCTTGCCGGCAAGAGTATGAAAAGCGTCGAGCGCGCGACGGGCTGGCGCTACTGCAACGCCCGCACCGCGCCGCGGCGCCGTTCCCATACCGCGGCGCCGAGAAACGCGAGCGCACTTGCGAGCAGCACGCCGATCAGCGCATCGTTGCCGACGTGTTGCATCAACGCGCCGGCAATGAGCGGGCCGCCGAAGCTCGCGACGCTCCACGACGCACCGACAAGCGAACTCGCGGACACGAGCGCCGCGCCGCGAAAGCGCTCGCCGCAGGCGACGAGCGACAGCGTATAGATCGCCCCGGCCGCGCCGCCCAGCACGTAAAGCAACGGCCAGCACAGCCACGGCACGGCGACCGCCCAGCGCAACAGCGCGAGCAACACCACGACGACCACGGCCGCGCCGATATGCACGCGCTCGCGACCCAGATGATCGGCGAGCCAGCCAATCGGCAATTGCAGCGTCGTGTCGCCGAGCAGCATCGCCGATGCGAACAGCACGGCGACGCTCGCGGTGAAGCCGTGTGTCATCGCAAAGAGCGGGATCAGCGACAGCGCGAGCGTATCGAACAGGGCGAAAAAGCCGGTGCCGATCACGAGCGCGGGCATCTGCGGCAGCACGTGCCGCCAGTTGCCGTGCGGTTCGGGTTCGCCGGCGGCGCGCCGCGTCGCGCGCATGGCCGCGAGCATCGGCAGCGCGAGCAGAAAAATCGCGCCGCATACGAGAAAGCGCGAGGCGGCGAACGGCGCGATGCGGCTGACGAGCACGGGTCCGGCCATCTGGAACAACGTGAAGTTCGTCGCGTAGATCGCGATCACGCGGGCGCGCGACGCGTCGTCGGCGAGCTGGTTGACCCAGGCCTCGCCGAACGTGAAGAGCAGCATCAGCGCGAAGCCGCAGACGACGCGCAACACGGCCCAGACCAACAGATTCGTCGTGACTTGCATCGACGCAGTGGCGAGCGCTACCGCGAGCACGGCGCCGACGATCACCTGACGGCCCGAAAAGCGCGCGCCGACCCAGCCGGTCAGCGGCACGGCGGCGAGCCCGCCGCCCGCTTGCGCCGCAGTCAGCAGGCCGACGATATCGGTGCCGTAGCCCGCGCCGGTGAGGGCGAGCGCGGTCAGCGGAAGCGTGGCGCCCATGCCGAGCCCGACCACGGCGACGCTCAGAATGAGCGCAACAAAATCGCGCGAGAAGATGACTTTCATCGGGCGTGATGCTACTACGCAGGGGCGCTGCCGCGCCCAGCGACGCCGCGCCTCAGCCCGGCACCGCCATCCGTTGCGCGCGCCGTTCGAGCGACACCGACCACAAGGTCAGCGCGACGGCGCCGGCGGCCGTCGCGACGCCGACCCACGGCAGCGCCGTGAGCGGCGCGCCCGCGCCGATCGCCATGCCGCCGAGCCATGCGCCCGTGGCATTGCCGAGATTGAACGCGCCCTGGTTCAACGTCGATGCGAGATTCGGCGCATGGCTTGCGCGATCGACAATCAGCATCTGCAACGGCGGCACGATCGCGAAGGCGAGTACGCCCCATGCGAACACGGTGAGGAGCGCGGGAATCTGCGCATGCATCGCGGCCGCGAACACGACGAGAATCGCGACGATCGCGAGCAGGAACGCGAGCAGCGACTGCACGGGCCGCCAGTCGGCGAGCCTGCCGCCGAGCGTGCTGCCGACCGTGAGCCCAAGGCCGAACAGCAGCAGCACGAGGGTGACCGCGTGCGGCGTAAAGCCGGTCACGTCTTCGAGAATCGGCGTGATGTAGGTGAAGGTCGAGAACAGGCTTGCCGACGCGAGCACGCTCGTGCCGAGCACCATCAGTACCTGCGGATTTTTCAGCACCTTGAATTCATGCAGCAGGCTCGCCTTCTGCATCTCGATGCGCGACGGCAGGCAGACTGCGAGCGCCGCGGCGGCGAGCACGCCGATCACGGTGACCGCCCAGAACGTCGAGCGCCAGCCGACTGCCTGGCCGAGCGCGGTGCCGAGCGGCACGCCGAGCACATTCGCGAGCGTGAGGCCCGTGAACATCAGTGCGATCGCCTGTGCGCGGCGATTCGGCGCGACGAGGCCCGCGGCGACCACCGATCCGATGCCGAAGAATGCGCCGTGGCAGAACGCCGTGACGATGCGCGCAATCATCAGCACCGCATAGTTCGGCGCGATCGCGCATAGCAGGTTGCCGACGATAAACACGCCGATCAGGCTCATCAGCGCTTTCTTGCGCGGCATGTTCGCGACCGCGATCGCGACGATCGGCGCGCCGATCGTGACGCCGAGCGCATAGGCCGAGACGAGCATGCCGGCCGCCGGAATCGACACGGCGAGATCGCGCGCGACGTCGGGCAGCAGCCCCATGATGACGAATTCAGTCGTGCCGATGCCGAATGCGGCAATGGCCAGGGCAAAAAGAGGCAGGGGCATGATCGGGGCGTGGGCGCGCCGCGCTCGCGCGCGTTCGGGACGAAGCGCGTCGGGGCGGATTGGGAAAGTCGGTAGGGGATTGTACCTAAGCCGAAACCCTTGCAAAGCGTAATCTCGGCCGCTGTTGTTTTTTCCGCAGGCGACGAAAACGCGACGCCGATGCGACGTCGATGCGGCGAGGAAGGCGGGTGTCAGTCGAGCGTCGAGCGGTCCGATGAGCCACTCGATGGGTCACTCGATGAGCCACTCGATGGATCGAGCGCGCTTCCATGCCTGCCGGCGCCGTCGGCAAAGCGTGCGGCGAGCGCCATGCCCTCGCCGAACACTGCCGCATAACCGCCCGCGCCTTCGCGGCGCAACGCGTCGGCGAGATCGTCGAGCATGCTGTTTGCGTAGGCCGAACGTCGGTCCGCGAGCAATGCCGACTGCGGCAGCGCGGCCAGTTCCGCGGCGAGCTGTTCCGCGGCAGTGCGCGCCGTGCCGTCTTCGACGATGCGATTCGCGAGCCCGAATGCAAACGCCTCGTCGGCGCCGAGCGCGCGGCCCGTCAGAATCAGATCGAGCGCGCGCGACAAACCAACGAGCCGCGGCAGGCGAACCGTGCCGCCGTCGATGAGCGGAATACCGACGCGCCGGCAGAACACACCGAGCACGGCGGAACGCTCGACGACGCGCAGATCGCACATCGCCGCAAGCTCGAGCCCGCCCGCGACCGCGTACCCCGAGATCGCGGCGATCACGGGCTTTGCGAACGGCGTGCGCGTCGGGCCCATCGGGCCCGGACCGCTGCCGTCGGCATGCAGCTCGTTGCGGCGCGTGTCGTCGTCGAGTGCGGTGAGATCGGCGCCCGCGCAGAACGTGCCGCCCGCGCCGAACAGCACGGCAACGCGCCAGTCCGCATGGCTTTCGACACGCGCGAACGCAGCGGACAAGGCGTTCGCCGTCGGGCGATCGACCGCATTGCGGCGTGCGGGCCGATCGAGCACGATCGTTGCGACCGCATCGATCGCTTCGATGCGGACATGGTCACCGAATGTTTCGAGGGTCATCGTCATCTCCCGATGCAAGTCGATCGGAGTCGTCGCAACACGTGCTTCGATTTGCTCGAAATACCACATGTGCGTAGCGAAATCGCTTGCCTAAGTGACACGGCCTTTTCACAATCGACTCGTAGCGTAAGCACCGTTCATATGCCGGTTCGATCGGCTTGCCCGCGTACTGCGCACCGGTCGTGCCAGCCTGTCGGAGGCGACCCGCTGGTCGTTTTCATCTGAAGCCGTCGATGTCGAATTCCGCCATGCCGCCAAATGAACCTGTCTGGATCGTCCAGCTGCACGACCACGAATGGTATGACCATGTGCGACTCAAGCGCGTGTTCTCGATCGACGGAACCCGCCATGAAGTCGTGCTCGTCGATGCGCGCAAGCTGCTGCTGTGCGCCGAGCGCGACGACACCGACTATGTGCTGCGCCCGGTCCACGAATGGCATCCCGGCAAGCTGCGCGGCATTCGCGAGTTTCTCGATCCGGCCAATTCGCGCATTCCCGATATGCCTTACGTGACGATGACCGCACGGCGCGCGCCGGGTCTCATCGGATGGCTCGGTCTCGAGCACGAAGGCGTGGTCGCGTTCCGCAACGGACAGCACCGCGCGCGTTACCTCGCATCGGCCGGCGCGCGCTGGTTTCCGGTCGAAGTGCATGAGCGCGAGGCCGCGCTGTTGCGCCAGTATTGCGGCGCGCCCGACGATGCGCGCACCGCGCTGCGGCCCACGATGAGCATCGCGCCAGGCATCGTCGGCGACCCCAACGACGACTTCGCGGACCATGACGAACACGCAGACGACCATGACCTTCCGCTCGACCGGCGCATCGGGCATGCGCGGTACAACGGCCTGAGCAAGCGGCTCTGAGGCGCGCATCGTCAGCCGTCAGCCGTCAGCCGCGCGCCGGCGCGTGCCGCACGACATTGACCGGCGCGCCGTCGCACCATGCTTTCACGTTGCCAAGCGTGGTTTGCGCGATCTCGTTCATTGCTTCGCGCGTAAAGAACGCCTGGTGTGCGGTGACGATCACATTCGGGAACATCAGAAGCCGCGCGAGCACATCGTCCTGCAGCGGCGTATCCGAGTGATCCTCGAAGAAAAGGCCGCCTTCCTCTTCATAGACGTCGAGTCCGAGATGGCCGAGCTGCCCGCTCTTCAGCGCGCCGACGAGCGCATTGCTTTCGACGAGCCCGCCGCGCCCCGTGTTGATCAGCATCGCGCCGCGCTTCATCTTCGCGAGCGCAGCCGCATCGATCATATGGTAGGTGGCCGGCACGAGCGGGCAGTGCAGGCTCACGATATCCGCACTGGCGAGCAGCGTGTCGAGCGGCACGTATTGCGCGCCGAGCGCGAGCAGCTCGGCGGCGGGCGGGCCCGGGTCGTATGCGATTACCTGCATGCCGAAACCGGCCATGATGCGGCCGAACGTGCGGCCGATGACGCCGGTTCCGACGATGCCGACGGTCTTGCCGTGCAAATCGAAACCGAGCAGGCCCGTCAGCGAAAAGTCGCCTTCGCGCGTGCGTGCGACCGCGCGCGGCAAACGCCGGTTCAGCGCGAGAATCAACCCGACCGCGTGCTCCGCGACCGCATGCGGCGAGTAAGCGGGCACATGCAGCACCGGCAGATCGAGGCGCGCGGCTGCCGCGAGGTCGACGTGATTGAAGCCCGCCGAGCGCAGCGCGATCAGCCGCGTGCCGCCCGCGTGCAGCTGTTCGAGCACGGCTGCATCGACAGTGTCGTTGACGAACGGACAGACGACGTCGTAGCCGTGGGCGAGGATCGCGGTCTCGCTGTCGAGATACGACTCCTGGAAGTGCAGTTCGTAGTGAAACGACGCGTTGGCTTCGCTGAACGTGTCGCGGTCGTACTGACGACTGCTGAACAGGATCATGCGCATTGCGGCTCCCGGAATGAGCGTGCATGTCGTCCAGTATCGCACCATGCGGCGCCGCTGCGGCGGTCTGCGGCAGCGCGGTAACGAGACGGCCCGCTGCAAAATCACATTGACAGCCCAGCCTGGGTTTCATATCTATTAAAGCGGCACGGCGATAACTGCATGTGCGATATCCGCATCGCGAATGCGATGTGCTTGCGCATTGATGCAAATCGATTCGGCATCGATTGGCTGGACAGGGATGCTCCACGCGACGTGTGCAACGCATGTCGGTTCGGGATGCAAATCAATGATCGCCGAATTGCTCGGGTCTTGAACGGAACTCGCGTTGCCCGTTGTCGGGCTTGTCCGAAATGTCGTGCGCGTTGCCGCTCGTGTTCGCGACGCGGTCAAACGGATGTCATCCACGAGGAGACGACCATGGCAAAAGGCAAATCGGCTAACGGGACCGACGGTGCGACGCGCGACGGCGGTGAGCAGGCGAAGCTCGCCGCGCTGAGCCCGTTCGAGCTGAAGGACGAGCTCATCAAGGCGGCCGGCGGCGGCGCGGTCGAGCGTCCCGCGAATACCGCGATGCTCAATGCGGGCCGCGGCAATCCCAACTTTCTCGCGACCATTGCGCGCCACGGCTTCTGGCAACTGGGCCTCTTCGCGATGCGCGAAGCGGAGCGCTCGTTTGCGTATATGCCGGAGGGTGTCGGCGGCTTTCCGAAGCGCGACGGCTTGAGCGAACGCTTCGAGCTGTTCCTGCGCGAAAACAAAGGCGTGCCAGGCATCGACTTTCTGCGCGGCGCCGTGTCGTATGTGCGCGATCAGCTCGGGCTGCCGGATGGCGACTTTCTCTACGAGATGTGCGAGGGCATTCTCGCGTCGAACTATCCCGTGCCGGACCGGATGCTGAAGCTGTCGGAATTGATCGTCGGCCAGTATTTGCGGCGCGAGATGATCGGCAAGCATCCGTTCGTCGGCGAGTTCGATATCTTCGCGGTCGAAGGCGGCACCGCGGCGATGACCTATATCTTCAACACGATGCGCGAAAACCGGCTGATCAAGGCCGGCGACACGATCGCGCTCGGCGTGCCGATCTTCACGCCGTACATCGAGATTCCCCGGCTGAACGATTACCAGCTGAACGTGATCAACCTCAGCGCGGATGTCGAAAAAAACTGGCAATACCCGGAGGCCGAACTCGACAAGCTGCGCGACCCGAGGGTGAAGGCGTTCTTCCTCGTGAACCCGAGCAACCCGCCGTCGGTGAAGATCAGCGACGAAAGTCTTCGGCAGATTGCCGAGATCGTCAAGGAACGGCCCGACCTGATCCTGCTCACCGACGACGTGTACGGCACGTTTGCCGACAACTTCGTGTCGCTGTTCGCACTCGCGCCGAAGAATACGATTCTGGTCTATTCGTATTCGAAGTATTTCGGCGCGACGGGCTGGCGCCTCGGCACGATCGCAACGCATCGCGACAATGTGCTCGATCGCCTGATCGCCCAACTGCCGAAGGACGTGAAGAAGGAACTGCATGCGCGCTACGAGTCGATCACGACCGAGCCCGACAAGCTCAAGTTTATCGACCGGCTCGTCGCGGACAGCCGCACGGTCGCGCTCAATCACACCGCGGGCCTGTCGACGCCGCAGCAGGTGCAGATGGTGCTGTTCTCGCTGTTTTCTCTAATGGACACGCCCGACGCGTACAAGTGCGCATTGAAGCGGCTCATTCGCAACCGCAAGCGTGCGCTGTACGAAGAGGTTGGCATCTCGTTCGAAGACGACGATCCGAATCAGGTCGACTACTACACGATCCTCGATATGGAATTCCTCGGCGAACGTGCTCACGGCCGCGAGTTCGTCGAATGGATCAAGAAGAATACGCAGCCGTCCGAGCTGCTGTTCCGCCTTGCGCGCGAAGCGCGTGTCGTGCTGCTGCCGGGGCGCGGCTTCGGCACCGCGCATCCGTCGGGACGCGTGTCGCTTGCGAATCTGAACGAATCGGACTATCGCGCGATCGGCCGCGCGGTGCGCAAGCTCATCGAGGAATATGTCGAGCGTTTCAATGCCGCGACCGGAAAAAGCCTCGACAAGAACAAGGTGAAGTGACGCAGTCGCGGCTGCCCTTGAGGCGCGAGGACAGAACGGGCGCGCCGGAATCGAACCGGAAGTGCGCGGACACGAATCGTACGCGCTGTCAAAAAACTTGCGCATTCGTGCGGATCGGTGAATGATCGGACGCAGCGGTAAAAAGCGGCCCGCCGGCAGCCTGCCGGCGGGTCCGTTTCGAACGGCTGTTTTTGAAGCGTTTTGTTTTTGAAGCGTTTGTCTCGTGCTTTGCTCGCGCTTTGTCTACGCGTGTTGCCCACGCGCTTTGTCTATTTTCATTCGCTCGCCTGCTTACCTGATTATGTCCACTACAACGTCCACCGTTCCTTGTCCCGAGGTCGAATCGCTCGACGCCATCCTCCCCGAAGAACCGCTGCTGATGATGGGCGCCGGCCCGGTGCCGATTCCCGCCGCGGTGGCCAAGGCGAATGCGATCGTCATCAACCACCTGGGCGGCACGATGTCGAAGGTGGTCGGGCAGGTCAAGACGATGGCGCGCTACGTGTTCCAGACGAATTCGAAGTGGGTGCTCGGCGTCGCGGGTCCCGGCTCGGCCGCGATGGAGATGGCGATCTCGAATCTCGCGTGGCCGGGCACGCGCATGCTCAGCATCAGGAACGGCTTCTTCAGCGAGCGCATGGCCGAGATGGGCCGCCGTGTCGGCGCAAAGGTGTCGCTGCTCGACGTGCCGGACCGCACGGTCGCGAGCCTCGAAGAGGTTGCCGCGGCGATCGGCCGCGAGCGTCCGGAAGTCGTCACGATCGTGCAGGGCGAGACCTCGAACACCGTGTGGAATCACCATCTGCAGGATATTGCCGCGCTGGCGAAGGCGGCCGGCGCGCTGGTCGTCGTCGATGCGGTGTGCACGCTGAGTACGATGCCGCTCGATATGGACGCGTGGGGCATCGATGCGGTGATCACAGGCGGGCAGAAGGGCCTCTCGTCCATTCCCGGCGTGTCGCTGATCGCGTTTTCCGAGGCCGCGTGGGAGCGCGTGAAGGCGCGCAAGGATCCGGGCCCGCACTGGTGTCTCGATGCGTCGCTTGCCGAAAATTTCTGGCACAACGCCGGATATCACTACACGGCGCCGGTGTCGGGCGTGCTCGCGTTGCACGAGGCATTGCGGCTCGTTTGCGCGGAAACACTCGAGAAGCGCTTCGCCCGCCATCAGAAATGCTCGCTCGCGTTGCAGGAGGCGATCACGGCAATGGGTCTGCAGCTTTATACGCCGCGGGAATGCCGGCTCAATTCGGTGATCGGCATCGAAGTGCCGGGCACGTTGAGTCCCGGCGATATCTGCGGGCACATTTCGCGTCACCACCAGGTCGAGATCTCGGGGTCGTTCGGCTTGCCGATCGTGCGGATCGGGCAGATGGGCGAACAGTGCCGCGAGCACAACCTGTTTCGCACCGTGCACGCGTTCGGGCGGACGATGGTCGATCTTGGCGTGGGCGTCGATTTGCCGGCCGGTGTCGCGGCGCTCGAGAAGTCGTTGTCGAATGGGACGAAGGCGGGCGCGAAAGCCGAGTTGCTCACGCATTGAGCCGGAGCGGCGCGCCGCCTGGCGGCGCCGCAACGAACCCGCAACGAACCCGTTCAAACCGCCGCGGTCGGCCCCGTTACACCGCGCACGTAGCGCTGATAAAGCACCATCGTCAGCGCAATCGCCGCCGCGGCCGCAACGGCCGCGAACAGATACACGGACGCATAACCGAACTGACCCGCGATGTACCCGGCAAGCGGCCCGGTCACGCCCAGCGACAGATCGAGAAACACCGAGTACGCGGACAGCGCCGCGCCCCGGCTCGCGGGCGGCACGAGACCGACCGCCTCGACGCCGAGGGCCGGAAACACGAGCGCAAAGCCGAAGCCCGTCAGCGCGGCGCCAGCCAGCGCGACATGCGGCACCGGTGCGAGCCACAACATCAACAGCCCGACGCATTCGAGCGAAAACGACGCGATCGCGACGCGAAACCCGCCATACGTTTTGATCGTGTTCGCGAACAGCAGGCGCGCGCCGATAAACATCGTGCCGAACAGCGTCAGCGACAGCGCCGCATTCGGCCAGTGCCGCGCCGCATAGAACAGCGTGATGAACGTTGCGATCGAGCCGAAGCCGACCGAGCCGAGCGCGAGGCCGAGGCCGTGCGGCAACACGCGCGCGAAGACGCTGCGATACGACATCCGTTCGCCGTGCACGAGCGGCACCGACGGCACGAGCCGCGCGAGTGCATAGCCGGCTGCGGCGAGCGCGATGACCGCGATGCCGAGCGAAGCGAAGCCGATGTCGCGCGCGATCACGACGCCGAACGGCGCGCCGATCGCCAGCGCGCCGTAAGTGGCGATGCCGTTCCACGAGATCACGCGCGCATTGTTCGCGGTACCGACGCGCCCGATGCCCCAGAGAATCGCGCCGGTGCCGCACAGGCTTTCGCCGACGCCGAGCACAAGGCGGCTGACCACGAGCAGCGTGATGCTCAGCGCGGGCCAGTGGCTCGTCAGCGCGGCGAGCAGCAGCCCGACGCCGCTGACGCCGCTTGCAATCAACCCGTTCGACACGGTCTTTTTCGGCCCGAGCGTATCGGCCGAACGGCCGGCGAGCGCGCGCGACGCGAGTGTGGCGAGGTATTGCACGCTGATCGCGAGGCCGGCGACCACCGTGCTGAAACCGAGCCCGCCGTGCACATAGCCCGGCAGCACCGCGAGCGGAATGCCGATATTCAGGTAGCAAACAAACGTAAAGAAGACGACCGGAATGATCTGCAACGTGGTCGCAAATTCACTGCGCGGCGAAGCGGAGTCGGCGGACATGGGGAAAACGAGACTTGAAAACGGCGGAAGTCCGTGATTGTCCCATGGAACCGGCTTTCATGCAGCGGATGCTTAAAAATCGTCGGCAAAACGGTGCCAGACCATAGCGGCCGATTTTCGGCGCATTCCGACATCCCGAAGCTCGCGACTCGGTGCAATTGGCCGAAACGACGTATTCGAATCCGAAGCGCGTCACAACGGACGCGCCGGTATAAGCACCGTCAGTCCGTTTGCCTATCTCAATATGTTTCTGGCGATATGAGCTGCATGGTCCTCACGCTATGGGTTGGCGGAACCGGCGGTGATAGTTTTCGAACCATCCGCTGCATCATCCCCCGCGCGAACGCCAAATCCGCCGCAAGCCGGAATCAGACACGAGAGACACGACACATGAGCCAGCCGATCCGCTTCTATCACCGCAACGCGATCCGCGAAATCAGCGGCGCGCCGGTCACGCGCACCGTCCTGCAGTACCTGCGCGAAGACGCGCGCTGCACGGGCACCAAGGAAGGCTGCGCGGAAGGCGACTGCGGCGCGTGCACGGTCGTCGTCGGCGAGCGCGACGAACTGGGCGGCGTGAGCTTCAAGGCGGTCAACGCGTGCATTCAGTTTCTGCCGACGCTCGACGGCAAAGCGCTGTTCACCGTCGAAGACCTGCGCCAGCCCGATGGCTCGCTGCATCCGGTGCAGCAGGCGCTCGTCGAATGCCACGGCTCGCAGTGCGGGTTCTGCACGCCGGGCTTCGTCATGTCGATGTGGGCGATGTACAAGAAGCACGGCCACGAATATGGCCGCCCGCCCGGCCACGAGAATGGCGAGACGCACGAACACGCGCACGCCTGCGGCGGCGCGAATGGCACGGTGCCGACGCGCGACGAGGTCGCCAACGCGCTGACGGGCAATCTGTGCCGCTGCACGGGCTATCGGCCGATCGTCGATGCGGCGATGCGGATGTTCGGGTTGCCGCCGCCGGCCGCGCCGGTCGATACCGCGGCGCTGTCGCGCGCGCTGCAGTCGCTCGAGCGCGACGCGACGTTCGAATACGAGTACGCGGGCCAGCGTTTTGCCGCGCCGCGCACCGTCGACGCGCTTGCGCGGCTCAAGGAAGCGCAACCTGCGGCGCGCATCCTCGCCGGCAGCACCGACGTCGGGCTGTGGGTCACGAAGCAGATGCGCGCGCTCGGCGATATCGTCTACGTGGGCCAGGTTGCCGAACTGCAGAAGATCGAAACGGCCGGCGGCTGGCTGCGCATCGGCGCGGGCGTGACCGTCGAAGCCGCGTACGCGGGGCTCGCGAAGCTTTACCCGGAACTCACCGAGATGTGGCAGCGCTTCGCGTCCCTGCCGATCCGCAACGCGGGCACGCTCGGCGGCAATGTCGCGAACGGCTCGCCGATCGGCGATTCGATGCCGGGGCTTATCGCGCTCGGCGCGCATGTCGTGCTGCGCGGCGGCGATGTCGAGCGCGAGATGCCGCTCGAAGACCTCTATCTCGCGTACCAGAAGAAGGACATGGCCGAGCACGAGTTCGTGGTCGCGGTGAAGGTGCCGACGCGTACCGGTGCGCGCGCGAACCTGCGTTTTCGCACGTACAAGATCTCGAAGCGCTTCGATTCCGATATTTCGGCCGTGTGCGCGGCCTTCGCGTTTATCGCGGACGGCGACGCGATTCGCGAGCCGCGCATCGCGTTCGGCGGCATGGCAGCGACGCCGAAGCGCGCCACGCACGCGGAAAGCGTGCTGCGGGACGCGCAGTGGCATGAAGCGACCGCGCAGGCCGCCATGCTGGCGCTGGCCAACGACTACGCGCCGCTGTCCGACATGCGCGCCACCGACGACTATCGTCTTGAAACCGCGAAAAATACGCTTTACCGGTTCTGGCTCGAAACGCGTCCGCACGATCCGCTGCCGAAGTCGGCGCTCGATGTGCGTGCGGTTCAGGCCGCGACGGCCGTGGCCGCGTAAGACGCACCATACGCGCGATACGCGCGACCGGCGGGCACGAGACAGACACAGGCCAGAAACACGCCAGACAAGCCGCAACACAAGAGACACGGAGAATCATCCGCATGAACCAGCAAGCCGAACCGTTCCTGAAAGGCGCCGAGGCACTCGCCGAACCCGACACGTTCACGCAGGTGCACGTGTCGCGCCCGCACGAGTCCGCGCATCTGCACGTGGCCGGCCGCGCGACCTACACCGACGACATTGCGCTCGTCGCCGGCACGCTGCACGCGGCGCTTGGCCTGTCGCAGAAGGCGCACGCGAAGATCGTCTCGATTTCGTTCGACCAGGTGCGCGCAACGCCGGGCGTGGTCGCGGTGTTCACCGCCGACGACATTCCCGGCCACAACGACTGCGCGCCGATCGTCAAAGGCGACGATCCCGTTCTCGCGGACGGCGTCGTGCAGTACGTCGGCCAGCCGATGTTTATCGTCGTGGCGACGTCGCATGACACCGCGCGCCTCGCGGCGCGGCGCGCGCAAGTGGTTTACGAGGAACTGCCCGCCGTGCTGACTGCGCAACAGGCGCGCGCGGCGAATCGGAGCGTGGTCGCGCCGATGAAGCTCGCGCGCGGCGAGGCCGGCGCGCAGATCGCGCGCGCCGCGCATCGCGAGGCCGGCGAGATGCTGCTGGGCGGCCAGGAGCAGTTCTATCTCGAAGGGCAGATCGCGTACGCGGTGCCTAAAGACGACGACGGCATGCACGTCTGGTGCTCGACGCAGCATCCGGCCGAAATGCAGCATCTGGTCGCGCATGTGCTGAACGTCGCGTCCCATAACGTGCTCGTCGAATGCCGGCGCATGGGCGGCGGCTTCGGCGGCAAGGAATCGCAGTCGGGCCTGTTCGCCTGCTGCGCGGCGCTTGCCGCATGGAAACTGCTGTGCCCCGTCAAGCTGCGCCCCGACCGCGACGACGACATGATGGTCACGGGCAAGCGCCACGATTTCCACTACACGTTCGAAGTCGGCTACGACGACGACGGCATGCTCGAAGGCGTGTCGGTCGACATGACGTCGCGCTGCGGCTTCTCCGCCGATCTGTCGGGGCCGGTGATGACGCGCGCCGTGTGCCACTTCGATAACGCATACTGGCTGCCCGATGTCGCGATCGCGGGCTTCTGCGGCAAGACCAACACGCAGTCGAACACGGCGTTTCGCGGCTTCGGCGGACCGCAAGGCGCGTTCGCGATCGAATACATCATCGACAATGTCGCGCGCTCGCTCGGGCTCGATCCGCTCGACGTGCGGCGCCGCAATCTGTACGGCAAAACAGAGCGCAACCAGACGCCGTACGGCCAGATCGTCGAAGACAACGTGCTGCACGAACTGATCGGCGAACTCGAAACCACGAGCGACTATCGCGCGCGGCGCGCGGCGATCCGCGACTTCAACGAACACAACGCCGTGCTGAAAAAGGGCATTGCGCTGACGCCGGTGAAATTCGGCATCGCGTTCAACGTCACGCACTTCAACCAGGCGGGCGCGCTCGTCCATATCTACACGGACGGCTCGGTGCTCGTGAATCACGGCGGCACGGAGATGGGGCAGGGGCTCAACACGAAGGTCGCGCAGGTCGTCGCGCACGAGCTCGGCATCGGTTTTGGCCGCGTACGCGTGACGGCAACCGATACGAGCAAGGTGGCGAACACGTCGGCGACGGCCGCATCGACAGGTACGGATCTGAACGGCAAGGCCGCGCAGGATGCCGCGCGCCAGTTGCGCGAGCGGCTTGCCGCGTTTGCGGCCGAACGCTACGGCGCGGGACAGGCGACCGCCGCCGCGGTGCGCTTCGCGAACGATAACGTGATCGTGGGCGAAGCGGTCGTACCGTTCGACGAAGTGATCGCGAAAGCGTATCTCGCGCGCGTGCAGTTGTGGTCCGACGGTTTCTATGCGACGCCGAAGCTCTATTGGGATCAGGCGAAGCTGCAAGGCCGCCCGTTCTTCTACTACTCGTACGGTGCCGCCGTTTCGGAAGTGGTGATCGATACGCTGACGGGCGAGATGCGCGTGCTGCGCGCCGATGCGCTGCACGATGTGGGCGCGTCGCTGAATCCGGCGCTCGATATCGGCCAGGTGGAAGGCGCGTTCGTGCAGGGCATGGGCTGGCTCACCACCGAGGAGCTGTGGTGGAACGAGGGCGGCAAGCTGATGACGCATGCGCCTTCCACCTACAAGATTCCGACCGTCAACGACATGCCGCCCGATTTCCGTGTGAACCTGTTCAAAAATCGCAACGCGGAAGACAGCATTCACCGCTCGAAGGCGGTTGGCGAGCCGCCGCTGTTGTTGCCGTTCTCGGTGTTCTTCGCGATTCGCGACGCGGTTGCCAGCGTTGCCGATTATCGCGTGAATCCGCCGTTGAACGCGCCGGCAACGGGCGAAGCGATCCTCAAGGCGGTCGGCGCCGTGCGCGCCATGCATACGCAGGCGCAAGGATGGCAGCGATGATGAACTCGTGCTTCGCGCCCGAATTGACGCGCGGATCTTCGCCGCAAGCGCCGACGGATGTCCCACCGCTGCAAGCGGGCTGCCGCTGCAGCGGCCGGCGCGCGAGCCTGCCGCCGCCGATGCATATCGTGCTGTTCGGCGCGGGCCATGTCGGCCATGCGCTCGTGACGCTGCTCGGCAGCCTCCCGTGCGTCGTGCAATGGGTCGACGAACGCGACGAACTGTTCCCCGACGACGTGCCCGCGAACGTGCAGGTCGAAGCGACCGACACGCCAGAAGCGATCGTCGATCAGGCACCGGCCGGTACGTATTTTCTCGTGATGACGCACAACCACGCGCTCGACTTCGCGCTCGCGTCGCGGATCATGCGGCGGCGCGACTTCGCGTACTTCGGGATGATCGGTTCGAAGACGAAGCGCGTGAAATTCGAACGGCGCCTGCTCGAGCGCGGCGTCGACCCCGCGCGGATGGCTGAGATGACGTGCCCGATCGGTGTCGGCGGCATCACCGACAAGGCGCCGCACGCGATTGCGCTCGCTGTCTGCGCGCAGTTGTTGCAAGTGCGAGGTGCGCGTCCGGCGGCTGAAGCGGTTGAAGTGGCCGACGTGGCAGTCGTGGATCAAGCGATTGAAGCGGCCGGAGCGAATTGAGGCGACTGAAGCGACTGCAGCGACTGAAGCGACCTCAGCGCGAACGCGTGATGCGCGGTTCGCTCGCATCGAATCCGGCGTGCGGGCCGGCGTCGAAGTCGATATCGTCGCTCGCACCGGCCTGTTCCGGCGGCGCGGCTGATGCCGTGCCCGATCGAGGCGCCCGCGCGGCCTCGTCGCTGCCGTCGCGCGTGCGCCGCGTCTTGTGCGCGACGAGGTTCGCCGATACCTGCGCGAGCAGGCCGCGCAGCCAGCCAAGATCGCTTGGCCGGTCCGTTTGCGGATGCCACATCTGATAGCAGCGGATGCGCGGGAACGGAATCGGCGCATCGATGACTGCGAGCGGCAGCAGGTTCGCATAGTGCATCGCGAAGCGGCGCGTCGTCGTGAAGATCAGATCCGACTGCAGCAGCACGTGCGGCACGAGCCCGAAGTACGGCAGCATGGCGACGATGCGGCGCGTTGCGCCCGCGCGCTCGAAGCCCGCGTCGATCGCGCCGGCGCGCGCGCCGCTATACGGCGTCGGCGCGAGATGCGGCGCCGCGAGATACGCTTCGCGCGAGAGCGGCGCCTGCGCAAGCGGATGGTCCGCGCGCATCATGCAGACGACGCTGTCCGAAAACAGGTCGCTGCGTTCGAAGCGCCCGTCGGGCTTCGGCCAGTTGCCGATCACGAGATCGAGTTCACCCTTGTCGAGCGCCGCCGCATGATCGAGCAGCGGACCCAGCGACTCGATCTCGAGCCGCGCATGCGGCGCCGCGTCGCGGAATTGCGCGATCACGGTCGGCATGAAGAAGTCGTTCAGGTAGTCGGGCGCGGCGATGCGAAATGCGCGGCGCGAGCGCGCCGGGTCGAAATCGCCATGCGGCGTCGCGACGAAGTCGACGTCGCGCAGCACCTTTTGCGCCGACGCAAGCAGCGACTCGCCGTATTCGGTCGGCACCATCCCCGACTTGCCGCGCACGAGAATCGGATCGTTCAGCGTTTCGCGCAGTTTGCGCAGCGCCGTGCTGATGGCCGGCTGCGTCTGGTTCAGGCGCAGCGCGGTCTGCGTGACGCTGCGCTCGACGAGCAGCGTGCGCAGCACGCGCACGAGCCAGATGTCGAGGGTAGCGGTAGTGTCATCCACGGTTTGAGCGTCGGTCGGGTCGTTCCTTGCGTAACCTTAAGCCTTTACGCACGCATGAGGCATAGCGCGCGGGGTATGGCGGGCATCAGCATCGGCCGCCCGCCGTCATGCTCGCGAAAGCATGGCGCCGGCAATCACGGCTTCGGGAATGCCGAGGGAAGCGAGGAAATCCGCTTGACCTCTTTCGACTCGAGCCAGTTTGGCGTGCGCGCGCAATAGAGCACCATCGGCAACGCGTCTTCGCCCCAGAACAGCTGCTTGTTCATCCAGAAGGTCGGCACGCCGAATACGCCGAGCGCGATCGCATCGGCGTTATTGCGCTGCAGTTGCGCCTTGGCCTCCTCGGTTTCGACGAGTGCGGGGCCGTCCGCGATGCCGAGACGCTCGCACAGCAGCGCGAAGCCGTCGGGCGTCGACGGGTCGCGGCCTTCGCGCCAGATGAAGCGGAAAATCTCGCGTACCGTGTTCGCGTCCGCGCGAATCGCGGCTGCAAGACGCATCGGCTTCGTCGAATCGAACGGATGCACAGGCGGCATCCTGAACGGAATGCCAAGCTGTTCCGCGCGAAACAGCGCATAGCGATACGTGAAGACGCGCTTGGCGGGAACGTCGTACGCGAGGCGCTGCCGCCAGTGGCCGTACACCTCGTTCAACGAGGTTGGCGTCATCACGAATGGAAGGCCCGGCCATTTATCGTACTGCTCGAGCAGCAGGTACGAAAACGGCGAGACAAAGTCGTAAAACCACAGTGGCTGCGTGGCGTCGATGCCATCGGTCATGATGTCTCCCGGGATTTCCAGTGTGGCACGGCGGCGCTGCCGAATGCCTGAACGTCTGACCTTCAGAACGTCTGAGGGATGCGCGCCGTGCCGGTTGCCCTCGATCTTACGCAAAGCCGAACCGCCGCGCAGCACCGGCGCGGCTGGCGAAGCGCCGAATGTGTGCGCAATGCGGGTTTCGCCTGACGGGTTGCGTGATGGCGGCGCAACCGGCCGACCGGAAACGGCCGGGCTGCCGGGCTGCCGGGTCGACGGGCCTCCGCGTCGCCGGGGTGACGGGTCGATCCGATGAGCCCGGTCGATCCGCTCGGGCGGCAACCCGCGAGCGACGCTCACGCAATATGGGTAGGGCCGGCCTGCCCCGCGCGCGGCGCGTCGCTCGATATCTGCCCGTCGCGGTCGGCGTCGGCGGCCTGCTGCGGTTGCCCTTCGTGTTGCCCTTCGTGTTCCGCCTTTTCCTCGACTGCCTGCGCCGTTTCCTGCTCTGCCGCCTGCGCGGGCGCTCCCGCATCGGCGGGCGGCTCCGCGGCCGGCGGCGCCGTCTCTTGCGCCTCCGCATGCGCTTCGCGCGGACGCGTGAGCCGCTCGCGCACGAAGCCGATATGTTCGCGCAGCACATAGAACTGGTCCGCATAGGCAAGCGGCATCTTGAGCCCGTTGACCGCTTCCTCGATCGCATCGAGCCGCTCGATCAGCGTGTCGCGTTCGGCTTGCGACGTCTCGGACAGCGCGCCGCGCTCGATCGCGATCAGCGCGCCGTACCAGCGGTAGATTCGCGAACGCACGCGCCATGCGTACAGCGACGGCACGAGCCGCAGGCCCGGAATCAGCACGACGATGATCGGCACGAGCACGACCAGAAGCCGGTCCGCGAGGCTCGCGATCCAGAACGGCAGCGTGCGGTACAGGAAGCTCTTGCCCGACTTGTAGTAGCGCGCCGCATCGTCGCTGATCGGGAAGTCGTGCGCGAGCGGCGCCGGGAAGTCGCCCGCGCGCTGCAGCACGGTTGCCTTGCCGTGCACCTCGCGCGCGGCTTCGATCAGCAGGTCAGATAGTGCCGGATGCAGCGACGTGCGCGCGACGAGCTCGGCGGTCGGCGCGACCATTTGCAGCGTCTTCGACGGGATGTTCTTGCCGAGATCGAGCGAGCCCATCGGCAGCTCGATGCGCGTCAGGTACGGAAAGCGTCCCGCATAAGCGTGCGCCTGCGTGAAATCGTAGAACTGGATATTCGGTGTGCGGAACAGCTTGACCATGACCGGCGGCTGCGCGGAGTCGCCGGTCAGGAACGCCGCGTCGATCTTGCCGTCGACGAGCGCCTTCGCCGCATCGTCGCCCGACAGCGGCAGAAGCTTCGTCGGACCGCCCGGCGTGATGCCGTTCGCCGCGAGCAGCGCGAGCGCGAGTTCGCGCGTGCCGCTGCCTTCGGCGCCGATCGCGATGCGCTGCCCCTTGAATTGGGACAGCCATTCGACGCTCGGCCCATGATAGAAGATCGCCACCGGCACGTACGCGACGCTGCCGAGCGACATGAGCCCGTCGGTTTTGCCCTTCGCGATGCCGTCCTGCACGAACGCGACGTCGACTTTTGCGTTCGGGTCGAGAAGCCGCCGCAGGTTCTCGGCCGAACCTTCGGAGTCGAGCACGATGAGCTTGACGCGGTTGCGCGCGAGGATTTCCTTGTAGCGCTGGGCGGCATTCCAGAATGTGCTGCCGCGCGGGCCGGTGCTGATCGTCAGCGTATCGGGCGGCGCGGGCTGGATCAGGCGCACGGCGGCCCAGATCGCGATAGCGCTCACGAGCAGGATAGGCAAGAACGTGACCGCGAGGTCGCGCCACGAGATGGCGACGAAGCGCGCGACGAGGCGCGGACGCTTGCCGGCTGGCTTTGCGCCGCGCTTCGCGTCGGCGCTCTGGTCGATGTCGGGGCCGTTGGGTGCTGTCATTGGAGGTCGTGGCGGCTAGGGCGGCATGCTGTCGACGATGCTCGCGCCGATGGTACATGAGATTGCCGGCGCGGCGGCGCGCGAACGGCCGCGTCGCGGCCACAAACGCGTAACAATTCGTGAGTGCGAAGCGCGTGCGCATGCGCGCCTGCACGACTCCGGGCGGCTCGCGTGCGCCGGCGCGCCGCGCGCAGGATTGCGCGGGCGCGAGTCGGCGGCGGCCCAACATCTGAGCCGATCCGCGGCGATTTCGTCGTTAAAAGCTTTGCGATTTTTGCTGCGCTAGATTAAATTGGCGTCGCTGTCGCGCATCCGCGCTCGCACGCGCAATCCGGTCACAAGAATCGGGCACGTCGTGGAGCCGCGCGGCACCGGTCCGGTCTGCTCCCTTGCTGTCGTTCCGTTTACTCAGTCTCCCGCCTCTCGTCTCTCGCCTGCCGCGTCAGCCGGTCAACCGGCCGACTTCGCGTCGGGCGCGCCTGTGTTCGCGTGTCGTTGTCTGCGAGCGGGGTGCGCTTGACGCGTGCGTCGGTCTGTTTGAAACGAAGTCGTAACGAAGCCGCAATGCGGTCTGGCCTGGCCGGGTGCATTACTGCGGCCCAGGCCGATCGCGCCAATCCGAAGTGAAAAAGGAGAAATCATGAAATCGGCAGTTCTGAAGGCGTTGGGTGGTGTGGTGGCAGTGATGGTTGCATGCAACGTGTACGCGCAGGCAAGCGACGCAGCAGCGGGCGCTCAGGCCGCGCAGACGAGCGTGAAGGCCGAAAAGAAGGCCAATCGCCAGCTTGGCCATAAGGTCCGTGCGGCACTCGCGAAGGCCAAGGGCCTCGACGTGTCGAGCATCGCCGTGCGCGCGAAGGGCGGCGCGGTGACGCTGACGGGCACGGTGCCCGACCAGGGCCAGATCGAGCTCGCCGGCACCACGGCGAAGGGCGTGGCCGGCGTGTCGTCGGTTTCGAACAAGCTGAACGTGCAGCAACAGTAAGCGCTGCACGCGATCGGCGTTTCGCGCACGCCGTACGTGACCGGCAGCGGCTTGCTCGCCGGTCGCCTGCGCGCGAGCCGGACCGACCGGAGAAACGGGCTTCGGTAAAACGCCGAGGCCCGTTTCTCGTTTATGCGTCGTGCTTCATGTTTGCGCGCATGCGCTCATGTGCTGCGACATTCCTTTGTGCCGGGCGTTTCGTCTACTACGCTCACGGTGTGTCTGTCTTGCTTGCGTCGCACAGGAGACAACAACCATGCCGGCAACCACGTCCTTGCGTTGCGCGACCATTGCGTGCGCCGCGGCGCTCGTCTGCGGCTGCGGTGACGGCGGCGGCACGAGCGGCTCGTCGATCAACGTGCTGCCGGCCTTCGTCGTCTCGAGCAGCATGACGACGACCTTCTACGACGGCAACAGCGACGATCTTCTGACCGCAGGCCTCGGCAAGACCGGCCTCGCCGGCGCCGCGCCCGGCTTTGCGAACCCGTCCGCGCCGAGCAGCGCCGAACTGCGGCGGCTCGCGATCTGGTCGAACTACCGCGCGCTCGTCGACATCACCGCGAACGGCGGATACGGACGCTTCTGGGGGCCGAATATCGACCTGAACGGAAACGACACGCTAGGCGAAGGCAAGATCGCGGGCACCGAATACATCGCTTATGCGGACGACGGCAGCGGCCTGCAGAACGTCACATTGCTCGTCCAGCTGCCAGCCGGCTTCGATCCGGCGAATCCGTGCATCGTCACGGCCACGTCGTCGGGCTCGCGCGGCGTCTACGGCGCGATTTCGGCGGCGGGCGAGTGGGGTTTGAAGCGTGGCTGCGCGGTCGCGTACACCGATAAGGGCACCGGCAACGGCGCCCACGAACTGACGACCAATCTCGTTACGCTGATCGACGGCCGCCTTGCCAACGCGAACACGGCCGGCACGAAAAGTCTCTTTACCGCGAACCTGCCGCTGTCCAGTCTCGCGATCTTCAATCAGACATTCCCGAACCGCTACGCGTACAAGCACGCGCACTCGCAGCAGAACCCGGAACAGGACTGGGGCAAGGACACGCTCGAGGCCATCCAGTTTGCGTACTGGGTGCTGAATCAGCAGTTCGCCCCGATGGTCGACGACAGGAACCACGGCGTGCGCTATCGGACGGGCAGCATCACGACGATCGCCGCGTCGGTCAGCAACGGCGGTGGCGCATCGCTCGCGGCCGCCGAGCAGGACACGCAAGGGTGGATTACCGCGGTCGTGGTCGGCGAGCCGCAGATCAATCTCAACATGTCGCCGAACGCCCAGGTGTTCGAAGGCGGCCTGCGTATCGCGTCGGCAGGCGCGCCGCTGGCCGACTACATCACTTATGCGAACCTGCTGCAGCCATGCGCCGCGGCGGCGCCCGCGCTGCTCGGCGCGCCCTATCTGTCGACGCTGCCGCTCGCCACTACACAGGCCATCCGCGCCGCGCGCTGCGCATCGCTCGCGGGCAGCGGTTTCGTCAACAGCGGCAATCTCGCGACGCAAGCGAGCGACGCGCTGAACCGGCTCCATTCGGCCGGCTACGAAACCGACTCCGACCTGCTGCAGGCGTCGATGTGGGATTCGCAGGCGGTGCCGGCAGTCGCGGTCACTTACATGAACGCGTATACGAAGTCGAGCGTCGGCGACAACCTCTGCGGCTTCAGTTTCGGCACGACGAACGCGCAAGGCGCGGCCGGCGTGCCGCCGCCCGTCCTGCCGATGCCGTCGATCTTCGGCCTCGGCAACGGCGTGCCGCCGACCAACGGCATCAACCTCGTGTACAACCTTCCGCCGTTCGGTTTCGATCATCGGCTCGCGACCGCCGATGCAAGCTTTTCCGGCGCGGTGTGCCTGCGCGGACTATGGACCGGCGGCGATCCGCGCATGCAAACGAGCGTCAACGCGATTCGCGTGAACGCGAATCTGCGCGGCAAGCCGGCCATCATCGTGCAGGGCAGAAGCGACGCGCTCGTGCCGGTCAATCACGCTTCGCGCCCGTATCTCGCGATGAACAGCCTTGCCGAAGGGTCGAGCAGCCGGTTGTCGTTTTACGAAGTCACGAATGCCCAGCATTTCGATTCGTTCCTCGGCGTCGCGGGTTTCGATACGCGCTATGTGCCGCTGCATTACTACAACCTGCAGGCATTGAACCTGATGTGGAGTCATCTGAAGAGCGGCGCGGCACTGCCGCCGTCGCAGGTGGTGCGCACGGTGCCGCGCGGCGGCACGCCCGGTTCCGCGCCCGCGCTCGACACGGCGAATCTGCCGCCGATCGTCGCGAGCCCCGGGGCGAATGCGATCAGGGTCAGTTTCGGTATCGTCAATGTGCCGCGTTAGGCGGCCGGTCAGCCGATTCATCGCGCATCGATGGACATGTCCGTGCGCTGCTACGCACGATCGACGCGATAAACGCTTCGGATACGTGGGCTGCCTGTGCGCGACGACACATAATTTACCGACTCGGTGTCGTACTGTGAGGTATCGGGAATCGGAGTCGCATAATGGACACGATACTTTTGAGGTACACCGACTTGCCGATCGGCGAACGGGCGGCTTTCGAACTGGTGTGCGCGCGGCACGGTTTTGCGCCCGCGCATTTCGATGTGACCGCAACGATCGATGCGCACGACACCGCGCAGGAACGGCGGCTCGTGACCGTACGGCGCGGCGGCTGGGCGCAGTCGTATCACGAGGACAGCGCCGGCATCTGGGTTCGCGAGTTCGAAACGGATCTGAACTGCCGGTTCTTCAAGTAGTTTCGGTCAAGCCAGCACGAGCCTCACGCCGACCGCGGTCAGCGTGGCGGCGAGCATATGGCGCAGCAATTTCTCCGGCGCCTTGGCGGACAGCAGGCTACCCGCGACGATGCCCGGCAACGACCCGACGAGCAGCGACACCAGCACCGACCAGTCGATCGACCCGAGCAGCCAGTGCCCCGCGCCCGCCAGCAACGTGAGCGGCACCGCATGCGCAATGTCGGAGCCGATGATGCGCGATACCGGCAGTGCCGGATACAACAGCAACAGCACCGTCACGCCGATTGCGCCCGCGCCGACGGACGTCAGCGTGACGAGCGCGCCGAGCACGGCGCCCGTCAGCATCGTCAGCGCAAGCGTGTTGCCGTATGCGGGTGCCGGCCGATGGCGCGACGCGAAGGCCGCGAGCTGCGGCCGGAATACGAGCGCAGTCGCGGTGATCAACAGCGCCGCACCGAGCACGACCTGGATCAGATAGCTGCCGCGCGGCGTGTCCATGCCGTAACGATGCAGCAGAATCAGCGTGATCGTCGCGGCCGGCACGCTGCCCGCGGCAAGACGCAGCGTGACGCCCCAGTCGACCGAACCTTTGGCGCCATGCACGAGCGTGCCCGTCGCTTTCGTCACCGACGCATAGAGCAGATCGGTGCCGACCGCGGTGGCCGGGTGAACGTTGAACAGCAGCACGAGAATCGGCGTCATCAGCGAGCCGCCGCCGACGCCCGTCAAGCCGACAAGAAAACCAACGAAGAGTCCGGAGGCGGAGTATAAAAAATCTATGTGCGGAAGAGACATCGGGGAATGACATCAGGTGAACGGCGGACCGTCCTTAAGATTGGCCGATTGCACCGGATCGGCGATTTCTTTGTGGAAATTGACGAGCGCGTATGCCGAAAGACCCGTATTGTCGCAAAACCGGCAATCTTGCGCGCATTGGATTGTGTGAACCGAAGCTTACAATACAATTCGCCCGATCTTGCACTTCGTCAATCACAATGAACTACGGCGTTGCTTACGCGTTTCTCGCCTTCACGATCTGGGGGCTCTTTCCCGTTTACTTCAAATCGCTGCAGCAGATCGCGCCGCTCGAGATTCTCGCGCACCGCATGGTCTGGTCGATGGTGTTCCTGTTTATCGTGCTGACCGCGCGGCTGCAGTGGCGCTGGCTTGGCCCCGTGCTGCGCGACAAGCGCCTGCTTGCGCGCTTCGCGGCGAGCGCGGCGCTGCTGTCGGCGAACTGGGGCACCTATATCTGGGCCGTCAATTCCGGTCATATCGTCGAGGCGAGCCTCGGTTACTTCGTTACGCCGCTCGTCAGCGTGCTGTTCGGCCTCGGGTTTCTCGGCGAGCGGTTGCGGCCCGTGCAATGGCTCGCGGTCGCGATCGCCACGTCGGGCGTGTTATGGCTCACGTGGGAAAACGGCCGGCCGCCCTGGATCAGCATTGCGCTCGCGCTGACGTTCGGCGGCTATGGATTGTTGCGCAAGACGGCGAAGCTCGGCGCGCTCGAAGGGCTCACGCTCGAAACGATCCTGCTGCTGCCGGTTGCGTTGCTGTATCTCGCGGCCTTGTCGCTGCATGGCGATAGCAGCTTCGGCGCGGCGCCGGCCGGTTTGAAGGTGCTGCTCGCGCTCGCCGGGCCGATTACGGCCATTCCGCTGCTGCTGTTCGCGTCGGGTGCGCGGCGCATTCCGCTGTCGATGCTCGGGCTGCTGCAATATGTGACGCCGACATTGCAGTTGCTGATCGGCGTGCTGATCTATCGCGAGCCGTTCAGCGGCACGCAACTGATCGGCTATGGCGCGATCTGGATCGCGCTTGCCGTGTACTCGCTCGAAGGGCTCGCGCGCGTACGACTGTTGCGGCAATAGCGGGCTGCGCGAGCTGCCGGCGCGTTGCGTGATCAAGTGGTTAAACTACGGGTCCTTGCCTGGTCGACCCAGGCCTTATCTGGTCAATACGGATCGTCGAGCGGCGAATCCGAGCGCATTACATCAGGTTTGCATGAGTCACGATTTCGAACCCACGCTGGCCGAGGCGCAACGGCACTACGCCGCCGGTCGATTCGACGAAGCCGCACGCCTGCTGCAAAGCGTGCTGGCGAGTGCGCCCGATCACGGCGAAGCGCATGCGGGTCTCGGCTTCATCGCTGCGCGGCAGGGCGACCACGCGCGCGCGGCAGCCCACCTCCTGGAGGCATCGACGCGCATACCGATGCCTGTCGACGACCTGAACTTCGCGGCACAGGTGTGTCAGTCGGCGCAGCGTCACGACGACGCGATCGCGCTGTTCGAGCGTTGTCTCGCGCAGTTGCCGAACCATATCGCGTCGCTGCATGGCGCGGCGATGTCGCTGGTTCAGGTCGGCGACTTGCCGCGCGCGCTCGAAAAGCTCGAGCATCTGTGCAAACTCCAGCCGCAGTCGGCCGAAGCGCACTACAACCGCGGCACGCTGCTCGGCCAGATGGAGCGCTTCGACGACGAACGCACTGCCTACGAGCAAGCGATCAGACTGAAGCCGCGCTTCGTGCCCGCGTATACGAATCTCGGCGTCGCGTTGCGCGATCTGGGGCGCTTCGACGAAGCGATGCTTCAGTTCAAAAAGGCGCTGGCGATCGATCCAAACGACGCGGGCGCCCGGACCAACCGGGCGCAGACGAATCTGCTGCGCGGCGAATTCGAGCACGGCTGGCGCGAATACGAATGGCGCTGGCGCGACGGCACGATGAGCCACGGCTTGCCGGAAAGCACGCAATGGACCGGTGCGCAGCCGATTGCCGGCAAGACGGTTTTCGTGCATCAGGAGCAGGGCTTCGGCGACACGCTGCAGTTCGTGCGGTTCGTCGAGCGCCTCACGGCGATGGGCGCACGCGTCGTACTGCGCGTGCAGGACGCGCTGCTGCCGCTGTTGCAGCACTATCGCGGCGCGGCCGACGTGATCGGCGAGCGCGCGCCGGTGCCGGCGTTCGACTATCACATTCCGATGCTGAGCTTGCCGCTCGCGCTGAAACTGCGCGAAGCCGATTTCGACACGGCCGGTCCTTATCTGCACGCGCCCGAATCGCTCGTCGCGCAATGGGACGATCTGTTCGCGCAGGCTTCCGGACGTCCGCGCGTGGGCATCGTGTGGTCCGGAAGCCGCATGTTGCTCAACGATCGCAACCGCAACCGCGCGATTCCGCTCGAGCAGTTGCAACCGCTATTCGATGCGCAGGCGGACTTCGTTTCGCTGCAGCACGACGTGCGCGACAGCGACCGCGCGTCTCTCGCCGAAATCGAAACCCGCGGCGTGCTGCGCGACGTCGCACCGCGCCTCACGTCGTTCGCCGATACGGCGGCGCTGATCGCCCGGCTCGATCTCGTGATCGGCGTCGACACGGCGGTCGTGCATCTCGCGGGCGCGCTCGGCAAGCCCGTGTGGATTGCGCTGCCGTTCATGCCGGACTGGCGATGGCAACTCGAGCGAAGCGACAGCCCGTGGTACGCAACGGCGCGGCTCTTCCGGCAGCCGGCACGGGGCGACTGGACCGGCGTGATCGCTTCGCTTCGCGCACGGCTCGAAGCGGGTACGCCGCATGCGCAGGTCTCGAAGCCGGCGCGCTAAAAGCGCGTTTCGCCCGCAGTCGTGACCCCGTTCCGGAATAGTTCGATTCCCTGGTTGTTGTATCTGGCGCCGTGACGATCGGACACTGTCCCGATTCGACGCCCGCGACGATTGCGGTCTTTGCGGACCGCGATTGCCGACCGGACCGATATGACAACGCGATGGCGATAGTCCGGGAACCACGCCGCGGCCAGGCATCTTCCCGACAGTCGGTACATTCAAGCGAGGGCGCGATGAGAGTCGAACAAATCTACGATTTCGCGGCGGGTTTTTACGATTACCTGTTTGGGCGCGCGTTCCAGCATGGCCGCGAGCGCAGTACCGGGCACATCAACGCGAGAGCCGAAGAGGGCGCGAAGATTCTCGAAGTCGGGCTCGGCACCGGCCTTTCGCTGCCGCTTTACCGGTCCGATCTGCGCATCACGGGCGTCGATATTTCCGAGAAAATGCTCGATCGCGCACGGCGCCGCGTCGAATCGAAAGGTCTCGGCAACGAGATTCGCATCGTGAACATGGATGCGACCGCGCTGCAATTCGAAGACAACAGTTTCGACTTCGTCGTCGCGATGTATGTCGCTTCGGTCGTGCCCGATCCGGCCGCCTTCCTCAGCGAAATCTCGCGCGTATGCAAGGTGCGCGGCGAAGTGATCGTCGTCAATCACTTCGCCTCGAGTAACCGCTGGGTCCGTGCGTTCGAGCGGCTGCTCGCGGGCCTCGAATCGGTGATCGGTTTCAAGTCGGATTTTCCGCTCGAAGAGGTGCTGAATTTTTCCGGCTTCCAGTTGATCCGCTCGGAGCGCGTCAACGCGTTCCGCTACTGGCATCTGCTGCATTTCAGGAATGCGCCGCAAACGCCGGTCGCTTTTCCGGCGTCGCGGCTCGCGTACTCATCGGCGGCGTAAGCACAGCAACAAAAGGACGATGAAAAACGGCAGGCGGCGCGCTTTGCTTGAGCGCGCCGCCTGCCGACCATGACGCCGGCCGGCGGTCAGGCGATGCCCGGCGTCTGCCGGTCGCCGCGGTTGTCCTTGTGATGATCGGCGCCGATGAACATATACATCGCCGGCACGACGAAGAGCGTAAACAACGTGCCGATCGACAGTCCGGTGAAAATCACGAGGCCCATCGCATTGCGGCCTGCCGCGCCCGCGCCCGAGGCGATCACGAGCGGCAGCACGCCGAACACCATGGCGGCGGTGGTCATCAGAATCGGCCGCAGCCGCACGGCAGCCGCCTCTTCGAGCGCCTCGCGCTTCGATTTGCCGGCGCGCTGCAACTGGTTCGCGAACTGCACGATCAGAATGCCGTGCTTGCTCACGAGCCCCATCAGCGTGACGAGTCCGACCTGCGTGTAGATGTTGAGCGTCGACAGCCCGACGTTGATAAAGATCAGCGCGCCGAACAGGGCCATCGGCACCGACACGAGAATCACGATCGGATCGCGGAAACTCTCGAACTGCGCGGCGAGCGCGAGAAACACGATGATCGTCGCGAACAGCAGCGTGACGACGAAGCCGCCCGACTCCTGCACGAACTGGCGCGAGAGCCCCGCATAGTCGGCCGCATAGCCGGACGGCGCCGCTTCGGCCGTCGCCTTGCGCAGGAAATCGAGCACTTCGCCTTGCGAGACGCCGGGCACGACGACGCCGGAGATCGTCGCCGAATTCAGCTGCTGGAAGTGGTTGATCGACTCCGGCACGACCTGCTGCTTCAGATGCGTGACGGTCGACGCCGGAATCACGCTGCCGTCGGGCGTGCGCAGATAGTAGTCGAGCACCTGCGACGGATTCAGGCGGTCGGTCTGCAACACTTGCGGAATCACCTTGTACGAGCGGCCCGCGATCGAGAAGTAGTTGACGTAGTTGCCGCCCAGCGCCGCGCCGAGCGCCGCGCCGACATCGGCCTGCGTCATGCCGAGCGAGGCGACCTTGTCGCGATCGACGACCAGCACGCTTTCGGGCTTGTCGAGCTTCAGGTCGCTGTCGACGTAGAAGAACATGCCGCTCCGGTATGCCTTCGCGAGCACCGACTGTGCGACCTCGTTGAGGTTCTCGAACGGCTCGGTCGTCGTGATGACGAACTGCACGGGCAGCCCTTGCGCACCCGGCAGCGGCGGAAACTGGAAGGCGGCCACGCGCGCGCCCGCGATGCCGTTCCACTTCTGCTGCAGTTCCTGCTGCAGTTGCGTCGCGCCTTTCTTGCGCTTGTCCCAGGTCTTGAACAGCACGCCGCCGATGCCCTGATTCAGCGTCGGCGCGCCGGTCAGCTGGAACATCTGCGAGTATTCGGGCAACTGCTTCGAGATCTCGAACACCTGGTCCGCGTACGTCTGCATCTGCTGGATCGTCGCGTTCGGCGGCCCCTGGATCTGCGATAGCACGATGCCCTGGTCTTCCTGCGGCGCGAGTTCCGATTGCGACGTCATGAAGAGGTACACGGTGCCGCCGAGCAGCAACACGCCCATTACGATAAACACGGGCCACGTGTCGAGCGTCGCGTGCAGGATGCGCGAATAACCGCGGTGCACGCGCTCGAACTGCCGGTCGACGAACCGTACGAAGCGGTTCGATTCCTGTTCGCTCGTGAAAAAGCGCGAGCACATCATCGGCGAAAGGCTCAAGGCGATGATGCCCGATACCGTTACGGCGCCTGCCAGCGTGAACGCGAACTCGGTAAAGAGCGCGCCCGTGAGGCCGCCCTGGAAGCCGATCGGTGCATACACGGCGATCAGCACGACCGTCATCGCGAGAATCGGGCCGCCCAGTTCGCGCGCCGCGATCAGCGCGGCCTCGAACGGCGGCCGGCCTTCTTCCTTCATATGGCGGTCGACGTTCTCGACGACGATGATCGCGTCGTCCACCACGAGGCCGATCGCGAGCACGAGCGCAAGCAGCGTCAGCAGGTTGACCGAGTAGCCGAGCGCCTGCATGACGAAGAACGTGCCGACCAGCGACAGCGGCATCGCGACCACCGGAATGATCACCGCGCGCAGGCTGCCGATAAACAGGAAGATCACGACCGTCACGATCAGCAGCGCCTCGACGAGCGTCTTGATCACTTCCTCGATCGACGTGTTCACGAAGTCGGTTGCGTCGTAGACGATGTCGCCGGTCATGCCGGTCGGGAACTGCGACTGCAAGCCCGGGAACGCGGTGCGCACGCGCTTCGCGACATCGAGAATGTTCGCGTCGGGCGCCACCTTGATGCCGATGAACACCGAGCGCTTGCCCGAGAACGCGACGTTGAAGTCGTAGTTGTCGGCGCCGAGCACGACGTTCGCGACGTCTTCGAGCCGCACGATCGCGGTGCCTTTCTGCTTGACGACGAGCTTCCTGAAGTCGTCGACGGTATGCAGATCGGTGCCTGCGTTGAGGTCGACCGACACCATCTGGCCTTTGGTCGTGCCGAGCGTCGCCAGGTAGTTGTTGTTGCCGAGCGCGGTATAGACGTCCTGTGCCGTCACGTTGTGCGCGGCGAGGCGCGCCGAATCGAGCCAGGCGCGCAGCGCGAACTGGCGTCCGCCGAGCACTTCGGCCGTCTGCACGCCTTCGATCGAATCGAGCTTCGGCTTGACCACACGCAACAGGTAGTCCGTGACGTTATTGCTCGGCAGCACGCTGCTGTAGAAGCCCATATACATCGCGTCGGTCGTCTCGCCCGTCTGCACCGTCAGCACCGGCTGCTGCGCCTGCGGCGGCAACTGGTTGCGCACCGAGGCGATCTGCGTGTTGATTTCGGTGAGCGCGCGATTCGAGTCGTAATTCAGGCGCAGCGTGACGGTGATCGTCGACACGCCCGTCGTGCTCGTCGACGACATATAGTCGATGCCCTGCGCCTGCGCGATCGCCGCTTCCATCGGCTGCGTGATGAAGCCGGCGATCGTATCGGCGCTCGCGCCGTAGTACGCGGTGGTGACGGTGACCACGGCGTTTTCGGTCTGCGGATATTCGCGCACCTTGAGCGCGATCAGCGCGCGCACGCCGAGCACGAGGATCAGCATGCTCACGACGGCGGCGAGTACCGGCCGCTTGATAAAGATATCGGTGAAGTTCATGCGCGGCCTCTCACTGTTCCTGAGGCTGCGGATTCGGGCTGTCGGCCGGCTGCACGCGATTGTCGATCACGAGCGGCGTGCCGTTCTTCAGCTTCAGCTGGCCGCTCGTCACGACCTGCATGTCCGCCTCGATGCCCTTCAGGATCGCGACCTGGTCGCCGCGCGTCGGCCCTGGCGTGACGAACACCTGCTGCGCGGTCGGCATGGCCTTGCCCTGCGGGTTCGATGCGGCCTTGTCCTGTGCGGCAGGCTTCACGATGAATACCGTCGCGCCGTACGGGTTGTACGTGATCGCCGTTTGCGGCAGCGTCAGATAACGCTGTTCGCCGCCCGCGTCGATCTTCACGTTCGCGTACATGCCGGGCAGCAGCTTGCGCTCGCGATTGTCGACGGTCGCTTCGACCTGCACGTTGCGCGTCGTGTTGTCGACGCGCGGATTGATCGAGCGGATCTTGCCGGCGAAGGTGCGCCCGCCGAACGCATTCGTATCGATCACGATCTGCTGGCCGACCGCAAGCTGGCCCAACTGCTGCTGCGGCAGATAGAAGTCGGCGTAGATCGGATCGATGGCCTGCAGCGTGACGATCGCGTCGCCCGGATTCAGATACTGGCCCGGGTTCACCGTCGTGATGCCGACGCGGCCCGCGAACGGCGCGCGGATCGTCTTCTTTTCGACGAGCGCCGCCTGCTGCGCGACCTGCGCGGTCTTGGCCTTGAGATCGGCGGCGTCCGCGTCGAGCTGCGCTTTCGCGATCGCCTGGATATCGAATTGCGCCTTGTCGCGCTTATAGACCGTTTGCGCGAGCTCGGCCGCGGCCTGCAGCGAACGCAGCAGTGCGACGTCGGAATCGTCGTTCAGACGCACGAGCACCTGGCCCGCTTTCACGTCCTGCCCCGACGAGAAGGCGATCTCGCGCACGAGGCCCGGCACTTCGGTCGTCACGTCGACGCCGCGCACCGCGCGCAGGCTGCCGACTGCCGCGAGCTGCGGCTGCCACGTCTGGTACTTCGCCACGGCCGCGGTGACCGTGGCGGGCGGCAACGCATTGTTCGCCATGAACTTCGCGATCATGTGCGCCTTGAACAGATTGAAGCCGACAATCGCGCCGAGCAGCAGCGCGACGCAGATCAACATGATGATCATGCGTTTCGTCATGCGCCGTCTGTGACGGGCAGGCGTGTCTACCGTTTCGATCTGATTGGCGGTCGGTCCTTTTGTGCTCATCGTTATGTCCTTGCACGTCTCATCGTGAAGCGCCGGCGTGGGCTCGCCTTCGGCCGGTCCAACGGCGCTTCGTCCTTATCGGGTAGTCATTGCGCCGCGGCGGTCTCGGGCAGCGGATCGTTCCACCAGCCGCCGCCGAGCGCCTGGAACAGCGCAGCCGTATCGGCGTAGCGCGCCGCCTGCGCCTGCGCGAGGTCGACCACCGTCTGCTGATACTGGCGCTGCGTGACGAGCAGCGACAGATAGCTGATGCCGCCGAGCTTGAACTGGCCGCGCGCCATCTCGAGCGCGTCGCTGGCCGATTGCCACGCGTCGGTTTGCGCGCGCAGACCGTTTGCATCGTGATCGAGCGCGCGCAGCGAATCGGCCACGTTCTGGAACGCTAACAAAACCGTTTGACGGTATTGCGCGTCGGCCTGTTCGTACGCGGCCACGGCCGCGCGCTTTTGCGCGAGCAGCTGGCCGCCGTGGAACAGCGGCTGCAGCACGCCGGCGCCGATGGCCCATACCGTGCTTTCCGCGCGGAACAGTTCGGCCGGCGTCAGCGACTGCGTGCCGTAGCTTGCCGACAGCGTGATCTGCGGGTACAGGTTCGCGGTCGCGACGCCGACCTGCGCGCTCGCCTGATGCAGCGTCGCATCGGCCGCGAGAATGTCGGGCCGCTGTCTGACGAGCGCAGACGGCACGCTGACCGGCAGCGTTTGCGGCAGCGAGAACATCTCGAGCCGGAACTCGGGCAGCGTCGGATCGTTCGGCGGGCTGCCCGACAGCACCGCGAGCTGATGGCGCGTCTCGTCGAGTTGCTGCTGCAACGGCGGCAGCGTCGCGCGCGTTTGCGCGAGCAGCGTCTGCTGCGTGAGCACATCGGTTTTGCCGATGCCGCCGAGTTCGAACTGCTGTTTGAGCACCTTGAGTTGCGACGCTTCTTCCGTGGCGATTTCTTCGGTCGCGGCGATCTGCGCGCGCAGCGATGCTTCCCTGACTGCCGCGGTGACGATGTTCGCAGTCAGCGCGAGCCATGCGCCCTGCAACTGGTAACGCTGATAGTCGACTTGCGATTGCGCCGCCTCGACGCCGCGGCGCGCGCCGCCCCACAGGTCGAGCGCATACGACACGCTGACCGACGCGTTGTACAGGTTCAGGTCTTCGGCGAACTGCGGCTGGCCGAAGGTGATGCCGTTGAATTTTTCGCGCGTCGCGTTCAGTTGCGCGTCGACGCGCGGCAGCAGCGTGCCGCCGAACTGCGCGCTGAGGTTCTCGCGCGACTGACGCAGCGCGGCGCGCGCCGACGCGATGTTCGGACTGTTCGCGAGCGCTTTGCGAATCAGCGTGTCGAGCGGCTCGCAATGGTAGAGCGACCACCACGCGGCGGGGATGTCTTCGCCGTCTGCAAAGCGCTGCGGCACGCCCGATGCACCGGGTGCCGACGCAGTTTGCTCGGGCAGCGGCGCCGTGGTGTAGCGGTCGGTTGCGGGCGGCGCCGGCGTGCGGTAATCGGGGCCGACCATGCAGCCCGTCAGGAGGACTGGCAGCAGCGCGACAGACGTTACGGCGGGCAAAACAGACGCGAGCCGCGGTGCGGCGAGCCGTGCGGTCGACGCGGGCGACGCGGAACCGCGAAGCGCCGCGCATAAACGGTCTCGTAACAGGTAGAGCAGGTTATTGTCCTTTGTCATCAATCCACCATAATTCGCCGCGCGCCATTTGAGGTGAGGCGCACGGATGCCGATAGTCAATGCAACTAATCTGGTCTTTTCGGGATGCAGAATGCCCGGCGGCATGCCGAATTGGCGCATAGCCTAGCATGGGTCGAGCGCGTGCCGGCAATCGGGCACGGGCGCCGCAGGGCTTTGTTCGGATATATCGCAGCGGGAATCCACCAGGCGGGCGCACATCGCCAATCGCCTATGCTGGTTCCACGCGGCGATACAGGCCGCCGCATCGGGAAACGAATCATGAAAATGCCGACGAATCCACGGTTCGAGGTGCTGACGATGTCGATCATGCAAACGCTGCGCGCGCGATCGATGATGCGCAAGGCATCGCGGATGGCCGCCGCTCTGTTGGTCGCGTCGCTCATGTTCCACGGCGGCGCTGCGCGCGCCGACTCCCTGATACCGGATAGCGTGCAACTCACGCCCGTCGTGCAATTTCCCGGTACGAAGGCCTATATGGCGCCCGACTACCGCGCGCAGCGCGCACGTCTTCACAGCGTCTATCTCGTGCCGATCGAAGTATTTCTCGCACCGGATTCGCCATACAAAGGCATCGACCCCGAAGAAATGGCGCAGGTCACGCGTACTTTTGCGCAGATCCTGACGCAGGAAGTGATGAGGGACATGACCGTCGTCGATACGCCGCAACCCGATTCGCTGATCCTGCAGATCGCGCTGACCGACGTGCGGCTCGACAAGCAGGGCTTTCGCTTGCGCAACCTGACGCCGGTCGGCATTGCGATCAACGGCGTAAAACGCATCGCGGGTGTCAGCAAGATTTCATTCAAAACGATGACCGTGCAGGCGATCGGCGCATCGGGCGACAACGAGACGCTGCTGTTCGCCATCGACAATCCGCCGCGGCCCGGCGACGTGCAGGAATCGGTGCGGCTCGACGAGATACCGAGAGTGCTCGCGACGAAAGCGCAGAACCTGAGGGCGGTGTTCGAGGCGATACGGGATGCGCATTGATTCGCGGATCGTAGCCGCCATGATCGAGGATCGGGAATTCGTCGACGCGGGCTAGCGGTTTCGTGGCGCATGCTCGATCAGAACACTCCGATTTTGTAAAAAGCGTTGTATCTGGCTCATTGCTGTCGCGTGTGACGAGACGGGGGGCGTGGTCGCGCGTTAGTTTACGCGCCGTTAGAAGTTAGCAATCCAAACGACGCGGATGAACCGGAATAACTACCGGCTGGTTGATAGCCGGCTCAGAGAAATGCCTGTCGCAGTCAGCGAAATGACGGCGGCAAGTGGAAAAGAAACGGGGCGGACTGGAAGGATCCAAAGCAAGGCGCGGAAAATTCCTGCTGTCTTGCCGTTCGAACTGAAACAGATCGCCATTGCCGCGTCGGTGCTAACGGGCGCTTTGCCTTCATGGGCTGATGTGCAGACGCCGGGTGGAATCGTTCCGTCGGGTCCGAATGCGCCTGCAATCGTTCAGACGCACAACGGACTGCCGCAGGTGAATATCAACCGGCCGTCCGGCGCGGGCGTGTCGATGAACACCTACGGCCAGTTCGATGTGCAGCCGCGCGGCGCGATTCTGAACAACTCGCCGGCGATCGTGCAGACGCAGCAGGCGGGCATGATTAACGGCAACCCAAACCTCGGCGCCGGCGAGGCCGCGCGGGTTATCGTCAATCAGGTCAACAGCGGTGCGGCTAGCCAGATCAACGGCTATCTGGAGGTAGCGGGCCGACGCGCCGAAGTGGTCATTGCCAACGGCAGCGGCATTTCGGTCAACGGCGGCGGATTCATCAACACGTCGCGGGCGGTGCTCACCACTGGAACGCCGAACCTTGCAGCCGACGGTTCGTTGTCCGGCTTCAACGTATCGCACGGGAACATCGGCATCGCGGGCGCGGGGCTCGATGCGTCCAGTGTGGATCAGGTCGATCTGCTTGCGCGAGCAGTGCAGGCGAATGCAGCGATCCATGCGAAGAACCTGAACATCGTGACCGGCGCGAACGCGGTCGGGCATGACACGCTCAACGCGACGCCGATTGCCGGCGACGGTCCTGCGCCGGCTGTGTCGATCGACGTCGCGAGCCTCGGCGGCATGTACGCGAACCGTATCTGGCTGGTCGGCACGGAGCACGGCGTTGGCGTGTCGACGAAAGGCGTGCTCGCGGCGCAGGCCGGCGACCTCACGCTGACGACAGAGGGCAAGCTGGTGCTGGCGGGCCAGACGAACGCGAGCGGCGATCTGATCGTCAGTGCGCGCGATGGCATCGACAATATCGGCACGACGTACGCAAAGCAGAACGTGATGCTGAGCACGGCCGGCGCGCTGACGAACAGCGGTCTGTCTGGCGCGCAGCAGAACACGACCGTCAGCGCCGGCTCGGTGAGTTCGACCGGCACGCTCGCGGCCGGCCTGAACGCCGATGGCTCGCTCGCGCAGTCTGGCGCCCTGAATGTCAGCGCATCCGGCGCTGTCACGGCGACGGGCCGCAATGCGGCGGGCGGCAATGCGCTCGTAAGCGGTGCGGCGGTCAGTCTCGCGGGCAGCACCACGTCTGCCAACCGCGCGATAGCGCTCGCGGCGATCGGCGGCGACCTGAACCTGTCGGGCGCGACCACGACCGCAGGCGGTTCGCTCGACGCGCGCGCGGCAGGCACGCTCACGAACGACAGCGGTGCGATGTCGTCGGGCGGCGCGCAGACGATCACGGCGCACGCGGTTTCGAACCGGGGCGGGCGGATGGTCGCGCCGCATCTGACGGTGACGGCGAGCGGCACGCTCGACAACAGCGGTGGCGACATCGACGCCAACGCGCTCGCGCTGCACGCGACGACCCTGCTGAACCACGCGGGCACGATGACGCAATACGGCCTGTCGTCGATGGGATTCGACGTTAGCGGCACGTTCTCGAACGCCGGCGGCCAGATCATCGCGGCGGGCCGGATCGACATGCAGGCCGGAAGTCTGAACAACGTGCACGGCGTGCTTGCCGCACAGGGAACATCGCAGCCACAATTGCAGGCGACCTGAACAACGCGCAAGGCACGGTTCGTTCGCTCTCGTCGCTGTCGCTCGCAAGCGGCGGCACGCTGACGAACACCGATGGCCAGATCCAGTCCGGCACGGGCACAGCGGGCGACGCGGGCACGCTCGCGATTCACGCCGCTACTGTCGAGAACACGGACGGTCTTGTCAGCAACCTCGGCACGGGCAACACGGCGGTGCAGGGCGGCAGCCAGACCGTCAACCGCGGCGGCGTGATAACGGGCAACGGTCGTGTTGCCGTCGACACGTCGGCGCTCGTGAACACGCAGAGCGCTCAACGCGGTGGCCAGATCAGCGGCGCAAGCGTCACGGCGCACGGCGATACCGTCGACAACAGCGGCGGTCAGATAGGCACGCTCGCCGGCTCATACGGCGACGTCGCAATCACGACAAGCGGCGCGCTCACGAATGCGAACGGCCGGATCGGCGCGACGCACGACCTCGCCGTCCATGCCGCGACGCTCACGGGCGGCGGCGCATATAGCGCAGCCCATGACGTTGCCGTGACCGTTCAGAGCGATTTCGCGGTGACGCCCGATGTCCGGTTCAACGCGGGGCATGACCTGTCCTTTACGCTGCCGGGTACGTTCAGCAATGGCGCGCTGGTTGAGGCGGCGCACAACCTGAATATCCGCGCGGGTGACGTGCGAAACAGCGGCACGATGATGGCGGGCGGCATACTCGCGACGCATTCGGACACGCTGGAAAACACAGGCGCGATGGTCGGAGGCAGCGTCTCGCTGAATGCGACACACAGCCTGTCGAACGTGGGGCCGACCGCGCTGATCGGCGCGACCGACAGCGACGGCACGCTCGAACTGCTCTCGAACGACATCGAAAACCGCGACGACACGACGGCCACCGACACCCAGGCGACGACGGCGATCTACGGTTCCGGCAAGGTGGTGCTCGCAGGCGGCAAGGACGCGAACGGCAACTATACGAACGCGGGCCTGGTCCGAAACCAGTCGGGGCTGATCGAATCGGCCGGCGATATGGAACTGCGCGCCGGTCAGGTGACGAACACCCGCACGACGATGACGACGACCGGGCTGAACCAGCCGGTGGACCCGGGCCTGCTTGCCGGGCTCGGCATCGGCCTGTCGGGCTGTACGGCGATTCACATGAACGCCTGTTCCGCGGAGCATCCGTATGTCGGCTGGACCACGCAGGGCGACGCGAACGCAATCGGCGGCGCATACATCGAACCGCCGCACGGCGGCCAGTGGAACAGCGGCTACCAGTACACGACCTACACGGGCGCGGCGGTCGCGAACCTGATTGCCGGCATCAGCCCGCAGGCGCAGGTCATCGCGGGCGGCAACCTCGATGCGTCGAATGTGGGCGTGTTCCGGAATCACTGGAGCGCGGTGGCGGCGGCCGGCGACATCGCTGCGCCCATGGCGCTCGACCAGGACAGCTGGCAGGCTCAGACAGCACCGGGCGTACAGGTTACGTATTCGGGCTACTACCACTACACGAACTACGACCACAGCGTTGCGGACTGGACCTTGCCGTTCGGCGATGCGCCGTTCATCGGCTCGCGGCCGGGCGGTTACGCGCAGGCCGCGCCGGCCGATGTCCGCCATTACGCGCTGCCGTCGTATGAGTCGAGCTTCGTAGCGGGCGGCACGCTCTCGGGCAGCGGCATCCGTATCGACAACACGGCGGGCAATGCGGGCGTTCCGCCGGCGGGTCTCGCGCCGGGTCAGGCGATGCCGGGCGTCGATATCGGCGGCATGGTCAATCCTGTCATCGCCGGCGCGACGGCGCAGACCGTGCTGCAGAACCTGTCGATACCCCAAGGGGGCCTCTTCAGTCCCGCAACCGCGCCGGGCGCAACGTATCTCGTCGAAACGAACCCGGCGTTCACGAACCGGAAGACGTTCATTTCGAGCGACTACTACCTGCAACAGCTTGGCCTCGATCCGCAGACGACTGCGAAGCGCCTGGGCGACGGGTTCTACGAGCAGCAGCTCGTGCGCAACCAGGTGACGTCGCTCACGGGCAAGGCGGTGCCCGGCCCGTACACCGACCTCCAGTCGATGTACGAGTCGCTGCTCGAGGCGGGCGCGTCGCTGTCGAAGTCACTCGATCTGCCGCTCGGCATGAGCCTGTCGCCGGAACAGGTGGCGGCGCTGACGGGCAACGTCGTCATCATGCAGACCCAGGTAATTGACGGGCAGGCCGTGCTCGTGCCTGTCGTCTATCTTGCGAAGGCCAGTCAGCAGAACATGAGCGGCCCGCTGATTGCCGCAACCGGCATCGACATCCGGAACGCGAAGACCTTCACGAATAGCGGCACGGTGCAGGCTGGCAATACGCTGTCGATCCAGGGCAACCAGATCAACAACGCATTCGGCACGCTGCAAAGCGGCGGTCTGATGTCGCTGAACACGAAGGGCAATATCGACCTAACTTCAGCCACGGTGAACGCCGGCAGCCTCGCGCTCAATGCGGGCGGCGACCTGCTGCTGAACACGGCGGTCAAGACCGTTGACCAGGTGAGCGCGACCGGCGCGACACGCACCACGACCACACTCGGCCCTATTGCGAACCTGAATGTCGCCGGCAATGCGGTCATCGTGACGGGCGGCAACATCGAGCAGAACGCAGCCAATCTGAACGTGGGCGGGAATCTCGGGATGGCCGTGGGCGGCAACTACGATATCGGCGCGGCGCAAACCGGCGAGCACAAGATCGTCGAGCGCGCTAACGGCGTGTCGAACACCGACTTTAACCAGACGACGGGCAGTTCCATAAACATCGGCGGCGTGTCGATCATTGGTGTTGGCGGCGACCTGACGGCGACCGGCGCGAACATCAATCTTTGGGGCGGCGGCGTCGTTGCGGCAAACGGCGACGTGACCTTGCAGGCAGCGAAAGCAACCTCAACGACGGATAGCAACAGTTCCGGCAGCGACAGCCACGGCAGCTATTCGGAGTTTTTGCACCGGTCGGACGACACGCTGACGGCGACCACGCTCAACGCGGGCAATTCGTTGACCGTGGCATCGGGCAAGGATATCAACGTCACGGGCAGCGCGATCAGTCTCGACAAGGGTACTGCGACGCTCGCCGCGTCGGGCAACGTGAACATCGGCGCAGCTACGGAAACGAACGTCGAGAATTCGCAGGAGCAGCACAAGCACAGCAACGTCGTAAGCGGCAAGGAAGTGGCGAGTTCGAGCAATACGACCACTACGCTCTCGCAAGGCAGTCTCGTGTCGGCTAACGCCGTGTCAATCGCAAGCGGCAACGACATCAACGTCAAGGGCAGCACGATTGTCGGCACGAACGATGTGGACCTTGCCGCTGTAGGCAATGTGACGATCACGACATCGCAGGATACTCAAACCTCGCAGTCGTCTTATAGCGAGCGCAGCACAGGCTTCGGTGCGGGCGGCGG